>CAMDCV010000004.1 GCA_945890645.1 Akkermansia muciniphila
CATGTGCCTGAACAATCTGACTCAGGCTAAGTGTGATCGCATCGCCCAAAAATTAAACACCCGACCCAGGAAACGCTATGGATACAAGACTCCTGAAGAGCTTTTTAACTAAATATCATTCTGTTGCACTTCGCTCTTGAACCTGAGAGGCGATGGCCTGATTGAAGTTTAATAAATCACCCATTTGGCATGCGGCAGCCTCCATGCGTAATTTCACACGTGATAGTCCTTCATCTGCCGGAGCAGCAAAAGAGCACTTGTAGTTTTTCAGAAATTCAGTTTGTTGAACCTTGGCCTGCTCTTCGATTGAACCGTCTGGGCTTATCCAGCCAAATTCAAGCGAGCAGTTTGGTGAGAATTTGTTACCAAATACCAAGATGACAGTTTCAACTACGGCACCTATGAAGATCTGCCCTTTTGACTGAATCAATTTTCGAATACTAGTTTCATATACAAAGCGTTTCCGAAGCTCTTCATATCCTTCCTGCGTCAAAAGTGTATTTGGCACTATGAATGATACCATTCCCCTCGGCGCGGCGATCTTTCGCGATTGTTCGAAGAAAAAAGCAAATGTATTTGCCCGTCCACCTGAAAGTGAAAATGCTCTTTTAAGATATGCAGTAACGGTATCATCCTTGAACTCATCCATCGATAGCTGAACATACGGCGGATTTCCGATTACAGAATCGAATCCACCTTGCTTGAACACCTCAGGAAATGCTGACTCCCAATCGAAGACATTGACCCGGAATCGCGCCTCGTCATCCAGCAGGTCCATCTCGGGCTGATCGTAGAAATCGGGACCAATGAGGGAGTTACCGCATTTGATGTTGTTGGCGAGGTCGGGCAGAATGCGTTCTCGCTCTTTGAGGAAGTCGCGCTGGGCGATCTCGCCGGTTTCGCCTTCGAGGACTTTGAGGAGAAGAGAAAGTTTGGTGACTTCCACAGCGGCGGCATCGATGTCCACGCCGTGGATGTTATTGACCAGAATGCGCTTTTTCTCAGCGGTGGTGAGTCGCCATTCACCGCCTTTGGCTGGATACAACGGCGGATTTTTGCCCTTGCTCCATTTTTCCGGATTTTCCGCGTAGCGATCGCGATGCCAATCGAGCAGGTATTGATAAGCCACGATGAGGAAGGAGCCGGAGCCGCAAGCGGGATCGACGACTTTGAGTTTTGCCGCATCGGCGATGGGAATGGGATTCTCAGGATTGAGCTGCTTGCCGAGGGTGTTTTCGACAATGTAATCGACGATGTAGGAGGGGGTGTAATAAACGCCTCCCGCCTTACGCACTTCCGGTTTTTCCTCGATCTTCGCCTGATGTCCTTCGGTGAGACGTATGGTCTTGCCGAGAAATCGTTCATACACCGATCCGAGAATATCAGCGGGCAAGACGGAAAATTCGTAGGGGCTATCGGGATAATAGAGGTGGGCGATGATGTCCTTGAGCACCTTATCATCGAGCACGAGGTGCGGCGTGAGAGTATCGGGCTGCTCGGCTTGGTCTTTTTCCTTGGAGAAATGGAATAATCCGGAGTTATAGCGCGCATCGGCAGCACGGAAGAGCTCTAGCAAGCGCGGATAGGTCTGCGTGCCGCTAGCGATGGTGCGAAGGCGGCCGTAGTCCTCCGTGCCCCGATCCTCGCAGATGCGCAAGAACACAATGCGGTCGATCGTTTTCTGCACGGCGAAATTCAGATCGCGGGCGGTCAAGGAAGGATTGCGCAGGGCGAAATTCCTGGCGAGAAGCTCTCGCCAGCGTTCAATTTCCTCCAGAAATGCCGTGTCAACCTCGGCAGTGCCTTTTTTCTTTTTGGCGGAGTCGGCAAACTTATCGAACGAGCCTTTGAGAATCGAGTCGCGGGCGAAAATGGATGAGATTTCGTCCCACTTATCGGCGTATTGATCGAAGGTGCAATAGAAAATGCGTGCCTTCGATGGAGGGTCTCCGGGGGCGGGTTTGATGCGGGTATCGTAGATCGCGAATTCCTCGAAATCGGAGAGAATGGAAAGCGGTAGCTTTGCGGACCACGCATAACGGCGTAGTTGATACGCGGGGGCGACATCCGTCTTGATATTTACCGAGGGCTTTTTCGCCTCGAGGAAAAATTTCCGCTGCCCATGCAGAGTGAAGGCATAGTCAGGAGCCTTCACATGCGGACCGATCTTAATGGCATCTTCATGGATGACATCTCGGTACTGCGGTGCGAGACCTTGAGAGTTCGCCATGTCCCAGCCAAGTGCTTCGAAAAGCGGATCAAGGAACTGTTTGCGGAGCTGAAATTCGTTGTAATTTCCCGACCTGAAATGTTCGCGGTGTTCGGCGAAGGTTTCGCAAAGCTTATGGACTGAGTCTGGAGTGGGCATTGTGAGAATCTATTGAAATTAATTTAATCCATTCATCCTCCACTCGTGGCTAGAGAGTTCCCCAAGTTCAGCGACGCGTTGTTTTGATTTTACGAGACTCATGCTTTGCGATTTCACTCTACGCAAACTTCCTGCGTATGCCTAGCGCAAAACAGGAAAGTTTTTCTCCATCATGGGAAAAATACGCCGCACTCGGATCTTGAAATCGGCAGGCACCCTGCCAGATTCTACCAGAATGATGTTAGATCCAGTGACAGAGCCGGAGTTCAAATGCTGCATCCGCGACAGAAAAAGCCCGGATTTCCAACGGATTTCCAACATTTACCCGTATCACTACGCATCACCATGCGAAACAAGCAAAAACCAGAAGCACAACAAAGCCCATGATTACGAATAAAGACGCAAAATCGGTCCTGATGAAATGGATGGCGGACAGAGAGGGATTCGAACCCTCGGTAACATTGCTGCTACACACGCTTTCCAAGCGTGCTCATTCGACCACTCTGACATCTGCCCTGATTGTTGGTGGGGCGCGGAGTAAGAAGAAATTTCTTTTGCTTGGCAATCCTTTTCGACATTTTTTTTGTCGGTCTGGCAGTGTGAAGATGTTCTTAAAATTTTGCGCCAATTTGTCCAGCACTGTGACACTATGGCGCGACAAACTGTCACGATGCTTAGCCGCGCAACTTGTGGATCACGCAAAAACTATTGGTAAATGAACGTTTTTACAACATGCCAAGTCTGGCACGTTGCTTGCCAAGAAGAATGTGTTCAACCGACCCGCGAGGGTCACACCAACCACCACTTACCACTGAAATATTATGTCTAAAATACTTGGAATCGACCTCGGCACCACCAACTCCTGTATGTCCGTCATGGAAGGCGGCGAACCTGTCGTCTTGGAAAATTCGGAAGGCGCACGCACCACTCCATCGGTGGTGGCTTTCACCAAATCCGGCGAACGCATCGTCGGCCAAGCCGCGAAACGTCAGGCTGTCACCAATCCCAAAAACACCGTCTACTCGGCCAAGCGTCTCATTGGCCGCAAGTTCAGCGAGCTGACCGAAGCTGACAAACGCATGCCCTACAAAATCGTAGCAGCCGCCAATGGCGACGCCCACATCCAAGTGGAAGCCGGCGGCGAAACCAAAACTTACTCGCCTCAAGAAATTGCCGCGATGGTGCTCGGCAAACTCAAAGCCGATGCAGAAGCGAAACTCGGCGAAACCATCACGGAAGCCGTAATCACGGTGCCCGCTTACTTTAACGACTCTCAACGCAACGCCACCAAAGCTGCCGGTGAAATCGCCGGACTGAAAGTGCTGCGTATCATCAATGAACCAACCGCCGCCTCACTCGCCTACGGGCTTGACAAAAAAGCCGATGAAAAAATCGCTGTCTATGACCTCGGCGGTGGCACCTTTGATATCTCCGTACTGGAAATCGGCGACGGCGTCTTCGAAGTGCTCGCCACCAATGGCGATACCCAACTCGGCGGTGATGACTGGGACAACGCGATTATCCAATACATCGTCGGTGAGTTCAAAAAAGACCAAGGCATTGACCTATCCGGTCAGCCCGATGCCCTGCAACGGATCAAAGAAGAGGCGGAAAAAGCCAAAATCGCTCTTTCTTCCAGCCAGTCCTACGACATCAACCTGCCCTTCATCACCGCCGATGCCACGGGCCCCAAACACATTCAGCTTACGCTCACTCGATCAAAGTTGGAGCAACTGACCGACAGCCTCTTTGAGCGCACCAAGAAGCCCGTCCGCGATTGTATCAAGGAAGCCGGCATCGACCTCTCGAAAATCGACGAGCTCGTTCTCGTTGGCGGCATGACCCGCATGCCGAAAGTCATCGAAACCGCTCGCGAACTCGGTGGCAAAGAGCCGCACAAAGGTGTGAACCCGGATGAAGTCGTCGCTATCGGCGCGGCCATCCAGGGCGGCGTGCTGCGCGGCGATGTGAAAGACGTTCTTCTTCTCGATGTCACCCCGCTCACGCTCTCCATCGAAACCGAAGGTT
Source organism: Akkermansia muciniphila (assembly GCA_945890645.1). GTDB lineage: Bacteria > Verrucomicrobiota > Verrucomicrobiia > Verrucomicrobiales > Akkermansiaceae > UBA956. The sequence goes on from CAMDCV010000004.1 coordinate 4,397, forward strand.
CCCGTGCCACTGGCATGATCGAGCGCAATACCACCATCCCCGCGAAGAAGTCGCAGATTTTCTCCACTGCTTCCGACAATCAACCGGCTGTGGACATCCGCATTTGCCAAGGCGAGCGCCCGATGTTCTCCGACAACAAATTGTTAGGAAACTTCCGTCTCGATGGCATCGCCAGCGCCCGTCGCGGTGAGCCACAGATCGAAGTAACCTTCGACATCGATGCGAACGGCATCCTGCACGTTTCGGCGAAGGACAAACAATCCGGCAAGGAGCAAAAAATCTCCATTCAAGGATCGTCCGGTCTCAGCAAAGACGAGATCGAGCGCGCCAAGCAAGAAGCCGAGGCCCACGCCGAGGAAGACCGCAAGCGCGTCGAAGCCGTCGATACCAAGAACAAGGCCGAAAACCTTGCCTTCCAGGTCGAGAAACAACTTGAAGAATTGGGTGACAAAGCACCCGCAGAACTCAAGGCCGATCTTCAGGGCAAAGTCATGATCGTGCGTGAAGCACTCAAGTCCGACAATCTCGACACCATCAAATCCGCTACCACCGACCTCGAAAAAACCATGACCGAGCTCTACAACGCCGCCCAACAAATGGGCGGAGCTGGAGCTCCACCCGACGTGGAACCCGCCAGCGAAGGCAACGCCGACGAGCCCCGCAAGGCCAAAGGCAAAGTTGTGGATGCCGAAGTTGTTGATTAATCATCCCACACTGATCACTGCTCACTTTCCACTCATCACTAATACAAATTTCAAGTCAAACCGGCTTGTCTCACCAACAAACAACCACACACACAATACACATTATGGCTAACATCAAACCACTCGGTCAACGCGTTCTCGTAAAACGCATCGAAGCAGATGGCGTCTCCGCAGGCGGCATCGTTCTTCCAGACAGCGCTAAGGAAAAACCACAAGAAGCACTTGTGATTTCCGTAGGCACTGGCGGTCGCGACGACAACGGCAAACTCATTGAATTCACCGTCAAGGTGAACGACAAAGTGCTCATCTCCAAATACGGCGGCACCGAAGTCAAAGTGAATGGCGAAGAGCACCTCATCGTCTCCGAATCCGACATCCTCGGTATCGTCGGCTAATTTCAATCAAAAATACTGATCACTGATCACTACACACTTACAACTATACTACTATGCCCGCTAAACAATTGCAATTCGACGAAGCCGCACGCCAAGCCCTCCTCCGCGGAGTGGAAAAATTGGCCCGTGCTGTGAAAGCCACCCTCGGCCCAGCTGGTCGCAATGTCATCCTCGACAAAAAATTTGGTTCGCCAACCATCACCAAAGACGGTGTTTCGGTAGCGAAAGAAATTGAACTCGAGTGCCCTTATGAAAACATGGGTGCCCAGCTCATCCGCGAAGTTTCCAGCAAAACCAGCGACATCGCCGGTGACGGAACTACTACGGCCACCGTACTTGCCGAAGCCATCTACAAAGAAGGTCTGCGCAACGTAACCGCTGGTGCCAACCCGATCTCCCTGCAACGCGGAATCATGAAGGCCACCGAAGCGATCGTCGCTCAACTGAAAGTGCTTTCCAAAACGGTGTCCGACACCAAGGAAATCGCTCAGGTTGCCACAGTTTCCGCCAACTGGGACACCGAGATCGGCAACATCATCGCCGAAGCCATGGACAAAGTCGGTAAAGACGGCACCATCACCGTGGAAGAAGCCAAAGGCATCGAAACCACACTCGACGTCGTGGAAGGCATGCAGTTCGACAAAGGCTACCTCAGCCCTTACTTCGTCACCGACGCAGAAGGCATGGAAGCTGTGCTCGACAACGCACTGATCCTCATCAACGAGAAAAAAGTTTCGTCGTTGAAAGACATGCTGCCTCTCTTGGAGAAAGTTGCTAAGACCGGTCGTCCATTCGTTATCATCGCCGAAGACGTCGAGGGCGAGGCTCTTGCCACTCTCGTGGTGAACAAACTCCGCGGCATCCTGCACGTGGCTGCTGTCAAAGCTCCTGGCTTTGGCGATCGCCGCAAAGCGATGCTCGAAGACCTCGCTGTCCTCACCGGCGGCAAAGTCATCACCGAAGACCTCGGCATCAAACTTGAGAGCGTGGAACTCAGCGACCTAGGCCAAGCCAAGCGCGTGACCATCTCGAAAGACGCTACCACCATCATCGAAGGTGCGGGTTCCAGCGAAGCTATCACCGGCCGCGTGAATCAGATCCGCAAGCAAATCGAAGACACCACCAGTGACTACGATCGTGAGAAGCTCCAAGAGCGCCTTGCCAAACTCGCTGGTGGCGTAGCCGTCATCAACGTTGGCGCTGCCACCGAAACCGAGATGAAAGAGAAAAAAGCTCGCGTGGAAGACGCCCTGCACGCCACCCGCGCTGCTGTGGAAGAAGGCATCGTTCCTGGCGGTGGCACCGCTCTGATCCGTGCTCTTAAAGCCGCACAAGATGCGAATTGCTGCGATGCGGCTTCGAACGAAGACGAGCGCACCGGCATGGGCATCGTTGCACGCGCTGTGGAAGCTCCGCTGCGTCAGCTTGCTGCCAACGCTGGCCGCGAAGGCGCGCTGATCGTTGAAAACGTCAAGACCAACAAAGAAGGTTACGGCTACAACGTCGCCACCGACAAATACGAAGACCTCATCGCTTCCGGTGTGGTTGACCCGACGAAAGTCACTCGCAGTGCCCTGCAAAATGCCGCGTCCATCGCTGGCCTGTTGCTCACCACCGAGTGCCTCATCGCCGAGAAACCAGAAAAAGCAGCTGCAGCTGGCGGCGGTGGTCACGACCACGACCACGGCATGGGCGGCATGATGTAATCGTGGCGGCCCTTTTCAAGCGCCATGCCCCTCAATCTCAACCCCACGCGGCCAAAAGCCGCGCGGGGTTTTTTCTATGGAGCGCGGACTTTAGTCCGCTTCGTTTGAATGATAAGAGCGGACTAAAGTCCGCGCTCCCTTTCCCCCCCAAAAAAAACAATCCCTCACCCCCGCCTTGCCATCCCGCGTTTTTTCCGCTACATTCCCATTATGCAAGAAAAAGAAAAATCAGTGAATCCCTTCGCAAATGATCCTCTGTTCCTAGAGGTCATGGCGGAAGCACTGGCGATTCAAAATCGGTTCTCCGCAGAACCCATCTACGCCAAAACCGGCGAAGGTTATTTGAAAAGTGTAGGCGTCAGTGAAATCCAACAATCGCCTCAGAGAGTGCCGCATTCGAGTTGTTCCAAATAGATAAATTCCGGTGCCTTGACCCCCGCTTGCTTGCGGATCTCGATCAGTCGCTCGGACTCGAAGAAAGCTTTGGCATCGGCGATCGATGTCCACACGCTAAAGTGGACAATTTTGTTTGGATCGGATTCGTAGTTTAGCACTTGATAGGAGCGCTCGCCGGCTTCTTTGCGAATTCCTGTGGCATTGTCAAAGACCTGCTTCCAAGCAGCATAGTCTGCGACTTCGTGAATGATGAGAACGTGTTGCATGATGAATGGAGTTTCCTTGAAGTTACGGTTGCGGCGGCCATAGTACACCTGTGAGTTCTTTTGGCAATTGCGTCGGGTCTGTGGGGTAATACTTTGTGAGGTCGATGCCTGTTGCCTGCGAACCTTGCAAAAACTCCAATTCCTCTGGTCCGCCGATGATAAACCAGAGCACCTCGGCATCCGTATCATTGAATACCTGGCGCAGCAATTCCTGACTCACCCACACCCCACCATACTTCGGCACGGTCAGCGTCTCATCGTCCACGCGCAAACGCCCCGTGCCTTCCAAAACGAAATAAAACTCCTCCGAGCGAACATGCTTGTGCAGGGTGTTCGCGCTCTGGGGCGGCATGCGCCAAAGCCGCTCGCCGAGATTCTCACTGCCTGTCCGTTCCAGAAAATCCGCATTCGGAATTTTCATCAAGTTCGATGGCCTCCACGTGAACTGATACGTTCGAACGACGGCGAATGTCGGCTGCTTTCTCGTCTGCCGTGACAGTTTCCATGCGCAGGGGCTTGCCGTCGGTGGTTTCGGCTTTGGTGAGGGCATTGCCCATGACGACGAATGGGATGAGGCCTGTCAGAGTCGCGCCATTAATGCCGGTGAGGATCACACACGCGGCTTCAGGTCGGTGGTGCCGATGCCACTAAAATATCCCTCCGCTGCCAGATTCGGGCGGGATACTGTTGTTTTAGAGACCGTAGCAGACGGACTCATGGCAAATTCACTGCGTTCAAACGGGCAAAAATTCTAGGGCCTGGGGCTGGGATGTCGGCGATGACCTGGATGTAGTCGCCGTCGACTGTGGTGTCGAAAACCACGCCGTTGACGGTGGCGTCACCATCGGGTACCTCTGACTCGTGGTTCGTCCACGGGTCGGTAACGCCGAGGTCGGTGCTGAACTGGACTTTCAATTGTGTTGTACCGCGCATGGTGGACTTGAGGCAGCGGAAGGTGAGGCGCAGGTTGGCGCCGTTGCGAGTGGCCTTTGGTAATTTTCCGAGGGCATTTTCAGAAAAGTCTGTCGCGCCGAGCAACCAAGCGATGCCGTTTTCAACACCGTCGTTATTGGTATCGGCGTCGAAGGCTGCACCGCCGGACCAGGAGCCGTAGGGAGTATTGGCTGTGGTGGCAGAGACTGCCTCTGACCATGCGGTGGTGGTCTCTGCGGCGCTCTTGTCGCGAGCACGAACACGGTAGGAATACTGAGTTGCTGCCGTGAGACCAGTGTCGATGAAGGTCGGGCTATCTTGCCATGCGCTGCTGTGGCCGCCGCCGCTTGTGCATTCGAAGAAATATTCGACGCCACTCGGATCGCTGGCGGTGGTGGCGGTCATGGTGATGGATGTTTGGCCAAGCGCGGTGGGAGGCGTGGCGAAAGTCATCGGGTCCGGGTTCGGCGGGGTGGTGTCTGGCAGAAGCCCAATCATCTCGCTGGCAAGGGCATCACCGATCATGTAGTAGCTCTTGGCATTGCGGTTCCAGTGGTACCCTTCGTCAGCGGGCGAGGATGCTATCGGGATCCAGAAGGGCTTGGCATCGACCACTGAGACATTGCCATTGAATGCGGGGTATTTGGTAAAGTCTTCCATTTTTATCTGCGCCAACTCCAACGGGCTGTAGCTAATCGGATCACTCTGGCCGGTGGTGGCAATCACAAAGGGTAGATGGGGAACGCCTACCGCGCACCGCAGGTCCTTGATGAAATTCTCCATGTTTGCTTCGTATTCGGCGGAAGCACTCGTCGAGATGAGGTCATTGAAGCCCTGGTGCCAGGCAAATCCGGCGATCTCGAAGCCATCGGCGGGATTGTGGCCTGGGAAATGGGTTTGCAGGTTGGCCGTGGCATCGATCACTTCTTTGAGCATTTCGGTGAAGTAAAAACCTTGGTCGCCGGCCTTCCCGGGCACATCGATGTTCCAACCGGCAGTTGGAGGGCGGAAGTCTGTCTGGAGACTCTTACCGCCCCATGCGGTTTTGATCAAAAGAACTTTCTGACCGTAGTGAGCGCCCATGGAATGGCCGAACTGTAGTTCAGGGCCGATGGTGTTTTCATTGGCACCGAAACCAGGAGCAAGCCCGCCTTTGACAAGCGAACCATCGCGATTGTAATAAATCCAGACATCATCGCGCACGGCCCAATTGCTGCCATTCTTGAGGTGGGCATAAGTCGCAGGAGCGCTGTTGAAGGTATGTTGAAGAGTTCCCTGGGTGCCGATGGGTTCCATTTCACCGTGGCCTACCATGTTTGATTGGCCGACGAGAATGAAGATTTTCACCTTGTTGGGGTTGCTGCTGGGTGTGGTGAAACTCCATACATCGCCGGTCATGGTGCCTTGGGCATTCACTTGATCGACGCGCCAGTAGTAGGTGGTTGCAGGCATAAGCGGGCCAGGATTGTATGAAGTGCCGCTCTGATTCCCCTTGAACTCGCTGGAGTCGGGAGTGGAGTCCGTTCCAAAATACACGTCATGGGAGCTGGCTAGGGCTGACGCGCCTGCCACCCACTTCAGGATTTCCACATTGGTGGCGACGGCTTTCATGCCGTTCCATGGCATCGGGCGGAAGGCCTTGGCGGGCGGGCCGACCTGGAAGCTCCAAACTGGTCCCGTGGTCGTGCCATCCGTGTTGACTTCATCGATGCGCCAGTAGTAGGTGCCATTGGCCAAGGCACCCGGATCATAGGTGGTGGCGGTTTGATTGCCCTTGATTTCACTGGCTCCCGGCGATGGATTGGTGCCGAAGTAAACATTGCGGGAAATGGCATCGATCCCGGCGGTCCAGCTCAAATCCGTGTGAGACGGATGGCCCACGGTGGCGTTGAGTGGGGTCGGGTTGCTGGCGGGGCCGGGTGGGAGAATGCCACTGGTATCCTTGACGATTTGGAAACCGGCAGGACCGATGTGATTGAAACCATTGCCCCAGACTTTCAGGGTGAGTGTGGGGGTTCTCAATTTCCGGAAGACGATGAAATTTCCGGGTGTGGTGGCATTGGTGATTTCGGCAAATCCGGCGAATTTTCCGGGAGGAAGGGTGAAATCCTGCACGGCACCGCCATTGAGGATGAGCTTGCCCGTGCCATCGCCGAACTGGGCTTCATTGGCGCTGAGGTAAACGACGAGGTCATAAACTGGATAGGGTATGCCCGTCACCACCATGTCGAATTTTGCGGATTCGTCGTAGGGATCTTCGGTGGCGTTGGCATGGGCGTCCATGAGATCGCCATTGCCGCCGAAATTGGGATTGGGGGTTTCATCGTAGGTCCAACCGTTGCGGAGATCGTTGATCGTGAGGGTGGCGGTGCCTCCGAGATTACTGGTGAGCGTGAAAGGATCCATGGGCGAGTCCAGTCCGAAGGGGACCTCGATATTCTGCCAGCCGCTGATGGTGTAGGGCGCGACGCCAGCGGATTCCGCGGCTTCGAGCGTGACGGTGTTGTGGTTGGCGGAGTTCAAGGGGCCGTAAGCGTAGATATTGAGGCTCATCGCATCGAGCGCGTCATCGGCCTGGGTGGTCGCGCTGGCGGACGCGGATGCGGCGGTGGCGTTCTGGGCCGGGCTCTTGTCGCGGGCTTGGACGGTGAAGGTGTATGGGGTTGAGGGGCTGAGTCCGGTGGCGGTATAAGAAGTGCTATCCTGCCAAGGGCTGCTGGTCGCCAGCGTGACATTGTTGAAGCGGTATTCCACGCCGCTGGGGTCGCTGGCGGTGGTGGCGGTCATGCTGATCGAGGTGGAGCCGGAGGCAGCGGGTGGCGATGCAAATGTCATCGGGTTCGGCGTCGGCGCGGTGGTGTCTGGCGCGGCGGCGGTGGTGAAGTTCCAGGTGGTGTTGTTGGTAATGCCGGCGTAGCTGTTGCCCGCGAGGTCGTCGATGGCGGTGCCAGCGATGCGGATGGCATAGGCGGTGTTGGGCAGCAGGTCCGCCGTGGGGTTGATGGTGAGGACTGCACCGGAGATCGTGATTTGCGAGGTATTAGTGACTACGATGTTCGTATTCGTATTCGGATTGGCACTCAAATTTCTGATCGTGATGTTACCGGTGCCGGCGACGATGGGCTCGTTGAAGGTGGCCACGATGTTCGCTCCCACGGCTACGCCGGTGGCATTGTCGGCGGGATTGCGATTGGTGATCGTCGGCGCAATGGTATCGGGGGTTGCGAAGTTCCACGTGGTGTCGTCGGTGATGCCGGCGAAGTTGTTGTTCGCGAGGTCCTTGATCGCGGTCCCGTCGATCTGGATGGCGTAGTTCTTGTTATTCAACAGGTTTGCCGTTGGGTTGATCGTGAGGACGGCACCGGAGATCGAGACCTGTGCGGTGTCGGTGACGGCGATGGTCGTTTGCGTCGTGTCAGTCAGGTTCTTGATGGTGATGTTGCCAGTGCCGATGGCGATGTTCGCGCTGAAGGTCGCCACGAGGTTCGTGCTGATCGCCACGGCGGTGGCGTTGTCGGCGGGGCTGTAAGAGCTGATCGTTAGCGGAGCCGGAGGTGATTCATAAGGCGAGAGTTGCACTCCGGGAATGACTTCGGAGGGCGAAGCGGTGGGTTCGCCGGGTTTGGCCCAGCCAACCGCTACGTTGTCGCCACCACCCCCTTCTTTCTGCAAGGCCTCGATGTAATATCGAGTGCCCGCAACTAAGCTTATCGCCACCGATTTCTGGCTGGCAAACGTGTTCCATTCCCTCGATGAAGTCCAACTGGTTACCTCCGCGATCTTGATCTTGTTGGCGGGCTGGTTGTCGGTGGAAAGCCACAATTCGCTGTTATCATCGGAGGCGATCCAGAAGGTGTAGGTTCCGGTGGAGGGTGCGATGAGGTAGCCGCGGATGCGGGTGCCGTAGTCGTCCGCCCAGTCTGTAGGTGCCTCGAAGCTCGTCAGGGTGTCGCTGATATTGGGTGGACTCGCCATGGGGATGTCTGCAACGGAGGTGCCAGAGATGCCGGTCCATACCTCGCGCGAGATGGTGCCGGTGGCGGTGGCGACGAAGTTCCAGGTGGTGTCGTTGTCGATGCCGCCGAAGAAATTGTTCGCGAGGTCCTTGATCGCGGTCCCGTCGATCTGGATGGCGTAGTTTTTGTCCGCCACGAGGTTTGCCGTGGGGTTGATCGTGAGGACGGCACCGGCGACTGAGACCTGGGTGGTGTCGGTGACGGCGATGGTCGTTTGTGTGCCAGCGGTGAGGTTCTTGATGGTGATGTTTCCGGTGCCGATGGCGATATTTTCGCTGAAGGTGGCCACGAGGTTCGCGCCAACGGCGACGGCGGTTGCATCGTCCGCTGGGCTGAGAGAAGAGATTTGCGGCGGGATGGTGTCGGCGGCGGGTGTGCCATAGTTGACGATCTGGAAGCCGGATGGGCCGATGTGATTGAAGCCGTTGCCCCAGACCTTGAGATTGAAGGAGGAACTGGTCAGTCCCCGGAAGACGATGTAGTTGCCCGGTGTGGTGGCATCGGTGATTTCGACAAAGCCGCTGAATTCCCCGGCCTTGAAGGTGAAGTCCTGTTCGGGGTCGCCATTGAGCAGGATCTTGCCTTTGCCGTCGCCGAGTTGCGCTTCGTTGGCACCGAGATATACGATTAGGTCGTAGGATGGATAGGGGATGCTTGAGACATCCATGTTGAACAATTCGGTTTGATTGTAGGGGTCCTCGGTGCCGTTGGCGTGGGAGCCCATCAGATCGCCATCGCCACCGGTGAACGTGGTATGAGGCGCATCCCGATAGGTCCAGCCGTTGCGGACATCATTGAGTCTCATGCTGGCGGTGGATCCGGTGCTGCTGGTGAGTGTGTATGTGGCTTGCGGACCACTGGGTGCCCACGGGACGTAGTAATTTTGCCAGCCGCTGACTTTGAAGATGCCGACGCCGGCGGATTCTCCAGATGCGAGCATGACGGTGCTCGGGTCCTGATTTCCGAAGCGGTCGGCGTAAAAGTTGAGGCTCATCAGATTGAGCGGTCCGCTGGCCAGGGTCTTGGCGCTGGCGGAGGCGGAGGCGGTGGTGGTGTTGTTGGCGATGCTTTTGTCGCGCGCCTGGACGGTGAAGGTGTAGGTGGTGGATGGGTTGAGGCCGGTGGCGGTGAGAACGGGGCTGTGTTGCCAAGGGCCGCTGGTTCCGGTGGTGAGATTGTTGAAGCGGTATTCCACGCCGCTGGGATCGCTGGCGGTGGCGGCGGTCATGGTGATGGAGGTGGAGCCTGCCGTTTGCGGTAGCACCGCGAAGGTCATGGGATTGGGGGTCGGCTTGGCGGTGTCGGGTGCGGTGGTGGTGAAATTCCAGATCGCGTCATCGGCAATGCCGGCGAAGCTGAGGCCAGCGGTGTCGTCGATGGCGCTCGCGTCGATGTGGACGGCGAAGTTTTTGCTGCCCGAAAGGAGGGCGGTGGGATTGATGATGAGGGTGGCACCGGCGATGGTGACTTGGGCGGTGTCGGTGATGGCGATGACAGTTTGGGAGCTGTCGCTGAGGTTTTTGATGGTGATGTTGCCGGTGCCGCGCACGATGTTTTCGCTGAAGGTGGCGATGAGGTCGGCGGCATGGGCAACGCCGGTGGCATTGTCGGCGGGATTGAACGCGGTGATCACGGGAGGTGTGGTGTCGGTGCCGCCGATGCTGTTGTTTTCAAAGAGGTAGGCCTGGGGGATGATGCTGCCGTTCAATCCCGCGAAGGACGGGCCGGTCCATTTGAGTTTGGCGACGGCGGAGCCGGTGTTTTCGTAGTATTCGAGGAAGAGCGGGACTTTTTGCCCGGCGGTGAGGGAGATGGATTGGCCATCAGTCCAGCGGGTGGATTGATCGTTGAGATTGTTGATGATGGGCACACCGTTGAGAAAAGCGCGGACACCGTCGCTGGTGAGGGCGGACAAGGTGTAAGTGCCGGTTTCGGGGGCGAGCAGGTACCCGCTCCAGCGGGTGCTGAAGGTGTCCACTCCGATGGAGGGATCGGGTGAGCCGGTGCCCCAATCGAAGTTGATCTGAGGATCGGTGCGGGGCAGCGCCGGGCCGGTGAAGTCGGCGGTGTCGAAATACGCGCCCGCGATGCCGCTGCCGGAGGTGCCGACGATGATGGAGATGGTGGCGGGGTCGGAGGTGGTGAGGGCGTCCTGCGTTTGGAAGGTGAATTTATCGGTGCCGGTGAAGCCGCCGTTGGGGGTGTAGGTGAAGTTGGGGGCGGTGCCGATGAGGGTGCCGTGGGCGGGTTGGGTGACGTTGAGGAACGAAAAAGTTCCGCGTGGCGAGGCACCGGTGAGCATGACGGACGTCGCGCCGGTGGTGGTGACGATCTGGGCGTTGGCGACTGATTTTCCGGGGATGGTGGGAGTGGAGGAGGTGGCGTTTTCGAGGAATGCGATGGTGTTCGCAAGATCGGCATGGGGCAGTCCGCCGTCCCACAGGCGCTGATTCCAGGCGGTGCGGACGTTTCTGAGGCTGGGCAGGGTGTAGCGGGCGGCATCGCCGTGGGAGATGAGTGTGCGCAGTGCTTCCTCGAGATATTCCTTGGCGAATTCGCCGTGGGTCTCGATGATGTAGATGGCGAGAGGTAGGCTCTCGGTGATTTTCATTTCGGCCATGAAACCGAGTGCGCTGGCACGACTGCCGGCGCTGAACATGCGGTCGGCAGGGGTGTCGTAAGAGGCCACGACGACGAGTTCCGGGTAGAGCGATTGCAGGTCGGTCAAATCCAGGCGTTCTCTGGCGAATGCGGCGACGGGGGTGCGGTAGTAGCCGGTGGGCAACTTCAGCCCGGCGCGGACGGCGGGATAGAGGAGGGTGGTTTTCGGAGCATTGACTATGGAATCGGCGAGTTGGTTGAAGAGCACATCGGCGAGCGTGGAGTGGCTGAACTGCAAGGGATCGGTCCAATTGATGAGATTCGGATCGGCGGGGGCATGGGTGATGAAGGCGTTGAGCAAGGCATCGCGATGGGTGCTGACGCTGCTGGCGGGGTAGTTGCGGATGGCGGCGGCGACTTTTTGGCGGACCCAGTGGTCGGGATCACGCGTTGTTCCATTGAGCATGCCGACGAGGGTGGGCAAGGCAGTGGCGTCCGTGCGAATGCCGAGGGTCTCGGCGGCGCCCTGGCGGATGTTGGCATCCGGGCTGGCGAGGAGTGCGCGCAGGTTGGTGAGGTCGGTGCTGGTTAAGGAACGGTCGGCGAGTTCGGCTGCGGCGTGATATCTCACGGTGGGATCATATTCGCCGAGGGCGGCGAAAAGCTGGGGGATGGTGAGGCCGGTGCGATCGAGACGGAACGAGGCGGCGGAAACCGCGTTGGCGACTTTGGCGGCATCGAGCGTGTAGGCCAGAGGGGCTTGTTTTCCGGTAATATGAAGGCGTTTCAGAGGAAGGCTGTAGGTGAGCAGGTAGATGGCGGTGCCTTTGACATCGTTTTGGGCTGAATTCCCCAGATAGGTGCCGTTTGCGGTGGCACCGCCTTGGTAGTAATCGTCGGTATTGCTGTCGTAGGTAAACGAGCCGTTGGTTCGGCGGGTGAGATCGAAGCGCCAGAGCAGTTGCCTGAAATGCCCGGAGGCAGCGGCATCCCCGCCCATGCCGGCACCGAGTGCGGCCCAGAGCAGGCCCAGTTCCTGTCCGGCATGACCGGTTTCCACTCCGATCCAGCCGGCAACCGAGAGGCGGCTAAAATATTCGGTCTCGAGCACGCGGTCGGCTTGCAGCCCGAAGAACACGGCGGCGGAGGCGTTTTTGCCATTCGAGTCATGACCGGGCCAAGGCATGTGTTCGCCGTAGGGGATGCTGCCTTTGTTGACATGGGAGCCGAGGAAGCCGGATGCGCGTGTGATGGCGGCTTCGATTTTGGGATCGATGGACTGGCTGGCGGCGAGCAGGGCCTTTTTGCCAAGCACGATGGCGATGTTGGCGATGTTGCCGCAGGCATTGACGGGGCCGTAACCGGCGGAGACCCGGCGTCCCGAGCCGTCCTTGTAAAGTTGCGCTGGGCCGTGACCGTAAGTGCCCCAAATGCTTTGGAATTCGGCGAGCCACATGGCGAAGGCATTGATGGTCGGGACGACCTGGGTGTCGGTGGTGAGCAGGTAATACTCGGAAAGGAAAACCAACTGATAGGCAGGATCCCATATCCAAGGTGCGTCATCCTGGGTGGCCCACACGGAGGTGGGTATACGGCTGGAGAGGGAGATGGCGTAATTTTGCAGCTGGGTCTGCACATCGCTGTAGCTTGGATCGCCTTCCTTCACGCTGGCGAGGAGGGCGAGCGCGTTGATGGCATTGGCGTGTCCGCTTCCTGTGTTGAGGTAGTTCGAGTTGGCGAGGAGTTCGCCGACCATCTGATTGCGGGTGAGGTTGAGGATGGCGGTGGATTTCGGGCAGTTGCCGTAAGGAGCGGTGGCGTTGTAATCGCCGAGGATGGGGATGGCGATGTTGACATCGGCGGTGGTGCCGGGGAATGGTCCGCGCCAGCGTTTGACGCGGAGGGTGCCAGCGCCGGTTTTCTCCGCATTGGTGATGGCGGTGCCCAGGGCCTTGCGGGCGTCGGAAGTGAAGGGAGGCACCGTGCCGGAGTTGGCGGCGATGGCCCCGAGGATGACGTCGTTCACCGTGAGTTCGGCGCTGCCCGGGGAACTGGCGACAGTGACGAGGATCTGGCGGCTGGAATGGGTCAATCGGCCAGTGGCTCCGTTGTTCTGACTGGTATCCGAGTGAATCCAACCGCGCAAACCCGTGGGGCCGAGGTTGTAGGTTTTGGCACGGTTAATGCCCGCGATCACGTCCTGTGCGGTGAGATCGGGCGGCATAGTCTGAGCCGTGCAGACCTCAGCGATGGAAAAGGCGAGTGCCAAGGCCCTCAGGGTGGTTTTGAGGAGTCTGATGGTGTATGATTTCATGGATGAATTGGGTTGCGGATTATGGCGATTTCTCTCGTCGGAATCATTAACGGTTTTAAGGATAATCAACAGAGTATTTTTGGGTTATTTGCGATAGTAGCTGAGAATGTGGGTAATGTGAACATCATTGGAATTCTATTCATCGGTTTGGTGGGCGGTCTGCAAGGAAGGGGCGAACGTGTCGTTCTGGGCGCAGACGTCCCTCAATAATCCAACCATGAAGGACAACAAGAGCAATGACTGATAGAGCATGTAATTTAGATTTCGTTGGGAGAAAGCCAGCGGAACGAGGCGATGTTGAAGCGGCGTCCGAAGGTCTTGTTCGCCGCGGCGGCAGTGGGGTCACTGTAGGCATTGAGCGATGGGCGGTCCACCGGGTCCACGTATTCCGGGACGCGTTGCACCACGGCCTCAGCGTGGGCGCGGGCGGTGATTTTTCCATTGGCGTCTTGCGCCTCGCCATAAGTGCGGATGACAAAGGTGTCGCCACGCACGGTGGCCGACGGTTCCAGGATGCGCAGCAGATCGCCTTGGCTGATCCAACCAGGAGCACCCGCGGCCGGATTGCCGGTGGTGGCTTCCGGCGTTTTGTAGTCGTATAGCTTGGGGTTGTTGCCGAGGTCTTCGAGGTTGATGGGAACTTGGCCGAGGAAGGTAGAGGGTGAAACGGCATCCTTCTTTTCGTTGATTTCAGACTCGGAGATGGCTGCTTCCAAGGCGCCGCGAAGGGTGCGCGGACCTACCGGACCGATTTGGCGGTTCACAAACTCCGACATCGAAAGGAACGGTCCACGATCACGCACTTCGTCCACGATTTTTACCGCCAACTTTTCGAGTTCGGAGTCATTGAGTTCACGGAAACCATTCCAGAGGTTGGTTTTGTGGTTATCGATTTTCGAAGCATCCACCGCAGGGCCGGGATTCGCTCCCCCGTTGAGCAGCGACATGGCGGCGACCGGCACGCCGATTGCGCTCTTGGTTTCCAATACCGCAGTGCGTGCCCAGAGGGTGGTGACAGCGCTTTTGTTCATGGCTGCCAGCGCGGCCTTCCATGCCTGCACGCTCGTCGAGTTGACGTTGAACGGGCCCTGGATCATCTGGAATTCGGCAGCGGTCTTGTAGGCGTTGCCGTTCGGTTTGCCGGAGGCGAAAAGCTCCGCCTTGGCCTCGGCAGCGGTTTTGCCGCCGGGCAGATAGGGCAGAAAGGACTGCGACGCCAGTGGCGCGCTGCCGTTCATGAATTGCTCAAACACGGCATCGGGCTTCATGGTGCCGTTGGTGGCGAAAGTCGAGAAATAGAACCGGTCATACAGCGCGTGGTTGGCCAACACTGAATGATCCAGCAGTTGGGTGCTAGTGATGGCCTGATTCGTTTCCACCACTTTGTCTGCAGACATCAACGGATGGAGCAGGGAGTTGCCCACAGGCTGGACGAACTGTGGCAGATAGGAGGTGGAGAGGGCGTTGGAACGCCGGAAGTCGGCAATCGTCTGGAGCGCGCCGGACGGAATTTCGAGATAGCTACCGGATTTGATGCCGGAAGTGGTTTTGTTTCCGGTGAGGGCCGGAACGCGGTTGGTAACATCCACATCCATATAATCTTGGAAGTCCCCTTTGCTGAGAAAGGGCTGGAAATTGAGTTCATAGGCCTGTGCCGACGGCTTTTCCGTGTCGAGATTGGTTGTAAAATTCGAGCGTGACGGGTTATGAAAAAGAAAGGGCTTGCTCGCTAGGCGTCCGTCCTTAAGGAGGTTCACCTGTGGGCTATTGATCCCAGTTTTGGTGCGGGAATTGGTTTCATAAACCCCGCCATTCGTGGTGCGGGAATAGTTGGAGAATATGGCGAATTGATGCACAAATGCAGCTTGTGATGCATAGAGAACGCCCCCCGGAGCGGCGCACTCTGGCGCAGTGAGAGACCCCGTGGGAGGATAGCGGTAAACACGATCGTCAAATACGTTTTTGAGAGTTGAGTCATCGATGTAATCATATTGCAGCTTAGCATAAGAAACGAGTGTGCCTGAAGAGGTTGCTTGGAGCTTAGCATTAATGGCAAAAGTGGGGTCCACGTCATTCTTGAGCAAGGATTGATTGTCTTTGTATGAATTGGGTCTTTGCACTTTGAATTCCATATAGAACCTGTCGGTGGCCGTTGACTTTGAGATTTTTGGATTTGCTGGTCCTCGCAACATCATGAAGCCGTGCCCCGACCATCCTCCTGGAAAAACACCCCCAGGTTTGCGCATTTTGGAGATCGTCAACCCATTCATTTCGAATCCGAGACCGGGTGTGAAGGAGGGCTTCGCCTTGATGGCTTTGGTTAGCCTGTTGTCCCAATCGTAGGCAACAGTATTGTGACCACTTCCCGCATCGTTCTTAAACGAAGCGCCCGGGTCAAAGATAGGCCCGCAAACCAGTGTCTGCCCGGGTCTCATGACAATTGGCCCGGTGACGGCGTCGCTGTTGGCAATCGGGTTGGCATCACTCCAATTAGCGATATTGATGACAAATTTCTTATCTGATCTGCCATTGTGATCAGGCCCCGAGTCATAGTTCATGGTATTAATGGATTCAAATTTACCCGGCTCCACGCTCTGGGAAACGAATCCCCCGGCACCACCCGCTTGGAACATCACGTTGAAGGCGACCGGTATGTTTTCAAAACTGACCTCCATTTTATGGAAGGAGATGCTTACATTGTAGGGATTATGTAGGGTGACGACAGGGGTGAATATGAGATTGAGAGTATAATCATGATAATCTCGTACCTCGGGGTTGGTGTTGATCCAAAAAACATCAGAGGTGGGTCTGGCAAGGAGGCTGAAAATGGTATCGACCTTGGCAATGACAGGCGCCGGATTGTAGGCGGTAGGCACGGGATTGGCAGAAATGTTCGCTTGTTTGACGGTGAACCTAGGGCTCGTTTCAAGACTGGTGAGGCTCCGGAAAGCGTTGTAGTAACTCGCCAATGAACTCCAGAAGGGATCGGAAATGCCGGTGATTCCATGGGTCGATTGATACAGTTTTTTGTTAGTGAACTCAGCGGGCAGCGTGTTGATGGTGGCGCTTCCCATTTCGAACATGGAGGACAAGTCCTGCTTGAGACCACCGCCGCGCACATCGGCCATTACTCCCAGCGAGTAGGGCGTGATGTCATTGCGGAACGGCTTGATCTTGTCTCTGGCGTTGTCGAGCAATTCGGCTTGGTTGAGATTGATGATTTTGCCGACGCTGGCCTTGGCCTTGACAAATTCAGTCGGGGTGAGATCGGTGGGTAGGACGGTCAGGAGATTGCCATCGGATCCCTTCATCACCGACAGGTCAGGGCGGTGGCCGGCGAGCAAGGCTCGCTTCTGCGCCAGGGTCGTGTTCTGGCCGGGATCTCGATAGAGATTGATGCGAGCCTTTACGGATTCATCGGAAACATGCCAGGCATACGAACCTTGGATTCTGCCGTTTTCGGAAACCGGCACCAGTCCGGCGGTCACTTTACCGGCATTGGTGGTGTTGGCTCCGAGTGATCCGTTGCCGACGAGTTCGATGGATTTTCCAGTCCACTCGGAGGTGACGAAATCCCGTGACCCGGCAGCTGCCATGTCAGCACTCGAAACCAACCAGCGCCGGAAACGGCTTGTTTTCTCACTGCTGTAGTCGGGAGCGTCGTTCGGATTGAAATCCCACCAAGATTCCCAGACTCCGGTGGTGTTGGGTTTGGCGACTGCTTCCGCCGATGTCGCGAGAATCTCGGAGCTGGCGGTGACTGCGCGGTCAGGTCCCAGCGATTTCTGCAAATCGCCCAGGGCTAGCATCAGCGCCAACCGAGCGTTGGCCCGAGCTTCCGCCATCGCCGCTCCCTGGTTCGAGGCGCGCAGCGAGACACTGGACAAAGTCAATAATCCGACGGCGATGATCGTCAGTAGCATCAATAGGGAGATTGAAATGACTAAAGTAAAGCCTTTGAAATGTGAGCATGAGGGCTGTGCTTTCATAATTGCGCTTTCATTTTTTGGGGGGTGCCCTTGAGATGAAGATCGTTCTTTACTGTTTCACCGGCATTACGGGGTCAGCAGGTCCACCATATTGTCGCCGAGGGACTTTCCAAGGAGGAAGTAGGTCTCAGCGTTGTGATTCCAGTGGTAGCCTTCATTGATTGGAGATACCGCGGCATCACGCCAGAACGGGCGGGCATCCGTGCTCAGAACATTCGCGGGCTTGGGCACGCCTGCGACCCAGAGTTGCGCCTTTTCGACTGGTCCGTATCCCGTGTAGGGCGACGTTTCCACCGCAGGATTCTGGCCCTTCGTGGCGATGACAAAGGGCATGTTCGGTTTGCCAAAGACTGACCTCACGTCCTTGATGAGGTCGGGAAGGTTGTCCTTGTACTCCGCGGCGGATGTCTCGTTGATGAGGTCGTTGAATCCCTGGTGCCAACCCATACCGACAATCTGGTAGCCCTGCCCGGACCATTCGGGGAATTCGGTATCGAGATTGGTGAGCGCATCGCGAGTGTAGTCG
This sequence comes from Akkermansia muciniphila, assembly GCA_945890645.1. Taxonomy (GTDB): domain Bacteria; phylum Verrucomicrobiota; class Verrucomicrobiia; order Verrucomicrobiales; family Akkermansiaceae; genus UBA956. The sequence goes on from CAMDCV010000004.1 coordinate 22,243, forward strand.
ATCATGGCGGAGAAGAAATCGCCGACGCGTCCACCACGGGCGGCAACCGCACTGGGGGGACGGTAGTCTGCTGCCAGGGACCTGCCGCCCCAGGCGGTTTTTACGATCAGAACATTGTGCGATGGATAGAAATCGCCGATCACGTGACCGAAGGCAAACTCCGGGCCGATCCTGTCGATATCGACTCCTTTGAAGGGCGGTCCCAGATCACCTTTTTTGACGGTGCCGCCCAGATTCGGGCCACCGTCCCGCCACCATAGCTTCACATCGGAACGGGTCCTGAAGGCGCTGGTTGTTGGCTGACTGGGGTTGGTGAGAAGCGAGGCGTAGTTGTAATCGGGATACGAGGCATCGTTCACCGCGAGGTAACGCAAACTGCCTATGGTGCCTGCGCCGCTGTTTCCGTTCTCCACGTTTCCGAAGCCGACCATGTTCGACTGACCGGCGAGAATGAAGACCTTGATGCCGTTCGGGTTATCGTCCCAGGTCTTGAATTGGCGGGTGATATTGTTGCCAAGCGCCTGACCGGTGGCGCTGGTCAAGCGGTCGAGGTTGACCGTATATCCGGTGTTGAGTCCTAGTGCCGAGGCGAGAGTAAGGGTGACGCTGCCACCGTCACTGCTGAGAGTGGCTCCGGTGATGCCCATGGTTCCGCCGCCAGTCTGAAGCACCTCGTAATTGAGCGGATTGGCCGCGGACGATGGGTTCATGGGTTCAGAAAACAGCAGTGTGATGGAATTACCGCTGCCCCAAAGATTTACCAAAGAGGGCTCGGGGTCGTATCCGGTGATGGGGGTGGCGACCATGCGGACAAAGAGCTTGGGTTGGCTGAGGAGTAGGGGGTCGATCGAGACGCCCATGAACTCGACGTCGTTGCTCACCGACTCCACGGTTTGTATCGCCGCGTTGTCCACGAACCAATTGGCAAGGTCGGTGGAATACCACACTTTGTAGTTCATGTTGATGAGAGACTGGACGCGGCGAGTGTAGCCAAGTACACCGGTGGCGGGATCAAATCCGCTCCAATAGGGACTTGAAGACGCTGGATCGGTCGGATTCATGCCGAAGATGCGTTCGTAATCGTTGCTCAAGCCGTCTTCATCGTCATCCGCGTCCGGCAGGCCGAGACCTGGATAGCGGCTGCTACGCCAAGCCGCATAATCCAGGCTCACCCCCGTGGCTGGCCGGATCTGCAGGCCACTGAGGTGCAAACGGGTATCGCCATCGCTCGTGGCAGGATTGCCATCGAGTCCATCATAGGCATCAGCCAGGACTGAAATGTTGCCCAGGTTGTTGGAGACGATCGACTGGAAAACCACGTAGTTGCCATTGGCCACGAAGGAACTGCCATTGACGCCGGGCAGGCCGTTGTCGAGAAATTGGGAAGGGGCGCTGCGAAGCACCGTGTTCGAGGTTACAAAATCCCCGGCCGCACGCTCCGTGTCCGTGAAATTCCCCCAACTTCCTTCATTGTGACTGAGTGCGTAGATGTAGAGATCGTAGGCAGTGTTCGGAACCAAGCCTGTGATGGAGATCGTGGTATCCGCTGCTTTGGAAAAGAAGTTCCGGTTTCCAGCGAAGACCTTCAAAGCCGCGTTGACGGTGTATCCGTCGCTCGGCAAACCCGTGACGTTGACAGAGGAAGCCACGGTGCCGGTGGCGTCGGTCAGATTGTTGACTGAAGTGGTTCCCTGGTTCCAGGTTTCGCCGGGTGCTCCGACCACTCCGAGGAGTCCTGTCTCGGGTGTGCCCGCATGAAAGTTGACGTTGAAAGCTACGGGCGCTTCAGGATCGGTGAATTCCACGCTGGCGGTATCGGTGAGGGTCAGGCTGTCCGCGACGACGGTGGCGGTGAAGACGACGGTTCCCACGGTGCTTGAGCTAACCGAGAAGTTCGCCTCGCCCTGCGCATTTGTGGTTAGTGCGGACGGCGGAATGAGGCCTCCGGTGTTTGCCAGCGTGACCTGCTTGTTCGAAACGCGAACGCCGTTGGCGTCGCGCAAAGCCACCTTGACCGTGGAAGCGGACACTCCGTTGGCAACAACCGCAGTTGGAGTTGCCGTCACCGTGGACATGGCGTTGTTCACCGGGCCGGCAATGACTGGAGTGGCTTCCCTGATCTGGAAGCCGGTCGGGCCGATGTGGTTGAAACCGTCGCCATAGACCTGGGCCGTGAAGGAAGATCCCGTCACGCCCGTGTAAACGATGTAGTTCCCCGGGGTGGTGCCATCGACCATCTCAGTGAAGGTGCCGCCATAGGATCCTCCCTCGATGATGAACGCACGCTCGGGTGCGCCATTGAACACGATCTTTCCCGTGCGATCTCCATTCCAGAAGCTGCTACCCATGTAGAAGATCACATCGTATGTGGCGAAGGGAATATTCGTGACCTGCATCTCGAACTTCTGGCTTGGATTTTCTATCTCGTTGGTGCCGTGGGCAAGAGAAGCCATCAAGCTGTAGTTTCCATCCCCCAGATTGGTGGTGCGAGGATTCTCCGTAGTCACCCCACCATTGCGGGCGTCAATCAAGGTGAATATCGCCGAACTGCTTTGGTTGCTGGTCAGCGCGACAGGAGGCATTGGATCACCCACGCCAAACGGCACTCCGTAGTTGCTCCAGCCGGGCGTATACCAGGTGCCGAAACCGGCAGGCATACCCGACTGGATCTGGGACTCGTTGGCACCGCCGTCGTTGTAGAAACTGACGCTGAAGGTATCCGCCACATCGGCGACGGTCAGGATGGCATCGACAAATGTCATGAAATTGTAGTTGTCCGAAGCTAGGGTGCCCGCGGCGCTGGTAATAGGGTAGTCTCCGACGGGCGACGCTAGGACCGCCGTGGTGCTTAGGTCCGGGGTGCCTGTCACGCCGGACGTGCCGAGGTTCTGGCCATTCTGGAAGCCAACGAGCGAATAAACAAACTCCGGGTTGGAGGCATTCGGGAGACGAAGCATGTTCAGCGCCGCGACGGTCAATGGTGCCTTGCCGACCACTTGCGAGATCGGGTCGGAGGTGCTTGGTTCGTAAATCTGGAAGCCGCTGTATTCCGCGGTGATCTCATGAGTTGTCGCACCCAGCGTGGTGGTGGTGACGCTTGCCTGACCGGCAATGACTGGCACTGGGCTACCCAGGAAATTAAAACCACGGTAGAACTGCACCGTGCCGCCGGTGGGAGCCGGAACGACTGTAGCAGTGAAGGTGACATTCTGTCCATAAGTCGTCGCAGGACCTGCCGCATCCAACACAATGGTGGTCGTGACCGCAGGAGCCACCGTGAAAGTACGAGTAGCGGAGATGGCCGTCTGAGCGTTAGAGTTGAGGACAGAGGCGTAAATTTCATAGGTACCATCGGCCAATGATGGAAAATCAGCTGTGTAAGGTGAACCTGAGTCAACCATTGTTATGGTCGGGCCAGAGGGACTAGTAGGTGTCACGTGGAAGGTGACGGTATGGGTGAATGCACCCGGATCCTTCACATTAGCGGAGGCTGTTAGGGTGCTGCCACTCATCAATGCCACGGAGTTCTCAGGGCTGCTCAGTTTTACAGCCAGAGCCGCATACGGATCTTCAGTGAAAAAATAGTCCGTGGAGCTGTTGATGAGGTTCAGTGCCCCAAAGCCCAGCCCTGCACCCTTCTTGAACGCGGCCCGCATGTCATAACCGCCGCCGCCTTGGTAATATCCGATGACCATGCGAACAGAATTCATCTGGAGATCCACCTCGCCGGTGGCCTCAGTATCACCCTGAAAACTGTTGTTATTGACGATCCGTTCGCCGGAATCGGCGAAATCGCCGTCGTCATTCAGGTCCAGATACACCACGCTGCCGTCATCGCTGGCAGTCCCGAAGGTGTAAACGCCTAGTCCGTCCTTGGTCACATCGAACCAGCCTTCCCAGAGGACTGAAAAGTTATCGCCACCGGGCGATCCAGGAAGTGCCCAGGTGCCACCGTGGAAGTCAATTGTGGCTGTGCTCGTGCCGGTTGCATCGGGTGTCAAAGCCATCAGGTTGGCGATGGGATCCAACAGGGACTCGCTTGGGGAGCCGAGGTAGGTGCTCACGTTCAGCTCGTCGGCCGCGCTGGCGGGTAATGCCAGCAGGATGCTCGCCGCCACGGCTGTGGCGTGGCGATACAGATAATCTCTTATCGGATGGAATGGATGGGGGTTTTTCATGATGGTATAGGCTAACTTTTCTAGGTGACTGGAGTTTGTTTTATTGTTTTTTTAGTCAGTGTATGGCTCTGGAAATTTAGAATAGCAGAGAGTGTGTTGGTATATTTTTAAGGAATTTTCGCACCCTTGGCAAAGCGTACGAATTTCGCAGAAATAAGATAGATTTATTTTATTTGCAACTAGCCCTAACATTGAATTAGTTTGGTAAGTCTAATACTGCGTGGGTTTGGCTTTATTGCGGCGGGAATCAACAGAAAACGGTTCGCTGTAGAAGCAATATGCCGCACAGTTCACCAATTAGTTGAATTCCTATCGGTTAAATTTGTTGCAACTGGACCTAAGTTTGGCTAGGTAGTGACGGTGTGGAGCCTTTGCACCGAATGTCAACTAGTGAACTCGCTGCCCAACACATCCGCCTGGGCTTGCAGAGTGGGCGCTGGGAAGGAAGTCTTCCCGGAGTTGCTAGTTTAGCACGAGATCTCGATGTCAGCCGTCACACGCTGCGCACAGCGTTACGGCAATTAGAGAACGAAGGGGTGCTCATGAATCGTGGTTTAGGCCGTAGTCGTGGGGTTACTACAATGGGTGTCAATATAGCATCCCAGCGTCCGATGCGTGTGGCAATTCTACGCCACGATGCGCGCCTCACCGACGATAATCCAGTAGCGTCAGTCGTGTTAACGCAGATTGTGCATACATTGGAAGCGGCGGGCCATACCGTTCTCTTTTTTAAAAAATCTCAGATCGAACTCCGGCACGATGTTTCGCGCATTGCCAAAATAATGGCGAAGACTCCGGCTGACGCGTGGATCGTAGAGGCTGGCACCCGCCCCCTGTTAGAGTGGTGTACTGAGCAGCAGACTCCGTGCCTCGCACTGTATGGCCGCACCGGTGGGCTGAAGCTGGCGCGCACTGGCCCAGATAAAGTGCCTGCATATCGCGCTGCTGCAAGACTATTGCTAAAACTCGGACATCGGCGAATTGTTAATATCTCTCGCAGTGTGGGGTTCCCAGCAGCAACCGAGCGCGCGTTTCTCGAAGAGCTCGCCGCCGCTGGAGTTGTCACGGGTGACTACAACCTTCCTGATTGGGAGGAGACCCCGCGAGGTTTTTCTAGCTTGCTTGAACGATTGTTCCGGGGTTCTGCACCCACCGCGCTGATCGTTGATGAAGCGCCCCGTTACATAGCCGCAGTGGAGTTTCTGGCGAGACGGGGCATCAAAGTGCCGGAGCAAGTATCACTCATTTCCACCGAGGACGATGCATCGCTGGCCTGGTGTTATCCGCCCATTGCACGAATGAGTTGGGATGCCGTGCCAGTCATCCGCCGCGTGGTGCGCTGGGTGGACGCCGTTAGAAAAGGCAAAGCCGACTGTAAAATCATCAATTACCCTGCGGAATTCATCCCCGGCGGCAGCATTGGCCCGGTCTGGAAAGGGTAGGAAAAAAGGCCCGCAATTTTTTCGCCTACTAACGACTTTTGCAATACAAGAGAATAGGAATCACAGCCATCCCATAGAGGCTATATTACCAACAAAGGAAACGAGTTGGAGCAAAAGCATACTGCAGCGTATCAAGATTTGTGGGATATGAATGGTGGATTCATTCGCGCTCCTGCGCACCACCCAAAAACAATCTCCATCCCCGCCTTGCCATCTCGGCCATTTTTCGCTACATTACCACCATGCAAAAGAAAGAAAAACCTGCGCATCCCTTCGCAAATGATCCTCTTTTCCTAGAGGTCATGGTGGAGCGCTGGCGATCCAAGATCGGTTCTCCGCCGAACCCATCTATGCCAAGACGGGCAAAGGCTATTTGAAAAGTGTGGGCGTCAGTGAAATCCAACAATCCCCTCAGAGAGTGCCGCATTCGAGTTGTTCCAAATAAATAAATTCCGGTGCCTTGACCCCCGCTTGCTTGCGGATCTCGATCAGTCGCTCGGACTCGAAGAAAGCTTTGGCATCGGCGATCGATGTCCAAATGCTGAAGTGGACAATTTTGTTTGGATCGGATTCGTAGTTTAGCACTTGATAGGAGCGCTCGCCGGCTTCTTTGCGAATTCCTGCGGCATTGTCAAAGACCTGCTTCCAGGCCGCATAGTCTGCGACTTCGTGGATGATGAGAACGTGTTGCATGATGAATGGAGTTTCTTTGTGAGTTCTTTGGGCAATTGGCGTGCTGGTCAGCCCACCCTAAGGAGCAGGGATTTGCAATCCCTGTTTTCACAAGCCAAGTCTTAAAGATTCAGGGATTGCAAATCCCTGCTCCATACGCCTACCTCATTTCACTTGAGTGACGCCGTCGGGGAGTTTGATGGTGGATTTGACGGTGCCGTCGGCTTGTTTTTCATGACGTAATTGGATCGCTCCTTTGGGGGTGGGGTAAGTGCCTTCTGCCCAGGTGAGGCGGCCGAGATGGGGGGTGATCTTTACCTTAGCACAGCCGGGAGCGACGGGCTCTACGCCTAAGACATTTTTACTCAACCATGCGGTCGGGCCGCCGGCCCAGCCGTGGCAGAAGCTGTGGCGAAAGCCGATGTAACAATGCGCGCCGAAGTCGCCGTGTAGATCTTTTTTTCCGGGAGCGACGGGTTCATCGATCCTGCCTGCGTTCTGCGTCCAGGCGAGATCGAAGTCCTCCCAAAAAGTGGTGGCACCGAAGTCGATCATGCCGCCCCAGTATTGGCTGATGAAGTCGATTCCAGTATCGATGTCGCCGGATTTGGCGAGAGCATTCAGTACATAGAAGCCGTAAAAAGTACTGAGATCTTTCGGTCCGTCTTTCTTGAGAACCGTGGCGACATCGGCGGCATCGCGGAAGCCGGCGAGCGAGAGCAGCGCGGCGGGGGACTTGCGGCCACTGGCTTCTGGTTTATGAGTGCGCAGGAGTTTTGCGGTATCGGTGCAGAGCTTGGCCGTTTCCTTGTCGCCGAGAATTTCGCACAACCGTGCGCCGCTTTCCATGGTCATGGTCATCATCGCTTGCAGACCCTCGTGGACGGCAGTTTTGTTATCAAAGGTCGGCCAGTCGAGAAAGCGCATGCCATCGAGTTTTTCCCGGCCATCGGGGCCGACGTAGGTGCTGAGGCGTTTCAGCAATGCGGTGAGATAGGGCTTTTGCTCTTTGAGGTAATTGAGGTTGCCATGATGTTGATACCATTCTTCATGGATGAGGATCCACCACATCGAGTAGGAACTGATGCCGTTCATCCATGCGGTCACCGGCGTGACATCGCGCGTCATGTCGAGGCTGGCGGGCACCACCGGGTTGTTGCCGAAGACGCTGTTGATCACGCTGACCTCCGGATGCATGTCGCCGAGCCAGACGAGTCGGTCGCGCTTGATGCCATCCCAGAGAAATTCCTGCATGTTGAGGTGCACGGTGTAGGCGCCAGTCTGCCAGATTTTGTTGAGCCGCTCATCGGAGCACTGGAAGGAGCCGATATAAGGAACATCGCGCAGGGTGAGAATCGCGCGGACTTGGCTGAGCTCGACGTTGATTTTCGGATCCACATTATCGATACGGGCAAAGCGGAAGCCGCTGGGGCAAATTGTGGTTTTGCCGAGCCACGGGAGTTTGACCACTTGATCGCGCAAGGCGTGGTCATTCTGCGCGCCGCGTTCGCCCAGCTCCGCCATCGTTTCGGCCACGGACTCGCCGAAGCGGATGCGCACGGAAGGCATGTCTTTGCCTTTGGTCATCGGCGTGAACAGCTCGATCGAACCAGTGATTTCCACGCCGAAATCAATCACCACAGCGCCGCCGGGTTTGATCACCATCGGCGGCACGGGTTCCACCAGCACGGCCTGGCCGCTGTGGGGCTTGAGCAGGTTTTCCGAGTGAGTGACGCCTTGTTCGGATTTCCAGACCACGCGCTTCGGCTCGATGACAAAAGAGGTAAGCGGACTTTTCTTGGCGTTTTCCAAGATCGCGGGCGGCGTAGCACCAACGTGGAGGGAAAGCGCAGTGAGGAGCAGAATGCGGACGATGATGGATCTCATGCGAATGATTTATCGAGGCAAGTGGACGGCTTGACAAGAGGCAAATGGGATTAGGCAAACGAATGGTTTAGATGAGTCATGCCAAGCGAATCCCCGCCGAAGGCCTACGCCGCTGAAATTGCCCATTGACTTCTCCAGATGTAAAACCTAGTATTACCGCATGACAAAGACCATTTCCAAAATCGGCAACTCACACGGTATCATCTTCGATTCCACTCTGATGGGTTTAGCGCATCTCAAGGCGGGCGATGAAGTCACCGTCACCGTCCACGATGGCGGTTCAATCGTAATCACCCCGGTGCGACCAGTGATCGAACCGGCCCAAGCCTCTGAAAAAGCGAAACAACTGATCCAGAAAAATTCAGTACTGTTCCGTCGTTTATCGTGATGAAATCCATTCGTCATCTAACGGTGGAATCCGTCAAAGCGATCCACGAACAAGTCCTTGCCGCGCATGGCGGTGGTGCGGGCATGCGCGATCAAACATTGTTAGAATCAGCCGTGGCAGCCCCTCAAGCCACGATGATGGGCGAGCCATTATTTTCTGATCCCATCGAGATCGCTGCGGCCTATCTATTTTACTTGTGCCGCAACCACCCCTTTGTCGATGGCAATAAAAGAGTCGCACTCGCAAGCTGTCTCGTGTTTCTCAGCGAAAACGATCTGCTCCCCACAGAGTCATTGGATGCCGATGCCTGGGAGCAATTCGTTCTTAACATTGCAGCCAGTCAACTCGACCGCGAATCCACGACCAAGCAGTTAAAAAAATTGCTTCGAGGAATGAAGAAGAAATAAAAGTGAAATCGAAAAAATCCTAACGATGAAAACGATAAAAATCCGACTTTTAGGCGTGAGCATGATCCTAGCAGTGATTATCACACTGGTTATTTATCCATATTTAAACAACTCCAAGACCTCTAGCGATTTTCCTCATCCCGAATCACATGACAGCAAAGTAATAATGAGAGTAGAATCCCAAGAAAAAGCAAGTTCGTCAGAATCAGAAAATCAGGAATTTACTGAAGAATATCAATTTTTTTCAATTAGCATTGAGCAAAGAAAACCTTTTATGCGGTTTTTTGTAATAACGATGCAAGACTTTTACCTCCTGCTCAATCATGAAGATATAATACATTGCAATATCGCGCTGAACCGGATTTTTGATTACGCCAACACAATCAATGATAAAACTTACAATGAAAACTCCCCTACTTTGCTGATGATGAAAGCGCATCCAGAATATCAGGTAATAAGAAAAAATCTTTCTCTCCAAGATTTGACATACATTTATGAAATCCTGTCAAAATCTAGGATTAAACAAAGCGCGTACTTTGATGAAATGGAAACAATCTACAAGGAATCCAAGTTGTTCCTCTCGGAAAATCAGTAAACTCTCAGCCGCGAGGTTTCTCAAAATCATACCTAAAAGCCGAAGGCAGAATGGAGCGAGGACTTTAGTCCGCATTTCTCAAAAGGAAGAATGCGGGCTGAAGTCCGCGCTCCAACTATTCACGGTTCCTTGGGTGGGCCCATGAAGGGAACTTCGCAGAAGGTCAGCGCGGCAATGCCATTTTCGCCCATGAGCAGGATATCTTGGCTCCAATTGGCTTCCTTCAGGTAGGTAATCGTGCTACCCTGCGCCCCTTCTTTGAGCGTGAGTGTGATCGCGTTTCCTTCGACGCGACCACTGGCAAACTTGTCCTTTTCCCCATCGAGATAAAACTGGCTGAGCAGAGCATCGTTCCAGACCACGGGTTGATCGAAACCCAGAACAATTTCGTTACCTTGCAGCATGGCCACGCCAAGATTCGGTGCCGTGACGGCTTGTTTGGGCTTCACGCCGTAGACATCGCGTTCGATGACTGGCTGGATCAGTCGGGCAAATTCATCGTAGCCCTCGCGCGGGAAATGGCAGCCGCCGGGTGGCTTTATGCCGAGTGTGGACATGATGCTCATATTCCCAAAGCTCATGGTGAGTGATCGCTGTTGTTCGCGCAAGCGGTCGCCATTGCCCTCCGCTCCGCCCATGGCGCAGGAATTTGGCCAGATTTGGAAAAGGAAATATCGTTGCGCGTTTGGCATGTCGCGATACCAACCACCCGCCATTTCGCAGAAATACGATTGGTAATTGACCCACCCATAATCGCCCGTGGGGGTATCCGCCGGTTGGTCGTTTTCGCCTTGATGCCACAGGATCGCCCTGATGCCATGAGTGAGCTTTGCCTGCTGCAAACGCCATAGCCATTTGCCATAAATCGTGGTGAGGTCGGCGGGGTTTTCCGGATTGCGCTGGTGTTGATCGATGCGAGTGCCACCGAGCGCACCATTGATGATGCAAATGGGAACCTTCTGGCTTTCGACGAGTCGTTTCGCCAATTCCATGCCCCACCAACCGATGTGCGCGTTGTATTCTGGCGGCTGCTGGGCCCACACGGCCTTGCTCCAGAGACTCTGACGTTTGCCGCCCGCCTGTTGGGTTTTTTCCTCGTAGGATTTCACCCAGGCCACGCCATCCTCGCCGTTCTTAGGACCGCCAAAGGTGCGAATCCATTCGCTGGTTTCACGTGGTTTTGGGCGTTCTTCCTTCAGATCGAGCGCTTCGGCATTCGATTGTCCTTCGATGAGAAAGGCGTCGCCGCAAATGAGATTGCCGACTTGATTGAGCACGGTATTTTTGCCGCCGCTGCGAGTGCCGAATTCCACACGGTATTTGATGAATCCGGGTTTGAGTTTAGCGGCGAAGCTGTAACTCAAATCTTTCGCAGGTTTCGCCTTGAGAGTCGCGTAGGGCTGATCGTCAGCGAAGATGTTGAGAAATACTTCGTCGGCCTTCTCTGTTAGCGCACCGTTGTAATGCAGTGTGCCCTCGTTTTTGTCATCGCGTGCGTAAAATTGTCCCTCCTCTGGTTTTTCGTTAGGCTCAGGTTTTCTGGCAAGCCATGGTAATGAAGCGGGCAATTTCACAGGGAAACTGAGGTATTGTTTCACTTTGGCACCGCCATTGCTGAGGATCACGTTGATTTGAATTATTCCGCTTTGCCGAGCACCGAGGAGACGGAGTTTGCCTGGCTTGATTTCCTTGACGACGGAGATCGGATCCACTTGCCATTCGATTTGCACGTCGCTGGCACCCGCTTTTTGTAATGCAGTCAAGTTGGTGATGCGCGGAATGATTTCGATCGGGGTGCGCCCGTCCCAGCTTTTCGGCGCGGTGACTGTGAACTGCGGATCGGGAATGGCTTTTTTGATGGCAATGTTGATGAGCCCCACTTCGACCCGATTCGCATAGACGGCCTTTACCGTCAGGAGTACGGAGGTGTTACCTTCGACCCGCCCAGAGACATAATCGTAGTGAAATCGATCCACGGCAACAAGGCGCTCGGGTTTGTTGTCGCGCAAGTACCAGTACAATTTCTGCGCCCCATCGGCTTGCACACTGAGCTTGATCGGTTCGCCTTCTTTCACGGTGGCGGTTTTAGTCGAGAGAGAAAATTTTCCTTCAGGGCGGATCACGGGACCGACGAGTGTTTGCAGGGGTTTTTGGTTTTCGTATTGCAGCTTCACCCACTCCGCCGAACGCGTCACTTTTGACACGCGAACTTCATCGAGTTCGCCGATGAAATTGTTTTCACCAGACCAACCACCGATCGTGAGGTTAGCGGGATTGGCGATTTTGAGTGGGGTGCCGCGTCCCGCTTGACCAGCGAGTTCGCCATCGATGTAGATGCGGGCATTGCCACTCTCATAGGCAAACACCGCGTGGTGCCATTCATTGAAGGCGAGTAGTCCTTTGCTTTTTACGTTGCCATCGGAAAACCAGCAATCGAGATTGACGTGCGGTGGTCCGCGAAACTGCATGACCACTTTCCCTTGCTGCTTCTGCACACCCCAGCCGATGAGGTTGACGTTTGATTTCTGCGTGCGAAACCAGACTTCCGTAGTGTGCGGAGCATTGCCTGTGGGATAACTGGTGATTTGATTGCCACAGGAAAGGTGAGACCCTGCAGTGAAAGCACGCCCCTTGCCTACGACTCCTGTCGTGATTGTCGTGCCCTGGTCTTTTGTCTCCAGCGTGCCGACATCATCACTCACTGTATCGCCTAAATGCCAGACGCTGAGGTAGCCATTCGATTCATTGAATACCGTCTTACCGTCGGAGATGTTAGGCGCGTTCGCGTTGCCCCAAAACAGAGTGATTTCGAGCCTATCGTCGCCCTTGATGAGTGGCACGCGCACCCACACGCTGGCGCTGCCATTCGCGGCATCCCACTCTTCGATTTGATAGGGTAATGATTTGCCCTCTACATAAAAACGCAGATCCGTGCCATCGGGTTTCGCCTGTGAAAAATCAAAACTGTCGCGGTGCAGTCGCACGAGCAAGGGAAACTCTTTCACTACCACGCCCACTGGTAAATTCGCGCCATCCTTGGTCGTGAGGACCACAATAGAACTCGTGTGTTTCCACCCCGGGATGGGTCCATCTGCGGCGACTGACGTCTGCGGAAAGAAGGCTAATACTAAGGCGGTGATAAGTACGAGAGCAATGAAGCGAAATGAGGCAATGGTTTTCATGCGTAGTTAGATGGTATCAGCAGACTAGCGAAAATCAATCCGAGTGGAAGCCTCGAATTCGCAAACGTTCATCCAAGCATCAAAATATCATGCAGTTATCCTGATGGATTTTAATTCACTGAGCTTTATTTTTTTCTTCGAGTAGTAACTGAATTTCTGATTCTGGAATTTTGAGATGATGCAGCAACTCGCGGAACGCATTGTCGTCTTCCGCATGGTTTCGTTTTGCCACATTCTTGATCAGCGGCAGAAGTTGGGCAGAGGAAACATGGGGAACCAAAGAATCGAGCATTTGCCATTCTTGTTCCATCTTTGGCTCTCCAGGGCTGCGGTTAGATAAAGTCACACAGAGTTGCTCCATTTTCTGAGCTGCGATTCGAGCACGCAGATCGCTTTGGAGTTGCTTGGTCCATGACTGGAAAGTTGCGTCGTTTTCAGGGGTCCATTCTTCAAGTAGAGAGTCGAGCTCATGCGCGGATCGTTCTTTCAGCGGGAGTTTATGCTGTGTGAGCCATTGCTCGGCTTCAGCGGGAGATTCTCCAAAGACCCGTGCGGCAAATGATATCGCGAGTTGTTGTTGCTCATCACTGGCAGCGCCGCCTGTAGTGAAGTAGGCATCCACATCGTTTTGCATGGCACGAAAAGGAATTTCGCCATCTTTGACAAGATCGTTCAAAATACTGGTTTTCATTGCATCACTGATGGGTAGAGCGCGTAATTCTGCGAGCGCGAATTCTGGCTGCACTTTGCACTCTTCCGCTAGCATCCCGATCAATAGCATGACACAAAGCATGCCACTTTCTCCCACCAGTGCCTCCTCATCTTCGGCCATGGCACGGGTAATTTGCTTCCATGGTATGGTGTCCTTAATCGCTTGAAATAGTTTCCGACTTCCCGGTTTGCCGACTTGATAACCACTCGCGAGTGCCATGAAAGACAAGGTCGGAATGGCTTTCGCATTTTTTTCCAAATCTTCTTCTTCCTCCTCATCGCTGAGTGTGAGGATTTCTGTGACTTTGCTCAGTCCGATTTTTTTGTCATAGAGGGCCAAGGCCTCCTCGGGCGCTAACTGGGCGAGTCGCTGGAGCAGGTGACAGCATACGCCGCACACATACACATCTTGATTCCAGTGCGGATAGTGATCCAAGAGTCGCAATACGGTTTGACGATCCATCTGTTCTGCTAATGATGAAATCTGATCTTGGACCGGATTCATGATTAACACACCAAAAGAAATTCGTTTCTCGGCGATGATTTGATCGGCTCCGATGATGAATTGCTTTGTCAGATCTTCTTGCGAGAGCTGTTTCTGATCGACCACTCGTCTCATGCTGCTGGTTCTTGAGTCCCCTAAAGACGAGGCGAAACTAGCAGTCTTCTCACCTTCGCTAGAAGAGACATCGGCAGAGCCTACCGGACGATCATGATCAATAAAGCAATGATCCCCAAAACAACCGCGCGCAACTTCATAGTGCTGAAAAAACAGCATTTGCGAGAGTGTGTCAAGCTTTATGGAGCGCGGACTTCAGTCCGCATTTCCTTTCAAAAAAGCGGACTGAAGTCCGCGCTCCATGGTTTACGGCAACTCGCGGAGGCGGAGTTTGCGAAACTGAATTGGTGAGCCTTCACTTTCGAGGCAGAGGTATCCAGTGGCGGGATCACAGCCATTGCCGCCGGCGACTTCTTCGCCGTTTACCCAGAGGCGGACTTCGCCGTTGATGGCGCGGACGTAGTAGTGATTCCATTCTCCGTGTCCCTTGGTGAGGTTTTTACGAGGGAAGCTACGACTGCCATTCGGCGAAAGCGGTGCGAACGGTGTCATCTTGACGCCGACAGCAAATACATCGCCGTGGCAGGTAAACCAATCCGTGGGATTGCCGGAGGCTTTTACCTGCGTCGCATAACCGAGGTCGAGAATCTGCACCTCGATCCCTTGGGGCAGTCCGGGTTTACCCGCAGTGGTGAGTTTCTCGATAGACGCAGGAGTGGTCCAGACAAAGAAGCCGGAGTTGCCTGCCGGTTTTTCATGCATCCATTCGAAGGAAATTTCAAAATTCTTATACTCCTTTGCCGTGCGCATCACGCTAACCGGATTACCCGTGCAATGGAGCACTCCGTCTTTCCACGACCAGGTATCATCGACACTGTTGACCTTGGCAAAATCTGCTGCCGTGAGTTCGCGAAAGCCTGGTGCGGAATCGTCGATGACGGCTTTCATCGATTCAGGGGCGGCTGAGGCGAGGCCGAGACTGGCAAAAACGAACGAGAAGAGAATAGCGGCTTTTTTCATACGGGGATAGATTCACGAAATGCGTCTTGCGGGGCAAGCAAAATACAAACGCGTTCGGCGAAACGTTTTGCCTAAGAATTTGTGAGAATCATGTGCTAAACTTACCGCCCAATAACATGGGTCGCAGATCAGCCAACACGAAACACAATGCGTGCTTTCGTGGTGTCATACGGAGACATTTCCATGCGCACGACATCACCCACGACTAAGCGGATGAAACGTTTGCGCATTTTGCCGGAAATGTGGGCCAATACTTCGTGGCCATTGGTCATTTTCACCTTAAACATGGTGCCCGCGAGAACTGCGGAAACGGTACCCTCGACCTCTACGGCCTTGTCTTCGCCGCCTTTGATGCCCTTGCGGATTTTGGGACCGACGTCAGGACGGGGTCCCGAAGGACGTGCGGATCTGCCCTGTGATCTTCCTGCCGGTCTATTAAAATTTGCCATAGATGTGTTTGCTTGAATCGGCGCAACGGGACATAAAACTTTATTCCTTAGCGCACCACGATTCTTATGATTTTTAAGCATTTGGCAATCCTAAAATAAAATAATCGCCGGAAATTTGAGATTTTGCATTGACACAACACGGGCTGACCTCTAGTTTTCGCGCCCCCGCAGCTACTTGACGGTTGCAGCGGATTCTAATTCACACCAATTGCTATCTCTCAGTCTGTATGAAAACATTTTCCGCCAAGCCACAGGACGTGCAACGCACATGGCACATCATCGACGCCAAGGACAAGATCCTCGGTGCCGTAGCTGTTGAAGCCGCCGTTTTGCTCCGTGGCAAGCACAAGCCGATCTTCACCACGCACATCGATACCGGTGACTTCGTAGTGATCATCAATGCCGATCAAGTTCGCTTCAGCGGCACCAAGGAAAATGATAAAATTTACACCCGCTTCACTGGCTTCGTCGGTGGCAAAAAAGTGGAAACACCACGCATGGTTCGTAAGCGTCGTCCCGTTCTTATGCTTGAGCGCGCCGTTTGGGGCATGCTTCCCAAAGGCAGCCTTGGTCGTCAGCAATACACCAAGCTGAAAGTTTACGCCGGTGCGGATCATCCGCACGCCGCACAACAACCCGTCGAGCGCACCATCGCCTGATTTTCTTTCACTCTCTCCTAATCAATTCCATGAGCGAAATCACCACAGCATCCGCCACCGGCCGCCGCAAAAACGCCATCGCACACGTTTGGCTTTCCGAAGGCTCCGGTCAAATCATCATCAACGGTCGCACGTTTGAAGAATATCTTCCGACCATTCCACTACAAAACTCGGTTTTGTTGCCTTTCCAACACGGTCACTTGATCAACAAGTTCGACGTGAAAGTCGTGGCTAAGGGCGGTGGCATCCACGGTCAAGTCGGCGCGATCAGCCTCGGCATTTCCCGCGCACTGACTCAGCTCAACCCTGAGATCCGCAAGCTGATCAAGCCCCACGGCTTGCTCACACGCGACGGTCGCATGAAGGAGCGTAAAAAAGCAGGTCGCCCCGGTGCCCGTAAACGCTTCCAGTTCTCGAAACGTTAATCGATTTTCTTTTCCCAACAGCCGCACCTTCTGGTGCGGCTTTTTTTTGCATGGGCAAGAACTGTTCGATTCTCAAATCCAATCGTGACAGGCTTTCGACTTGCTAGCGTGTCGGTGATTGCTAAGCTACGGTCATGCCTGATTTGACTCGCGTGGAACCGATCGCACTCCTGCCAACACAAGCGGGGTGCGCCGTGTTTCTGGGCGATGGCGAGAAGGTGATCTCATTTTTTATCGACCCGTCCATCGGCGTGTCAATCAATGCAGTGCTAGCGGGGCAAAAGCCTGAACGTCCACTCACACACGATCTTTTTCTGATGACTTTGGAAGCGTTTGGCGCGCAGTTGCAACGCGTGGTCATCGTCGATATGCAAGAAGAGGTGTATTTCGCGCGAGTGATCTTTCAGGTGGAAAACGAAATACAGGAGAAGAAAATCGTCGAGTTGGATGCGCGACCGAGCGATAGCATCGCCTTGGCCGTAAGGGTCAATGCACCGATCTATGTCGTCACATCGCTCTGGGAATCTCTTACTGATGTGGCGGAGACGCTCGAAGAGATGCGCCGCGAAAGTGAAGATTCGTAAGGCACTGTCGGATTGGTTCTTTACCAATCATCGCATTCCCCGTTAAGTCGCTGCGGAGTTCTTATGACTGTGCATTATCCCGCTTGGTGTTGGGTCACCTTTTTTGTGGTCGTTTTTCTGGCGTTGTTTGTCGATCTTGGCATTGCGAACCGCCGCTCGCACGCACCTACACGACGCGAGACATTGATCTGGAGCTCAGTTTGGATTTCGTTGGCGTTGTTATTCAATGTCTTCGTCTATTGGGCAGTGAGTCACGCGAATGGGCCGGAGATGGGCTTTTTCAAAGCGAAGGAATTTTTGACCGGCTATCTCATCGAACTCTCACTGTCAGTCGATAACTTGTTCGTGTTCTTGCTGATTTTTGGTTATTTCAAAGTGCCGAAAAAATACCAACACCGCGTGTTGTTCTGGGGTATCATGGGAGCATTGGCGATGCGCATGTTGATGATCTTTACGGGTGCCGAACTCGTCGAGCGCTTCCATTGGATCCTGTATATTTTTGGTGCGTTCCTTGTCTGGACTGGCGTAAAAATGTTTGGCAATAGCGATGATGGCTTCAATCCCGAAGACAGTCGCTTGGTGTCGTTCATCACGCGTTTCGTCCGCATCTCGAAGCACTATGAGGGCAGTCAGTTTACCATTATCAAGGACGGCAAGCGCACCGGTACTTTGTTGCTGCTCGTATTGATCGTGGTCGAGCTTTCCGATGTGATGTTTGCGGTCGATTCTATTCCAGCCATCTTTGGTATCACTACCGACAAGTTCATCGTCTATACTTCGAATATCTTCGCGATCCTTGGCTTGCGCACATTTTTCTTCTTGCTCGCCGATCTTGCGGACCGCTTCCATTTGTTAAAATACGGCCTTGCTTTCATTCTCAGTTTCATCGGCGTGAAAATGCTATTGCCTTTGGTTGCGGTGGGTTTGATGAAATTGCACAAGGGTCCCGCAGACACCGGATTTTATCATTGGCTTCAGCGCTACATCAATCATGACTTCCAGCAAATCATGGTCAATATATCCCTCGGTGTCGTTCTTAGCGCGTTGGTGATTTCGGTAGTGGCGTCGTTGCTGTTGCCGAAAAAAGAATCGACTGATTCCTAACAACTCGCGCGGTGCTGATCGCCTTTCACAAGCCCTTCGATGTGCTCTCGCAATTCACCCGCGAGCTGCCAGAGCACCGCACCTTGGCGGATTATAATTTGCCGAAGGATGTGTATGCGATCGGTAGGTTGGACCGCGACTCGGAAGGCTTGTTATTGTTGAGCGATGAAAAATCCTTGGTGGATCGATTGTTGCATCCTCGTCATGAGCACCCGCGCACGTACTGGGCGCAGGTTGAAGGTGCTCCGGAGGCCTTGGCTCTCGAGCGCTTGCAAAATGGCTCGCTCGTGATCCAAGGGTATCGCGTCGCTAAGGCACAAGCGCAGTGGCTAATGGAAGAACCTTCCTTGGCTCCTCGCACGCCGCCGATCCGCTATCGCGCGGCGATCCCCACATCGTGGTTGCAGTTGACTTTGACAGAGGGGAAAAATCGCCAAGTGCGTCGCATGACAGCAGCGGTAGGTCTGCCGACTTTGCGACTGGTGCGCGCTGCCATCGGAGCCTTTTGTATGGGCGATCTCCTACCGGGGCAGTGGCGAGAGCTCGATGCTGCGGACCGACGAATGCTCGGCGTGTGAAAAAGATTTTGATGCAATCGGCGACTGCGGACTCTTTAGACTTGGCATTGGTCGCGGGTGCGCTTTGATGAGTCCGATGTTTCAGACCAGCCAACTCAGCGAAGAGCAAAAAAACACCATCCGTCAATGGGCCGAGGACGGCGCGACGATGGCCGATATTCAGAAACAGATGAACGAACAATGGCAGATTCGCGTCACTTACATGGACACGCGATTTCTTATTCTCGATCTCGGCATTACACTGAAACAGGAAGTCAAAGAAGAGCCGAAAAAAGAAGAACCCGTCATTGCTCATCCCGATGGAGAGGCATTAGGCGGTGTTAAGGTCAGTAGGGATGAAATCGTCATCCCTGGCATGATGTTCAGTGGCAAAGTCATTTTCAGCGACGGTGAAAAAGCCCTCTGGTATGTCGATGAAAGTGGCCGCCTCGGTCTCGATCCTGATACTGCTGGCTACCGTCCAGTCCAAGAGGATATCATCGCCTTCCAAAACGAGCTCAAGCAGATGCTGCGGTGAAGTGAGTTGATTCAGTACGGAATTTTTCGCAATTCGCTTTGATTGGTGGCGGTGGGGTGGTATATCTGCGCTGTCATGGCCTTTGATCGTTTTTCTCAAGAATTGCTTCGTTACCCTGCTTTTGGTTTTTCGCTCGATACGTCGCGCATGGACATTGCTCCTGATTTCTGTGAGCAGATGAAGCCGAAGATTGATCGTGCGTTTGCCGATATGGTGGCACTGGAGGGCGGCGCGATTGCGAATCCCGATGAGGGTCGTATGGTCGGGCATTATTGGTTGCGCAATGCGGCCTTAGCTCCGTCGTCGGAAATCCAAGCGCAAATCACCGAACCGCTGGCGGCATTGAAAGACTTCGCACGTAAGATTCATTCTGCAGAAATCAAGGCACCCGCTGGTGGAGAATTTCGTCGCGTGTTGCTGATCGGCATTGGTGGTTCGGCATTGGGACCACAGCTTGTTTCCGAGGCGTTGGGTAGCGGCGCTCGTCTGCCACTGTATTTCTTCGATAACACCGATCCCGATGGCATGGATCGCGTACTGGCGTCGATCGGGGAAAGTAATTTGGCATCGACTCTCGTGCTGGTCATATCGAAATCCGGCGGCACTCCTGAAACCCGCAACGGCATGATCGAAGCGAAGGCCGCTTATGATGCGGCGGGATTGGTATTTGGCAAGCATGCGGTCGCGATCACGGGCATAGGCTCGAAGCTCGACCAGTACGCGACCGAGCAAGGATTTATCATGCGCTTCCCGATGGAAGATTGGGTAGGCGGCAGAACTAGTGTGCTATCCACGGTGGGCCTAGTGCCTGCGGCGTTGCAGGGGATTGATGTCGATGCGATGCTCGCTGGTGCAGCGGCGATGGACGTGGAAACTCGTAAACAAGAGGTGAAACATAACGCGGCGATGCGTCTCGCCTTGGCGTGGTATTCGGGCTGCAACGGCAAAGGCGAAAAGGACATGGTTGTTCTGCCTTACAAAGATTCGTTGTGTTTAATGTCGAAGTACTTGCAACAGTTGGTGATGGAATCGCTGGGCAAGGAGCATGATCTCGATGGCAAGCAGGTGTTCCAAGGCATCGCGGTCTATGGCAATAAAGGATCAACCGACCAACATGCCTACGTGCAACAACTCCGCGATGGGGTGCCGAATTTCTTCGCGACATTCATCGAAGTGCGCAAAGGGCGCGATGGCGATACGATCGAAGTGGAGCCCGGCAATACGAGCGCGGATTACCTGCAAGGGTACTTGCGCGGCACACGCAGTGCTTTGTATCAATCGGGTCGCAAATCGATCACCATTTCCTTGCCGGAAGTTTCGCCGTTCCAAGTGGGTGTATTGATTGCTTTGTATGAGCGAGCGGTCTCGTTTTATGCATCGTTAGTGAACATCAATGCGTATCACCAGCCCGGCGTGGAGGCAGGGAAAAAAGCCGCAGCAACATTCCTAGCAACCTTGAATGGCGTGCGGGGTCGTCTCACTGCCGCACCGAAAACCGCCAGCGAAATCGCGCGAGAGATCGATGCCGATGCAGAGGACGTTTATCATTGCCTCACGCATTTGAGCGCGAACGGCGATGCCCAGTGCAACCTCGGCGCTTCTCCTGCAGAAGATACGTTTGGACTTTGATGATCACTCCTCTTTGATTCCCGTTAGGCCTAGTGCCGTTAGGATCTTCGGAGTGATGATTTTGGCGCAGCCTTCGGGGGTGACGTGGATGCTATCGGGCACGAATGTTTTGAACTGCTCCGGCTCATTGGTTTGCAGGGCTTTCCAGTTGGGGTAGTGATCGATGAGAATGAATTTTCGTTCCTTGGCGACGCTGCGATACATCTCATAATGTTTTTCGATGTCCTTGCGATACGATTTATGACCGGCGGGGTGGGCGTTGCCCGGGGTCATGGTCATGAGGATAATCTCACACTGCGGATTTGCTTTGAGAATGGCAGCGATCATTGTCTCCAGATTTTTTTTCGCGATGGGCACGGAGCCTTCGAAGCGCTCGACGCAGTCGTTGATGGAAAATTCGATGAAGACGGTGTCGGGTTTTTTGTCGATCACGCGTTGTTGTAGATTGGCCACGCCCCAATCCGACCACTTACCCGAGCCGCCGGAGTTGATGACAGTGGCCTGTTGCGGGAATTTTTTCTCTAACGCTGCGGTCATCTGTTTCACCCACGCGCCCGCAGCGGTGAGGCTGGTGCCGTAGGTGACGATGGTTTGTTTTTTGCCCGCTTCAAGGTGAGTCACTAATTTGCTTTTCTCTGCGCTGAACAAGGGCAGGGCGAGAGCAGTGAAGAAAAGGATAATGGTTTTCATGGCGCGCACTGATCCATTATCAGTTATCCCGATGCATAGCAACTGGCTACTTGAGAATGCCAACCTTACGCACGCCCACTGATCAAATCGGAGGACAGCGCGTCCCGCCTGTCTCGGCAAGCGGGCTTCAGCCTGTCACCTTCATTTCCAGAAAAATGCCAAACCCAATCATTCTCCCCAAATCGCCCAGTAAGTTCTCTAAATTGCCCGGTTGGCTCCCCAAACAGCCCGGTAAACTCCCCAAATCGCCCGGTAAGCTCCCCAAATCGCCCGGTAAGCTCCCTAAATCGCCCGGTCGGCTCCCTAAATGGCCCGGTCGGATCCCAAAACACCTCGGCAAGCTCCCAAAACCGCCCGGTAGGTTATCCAAACGAATCGGTCGGGAACCCACACGAACTGGTAAGCGCCTCAAACAAAAAGATTCTCGTGCCAGCCGTAAAATTTACTTTTCAAGACAGAAGAATTTGCCATTTTTACCCTAATCATCATCATTCAAAAATGCTGATGCCCCGTTAAAAAATCGACACCAACCTAGACAAACCATGAAAAACGAATTCGCCAACCGCCAGAACATGCATCTCGCCATTGTCGCCCTGCTCGCCGATCCCTCCCAGGAGGTGGTTTGGAAAGACCAGGCCCCCACCATCTTCACCACCCGCGCTGCTACCCTAGTGCCCATGGTGAATGAACTCACCGCCCTCATCGCCCAGCAACAAGCCGCCACCACCGGCTACGCCGCTGCTAAAGAGCGCGAGGAAAAAGAACTCGAAACCGCCGCCCACGAAATCTCCGAAGCCCTCGCCGATTGGTATGAGGATCAAAATCGCGAGGCAGATGCTGAAAAAGTTTCGCTCTCCCTCTCCGGCTGGCAAGCCCTGCGCGATGTGCCACTCATTGGCCGTGCCAAGCTCCTGCATCAGTCGCTCACGGCCGCTCTCGCAGAAGATGCCGCTTCGCTCGCCGCGCACGGTCTCACCCCCGCCGATGCCACCCTGCTCGCCAAGGAAACGGCCGACTTCGAGACCATCGTCGCCAATCCCGCCGCCGCCATCGCGGGCCGCAAAGCCCTCACCACCGCCCTCCGCCCGAAATTCCGCGAAGTGGGCGAACTACTCCGCAAAATGGACCGCAACGTCCTGCGCTTCCGCAAAGATGAACCCGGCAACCGCTTCGCCGCCACCTGGCAAGCCACCCGCATCATCCGCGACCTCGGCGAATCCGCCCCCGCGCAATCCACCCCGCCGCCGACGTGAGTTGATCCGGTCCGATCCAAACCCCAAGCCGCCGCGCCCGGAAGCCACCTTTTAGGCGCGGTTTCTTGTTGGAATGAGCTAGAATGGCTAGGGCAAAGTAAGCTGGCCGAGCTCCGTGAGAAACGCGTTGTGCTTGTATGTGGGTCCATCTCGACCCGGCGGGAGTGGCGGGTCCCTTCCTTTCGGATTTCCCACTCGTTGAGCAGGGTGTCGCCGTGGAAGATGTCAAACACTGTTTCCTGCTATCGCTAAGACTCAGGCCGGTTCGTGTCGGCTTTAAGAATCCTTGTATCAAAGACCCAGAAGCCTCGTTTGCCTTCCACGTTGGGATCGGGCTCCTTACGGTTAAACGTCAGGTCTCTTCTGCCGATTTCACACTTGAGGAACCAATCTCCCATGACCGTGCCGAGAGGCGCGAACCCGGTAGGCGTGGGGATTTCTTCGTCGATTTCCTCCGCCAAGGAGTGCCGCACGTCGCGGGCATCGTAGCCATCGGGGCTGAAACGCAGCACGATGCCTGAACCTGAAGTGCGGAACATGTCTGCCGCCTGTGGGGCCACTTCCGGTTCGTGATAGCGGATCAGTTTCTTGGCCTGAAACGGCAGGCCCTTCGCGAAGATGGGCTTCCCGTCGCTTTCGACGGTGATCTGGATGATGCCGTCCGCGCCAGTTCTCTTCTCCGGCGTACCCGGTCCCTTGCCGAGAATCTTGTAGCTCTCGATGGCGAAAGAATAAACCGCACCCTTGAACGTGGAGACGACGATCGGATGCGGGGTGGAGAGCGCTTGGCCGAGTGCGCCGGTGATGGAGTCTTCGTCCGCATCGTTGAAGCGGTAACTTTGCACTGCTTTCTCGATCCTTTTGGTAAAGTGCGTCTTGATCCGCTGGATCAAGCCTTTGGGAACGAGCGTGGTAAGGTCGTCGGGATCGGTCATGGCGAGCTACTTGTCATTGGTGGAGGGGGCGAAGGCTTCTTTGAGGACGGCTTGGAGGAGGTGGGCGGCGTGGGTGCGGGCGTGCTCGATCTCCGCTTCCAGTGCCCGGCAGGTCGTCATCAGCGCCTCCACCCGCTCCACGATCGCGGCTTGCTCGGCGAGGGGTGGCAAGGGGATGAGGATATTCAGAAGTGCACCCTTACTGATGTTCGCCTGATTCGCCGCACCTGTTGACGATTCAAAAACGGGATCGAGAAGCGGTGCCAACTTGAGTGCGCGAATTAGAAACGGTTTATGGATTTCGGGATGCAGCCTGAAACAGCCAACGCGCTGGTTCTGATAAAGCCGCCTGTCGCCGAAGTGTTCCTCTGTCAGCATGACTGTGAAGCAATAATCCTTCTTTTGGTAGGTGCCGGTCATTGTCACCAAGATGTCTCCCGGCTGAAGACGACTAGCCGAAGTTTCTTCAGCAAGGGAATCAGAGATAAATGCAGGGCGTTTGGAAAGCTCCAACGTATCGGGTTTGATGTTGCCAATTCGCACCACTTGATTGGTCCCGGTTGGAAGGATCGACCCGCTTTGGTATGCCTCGCCACCCAGGAACTTCATGTTGATGTCGCCCAACCGGCACCAGTCCCACCCCTGCGGAATCTCGAAGGGGATTTCGGCGGGGGTGATTTTGGGCAGGGGCTTTTCGGGGCGGAGTTTCTTGGCGGCGATGAGGCAGGCTTTTTCGGCTTGGATGCGGTGGAGGAGCTGGCTCGCGGGTTCCACGTCCGGGTGGGCGGCGCGCCAGTCGGCGGTCAGCTTGCCCTGAATCGCCTGCTGCAGGATGGCTTGCTTGAGCTTGGCGAGGAGGGATTGCTGGTGGGTGATTTCGTGCTCCAGTTTGAGTTGTTCGAGCCGGAAGCGGTTTAGCCGCTCGGCCACCGTTATCTGTTCCGAAAGTTTCGGAAGCTTCACCTGAAGCGGAAGGATGTGTTTGGGCTTCAGCTCAGTCTTGATGCCGCCGGGAATCTGCTCTCTCAACAAATCGCTGAACTCGGGGCTCTTGAAAAACCACTTCAGAAAGTCCACGGAGATTCGGTCAGCATTGAACTCGTAGGCGGAGTAATGAATTGTCGCCAACACATCGTCGTCCTCAGCATGGACAGCTATTGCGCCTTTCGCCGCGTTGATACCGGAGATGACCAAGTCCCCGCTCTTCACGCGGATCATGTCGGTCTTCGTGTCGGTCTCCGCATCCAGATGGATGTTGCCGGAGAAATCGATTTTCTTGATCCGCTGAAGCCCGAGCTGATTGGCGCTCTCATATTTAATCCGCCCGTCCCGCTCGGTGAGAAATTCGGATAGCTTGGTAGGTTGCCAGTTCATCCGATCTGCTTTTGAAGTTCAGCAAGGAGTTTGTGCGTCGTTTGCACCGACGCATTGAGCCGGGACAATACTTCTGAGGCCGAAAGGTCTTTTTCCTCTTCCTCGCGATGGGGGTTCTTCACATCCAAATCAAAGCCGCGCTTGAGATCCTCGACCTTCACCTTCCAGGCGACGTCGCTTGCCTCGCGTTTGTCCCACCACTCGATGAGCGGCGCGAACTCGTCGAACTGGATGGCTTTGGTTTTGGAGTAGCTCTTTTGCCCCTCGGGCAGGCGGTGCTCCCAATACCAGATTTCCTTTGTGGGCGTGCCTTTTTGGAAGAAGAGCAGGTTCGTGGAGACGGTGGCGGGGAAGAAGGTGGACTGCGGGAGGCGGATGATGGTGTGGAGGTTGCAGTCGGTGAGGAGTTTTTCGCGGATGCGCTCCTTGTAGCCGTCGCCGGTGATGCAGCCATCCGGCAGGACGATGGCGCAGCGGCCACCGGGCTTTAGCAACTGGATCATGAGGATGACGAAGAGGTCGGCGGATTCCCGGCAGCGGAAGGATTGCGGGAAGTTCGTCTCCACGCCGTCGGCGATGCTGGCGCCGAAAGGCGGATTGGCGAGGATGCACTCCACCTGCTGCTTGGGCCCGATGGTGTTGTATTCGGTCTTGAGGCTGTCGAGGTAATGCCAGTCTGGCACGTCGAGGCCGTGGAGGATGAGATTGGTGAGGCCGAGGACGTAGGAGACGGGCTTCAGCTCCCAGCCGGTGATGGATTTCTGGAGAATGGCCTCGTCGTCGAGGGTGCGGACTTCCTTTTCGCGGATGTAGTCGATGGCGGCGCTGAGGAAGCCGCCGGTGCCAGCGGCGGGGTCGAGCACCTTTTCGCCGAGCCGGGGCGCGGTCATCTGCGTCATGAGCTGGGTGATGGCGCGGGGCGTGTAGTATTCGCCCTTGTTCCCGGCATCGCGCAGCTCGACGAGGATGGACTCATAGACGGTGCCGAAGACATGGCGGTCTTCGCTGTTGTTGAAGTCGAAGCCGT
Source organism: Akkermansia muciniphila (assembly GCA_945890645.1). GTDB lineage: Bacteria > Verrucomicrobiota > Verrucomicrobiia > Verrucomicrobiales > Akkermansiaceae > UBA956. Next base: position 48,508 of record CAMDCV010000004.1, read on the forward strand.
TGAGCTGATTAATGACCTTGCGCAGCTCGTAGCCGGACTTCATGTAGTTGTTGGAGCCATCGAAGACCTCGCGGACGAGGGCGGCGCGCTGGGGAATCTTAGCGGATTGGAGTTTTTTTAGAGTGGTAAAGAGTCCGTCGGTGGGGTGGTCGATGAATAAAATGAGTTCCTCACCGGTGATGCCCTCGGCATTGGCGGCCCAGTTGCGCCACTGGAGTTTCTCAGGAATGACGGATTGGTAGCCCTTGCGGATGAGTTCGAGTTCCTGATCCTTATCATCGAGAATTTTCAAAAAGAGCAACCAGCCGAGCTGCTCGAGACGTTGCGCGTCACCGGAGACCCCGCGATCCTGCCGCATGATATTGCGGACATTTTTGATGATGGAAGAAATATTGGGCATGGAAAAATGTGTATCAAATTGTCGCAATTCAGGCTCAAGTGCAAATGAGCGAAAATAAAAACGGCGAATAAATGAGTGGTAAATCGTTGATAATGAAGGAAAAAAGTCTGGAGTGCGGGTTAAAAAAGGTTCTAAGCGAAAATGAGCGAAAATAAGAATTACCTGCCCCAGTGAGGAACATAGCGGGCAAATTTGTGTCCCTGAGCGTCATCGGCGGGTAGGATCACCCCCACCTTTTTTGCTGAGGCGATGACGCGACTGATGGCGGCAATCTTTTCTGATGTCACCCCAAATCTCTCGCGAAGACTCTCATTCGTCATGTAGTCACGGAGAAGATAGCGCAGGCAGGCATGGAGGTAGCACGCCTGAACGCGTTCCTGGGTCGTCATGTTTTCAAAGTCCTTATGAGCAAATAGAACAGCGCGTGTATGCAAGGGAGTGGTCTCAAATCTAGGGGCCGGCAACTGAAATACTTCCGTTTCATGCACGACTTTATCGATACCGGAACCTCGTTCCTCACAAATGCCGATGCGTCGCATGAGAGAAGCTAGGGCCTCATTGCGCGACTTCGGCGGAGAATCAAGAAATCGGTCGGTTGCGATGAGCGGCAGCCCAGGATTAGTGATTTCCAGCCGATCATCAAAAATCTCTATCATTGGCCCCGTTCCTGTCTGAGAGAAATCTTGGTGAATGAGAGCATTGGCAACTAACTCGCGGATGGACATTTCCGGAAACATCGGCACCTCTCTGCGCAGTGCCGTGCCGAGAACCTCATTGTGAGGCAAGCGGCCATTGATATAGCCAATGAGGCCTTCGAAACCGTTCGCGTAGCCTTTGGAACCCATCTGTTCATGAAGAGTAACGATGCGCGTCCGTCCCTGATAATGAATCACGCGCAGGGCCTTACGCGCTAAACCAGGGAAGTCCGCTAGAGACTTGGCAAATAGGAGGGCACCTAAATTTAAGACGGACCATTTTCCAGAGTCAGTGGTTGTGATGAGGTTCTCACTTTGTAAGCGTGCTAAAATTTGCTCACGGTTTGATGGTAAATCTATGCCCATCAGATCGAAGTAGGCGGGATAGTCGATCAGCCGTAGAACTTCCTCGGAAGTAAGTTGGCCGATGGCGGCTAAGCTCTCAAACGGCGTTTTCTCAAACACCCGCCAGAGACCGCGCTCTATTTCAGGAAAGTCTTTAAGTTTTTTGGTGTAAGATGCATTTCGGATGTATTCGATGCCTTTGAATTGGATTGGAGTATGCGTGGCACGCGGGATTTCTAGAATCACGATAGGCATGCCCTCAAGTTGGATGGAGTGAAAGGAAAAGTGCGGTGAAGGCGTGAGCGAGTGCCGCAACCAATTCTCCAATGCTTCATTCCCCACCTTGGCGAACGACGTATTAAATGAAGTACCGACTAGTCGATGGGTTCCATCTTCCACGCCCCAGAGCATGTAGGCATATGTTTTGCCCTCTAGAGCGGCAGAATTACTGAGTGCAGAGATTCGCTCGCCAATCATCGCGGGGTCAGCGTTGTTGTGCTTAAATTCAACCCAAGAAGTCTCGGTAGGCAGCTTACAAAGCTCATACACTAGACTCGCGAGGTAGTGGTCTGGTGGGCGAGAGAATGACATTAGGCGGATTTGTAAAGTGCGTGAGCAAGAGAAAGAATGGCAGCATCGTACGCGGGCCTGCCGCCGAAGGCTCGCATGATTTCCACGGGAGTTCCAATCTTACTCAGTGGATCTTGACGTATAATTTCAGGATTTTCGAAGTCTAGGCCACCGTCGTGGGCATATTTATCGAGTAAAGCCGTAATTACACTGCGGGCAAGGTCGCCATATTTTGCGAAATAATCGCGTTTCATCACCTGATCGGCGCGTTCTTTACGCGTAAGTGGTTTCTGATCATAAGCAATGTGACAAATTAAATCGAAAGGATCAAATGCAGAACCGATCTCTTCTTGCAGGGCAGTAAAGAAGACTCCTTGCCGTTCCAACTCTTCTACGATGGCGCGCTTTTTATCAGCCTGATTCCATGAAGTGAGGAACTCATCGAGAGAAGCATAGGCACTGCGCACATTCTTGCGGGTGTAATCACGTAAACTCTCCGTGATGATTCTACCGTCGTCGTCTAGATAGTGTACGCGCTCTTTGAGAATGGTAACTTCCACGCCATTAACTGTAACTTTTCTCTGTGCTGGATATTCCGCAAACGACTCGGAGGCAATCGACACATCGGGCTTTTCCGGTTCTGGAAAATCAATTTCTTCACCCGTGAATTCATCAGTGACGTTATCATCGTCAGATTCTGCATCGGTATCCGATATGTCTTCGTGCTCCGTCGCCAATTTCACCCGCACGGGATCTCCGTCGAACTCCTTATCCGCAAACAAGGCTGTGACATCACGGAAATCCATAATGGTGAAGTAATGCTTGCCGTAATCCTCATTGATTCGGGTGCCACGTCCGATGATCTGCTTAAACTCAGTCATCGATCCGATGTTTGCATCAAGCACGATGAGCTTGCAGGTCTGCGCATCGACACCCGTGGTCATGAGTTTTGAAGTCGTGGCGATTACAGGATACATCTCGGAAGGGCTGATAAAGGCATCCAAGTGCCGCTTGCCCTCATCATTGTCTCCCGTGATTTGCATCACGTATTTGCTATTCTGAGAAACCAAGTCAGAGTTGGCGTTCGCTAATTCATGGCGCATTCCTTCGGCGTGCTCGATGTCCACACAGAAGACAATGGTCTTGGAAAAACGATCTGAGCCTTTGAGGAATTCGGTGATTTTGCGCGCCACGAGTTCACGGCGTTCCTCGACTATTATGTTGCGATCAAAATCGCTGCGGTTGTAGATGCGGTCCTCCACTTCATTTCCTGCCTTGTCCTTGAACCCTTTCTTTGGCCGCCAGCCTTCAACGTCGATATCGAGAGTGACCTTAATGACTTTATAAGGCGCAAGAAAGCCATCATCGATCCCTTGTTTCAGCGAATACGTGTAAAGTGGATCGCCGAAGTATTCGGAACTAGAAATTTCCTTAGTCTCCTTTGGCGTCGCTGTAAGTCCAATGTGTGTAGCGTTTCCGAAGTAATCGAGAATCTCGCGCCATTTGCTATTCTCACGTGCGCTACCGCGATGGCACTCGTCCACAATGACAAGATCGAAGAAATCGGGGCTGAACTGCTTGTAAGCATCGGCATCGGGATTTTTCGAATCGGATAGCCCCTGATAAAGCGCTAGATAGATGCTGAAGGCAGTATCGATTTGTTTGTGCTTGATTATGGTCATCGCGCCCTTGAAGTGGCGAAAATCGCCGCGAGCAGTTTGGTCGATCAGTGCCGTCCGATCTGCTAGGAAGAGGATGCGTTTCTTGAGACCACTTTTCCAAAGTCGATAGATGATCTGAAAAGCTGTGTAAGTCTTGCCCGTGCCTGTGGCCATAACGAGGAGATGGCGGTTGTTCCCTTCGTTGCGGGCGACGGCTTCGACCGTGCGGTTGATGGCAATTTGCTGATAGTATCGTGGAGTGCGCTTTGTGCCATCGGAAAAGTAATCCTGCGCGACAATTGCTGCGGCGTCATCGGTGATGCCTTTAAATGTTTTGTATTTTTGCCAAAGTTGCTCAGGAGAAGGGAAAGCATTAAGCGCGAGTTCTGTCTCGATAGGGCCCGACTTCTCAGTCTTGTCGTGAAAGAGAAAGCCGTCGCCGTTGCAGCTGAAAACGAAAGGAACGTCAAGTGGTTTGGCGTAACCAAGAGCTTGTTGCATTCCTGCACCGACGGTGTGGTTGTTGTCTTTAGCCTCAATGACCGCGAGTGGGATGTTCGGCTTGTAGTAAAGAATGTAGTCCACGCGCTTCTGAGCGCCGCGCGCATGGATTTTTCCCCGCACATAGATGCGACCATCGGTAAAGCTGACTTCTTCACGAACCTGAGTATCGCTATCCCAGCCTGCCGCTATGAGATTAGGCGTAATATACTTGGTGCAGATGTCGCGTTCGCTGAAGGATTTTTTATTCATACGGCAAGAGACAGTTTGCCATTAGCGAAGTGGCGGGCGTTGCTGTAAGCGAGGAAAGATTTGTAATCGTAATTACTGACGATGATTCGCTGGCTATTATCGGTTAGCCCGTATCCGATCTGTTCTCTCCTAACGACATTGCGAAGTGCAGCCGCTTGATCGAAGGAAGATTTTGATGAACTCATGACAAGTGAGAGTAACAAGGGGAGACGGCGGATGCCAAGAGGATTATGGGGGTAAGATTTTTACAGCGTATCACCGGCTTGGGAACGTTGGATGAGCTGGAGGGGTAGGTGCAAGAACTCACCATCCGCGGTTGTGCGATGGCTATGAACGTGCCAGGGGACAGGCACTTTGCTTTGGCATTGGAGTTTGGATAGAAAAATTTGGGGCAGAAAAATCATGAGGCTGATGACTTCATTTTCTTGTCACACACTTTTCTGTCTTAATGATTCTCTATTGATTCGTTGTTGAGGCTTGGAGGCGAGACGCCTCCGCCACGGGGGCGTTCGATGGTCAGTAGCGCGCTGTCGATGAGGTCGAGGGCGGTGGTGAAGGTGCTATCGACATAGTATAAGCCCCAGACTTCTTTGCCGTTTTCATCGTTGGGTTCGCGTTTGGGGTAGCCGCGTTGGTCTAACAATTGGAAGGTGCGCGGGAGGGTGTTGTCGATTTCCACGGCATACACCAGTGAGGCTTGATTGTCGCCGGGCTGGTTGATTTCTAACAAGAGGCTGTAGGGGGTGGCATCTTCTTTTGACGCGGCGGGGAGGATGTAGTCGGCGGGATCGAAGGAGCCATTGGGTGTGGGCGAGGTGACGGCATCGATGGGAGTTTTTTCCGCATCGGCTTTGGCTTTTTCCCAGCCGGCGTGTTTGAAGGACCAGTAGGGACTTTCCTCGGCGGCGGTGGGAGCGAGCAGAGTTTTGATGTGATAGCCGCCTTGGTTTTCTAACCAAATACTGACGACTGGCGGCGGGGTGGTGTCGTACGACGGGCCGGTTTTCACGGCGAGCCGCATTTTATACTCGGGGGAAGGGCTGTAGTGAAAAATCAATTCGTCTTCGCGCAGATCGAAGCGTTCCATCGCAGGGCCGAGGTTGCCGCTCCAGCCGAGTATGGTTTTTACAGGCGCTGGTTGCCACCAGAAGAGTGCTGTCAGAGAGGCGGTAATGACGAAGGTGACCCACAGAGCTTTGCTGCGCAGGTAGCTGCTGAGTGGGCGGCTGTTGTTGGTGATGTGGAGGACGATGAGAGCGATGAAGAAAAATCCCATCAATGAATGCAAGCCGATGATGCCGAGGGAAAATGGCTGGATGAAGGCGAGCACGCCGGTCACGGCGAGCACGAGAAAGGTCAGTGCGGTGAGCAGCGAAACGCTTCTCCTGCGCAGTGTGCCGAGCTGGGGATTTTTTTTGTTAGACATCGCCCGGGATGATCGCGCCGTGAGTGCGGAGGAGGTCGTGGATTTCCTTCAGGGGCACGTCCAAGGGCGTGGTATTCGCTTTTGCGGCGAGCGCGGCGGCGGCACCGGCGGCTTGGCCCATGCCCATGCAGGAGGCTTGTACGCGCAGGCCGGAGTTGGCGAGTCGGTCACTGCTGACGCAGCGCCCGGCGACCATGATGTTGCGGCTGCCCTTGGGGATCAGTGCGCGCAGGGGAATGGTGGGGATGATGCCTGGCTTGAGTGGTTCTGGTTTCACGCCGCTCTTGGTGTGGAGATCGACAGGATAAAACGCATAGCAAATGGCATCGTCGAATTTTTTCCCCGAGCGGTAATCGTTCACGGTGATGAGTGTTTCGCCTTCGATGCGGAAGCTTTCGCGGAAGCCGGTTTCCGGCTGTAGGTGCATGAGGCGTTGGTTTTTCTTGCGCAGTTCTTCGAGGATGGATTTGCGACCGGTGAGATTGGCGGTTGTGACGGTGCGCGAGTTGGTGGAGTCGGCGCCGTGGACGTAAAGGCGGTGGATTTGATTTCGTCCGGGATCGTGTGCTTTGCCCATCATGTATAGGAAGGAACCAGGCTGGCGCTCGTCTTCGCGCAGGCGTGGCAGACCTAACAATCCGACGACTTCCGCACCGCCCGTGCAATCGATGATTTGCTTGCATGTCACGCGGCGTTTGGTGCCGAAGCCGATGCAATCGACTTGCCAGCCGTCAGCGGATTTGGTGACGGCTTGCGGGAATTCGTAGTAGGCGATTTGCACACCGGCTTTTTCGCATTTTTCTTCGGCAAGGATCGCGTAGAGGAATTGGTTGATGAAGACTTGGTTTTGCCAATGGTGTTGCGGGACTTTGGCAAAGTTGGGAAATGTGCCGCTATCAAGCTCGACACTTTCTTTCACCAACTCCCAGCCGATGCCGGCGATGATTTGTTTGCCCCACGCATCGAAGAGTCCGGGAAAGGCGACACCGCCGGTGGTCATAGCACCACCTAGCTGCGCGCCGCGTTCGATGAGTAGTGTTTTCACTCCTGCGAGTCCCGCTTGGATCGCAGCAACGTGACCAGCGGTGCCGCCACCAATTACTAGCACATCAACGGTTTGCTCGATCTCGGCTGTAAACGCATCAGGCGTGGGCGCGGCCTGTACCTCTGAAGTCGTGGCGACGCCAAAGCCTAATCCTGCGCCACCAAGAAGGGTGTGTTGCAGGAAATTTCTGCGGCTATGTTTTTTATCGTCGTTCATCATTCGCTTGTTTTGCCAGAACGTAGAGGAGGAGCGGAATCTTGCAAGACTCGAGGTTTTATTGAGTGTACGCCGGGGAGTTTTTGAAGCGCTGTAATACCATCAGGCCCTTGCACACAAGCGGCGGTGGCGAGTGGGTCACTGCGTTTCGCATCATCGGCAATGACTGTGACGGCGATGCGACGTGTGAGGCCGAGGCCGGTGGCGGGATCGAGAATATGCGAGTAGGCGATGCCATCGATTTTCACCGATTGATGGAGATCGCCGGAAGTGGAAACGGCGGCGTTGGCGAGTGTTAGGACTTCGTCGGGCTTGGCGGGATCAAAGGTCTGCACCGCGACATTCCAGCCTTTGCGATCAGGGGGCGCATCACCGAGGCGTATGTCTCCTCCGGCTGTGATCATCGTTTGGGGAAATCCAGCCGCCACCATGGTATCGAGCATGAGATCAGCGGCGTAGCCCTTGGCGATGCCGCCGAGATCGAAGGCCATGCTTTTACGGAGCAATGTAATGCTGCGGGAGTTGGGATTCAGCGTGAAATGCCGCCAGCCGGTGGCATCCTTTGCGGCGTGGAGTATTTCCGCATCGGGCAAGCGACCACTATCGCGTGTGCTGCGCCAGAGCTTTGTGAGTGGGCCGAGGGTTGGATCGAATGCGCCATTTGTTAACTCCGCCATCTTGCGCGAGTGATCGAACATTTCATAAAGCAATGGCGTGAGGGGAATGGGTGTATTGATGGGTTTTGTGGAAAGCAGCGATAGTTCGCTTTCTGGTAAGTAGTCCGATGCGAGCTGATTGATTTCCTCACCACGGGCAAAAGCAGCCTTCGCGGCTTTTGCCGCGGCGGAGCGGTCATCGGCATAACACACAACCGTGAAACGCGTGCCCATCAGCGGGCGTTCGAAGGTAAATTTTTCTGCAGCGGCCATCGTGGAGAACGATAACAACCAAAAAACTAGCATACGGATCGGCATAGGGCGTATTGACTGTTTGCATCATGTTCTTTTGTCCTGAAACCTGTCAAGCGATGGGTGATGCGAGCTGTATAGATTAATCTCAGGAATCGCTGTACAATTCACCACCCATCAATATTCTATAACGCACTGATTGATTTCGGCTCGACATTGGAAACGCCAACCCTCAACAAATAAAGCAATCAAGTATGAAAACACAAATCACGAATCTTCTGCTCGCGGTGTGGGTGGCTAGCCTACTCGGCTGCAAGGAAAACAAAAGCACACAAAACGAGGGCAAGAGTGAGCCAAAAGAGCCATCTGTCCATGCGGCAGCTGGAGTGAATTCGGTCGCTTCTTATTTTCCGAGTAAAACGATGGTGAAGGAATTTACGGGCGGCTATGAAAACGGTGGGGAAACTCACAGGGTGTTAAAAGCCGATGGCAAGCAGGTGCAAGTTCTCGTGGAGAACGGTGGCACAAGTATGTTGCTCATTTATGAAGTTTCGGATGTCCAAGTGAAGCAAGTGTATTCCTCGGGAGAAGAATACTCCAGCACCGAGGTGCTTCAAGAGTTTGTGCCGAACAGGGATTCCGTGGTGCTTGCGGCTCCTTTAGCTGTGGGTAAGCAGTGGCAGAATGAAGACGGCATGATTTCCGAAATCACTGCGCTCGACTATAAGATCACTACCCTCGCCGGGACTTACGAAACCATCGAGGTATCGCATCACCATAAAGAATTCCCGACAAAAAGTTACTACGCCAAAGGGATTGGGCTCGTGCACGTGAATGTGCCGGAATATCCTGGTATTGTGCTCAAGGAAATCAAGTAGTCGAGATCCCATCGACAAAATCAAATAACCCGTTAGTGACTCGCATCAAACTTAACATTCTCATGAAACACATCATTCGATTGATTCTTGGTATGTCCTTTTCACTCGCTAGCATTCAGGCGGAGGAGAAGGTCGATCTGAACAGCGATATCAACCTCGCCGATCAGGAAAAAGTGGAAGAGAGAATCAATCTTCTCATCAAGCACCTAGGAGAGTTGCGAGTGAAAGCGAAGCCGGTTGAAGTGAAGGACTATGCGTTCAAAACATCTGCGGGCGGTACGACTCTCTCGCAGCTTTTCCAGAAAAAATCGAAGTTGCTGGTGATTCACAACATGGGCAAAGAATGCCCCTATTGCACCCTTTGGGCTGATGGCTTTACGGGGTTATTGCCGCATCTTTCTGATGCGATGGAGGTAGTGCTGGTTTCCACGGATTCGCCTGCGGAACAAGAAGCCTTCGCCAAGAGTCGCGGTTGGACATTCAAAATGGCCTCGCACAAAGACATGCCCTACACCAAGGAGCAAACAGGTTTGGGCGAAATGATGGATATGCCCGGAGCGACAGTTTACGAAAAAATCGATGGCAAGATTTACCTCAAAAACAAATGCTTTTTTGAACCCGGTGACATCTATTGTCCGATGTGGTCATTCATCGGTCTAGCAGGGATAGCGCCGAAAGACTGGGAGCCCAAGTATGAATACAAACCGAAGTAGGTTAGGCCACGAAGCTAATCCGTAATGCACAATGCAGAAGGAAAAATCATCACTATATTCACGTCTTATGAATGAAAGAATTCGATTGTTCGCAACTCCACTTCCGCTCCTGGTATTGGCATTTCTGTCCGTCGCCCGTGCCGACGAAGCTCGCGAAAAGTTTATGGCAGAGTTGAATGAAGCGGATCCGCCGAAGGTAGAAAAAATGGAAGCAGTGATTGAAACTACTTTGAAAATTCCCGCAGTGCCCGCCATCGCGGGTCAGCCCTATGAGTTAACGATCACAGCAACGAATCACGGAAATCATAAGATCATAGTTCCCAGTAACCGAAAGAGGGTACGTGACGAATGGGTTTGGGACGGTATCGGCATTCAATACCCTAAAGATGGATCAATTGAGCGTCGTTCCTTCTTCACCAATCCCCCTACCGTCGACTCCATTCTTCCCGGCGAAACCAAGATTTTTAGGATTTCATGGACGCCTTGCAAAGATAGCAAAGGAAATGGAGAGCTGTCGTTATTGTTGCCCCCTGAATTCAAGCCCGTAGCGTCTGTGCAAGTGGTTGTGGTTTCCCCTAATGAGAAAGCTGACACAAAAACAACAGAGAAAAACGTACAATCTGGTGAAGAAAAGCTGGGCAATTGAAACAACATTTTTACTCTGCCATGCATTTCACATCCAACCCCAAGACACAGAGTTGACCAATGATCGAATGCCTACCGCAATCACTTTGTTCCTGGGACTTCACAGCGCGAGGCCTCTCGTCGGGAGCCGCTACCATTGCGTATGACTGGCTCACAGAGCAGGGCCTGATAGTGATCGGGAATAGTGGCTACGACATCAAAAAACATGGATTCTTCAGTGGCCATTGGACCTTCGAAAATGCGGGACGTGTGCTTGCGGAGGCGCAGAAGCCTTCTGCGTTATTTCGCAATTTTGAGGTTTCTAGCGATGATGTGTGCTTCATACTTACGGCGCAGTCACCATTTCAAAGAGCTTTTGAGATTGTCATTGATGACCGAGTAGTTGGGAGAATCGAGCCTGTACATGCATTCACGCGGCGTGCTGTGATTGAGTGTTCTGATGCCATTTCCGAACCTCTGCAACTGTTTGCTTTTTGGCTGGCGGCACTCACATGGAAGCGCAGTGCGCATCATAACTCGGCAGCGGGAACGTGACGTGCCGCGCGACACCAAAGCATACGAGATTCACTATACGCTCCACTAAACCCAACTACACCTATGTCATTTAAATACACACATCGCCCAGGAGGCACAGCCCACTGTCCCGAATGCAAAGAACCGATCTCACGACTCGCAAACATCTGCCCTCACTGTCGCACGGATTTGACTGCGAATCAGGAGTGGCAGGCGCAGAAATCCAGTAGCTCCGGGTGTTCGTTACTTTTGATCATGGGCCTCATCTGCACGGGTATTGTCGGATTAACACTGGGCGGACTAATCGGATGAAACAATGTATTTTTTATAAAGCTTCTGCTCTTCCAAATCATTCTCATTTATGAATGCCATCACCAATTTCGTAGTGATTTTATTATTCGCTGCATTGTGGAACCCTGCACAGGGTGAGGAGAATCAAGACCTTGCCACTACCGTTAAATTCTACGCCACAGAGATTAAAAAGGAAGTCAATCTCGAGCGTTGGAACGTGCAGGAAAGCCCTGCGACGATTGTGATTGAATCGAAATTCAAAGTTGAAATCAAACAGATCGTGAGTCCGGCCATCGGTGCCGAGCCCCGATTTGAGACTTACCGCATTGAATTGCGTTTCCAGACGATGCTCGCCAAGGATGAATACATCAAGCTCGCCAAAGAAAGGGTAGAGCATGCCGCGCTCGTGAACTACGGCACCAAGACAAAGGAAGAATGGGGCAATGCCCAAAAATTCCTCAAAGATCATCCCCTTCCTCGCTACGATGTGCAAGACCGTGTGGGGAAGCCCTATTCCGTGTATTTATTCACTTCGGACACTGCTTCCACCACCGTTGTGCCGACCACGACATATGTGGAAGTGAAAAGCATCGAAGCGATCTTGGATCACATCATGTGGCCGGATGCGCAATAGCAGTATCAGATTTGACCATCATTTTTTACAAAATAAAGGACAAGCTCGAGTATGGCGTAACATCGCTTCTTTCGGAATGCCCTTGATTCACTGACGAATGGAACTAAATACACATGTGGCTAGGCCATTGAGTTCACGAAGCTGACACAAGATATCACCTTGTCATGGGGTGGAATTTTATGTTTACTTCAAGCGTCAATTTTTCGCGGTGGCACCCCGAGCTATCCATTCAATACTTTGCCAGAATGAACATGAAATACTTTTTAGGCGTTTTATCCATAATTATCTGTGTAAGCACTTTGACCGCTCAAACACCAGCAGAGCGTAAGGTGAAAATTGAGCAAAAAGAGGCCGCACAACCATCCGAAGAAGCTAAGGCGCGCAAAGTGAAGTCCATGGAGCGACTAAAGAAAGAAGGTGTTCCGGTGATCGAACACTTGCCTGTCATTGCAGATTCAAAAGAAGCAACTACTCGTACAAAAGAAGTGATCGCTAAAAGGGCGATTGCAGTAACGATTGCAGCAGTGAAGGGAGAAGGGCTTGATCAAGCGACGATCGACAGTCTCGTGATAAAGTTTGGAGCTCATGAATTCTTCAGTCCTGAGGAAGCAGCGTTCATAAAAAATACCAAGCCTACACAGAAAGAACGTATCCAATTTTCTTGGCGTTACGAGTGCTTATGGGTATTACTTTGGTCCTTGGGATATGTGGACGAACTCAAAAAGCCTGAGGGAATCTGTGACGTAGCGAAGGCCGTTGGCTTTTTGCGAGATAGGGATTTAGCTAAGTTTATCAATGATGCGAAATTGCGACCTCTAGAGTTGATATTGGACGAAGCTGATCTCATCTACAGATATCATTGGGCTGTAGTGGACGCGCGCCTCAAGAGCAAAGAATCGCCTGCGAAGCTTGAAGGCGGTGTCGTAAAAGAACGTCACTATGCCTTGAATTGGCTAACCGGCTATATGGATCAGAAGTGGGATGACATTTCCACAGATACTTAATCAATCATTCGTCTGAAAAAACACCTACAATGACACCACCTCCTTTACCACCACCTGCAATCGAGTATATGCGTTTCGAGGGTTCCGCTTCGGGAATCCATACCGTTGGATTTGATCGTAAAAGAATTGAGTTGGCACAAGCCGCAGCAAGAGAGTGGCTTTCATTGAACCCTACGATTGATGTGATTAGTGTGGAGTCATGTTTTGGAAATATGGCTGCATTTGTGACGGTGTGGTTTCGCCGAATTTGCTAGTATTGTACTCGTGGCCGAGAACTTGGACGGTCGCAAAGTCGAATGTCTTGAAAGCCGGATGTTACAGGAATGGCTTATGGATCGCCGGGTAAGAAGTGATCGAACAATTCGCGTTCTTGGTCATTGAGCGGGCCCTTGGGCAAACCGGGTTTTTTAAGAGTGTCGGCCCAAGTCTTAAGGGAGGCATGCAATTGGGCGGCGATCTCGGGATGCTGGGCGATGCGATTGACTTTTTCGTGTTCCGGGCTTGTGAGATCGAAGAGGTATTTTTTATCTCCGGCTTGGTAGTATTTCCATTGGCCATTTCTCACGGCGCTCTGGTTCCAGAATCGCCAATACAAAAATTCGTGCGGAGGACCCTCGGCTTTTCCGGTGAGATGGGGAATCAAATTTACCCCATCGTGTTCTGGTGCTTTTTCCATACCCGCAATCGCAAGCGAGGTGGCGGCAACGTCCAGGGATATCACGGGCTGGTCGTAGGTCTTACCAGCGGGTATTGTGCCTGGCCATGTCACAAGGAAGGGCACGCGGATGCCGCCTTCGGTGAGCATGCCTTTTTCTCCGACCCAAGGATCGTTGCGCGATCCATCCCACGCGCCTTTCTGATCAGAAAGGGGTAGGTCCTTCATGTCCATCTTCAGGGGAGCTCCGTTGTCGCTCAGGAAGAAGAAGATTGTATTTTTCGTTAGGCCGCGCTGTTCGATTTTTTCGCGGATGCGTCCGACACCGTCATCCACGGCGGAGATCATTGCAAGCGCTGTGCGACGGCGTTCCGGCATTTCGCCGGGGAAGCGCTTGAGGTATTTTTGCGTTGCTTCGAGCGGCACGTGGGGTGCGAAATAGGCGAGGTAGAGAAAGAACGGTTGCTTGGCACTGCGATCGATGAATGCGAGTGCGGCGTCGGTTTGAATGTCGAGGCGGAATCCCTCTTTGCGAAGATTGCGGTTAGGCTTGATATCTTTGGCATCGAGATCGTAGTTCGCGAGGTAGCTTTGGGTATGACCACTGAAGATATCGGTGAAACCTCTTTTGTCGGGCATGTAGGGGTTGGCCAGCTTCGGTGGGATGGCACTTTTTTCGCCCTTGGCTTCGGGCATGAACTCACGCATCCACTCGGTGGAGGCATGGTTCGGATCGAGATGCCACTTGCCGACCATGCCAGTGCGGTAACCGGATTTTTGCAAGCGTTGGGCGATGGTGACTTCATCGATCGGTAATGGAATACTGCCATTTGCCTCCAAGCCAAAGCGTTGTTGATAGCGTCCGGTTAGGAGGCCTGCACGCGAGGGAATGCACTGGGGTGCGGTGATGTAACCATTGGTGCAGCGGGTGCCATCGGCTGCCATTTGATCGAGATGCGGCGTTTTCACATCCTTGAGCAGCCCCTGACATCCAAGGTCCGCGTAGCCGTGGTCATCGGTGAAGATGACGATGATGTTCGGTTTTTCTGCGGCTGTGAGAGAGAGGGCGCAGAGGAAGAGAAGTAGGGTTGTGGGTAGGTGGAGTTTCATGAATTTTGTAAGGTTTTTTCCCAAACTTAGCTGCGAAGGAAAGGCAAAAGGCAAGATTGACGATTGATCATTGTTGAGGTTTGGTTTTTGATTTTTTGTGACTCCTGACTCCTGACTCCTGACAACTGATTGTATTTTGTTGGAGGGCTGGGAGGCGAGACCCTACTTTGCTGAAGCTACGAAGGGCTAGCTCCTCCGCCACGGATGGGATTGTTATTTTTTAGTGACGGGATGCCAGTCTTGGATTTTTTTGCTGAGCTTTTCTACGATCTCGGGGTGAGTTGATGATAGTTCGCTTTTTTCATGTGGATCGTTTTTTACGTTATGCAATCGAATCGGTTGCTTGTCCCAGATGTGGACGTTTTTGTAATTGGTGGTGTCGCTGCCGTGGTGACGGACTAAGAGTTTCCAGTCTCCGGAAACGCACCATAAGTATTGAAGCGTGTCGTCGGGGTTGCCGGGTGTCATATTGTGGACAGAGTGGGTTACGCCGAAAACGGTGTCGCGCGCTTGGCGGGATTTTTCCTCTAACAGATTGATGCCGGGTAGGTCTTTGGGTGCTTCCATTCCTGCAGCGGCGGCGATGGTCGGAAAGAAATCGATGGCATGGGCAAAGTGAGGCGAGCGCGCTGGTGTCAGCTTGTCGGGCCAAGAAACCATGATGGGGGTGCGGATGCCATTTTCGAAAGGGGAGCTCTTTGAACGCAGGGCGTAACCCTCCCACAGTTTCTGATTGGGATCGGCTTTATTGGTGCTGGTGGCGGCCCAGCCGTTATCGCAGATGTAGAGTATGAGGGTGTTTTTGCTGAGTCCGCGGCTTTCGATCTGGCCGAGGAGTTCGCCGCATGTTTCATCAAACCATTCGCACATCGCGTAGTACTGGGCGACATCGGGCGCGCGGCCGGCTTGGGTGTATTTTTTGAGAAGGCGTGCTGGTGGATTGTGCGGGGTGTGGGGGAGGAATGGCGCATACCAAAGAAGGAAAGGTTTCTTTTCGGCAGTGGCGTGGTCGAGAAAATCGTTGATGGGCTTTAGTCCTTGACGGCCAATCGTGAGTCCTGCATCGCCATGGCGTTCGCCCTGAGTCATGCCGTGAGTGAAGCCGCCATCCTTGAACGATCCCTCCCACCATTTGCCGGACTGATGAGCGAGGTAGCCGTTTGCAGTGAGAAGTTTTACGAAGCTGGGGAGTTTGTGAAATTTTTCTCGCACGGGAATGTCTAGTTCTGCTCGCTTGTTGTTGCCGTCCACGTCGTTTCCTGTGACTCCGTGATCGAAGGGATAGCGTCCGGTGAGGATTGAGGCAAGCGATGGGCGGCAAAGCGGTGAGGCAACATAGCCGCGCTCGAAAACGACGCTGTTCTGTGCGAGCTTATCGAGGTGGGGCGTTTTAATATGCTCATGCCCCATGAAGCCGTAGTCGGTCCAGGCTTGGTCATCAGATAAGATGACGACGATGTTAGGCTTTTCTGAAGCGCCTAAGAGTATGGAGGAGTAGAGAAAGATTAGTGTGAGGAGTCGCTTCATGGGAGATGAATGATGAAGAGTGAATGCAAAAAAGTGTTAGGGAGCGGGAGTCAATTTTTCGCCTGTGCCGGGCATTTTCAGAGTGGGCTCACCGGTGAGGAGGCCGTTTTTGACCAAAAATTTGTCCGCCTCGATGAGTGTGATGGTACGCCACGGGTCTTTATTAAAAAAGCTATGCTTTTGACCCTCGGCGATGTGGAGTGCGATGCTGTTCACGCCGAGTGTGTTCCATTTTTGATAGGCGGTGTCCCAACCTTTTTTCCATTCGTCTTTGTCGCCGAAAAAGGAAATGGCAGGTGGCAGGTCGGCTTTCATGTGGGTGAGGACATCGATTTCGGGGTCTTTGTTGTCATCCGGAGCGAAGGCGGGGTTGAACCACAGATAAGCGACGACTTTGGTGTCGATGTCTTTTGGGTCTGTTGGATCGTTGAGGCCAGGATTCATGGTGGCGAGTGCGCTGATGTGGCCGCCTGCGCTGCCGCCGCCGGTGATGATGCGGGCGGGGTCGATGCCGAGCTCGGCGGCATTTTTTTTGAACCAGCGGATAGCGGTTTTAGCATCGGTGACGCAGACGCGTTTTTTGGATTCACCGGCAGGGAGTTTTTTAGCTCCTTTGCCGAGCATTTGATATTCTGCTGTGGCGCAGACGAGTCCACGACTGGCGAAATAAGCACAGGCGACGCGGAATTGATCGAGTGTGCCGCCACTCCAGCCGCCGCCGTGGAAGAGGATGATGCCGGGGACTTTTGATTTCGCGGGGTCGTGATTCGGTGGGAAAAAGATTTCCATTTTGCGCTCTTTGCCTGCGGAGGTTTTGTAAACGTAAGGCTTGCCGGCGGGGCTTTCGGTTTTTTCTTGTGCGATCGCTACAGAGGTGAGCGACAGAGTGCACAATGCGATGACAAGTCGGGTAAGGATTTTTTTCATGTGAGGTAAATCAAGAATACGTGGTTTTGTGGAGGGGTTGTTACAGAAATAGAATCTGCTGAATGATAAATATTCACTTTCGTTTAACAGGCTTCCCTTTGATAGGGAAGCGTCGTACTTCGACGTCATTCTTCTGCAATGCGCCCGGGGTGCTGCGGCCATCGGTGATGAGTTTTTCTAACAGGTTTTTCATTTCAGTGACTTTGTCGGGCATGGTGGCGGAGAGGTTTTTTGTTTCTCCGAGGTCATCGGCGAGATTGTAGAGGTGGATGTTCGGGCCCGCGCCACCGTGCCCTGGTGTGCCGAGGATGAGTTTCCAGGGGCCGTCTCTTAGGGCTGGCACACCACCAGCGGAGCAACTGACTCCGTTCGTGCGGATGGGTTTGTCGCCGCCTTTTAACAATGGTAAGATGCTGAAGCTGTCCTCGCCCGCATTGTCGGGTAGTTTTGTGCCGAGGATTTGGGCGAAGGTGGCGATCAGGTCGGTTTGTTGCACGAGTTGAGGATTGACGGTGCCGGGCTTTATACGATCGGGCCAGCGGACAATGAAGGGGACGCGATGACCACCTTCCCAAGCATCGAACTTATACCCGCGCAACGGTCCGCTGGGGAAATGGCCTTTCGCTTCCATCTCCGGCACGCCGATGTAGGGGGCGCAACCATTGTCGCCGGTGAAGATGACGAGGGTGTTTTTCGCGGCGCCGGATTCTTCGAGTGTGGCTAACACACGACCGATCATGGCATCGGTCTCCATGACGAAATCGGCGTAGGGGCCGATGCCGCTTTTGCCTTTCCATGCGTCGTTGACGGCGATGGGTGTGTGGGGGGCGGTTAAGGGCATGTAGAGGAAAAAGGGAGCATCGCCTTTGGAAAATTCGCTGATCCATTGGCACGCGCGGTCGGTGATGGCGGGTAGAATTGGTTCGAGGGTCCAGTCTTTTAACGCGGGTCCCGGGGTGCTGGCTTGGGAGTTGCGGAAGAGACGGACGGGGAGAAATTCGGTGGGAATGCCGACGGTTCTTCGGTTCTCGATGAAACAATACGGCGGCCAGTTCGGAACGCAGGTGCCGAAGTAGCGGTCGAAGCCGCGATCCATGGGACCACCGGGGATGTCTTGGGAAAACAGTTCTTTCCACATCGCTTGCTGCTCGGCGGTGGCGGGGATGTCTTTGTCTTTCGATCCTTGGAGGAGATTCTTTTTGCCTGCGGGGATGGGCCAGTCCCAACCGAGATGCCATTTGCCTGTCATGGCGGTGCGGTAGCCGTGTTGTTGGACGAGACCGCCGAGAGTCAGTCGATCAGGGGCTATGAGAGATTTTTCCCAAGTGCCCACGATGCCGCTCTGGAGGGAACTGCGCCAGTGGTAGCGTCCGGTGAGCATCGAGTAGCGTGATGGAGAGCAGACGGCAGAGGATGAGTGGGCATCGGTGAAACGCATGCCTTGAGAGGCGAGTTTGTCGATGTGAGGGGTGGGAATTTTTCCGCGCTCGGGGTTATAGCATTGCACATCGCCGTAGCCGAGGTCATCGGCGTAGATGAGGACGATGTTGGGTTTCTCCTGAGCGATTAGGGAAACTGTTAGAGCAAGGAGTGTGAGGATTTTCATTCGGTCTGGTTGATGGAGCTGGGAGCTTTTAATAAGGATTTTTAACCACGAAAGGCACGAAATACTCGAAAGTTTTTGAGGTGAAATAGAATGGAATGCAATGCTTTCTGAATTATAACTCCTAATCCTATTTATTCTTATTGGGTTTTTTCTTGTCGCGAGGTTGGTCGCTCTTGGGAGGTGTTAGGCCATCGTCGGGCTGATCTGAATAACGCCAGGGGTCGTTGAGGCGGCGCATTTCGGCGAGGAGGAGGGCGCGCATTTCTGTGAGCTTGGCGGCGTGTTGTGGGTCTTTCGCGAGGTTGGTGGCTTTCGGATCTTTGTGCTCGGCGATGAGTTCGTGGGGGTTTTCTTTGAGGTGGAAGAGTTGGGTTTCGCGGGTCTTGGTGGTGGTGGATTCATATTCGATGAGTTTCCAATCGCCTTGTTTTACGCTGCGCATGCCGGGCTTGTCGCCGCCGCTATACATGCCGTAGAGGACATCGCGGGTGCTTTGTTTTTCGCCGAGCAGTACGGGCTTGAAGCTGGTGCCTTGGTTGGTTTCTGGTGCTGCTACACCAGTGAGATCGCAGAAGGTGGCGAGCAGGTCGCCGAGGTAGATGTTGCCAGGTACGCGACTGCCGGGCTTGATGCCGGGGCCTTTGACGATCATCGGCACGCGCCATGTGTGTTCGTAGAGATTTTGTTTTCCTTGCAAGCCGTGGCGACCAATGGCGATGCCGTGGTCGGCAGTGTAGAAGATGTAGGTGTTATCGAGTTCGCCCATTTCTTCGAGTTGTTTGAGGACGCGACCGATTTGGATGTCGATGTTTTCGGAACAGGCGTATTCGCGACCGAGTTCGTTGCGAATCGTGGCTTCATCGCGTCGTTGCCAGACGCCGCTGACTGACTTCTCATCGCGCACGTTCATGCTGGTGTTGTCGAAGGGATGAGCGGGCAGCCAGTTGGGTGGGAGGGGTGGTTGTTTGGGGTTAGGGGCTGGTGGGGATGATTGATCTTTGTGGTTGGTGGCACCGTATTTTGCGAGTAGCTCGGGTGTGCCATCGCGGATGTCGTGGGGATGCGAGAGGCCGAAGTAGATAAAAAAGGGTCGTGTGTCTTTTTTCTCTTTCCGTTCGCCGAGGTAATCGAGCACGCGTTCGGCGTGCCAAGCGCTGCCGGTTTCGGCGGTGCCGCCGCGTTTGGTGGCATCGTGTACGACGGTGAATTGTTTGTTTGCATCGGCGTAGCTGTTGCCTTGCTTGCAGGTGCGCATGGTGGCGTAGCCAGCGCGATTGAAGACAGCGCCGATGGTGTTTTTTTCGAGATCGGGCGGGCAATTTTTCGAACCATGGCCGATGGGTAAGTGCCAGACAGTGCGACCGCTCATGATCATGTGTCGCGAGGGTGTGCAGACCGCGCCGGTGAAGGAACCCATGTGGTGAGCGGCATCGAAGATCATGCCGCCAGTGGCGAGGCGGTCGATGTTGGGAGAGTCGAGGGTGGACTGCGGGTTATAAAATTTGAAGTCGAAGGGTGATTGGTCGTCAACGAGGATGAAGAGGATGTTGGGTTTGCGCGGTTCTGCGGCATCGATCATCGAGGAAGACAGCAGCGCGAAGCTGAGGAGGATCAAAGGGTGTAGGGTGCATTTTTTCATGAGTGGATCGTTGATTCTTTTAGGGAGCGGAGCCGATTCGTCGGGTGCGGATGTTGGCTCCGCCGTTGCGGGTGAACTTCTCGACTGCCCCTACATTTCCCTCGACGACCCAGTAGTTGATGTCGGCGCTGCCGAGATTTTGCGGATCGTTGAGATCGCTGACAAGTGTCTGCCATTTGTTCTGATCTGTCGTTTGTCCTGGTCCCGGTTGTTCCGTGTTGAGCTGCTCAATCGAAAAGCCATGTTTGCCGCTGACTGTGACGTGGTGGGTGTTGCGATAAGCGCCGACCCGTCCGAAGCGGGAGGCATGGTGGGCGGTGCTAAAATCAAGGCCGTGAATGTTACTTCCGACGACGATGTTATCCGCGTCGGTGTGCTCATACACCATGATTCCTGTGTGATAGCCGGTCACGGTCACGTTGCGTAAAATTGTGAGGGCGGCGTTGTTGCTCACGGGCGTGACTAATCCCTTGGTGGAGTCTGTCGGTTGAGAGGCCTGCACGTTGTAAACACCGGTGTTGATGAAGACATTTTCCACCCTGCACTGCATCGCGTAGAGCAGATCAATGCCGCTGATACTAGGGTTATCGTAGGTCCGCACTTCCACATTGCGGATGACCACATACACAGCAGAGAAACCACCGTAGAGAGAGTTAGGCGACTTCGCGGCAGAGATGACAGCCTCGCCAGATTCCGCTAAGCATTTGACAATGGTGCCTTTGTTTTGCAGGGGAAAATTACCGATGGTTCCAAACACCGGAGTCGGTTCACTCTCGCCGACAATTTCCACGGTGATCCAGCTTGGGAGAGGTTTTGAGACTGCGGGAATGATGATCCGACCGCGATAGACGCCATCGGCGAGAACCATCCGCCCACCTCCTGCGGCGATGAGTGCCTCAAGGCATTTGGTAAACGCGGGGCTGTTGTCAGTCTTGTCGTCGCCCACGGCGCCGAAATCGCGCACGTTGAAGACCCCCGCCTGTGCTTGAGTGATGGCTAACAGGAAATAGCTGATCATGGCAATCAGCATGAAGTAAAGAAAATGGAGTCGCCTCATAAAGTTTTAGTTCTCTGGACTGAGAAGTTTCAACTAAAGATACAGTGCGACTGGATTAATCCTGTCACTTTCCGAGACCCAGAGATTCAAGGATCACGGGGGTGATGATTTTTTCACAACCTTCTGGTGTGGGATGAATGGAATCGGTTTTTTCGTTAGATGGATTTACCGGATGAAGACGCGGGTGGGTTTGGCGGGGGTGGTGATGTGGCCGAGTGAGCTGCCGTCTTGATTTTGTATGAGCCAGGTGTGGCCAGCGAAGGTTTTGACCATGCGGCGACTCGCACCGAGGATGGTTTCTTTTTCATGGCGTGTACCTTTTTCATCGATCCAAATGAGTTTTACGGGGGTTTGACGATGGTTTTGAAAAAGGACGGTGACGGGTGTGGATGAGGCAGGAGAGCGAGGTGGCGTTCCTTGGGTTTCGGCGGAGATTTCGACTTCGGCGACGAAGGTGCTGATGCCGGGTTGGGTTTCGTGTGTGGGTGCGATTTGTTGGGGTTTGAGGGCGCGCATTTGTGCGAGTTGGGCGCTGTGCTGGGGAAGTTGGGCGAGGTTGGTCCACTCGTGGGGGTCGGTGTGGATGTCGTAGAGTTCTTCTTGGCCGCCGTTGTAGTGGATGTAGCGCCAGCGTTGGGTGGTGATGGCATAGTTTTGCGGATGATCCAGATGCGTGAGGGAAGCATGGGGCCAGGGGGCCACGGGATTTTCGAGTAGGGGGAGAAGGCTGTTTTCGCTGATGCCGGGTTTTTGGGGAAGGGCGCAGAGGTCGATGAGGGTGCGGTAGAGATCGACTAGGTTGACGGGTTGATCGCAGACGGTGCCGGGGCGGGTGCCTGCGGGGAGCGTGGAAATTCCTTTGGGCACGCGGATCATGAGGGGGACGCGGGCTCCGATGCGCCAGCCGGTGAATTTCTGCCAGTGTTCTTTTTCACCGAGGTGCCAACCGTGATCGCTCCAGAGGACGATGATGGTGTTGTCGCGGTGGGGACTTTTTTCGAGGGCATCGAGAACGCGTCCGAGCATGGCATCGGCGAAGTGGATGGAGGCGAGGTAGCCTTGGATGCCTTGTT
The DNA here is from genome assembly GCA_945890645.1 of Akkermansia muciniphila. Lineage (GTDB taxonomy): Bacteria > Verrucomicrobiota > Verrucomicrobiia > Verrucomicrobiales > Akkermansiaceae > UBA956. The sequence goes on from CAMDCV010000004.1 coordinate 70,799, forward strand.
TCCATTGCTTGTGCTCTTGGATGTGGGCGAAGTAGCGGTTGCGGCCGATTTTTTGGGCTATGGGTGGGACGTCGTCGAGATCATCCGCTTTGTAGCCGGGCCCGGGCTGGATGGTTTCGAGGGGGAAGGGCTCGTAGTATTTTTTCGGGACAAACCAGGGCTCGTGAGGACGATAGATCCCGCAGGCGAGGAAGAAGGGTTTGTCGTGTTTTTTTAGGAGTTGTTCGCTGATCCATTTTGTGACGAGCCAGTCGCCTCCGAATTGTTCGTCGGTGACGTCGAGGGCGGCCCAGTCGGTTTCGTTGTATTGCCAGGGCCCGCCGACGGGGAGGCTGACGGGGCGTTTTTCGGGGTAGTGGGTGCGGGGAAATGGATCGTCTTTTTCTTTATCGGGGTAGTAGTGATCCCAGCTTTGGGGGTCGATGACGTAGTGGAGCATTTTTCCGGAGCCGGCGGACCAGTAGCCATTGTTCGAGAAATAGCGCGGGAGGAGCACGGCATCGGGCATGACCTCGCGGAGTTTTTGGGTGTTTTGATAAAGGCCGGAGCGATGGGGGGGCAGACCGGTGAAGATGGCAGAGCGCGAGGGATTGCAGGAGGGCGCGGCGCAGTAGGCGTTGGTGAAAAGCGTGCCGCTGGCGGCGAGTCTATCGAGGTTGGGGGTTTTTGTCTGGGGGTGGCCGCCGAGGCAGCCGATCCAATCGTTGAGGTCATCGACAGCGATGAAGAGGACGTTGGGTTTTTCTGCGGCGTGGGAGAAAAAACTGAAGGCGAGAAGTGTGAGGAGTTTTTTCATGTGACAACGCAGGATGATTGACGAGTTTTGATTTTTGATTTTGGATTTTTTGTCAGGGGAAATCAAGTATCCAGAATCATCGATCGTCAGTTAGTCTTCTTTGTTTTATCGCGTTTTGGTTTATTGTTGCTGGGTTCAAGGCCTTTGTTGGGGTTCATGCGTTGGTAGTCGGCTTCTGTTGGGCCGCCTCCAAATTGCTCCCAGAAGCGGACGGCGAAGGGATTGAGTTTCGGGCCTATGGCTTTTTCGTTGACCATGAGTGGGAGGCATTCTTGCCACCATTTGTCGAAGGCGGTGCTAAGTTCTTTGACGACTTCGGGGTGGTCTTTTGATACATCGTTTTTCTGGCTATAATCTTTTGTTAGATCGAACAGTTGCCAGTTTGCCTCTGCACCGCCTTTTTCACTGACCATAGACCAGCGGGTATTGCGGATGGCGGTCATATGGTATTTTGATTGGTTTGGGTCGGCGTTTTTTTGCCAGCGGCCCTGGTGGGTGATGAGATGGCGATCAGACCAAGGTGCGCTGGTGTTTTCTAACAAAGGCACGAGGCTTCTGCCTTCGATTTGTTTTTTGGCAGCTTCGGATAAGGTAAGGCCGGTGACTTGGGCGAGAGTGGGGAAAACATCGATGTGGGCGGCGAGGGCTTTGGTTTCGGCGGGTTTCCATGTGCCTGGCCAGCGCCAGAACGATGAAGCGCGGGTGCCTCCGAGCCATGCGCTGCCTTTGTTGCCGCGCATCCCAGCATTGAATACTGATGCGCCTGCTGCGGTCCCATTGTCGTTCATGAAGATAACGATGGTGTCGCGGTCGATGCCCCAGTCCTTGAGTTCAGTGAGAAGCTTGCCGATGTTTTGATCGACGTTGTGAATCATGCCATAGAAATGGGCAAGCTGCTTGTTATCAACCTTGCCTTCGTAGAGCGCGGCGTCTTCCGGCTTAGCGATGTAGGGGCTGTGCGGCGCGTTGGTGGGGATGTAGGCGAAGAAGGGCTTTCCCGCTTCCTTTTGAGACTTAATCCAACTGCTGGCTTGGCGGAAAAAGACATCGGTGCAATAGCCTTCGGTCTTCACAAACTTGCCATTGTGAAAAATGGCGGGATTAAAGTATTTGTTGCCTGGTGCATCGCCGCAGGAACCGGGATAGCTTTGTCCGATGCCGCCTGCACCGTGGATGAACATCTCAGTGAAGCCTCGTGCAGAGGGGAGGTATTCGGTTTCATCGCCGAGATGCCACTTGCCAAAAATGCCGGTGGCGTAGCCTGCATCGCGCAGTGTTTGTGCGAGCGTGATGGAGTTGAGCGAGAGTCGTTCGCGTTCGAGGACCGTATGAGTTACGCCGTTTTTGAATTCATGCCGACCGGTGAACAGGGCGCTGCGTGTGGGAGCGCAAGTGGGACTGACGTGGAAGTCTTCGAAGCGGACACTCTCCGATCGTAGTTGATCGAGATGAGGTGTTTTGAGGATGGGATTTCCGTGAGCGGAGATGTCGCCGTAGCCTTGGTCGTCGGTGATGATGAAGACGATGTTCGGTTGTTTGGCGCTGAGGAATGTCGCGCATAGGATGAGTGAGAGGAGTGATTTCATGGGAAATGAATGGTGAAGGGTTCGTGTAGCGTTTAAAAAGGACTGTTGTGGAATTTTGATTGTGGGAATGTTAGTTAGGTTATCATTTTAACAAATTACTATAAACGTAGTATCCACCTGAAATAACTTTTCCGCTGATGTCGAGTAGTTCGGCTTTTACGGATTGGGATTGATCTTTTTGCAAATCGATTTTGAAAATCACTTCGTTTGCGCCATCGGCGGCGGGGAGGGTTTGAGTTTTATCGCCGACTGTGAGGCGAACGGATGCTACGGGTAATTTCTTAAAGGGTGTTTTTTTGCTGCCGTATACGAGGTCGTGCTTGGGCCCGGTGGCGTCCCAAGCATCAACAGTTTTTTTGATCTCGGGGGTTGCGGCGAGGGGTGCGTCGGCTTCGCGTGGCCAGCGTCGGACTTCGAATCGATAGCTGCCTGTGTGTGCGGCGCGGATTTGCCAATCGCCACAATGTGCTGGTCCGGCGGCGACCATCGAGTGGTTCCATGGGACTTGCGGAAGATACCAGTCCGAGGCTGAAAGAAAAGTTTCAGGATCGCGTTCGTCGCCGACGATGAACACGGCGCGGTCGCGGTCACCCGGGGATACCTTAGTCCAGTAAGCATCGAATTCTTGGCGTAACTTCGCGACGACTTCGGGATGATCTTTGATGACGTTTTCATTTTGTGCAGGATCGATTTTGATTTCGTAGAGTGCGGTGTTATTGAGGAGTCGCCAGCGCGTGGTCATAGCTGCCGCGTTTTGCCATTTTTCGGGTTTAAAGGTGCGTTGTGTTTCGACGAAAAGCGTCCGCTCGGGAACTTCTGCCGCTGGATTGGTCAATTGATTGTGGAAACTGCGTCCGTCGAAATCGATCGGCTTGGCGAGGGTCAGGTGGCAGAGTTCGACGAGGGTGGGTAGAACGTCAATGTGGGCGTTCAGCGTCGTGATGTCCTCGCCTTGACGCAGTTTCCCGGCGGGCCAATGGAGGAAGAATGGGACGCGGTGACCGCCGTCATAGATTGCGCCTTTTTTTCCGCGCATACCAGCATTGAAAATTTCGGAGCCACTGGTGGCACCGTTGTCGGTCATGAAAATGATGATGGTATCGCGGTCGATTTTTTCCTCGGAAAGAGTGGCGCGGAGTTTGCCGATGAGGCCATCGATTTTTTCGATAGCGGTGAAGAAGTAGGCGGTTTTATCATCGACTTTTTTTCTGTATTCATCGGCCCATTTGGGATCGGGCAATGTGTGAGGGGCGTGGGGTAGGTAGGTGGGCAAATAGACGAAGAAAGGTTGCTGGTCTATGTTGCGTTTGCGGATGTAGTCGATGGCGGAGTTGTAAAAGACTTCGGGTGCCCAGCCGTTGATTTGTTTCCAATCACCGTTGTGGAGATAGTGATCGTTGACGCGGTCATTGAGGAAATGGTCATCGGTGGTGCCTGTGCCGCCGTCGCCTTGGCCGAGCCATTCATCGAAGCCTCGATCGATAGGGCGGAAGGGAAAATTGGAGCCGAGATGCCACTTGCCGAAGATTGCGGTGCGGTAGCCGTTCGCGCGGAAGACATCGGCCATAGTGATCTCGCTTTCGCGCAGGTGGTTTCCGCCGGCGATGGTATGCCATGCTCGTACGCGGTGAGAATATTTTCCGGTCATCAAGGCGCCGCGCGTGGGTGAGCAAGTGGGATCGACATGGAAGTCGGTCAAGCGCGCGGACTCGGCGTGGAGTTTGTCGAGATGGGGTGTTTTGAGGATGGGATTACCGTGCGCGGCAATGTCGCCGTAGCCTTGGTCATCGGTGAGGATAAGGATAACGTTAGGTTTTTCCGCCGCTGTAATGGGTAGGATGAATAAAAGTGCGGCGGCGATGAGGCGTTGTTTCATGCGGTGTATTTATCCCCAAAAAAAGAATGAGGTATGATTATTTGTCCAATGAGGGGTTGGGGAAAATGGGAGAGGGTTGGTGGTGCTGGTCTAACAGTTTCACCATCGCAGTGACGCGCTCTGTTTCTTGATCGGCGAGATTTCTGGTTTCGGCGAGATCGTTGGCGAGGTTGTAGAGTTCGGGTTTGCCATTTTTCGCGACATCATAGTGCACGAGTTTCCAGTCGCCTTGGCGGAGTGCGCGGCGGGTATTTTGCTCGTGGAATTCCCAATAGAGGTAGTCGTGCTTGCGCTGTTCGCCTTTGCCAGTGAGTGTGGGCAAGTAGGAGATGCCGTTGATTCCCTTGGGGGCATCGATGCCAGCGACTTCGCAAGCAGTGGGCATGAAATCCCAGAATGCGCAGATGTGATCGCTGCTGCCTTTTTTGCTAATTCCGGCGGGCCAATGAGCGATGGTAGGCACGCGGATGCCGCCTTCGTAGAGGTCGCGCTTGTGACCGCGCAGAGGACCGGAGGAGTGGAGCATTTTCGGGTTATAGCCGCCCTCGGAGTGGGAACCATTATCGCTGGTGAAGATGATCAGCGTGTCACGTGCGACGCCTTTTTTCTCAAGGGCAGTGAGGAGTCGTGCGATGTAACCGTCCATGGTTTCGACCATCGCCTGGTAATGGGTAGCAGGATTTTTTACTTCGGTGTAATGGCCTTTCGTATGCTTCATGCCCGCGCCACCTGCAACGGATCCCTCTGGTCCCAGCACTGCGGCATGAGGGATGGGGTAAGAGAGCAGCAGGAAAAAATGTCCGTCGGTTTCTCCGATAAATTTTTCGGCGCGGACGGTGTAAAGTTCGGCGTCGTAGGATTTGCCGCTGTGGAGTTGGTTACCCTCTAGCTCGACTTTTTTGTCCTGATTGTAAATGAAGAGAGGATAGCGGAAATGACCATCTTCATGGCTAGTTGTACCGTAAAATACGTCGAATCCTTTTTCGAGCACGTGCTTGGGATTCTGAGTGTTACCCGAGACGCAGGATTTGCCGATCATGGCGGTGCGATAGCCGGCGCGTTTTAAAAGAGTGGCGACGGTGAGATCCGCGGGGTCCGGGCGCAGTTCAAATTCCCCATTGCCGCGGAGCCAAGTTTTACCGGTGTCGACGCCGGTCATAAGGGTGCTACGTGCCGGTGCGCAAACGGTGGAACCGGAATAGTGTTGGGTAAATCGAATGCCGTCTGCGGCGAGTTTGTCGAGCACAGGAGTTTTGATTTTTTTCTGCCCATAACAACCGAGATCACCGTAGCCAAGATCGTCCGCGATGATGAAAATAATGTTAGGTTTGGCCGCGGCGAGGGGCAGTGTGAGGGTGATGAGGAGAAGGAGTTTTTTTAGCATGGTGGTCTTGTTTACTGGATTCTAAGACGATCAATAGAAGCGGTGTATCATTTCCCGAGATTTGTGCCAAGGTGGGATTTTGGTGTGATTTTTGAAGGCTTGGAGGCCAGAGGCCTCCGCCACGGTTTGCTACTTCAACTTTTGGTCATCGGCGCTGAGGCTTCCTGCGGGGCGGACGCCGTTGCCTTTGTTGTTTGTGAGCTTATCGCCGAGATCATTGCGGGCATTTTGGGCGGCTTGTGTGAGGCGCTCGACGATTTCGGGGTGTTGGCTAGCGAGGTTAGTTGATTCGCTTGCGTCGTTTTTTAAGTCGTATAGTTCGAGGGCCGATTTGGCGTTGGAATATGTTGTGGGGATGCCGTCTGTGCCTCCGGGTTTGCCTGCTAGGGTGCGATAAGTGTGCGGGAAAATGAGTTTCCATTGGCGGTCACGCACGCACTGCAATTCATTGGCGTAGTAATGATAGAAAAACTCGTGGGGTGACTTGGCGTCCTTTTCTCCGAACATGAGCGGGCGGATATCCTTGCCGTCGATTTTGTGATCGGGGAGTTTTGCTCCGTTAATTGCTGCGATGCTGGGGAGGATATCGATGGTGGAAGCAAACTCATCGCACACACTGTTAGCGGGAATTTTTCCGGGCCAACGCATGAGGGTGGGCACGCGGCAGCCGCCTTCCCACATGGTGCCCTTGCCCTCGCGCAGTGGCGTGGCGGAACCAGCATGATTGCCATAGGATCGCCAGGGGCCATTGTCGCTGGTGAAAATAACGAGTGTGTTTTGATCGAGATCGAGTGTGCGGAGGGTATCGAGGATTTGCCCAACGGACCAGTCCACTTCCATGACAACATCGCCGTAGAGGCCGCTACCGCTCTTACCCTTGAATTTTTCGGAAACAAATAAGGGCACATGCACCATGGTGTGCGCGAGGTAGAGGAAGAATGGATTGTCTCTGTGGCGTTTGATGAAATCGACGCTGCGCTTGGTGTATTCTGTGGTGAGTACAACTTGATCCTCGGGCGTGACAGTGGGATTGATGATCTTGGTTCCCTCGACGAGTGGCAACGCGGGAAAGGCTTTTGTTTTGGGGTGGTAGGGCCACATGTCGTTAGAGTACGGAAGGCCGTAATACTCATCAAAGCCTTGGTTAGTGGGCAGAAATTTCGGGTGATGGCCGAGGTGCCATTTGCCGAAGCAGGCAGTGGCGTAGTCGTGTTGTTTGCAAATTTCTGCGATGGTGATTTCGTTAGGATGGAGACCTACGGAATCACTCGGGCCGAATGCACCGGCGATGCTCACGCGAGCATTGTAGCAACCGGTGAGAAGGGCGGCACGCGAGGCGGAGCAGACGGCGGACGATACGGAAAAATCGCTGAACTTCATGCCTTCCTTTGCCATGCGGTCGAGATGCGGAGTCTCGTATCCCTTAGCACCGAAGGGGCCGATGTCGGCATAGCCCATGTCATCGATGAAAATGATGATGACGTTTGGCTTTTCTGCGGCGGTGAGGTGGCAGCAGAGTAGGGCGAAAAGGAGCAACTTCATGGCATAGTGAATCGTGTTTTACTTTTCTAAGCGAGGGGCTGAGTGGCCTTGCTCGCGGATTTTTTTGAGGAGGGCTTGGAGTTCGGTGACGTGTTCGGGATGTTTGGCGGCGACGTTGTGCTTTTGGGAGAGATCCGTTTTGAGGTTGTAGAGTTCTACGGGGCCTTTTTTGTCGTCGGGGTAGTTGTGGCGCTTGAGCCATTCGGCATTGCGGGTGCCTTTGCCATCGATGAGGACCCAGTCGCCGTGGCGGATGGCGTAGGGTTCTTTGGTGTTGTGGATGTGCGTGGTGCGTACGGTTTCGACTTCGCCTTTCAGCAATGGGAGAAGGTTGTGAGAATCTTCGGCAGCGTTGTCGGGCAGTTTATAGTTGAGCGCGGCGGCGATGGTGGCCATGAAGTCGATTTGGGACACGAGTGCGTTGTTAATGACCCCGGGCTTGGTGACGCCCGGCCACTTGATGATGGTGGGGACGCGATGGCCTCCCTCGTAGATGTCGCGTTTTAAACCGCGCAGAGGGTGAGCGGACCAGTGATTGTATTTTTCATCGCGCTCGTAGGCGTAATTTTCGGGGCCGTTATCGGCGGAGAAAATGATGATGGTGTTATCGGCTTGGCCGGAATCTTCGAGTGCTTTGAGGAGTTGGCCGATGGAGTCGTCGGTCTCGTAAACGAAGTCGCCGAAGGGGCCGGCTTGAGATTTTCCATCGAACTTATCGTTCGGGATGATAGGGGCATGCGGCGAAGGGAAAGCGAAGTAGAGGAAGAAGGGTTTTTCAGCGTCTTTCTGAGCTTTGATGTATTCGACGCCGCGACGGGTGGTTTCTGGCAAGTTTTGGTAGGGATCCCATCCCGTGACCATCGGGCCAGGGCGGCATTCCCAATTTCCTTCTTTGATTTTCTTCCATTTTGCGGTGTCCATCATGGTGTCGGGTGTTTTGAGGACCTTGTCATTTTCGATCCAGCAATAAGGAGGGAAATTGATCACTTCATCACCGAAGGCATAGTCGAAGCCGTGGGCGTTCGGGCCATCAGGGATGGGTTTTGTCCAATCGAAGTCTTCGGGTGCGATGCCGTTTTTCTTTGCGCTTGGTTTGCGGATCGCATTCCAATCGCGACCGAGATGCCACTTGCCGATGGTGGCAGTTTTGTAGCCTTGGGACTGGAGCATTTCGGGGAGAGTGAGGCGTTCGGGTTTAAAAACGGATCCACCGAAGGCGTTGACGATGCCGTAAAAATCGCGCCAATGGTGGCGACCAGTGAGCATGGCGTAGCGGGATGGTGTGCAGATACCGGAGGAACTGTGTGCATCGGTGAAACGCATGCCTTGTGAGGCGAGCTTATCGAGATGAGGGGTGGGGATTTTTGATGCGGGATTGAAGCAGCCGAGATCGCCATAGCCGAGGTCATCGGCGTAAAGGACGAGGATGTTGGGTTTTTCTGCGGCGTGGAGAAAGGTGGCGGTGAGGAAAAAAATGAGTAGCTTCATGGAGGTGTCGAAATTGATGATTGATGAGTTTTCATTTCTGATTTTTTGAGATCAAAAATCAAAAACCGACAATCATCAATTGTAATTCAAATGGTAAGGTGAGGTCGAAATGTAGGATGGCGGTTTATTTTTGTTTTTTGGGCTTTTTGTTTTTGGCTCCGGTTGCGTTTTTCTGGAGGCTGACTTGTGTGTCGTTTTTTTGTGGGTGTCCCGGGGTGGTGCGTCCGTTGTCGATCAATTCCTGCATGAGTGTGGTGAGTTGTTTGACCTTATCTTGGTTTGTTGGAGCGAGGTCCTTCGTCTCACTGAGATCAGACTGCAAGTTATAAAGTTCGCGGTTACCGTTGGCGAAAAAGATGAGTTTCCAGGGGCCTTGGCGGATGGCGAGATCGCGATTGGGTGCTTGATGTATGGTGGCTTGGCGCGCGGATTCTTTGGCAGTTCCGTTCAAGACCGGCAGGATGCTGACGCTGTCTTCTCCTGCGTTGTCAGGGAGTTTTGCGCCGATGATGTCGGCGCAGGTAGCGATGAGGTCGTTGAGGCTGATGGGGGCATCTGATACGGAGCCAGGTTTGATTTTGTTTGGCCAACGCGCAACGTAAGGCACGCGGTGTCCGCCTTCGTAAATGCTGCTTTTTGAGGCGCGCAATGGTATATAGGGACGGCCAGATGCACCGTTGTCAGCACTGACGATGACGAGGGTATTTTTGGCGAGTCCTTTCTTTTCTAACGCATCGAGCAGTTGCCCGAGCATGTGGTCGCCCTGGTACACCCAGTCGCCGTATTTAGGATCTTTTTTCACTTCATCCGCCGCGCCGCTTTTTCCGACAAACTCTGGCGCTGGGACGACAGGAGTGTGGGGTGGGCACATGGGGAAATAGAGGAAGAAGGGTTTGTCTGCCTCGCGCTTTTGGATCCATTCGACGGCCTTGGCGATCATGCGTGGCTGGTTATCGACGTCTTTGACGTTTTCGACCACACGATCTTGTTCGATGATGGTCTCGATATTGCGCGCGTGAGTGAAGCCGAAAAAATAGTCGAACCCAACGGCGTTCGGGCTGCTGATGAGCTTCGTGCCGATGGGTATATTTTTTTCATTCCCCGGCTTGCCTTCCCATTCCATGCCGAGGTGCCACTTGCCGATGCAGGCAGTTTGATAACCGTTTTGCTTGAGGAGCGAGGCGACGGTGAGTCGTGTTTTTGGGATAATGGGTGGATTGAACGTCGTGAGCACACCATATTGCCCGATGCGAGAGGGATAGCGGCCAGTGAGCAGGCCGTAGCGAGTCGGTGTGCACACCGAGGCCGCGGAGTGCGCGTCGGTAAAACGCATTCCTTCCTTAGCTAAGCGATCAAGATTCGGTGTTTTGAGTTTTGATTCCGAGCGATAACATCCTGGTTCTCCGTAGCCCATATCGTCAAATAGCACAAAGACTAAGTTCGGCTTCTCGACAGCGAGTAGGATCGATGTGCTAAGAAGGAAGAGCAACGTTTTCATGCCATGAACTGTTTTATGGCACCTGTCTGGGGGAGTTTTTTGCGCGACATCTCGAGGTCGAGATCGCCGTAGTGTTCGATGGGATTGCCGTGGGCGTTGAGCAAGGTGGTGTACCAGTTGCCGAGGGTTTTGTGACCTTCGTTGCCGAGTAAAGGCAAACGGATGTAACGACCTGCAATATCCAGCTTGCAGTTTTTTCCGGACATGATGATGAAGGGTGATTCCAGACCGATACCGTGGTGGGTTTCTCCGTTTTCGGGGAAATACATCACCATGGTGTTGTCAAACATTGTGCCCTTACCCTCAGGTGTGGCTTTCAGTTTCTCGACGATGGTTTTGACCTGATTCATGTGACTGATGCGAATCTGTTCACGGGTCATCCAGGCGGGAACTCCGCCGAAGGCTTCATCGTGGCCGAGCGGGTGGATGCCGACACGGTCCGTTTCATTTCCGGGCAGGCCGGTGATGGGGGTGCCGAGGTCATCGATGGTGTAGGTGACGACATTTGTTAGACCGGCTTTCATGGCGGCGATGAGAACGTCCGTCATGGCCGCTTGCTTCTCGGGTGTGCTGGCGTTTGGTCCGCCATTGTCATGCACGGGATCGAGCGTGGGCAGGAAGTTGGCAAGAGTTCCGGAAATGCTGATCAGCTTCTTGTTGCGCTCGCGGATCTTATCGATCGATTCAACCTGTGCCTCTTGGCGTCTCACTTCATGCCCCTTAAATCCGCTCTCTTTCAGACCTTCTTTGCCCTGCAAGAAGGCGAGCATGTCATTGTCTGAATTGACAGCGTCCGGGTTAAGGACGGATTTAAAAAGTTCGCTCCTCGCGGTATCCGGATCCGCGTAGCAGTAGTTACGAGTTTGCGGTGCGGGGGCAGAGTATCCCGAGACGATGCCGGTGCGACCGTCTGCGAATGACAGCTCGACGTGGCCGAAGGGGGATGGGAAAAGTTTGGCGAGTTCGAAATCGATTGTGGTGCGCTTGATGGCACTGAGGGTGTTGCGATTGGACTTGAAGCAACCCATCACGGAGGAGAAGGAATAATGGACGTTCTCGCTCATCTTCGCGGAAAGCCCTTGGAGGATGGTCATGTTCTCCTTGTGATCATCGAGACCGCGCAACCACTTGGGCAGCTCGTGCGTGCTGAGATCTGCCTCGAAAGGCTGCTTCGCGTCATCGAGTGCCTTGTCCTTGGCCGAGAAATTCATGAGTGCGCTTTCAAGCGGACGGAGGCCACTGGATTTCCGGATGAAAATAAAGCGTTTCGGTATGCCAGCGCCAGCGCCGCTCGGGGCTGCGAAAAGCTGGTTGAAGGAGGGAGCCAGAGACATGGCACCGGCACCGAGCACCGAGTTTCTGAGGAAATTTCTTCTGCTAATCATAGGTCTAGTTTTCTACTGGTTTGCGGTAAATGAAAGAATCTGAGGTAAGTAATGACACAATCACCGCATCAAAGCTACCTCCATTATCTACGTAGGCCTTCTCGGCATCGATCAGGGTTTTTGAATCGGAAAGGAATTCGTTGCGACCCATGAAATAACGGAAGGCATGGCGGATGAAGGATTGGCGAACCACATGGGATTTGGACAGGCGCTCCGCCAGATCGACGGCATCTTTGAGATCCCCATCCAAGGACGGATCTTGGGTGCCGGCGAGATGACCCGAAGAGTCAACGGGAAGGGTCTTGTAAATGTCGCGGAGATCGAGCAGGTGGTTGCGATCTTTCGCTTCGTCGGGTCGTTTGGTGATAAGATGTTCGGGATATTCCAGGAATTCCTCGATGCGGTAACGTCCGAAGTCGTCGTACATCTCGAACGTGTTACCGAGAGGGTTCATCTTTTCATGACAGTGCCAGCAGGTCTTGGTTTCGGTGGCCATGGCAAGACGGGCGCGCAGAGTTTTGTTATGATCTTCCGGAATCACCGCATCCACCGTGATCGGCACGTCGGGTATGGTGTCGGCCAAAAGTTTCTCACGCACGAATTTGCCACGGTGCACGGGATCCGTCTCGGTATTGAAAGCGTGCGCGATGAGCCAGGCGGGATGGGTCAGCATGCCCTTGCGGTTGGGCACCTTGGCAGGTTGGGTTGCCGACCAGTGCCAGTTGTCCTTGCTGTAGCCCCATAGCATCCCGACGTTCTCGCCGGTCATGAAGTCAGAGCCGTAGCCCCGGTAGAGATCAAAGGGTGCCGCATCCTTCTGGCCCTTATCGAGACGGGCAGTGATGGAGGTGAGGGATTTCTTGAAGAGCTTCAGGCCATCGCCCGAGCGGTTGCCGGACTTGAGATTGTCTGGGTTGATGCTGCGCATTGGGTTTTTGCGGAGGAAATCCGTGTGTTCGGCAAGTTCCTTGTAACCGAATTTCTGCCAGTCCTTGTCCTTGAAATATTCGTAGATGCGCTTGATGTGTTCGGACTTCGCCTTCATCGCTTCGTTGTCACCGTCATGGAAGACATAGAATTCCTCGGTGCCGATCAACTCCTCGAACACGTTTTTATCTTTCTCTAGAATGTATTCCACGATCCGGTCGGCCTCGTTGACCACTCTGTTGGTCGAATCATCCAGGCGGTCGCCGCCGAAGCGTTTCTCATCCTTGAAAATTTCGAGTGCCTTGGGGTAGCCGAAAAACTCACGGAAAAAACGCAGTTCGCGGATGGGTATTTTGGTGGAGTTGTCCTGCCAGCTCTTGTCCTCAAGGACGGGATCGATGATTGACCTAACATCTCGCTTGGCGAGGATGCGCTCGACCTCGCGCTTGTAGTCCTCGCGGGTATTGAGGCGACCGCTCGCAGCTGCCGCAACCAGATCCGCGTCTGGGCTTTGGTCGGTCAGAGCGTAGGCAATGGCGTAGCTGGCATCACGCGGTGACATCATTCGGCGGCCGTGCTGGTCTGCTTCGCCGAAACCGAGCTCGCTACGGTAAGCGAATTCAGTGGAAAGAAGGATGGTCTGAATCAGCTTCTGCACCGCTTTGCGCTGTCCGAGCTTTCCGACATAGGATTGCGTGAGAGCAATATAGTCAGCAGTTTCTTGAGTAGTGGGTTCGCGCTCAAGGATCAGCAAACAAAGCTGGCTGGCCAGTTTGGTGAGAACCTCGGGACTTGGTGGGCCGGCGTCTTTGCGTTGCTGCGCGAAGGACTGCTGCCAGTCCTCGACGCAAGTGGCGATGAGGGTGTTGTAGTGGTCGCCCTTCTTACGATGTTTCTCTAGGGCCGCACGAATCGCCGCCATTTCCTCATCGGCGAGTGGCTTGTAGTCGATCTTCTTGTGTCTCTTGAGCTGTGCCTCGGCGATCCCGCGGAAGTCTGGCACATATTCCCTGAGAAGCGCCATACGACTCTGGATCGTGCGCTCGTGATCGCCGCGGTAGAACCACACACGCTCACAGTAGACACGAAACTCGTCGTCGCTCATTTTGGCGAATTTGGGATCGGTCAGGGTGTGATAGACGAGCGGTGCCCCGCCCAGTTGCTCGAGCATATTTGTCGAGACGTGTATCGGCGCTTTTTTGTATGTTTCCCCCTCTTTCAGCTCCGGCAGTGGCTGGAGCACGACGGGTACGAAGGTGGGCAGCATGGCCTCATTGCGGTCGCCATAAAGCTCCTCGCAAAGACGTTCGATGTGGCTTTCAAGGAATGCGCGGCGCGAGGCAATGGTGGCGGTATGGAATTCTTCCATTGCGATGATTTCCATGACCGCTGGCAAATACTTGCCCTTGCTCTTGGGCACCAGAACGTCGGTCATGTAAACAGACACACCTTGCGCGTTGGTCAGCATGCTGGAGAGGTGACCACCTGTGAGATCCTCATTTGCGTAGTAACGCACGCCCACGGTTTTGGGTAGGAGAAAGGGGTTGGCCAAAGAAACGCCCGGCAGCCTCTTGCTGCCGACCACTTCAAAGCGCTCCTTTCCCCGGTTTGCTATTGTCTTATTTCCAAGGATGCGCTGGAACTTGGCATTGAAGATGAACTCGCTGATCAGCCAGCGGCGATCGGTGGTGTAGGCTGGCACATCCTTGAATTCGCCGGAGAAGAGCTTTTGATGATCAATGTAGTTTCCGTATTCGGGCTTTTGCAATTTACCTTCCAGGGTGGAGGCCCCGTGAACGCCCAGCTCCGCAGAGATAAACCCCAAAATGGCTTTCCGCTCTTCCTCGTTGGGCTGACGCTTGTCTTTCGGCGGCATGTGTTGGAAATAAATTTGCTCCTGCATGCGGTTCAGCAGTTCCAAGCGCTTAGGCATCTCCAGAGCAGCCAAGTCGTCCAACTGGATATTTCCTTTCTGCATGTCCTCATCGTGACAGGAGTAGCAGTAAGTTTCCAAAATCTCTGTGGCGTTCTGGGGTAAAGGCTTCGATGCGTCCTGAGCGAAGGCCGATGCGAGCAAGATCATATACGCGGCGATGGAGCGGACGCAATTCATAGAAAAATTCGGGAGAGTCTTGGGGCTTACTGAAAGCCGCTACGCCACGTGACTCAGTTCACGTGATTGAATGGCTACGCGCGTGCGAGGGTCGAATTATCATGATTTTTCTGATTGGCAGGCCTGACGCGCGATTTCACGGAACCGTTATCGGCGGAGAAAATGATGATGGTGTTATCGGCTTGGCCGGAATCTGCGAGTGCTTTGAGGAGTTGCCCAATGGAGTCATCACGCATTCAAGCTTGCAATACGATCCTACCGCTTGACTTGCGCAATAGTGCCGCCGCGCACAAATTCGGACTTCGTTAGCACTTGCTTTCGGTCCTCCACTCCACGTCGGATGTTTTGCGCCCATAGCAAGACCTGTCGGATGATGTGTTCACTATCCCAGCGAATGTGTGAGATTTGCGGTTCACACCAAGAAAAGCAGGCATCATGATCATTACAAAATAACGACACATCCTCCGGGATGCTTAGTCCCCTCTGGCTCAGAAAATGTTGTGCCGCGACGAAAAGTGGCGCTTCATCCAAGAATAATGCGGTAGGCGGCGTGATCCCAAACAACGCGTTCAGTCGCACGTGAAACCCATCAATGCTCTCTTCCCAATCGGGAATGTGGTAGTCAGTTGGCTCGATCCCGTTCTCCTTGAGTGCCCAAAGAAATGCTTGTTCGAAGTCTCCCAATGAGGGCAATCTCCTGCGTTTTCGTGTTAATAAAACGATACGTTTATGCCCAAGATTCGCCACAGTTTTCACCGCCTCTTTCAAAGCAGAAATTTTTTCAGGTCCCACTCCCGCTATCGCTAGTTCTTGTCTCCTGCCGAATATAGCAAATACCGGCTGCGTTCTACTCGCGAACCACTCCAACACATCGCGAGACCCCGCAAGTATGATCCATGCGTGAACATCCATTTTTTTTGCCATCCCCCCGATCTTTTTTAAGTCCATTCCTAACTCCATCATCGTCTTGGATGCCTGCACGATCCGATGACCATCGTTTTCTAAGCGCATCGTCAGCTCTACAATATAGCGAATCTGCGCATCGACTCTTGCATTCAAAATCAGACCCACACGCAAACCGTATCTGGCATTTTTTCTAGGAAATGAAGCAATTTTCCGTCTCTTGCGTTTCCCTTGAGGGATCAATAATCCTTCGCTTTCTAACAAAGCAAAAGCCGCATCCACCGTGTCTTTGCCCACTCCCAATTCGGTAGCAATGCTGTCACATCCAGGCATCAATTCTTGCCACCGCCCGGCGACCAGGTTCTCACGCAGATACATAGCGACCTGTTCCCGCGCTGAGCGAATTTGCCATTTATCCATACCGCAAACTATCGGTTTTCAGGGATAGAATGCAAGAAAGAATTATTTTTAGAATCAGCGAAGTTATCATATAATATCGACCTCGAATTTTTCCGATCTTCAAAGCCGACACTTTCTGAATCAATCACAAAAATCTCCATCATCTCTTCATCATGAAAATCCGCCTCAACCGCTACATCATTACTCCGCTCGTCGCATCATTAATTAGTGCGGCGCACGCCCAGCTCCAGTGGGACGCCAACGGACTGACGGCTGGCCAAACCAATGGCGGTGCTGCCTGGCTCGGTGCCAACCTGTGGTGGAACGGTAGTGCCAACCAAACTTGGACTTCCGGACAAAATGCCACCTTCGGCGGTGCTGCCACGGCTGGCGGTGCTGTGACTCTCGCCAGTCCGACCGCTGTTGGGTCGATGACCTTCAATCAGTTCACCGGCACGTATACCCTAGGCACCGCTGGTCAAGCGCTAACAATCAATGGCGGAATCAACAAGACCGCCACGGCCGCCGCGGTGTCGATGACCGCCAGCCCCATCACTCTCGGCGCAGCCCAGACCTGGACCAACAATTCCTCTGGGGCTTTCACAATCACCGTGCCGGTAAACAACGGAGGCCACCTTCTGACGATCGATGGCAACGGCACAACGAACTTCGGCACCGCCACAACGTCTGTAATCTCCGGTGCAGGTGGCATCACCTACAATGGCACCGGTCGCCTCTTCCTCGGCGCTGGCCAAGTTCCCGCTCATACCTATTCGGGTACGACCACCCTGAACGGCGGCGTCACGATGGTTTCCAACAACAACCTCGGCACTGGAGATCTCGTCCTGGATGGGGGTGTCATCGAGAGCTACTGGACCACGAATTTCACCCGTCCGCTCGGGAACGATCTGGCGAATACGACCTCGGAGCTTCGCATCATTGGTGGAGTCAGCGGTTTCGGAAACAACAATGGAGGTAATAGCGTCATTCTTGGCAACAACGCCGGCTTCGAGGCGGTTTGGGGTGCCGCGAATGAAGCGGGCAATACGGCCGCAACCGGCTTTTTTAACCCGTCCACGTTCGTTCTCAACACGCAATACACCCAAAACACAGGTATCACTTTTCAGAACAAGATCGACCTCAATGGCTCCACGCGCACCATCCAAGCGGGTGCCGGCACTTCGGGGGGGGCCACAGCGACCGTCAGCGGTGTGATTCGTAACACCCGTGGCACCGCCGCTGGCCTCATCAAAACCGGCCCCGGCTTGCTGGTCCTCTCGGCGGCCAACAGCTACAACGGCGGCACCACCATCAATCAAGGCAATCTCCGTTTCGGTTCACTCACCGCGATGCCCTCATCCGGAAATGTGACTGTCAGTGCCGGTGCCACCCTCACCGTCGAGGCCGGAGCAACAAATGATTGGACTTCCGCCACCAGTGGGGTAGGCACTTTGGGCGGACTATTTTCCGGCCTGGGTAGCGCGGGCACCAGCACGGTGAGTTTTGCCACCGACTCGACGCTGGGTCTTGAAATGACTGGAAACCTCATCTACTCGGGTGACATCCCCAATCTCGGAACCAACGTTGGTATCACCAAGACCGGCACCAGCAGTCTCACCCTCACGGGAAACAACGGCTACACCGGCAGAACCAGGGTTCATGCGGGAGCTCTCTCGTTCAACTCCATCGGCAACGTCGGTGCAGGTAGCAGCGCCCTCGGTGCTCCGACAAGTGTCGCGAATGGAACCATCAGCGTCGGCTCAGGGGGCACCGCAGCCACCATCACTTATACGGGTAGCGGCCATTCCAGCGACCGTGTGATCAATCTCTCTGGTTCAACCGGAGGCGTGACTATTGATGCTTCCGGAAGCGGCGCGCTGACGTTTACCTCTTCGCTTACCGCAGCAGCAGGTGCCAAAACACTCGCTCTCACCGGTACTAACACCGCCGCCAACACGCTTGGCACCACTGCCATCCCCGGCTTGGCCGAAGTTCTCACCATCACGAAAAGTGGTGCTGGCACCTGGCGGATCAACGGTTTCTCGTCACCGAAAAACGTATGGTCGGTTACGGCGGGCACCTTGCTCGTTGCCGGAGGAATCACCACCGGCGACCAGAATTTCACCGTTTCCGGCGGCACACTTGCCGGTGTGGGCCCGTTTACTCTCCAGTCCACGAAAAGCCTGACAGTCGGCGCGGCAGGAAGTCTCTCGCCCGGAAACTCCGGCGTGGGGACCATGGCTGTCACCGGCATCCTTAACATTTCGGCCATGGTCGGAGGTTCTGGCAAACTCAACTTCGAGATGGCAGCCCCCGCAGCCAGCGACCGCATCGCCGTCACCGGCACCGCTCAGATCGGCACTGGCCAACTCGGCCTCAACGACTTCGTATTCACCGACCTTGGTGGCATGACCGCCAATACTTACATTCTCATCTCCACGACCGGAGGCATTACCGGCACGCTGGATCCGGCCAACCGTCTCGGCTCGATCGGTTCGATTTCTGGAGCCCTTCAAATCAACGGCAACAACCTCGAATTCACCGTCGATTCGGACCTTGATGGAATGCCGGACAGCTATGAACTGGCCAACACCGTTCCACCTTCCGCCACCGGGCTTGATCCCAATGCGGATACTGAAAACGGCGGCGCGGGTGATGGCCTCACCAACATCCAGGAATATCTCAGAGGCACCAACCCGAACAATCCCGACACCGACGCCGACGGTTTCTTGGACGGAGTGGAAACAAATACAGGCACATGGGTCAGTGCGTCAAACACTGGCACCAATCCCCTTGTTTTCGATACCGATGGCGACACCATCCGCGACGGCTATGAAACCAACACGGGCAACTTTGTGAGTTCTACCAACACCGGCACTAACCCTAACGATCCGGATACCGACAAAGATAGTTTGGTTGACAACGTCGAGACTGCCACTGACGTGTTTGTCAGCAAGACAAACACCGGTACCAACCCGAACAATGCGGACACGGACAACGACGGCGCTGGCGACTGGTATGAAATCACCGCCTCCCTCACTAGCCCGTTCCTCGCGTCCGCGAAGCCGAACATTCCCTATCCACTGCCTGATCCTGACAGCTCCTCGGGCAATCCCACCAAGAAGGTCAAAGTTTACATCATGTCCGGTCAGTCGAACATGCTCGGCTTTGGAACGGTGAGCGGCACGGGCACTGAGACACTCGAGACCATGACTCGCCGTGAAAACAAGTTCCCCAACTTGGTCAATTCCTCAGGCAGCTTTATCTCCCGCCAGGATGTCCAGTATCGCGGTCTCATCTCTGGCATCAGCAGCGGTCCGCTCGCACCCGGCTTTGGCACCAACAGTGGCAGAATTGGCCCCGAACTTGGCTTTGGCCAGGTCATGGGCTGGTATCACGACGAGGCGGTGCTCCTCATCAAAAGCTCTATCGGAAACCGCAGTCTCAGCTGGGACATCCTGCCGGCCGGTAGCCCCTCATGGGTTTACGGAACCACCAACTACCCCGGCTACGGCGGTTTCGGCACCTGGCCCGTGGGCGGGGTTCCCCCGACCTCAGGCGGTTGGTACGCAGGCAAGGAATTTGATCGCTTTTTCACGCACGAAAGCGAGTGGGCTCATCCTGACGTTGCTGCGATCAACGTCGTTGATATACTCGACAACTGGGGTGCTGAATATGGTAATTCCGGTAGGCCCTTCGTAGGCCGTGATTTTGAGATCGCCGGGTTCGTCTGGTGGCAGGGCGACAAGGACCGCTACGACATGGGCCATGCAACTCGCTATGAACAGAACCTCGTCACTCTAATCAATAAGCTCCGCGACTATTACACCAACCGCTACCCCGGC
The DNA here is from genome assembly GCA_945890645.1 of Akkermansia muciniphila. GTDB lineage: Bacteria > Verrucomicrobiota > Verrucomicrobiia > Verrucomicrobiales > Akkermansiaceae > UBA956. Next base: position 90,541 of record CAMDCV010000004.1, read on the forward strand.
AAAGTCGTGCCAAACGCGCCTTTTGTTCTCGCCACACTCGGCCAGACGGCCATTGGTGATACCTCGAGTGCGGCTGACAAGGCAATCCTCGACGCGCAACTCGCCGTTGATGGAACCGCTGGGAACTATCCGCAGTTTGTTGGCAATGTGAAGACGGTCTATGCCCATCCGATCAGCGAGGGAGGTTCCTCGAACGGCCACTACGATGGGCGTGCCGGCACCTATATGCTCGTCGGAGACGCCCTGGGTCGTGCCATGGTCGATCTCCAAGCCGCCGCTAATGGCAACACCTTCGCGACTTGGATGAACAGCTTTGGCGTGGCTCCTGGACTGTCCGGCTTCGATCAGGATGCGGACGGCGACGGTATTGACAACGGTGTGGAAAACTTCTTCGGAACTGCTCCCAATGCTTCCACTCGTGGTCTGGTCTCCGGTGTGACAAGTGGCAACACTTTTACCTTCACCCACCCGCAGAATGCCAGTCCGGCCACTGGTGTTACGGCGGTCTACCGCTGGTCGAAGGATTTGACCACTTTCTTCGGCCATGGCCAGACCGATGGTGCCAACACGACGGTGAGTTTCAATGCCGTCACCAACGGGGGCATCACCACCGTCACCGCCACCGTCACGGGCACGCCAACTGCGAAGTTGTTTGTGGACGTGAAAGTGACTCAGAACTGATTCATCTGCAATCTGCATATTTCATCACACAGGCGGCGTCCCTACAAAGAAAGCAGCTTTAATCAACCAATCTAGCTCTCAAGCGTCCACCTCTGCCAAAGAATCGGAAAGTGAAATTTCCCCAACGCACCTCCTACTCATGAAAACCTACCTCCCGTCATGTTTCCAGACCATAGCCACCGCGTGTGCTTTCATTGTTTTTGCTCTCGCTCCCTCCAAGGCCGCCACCATGTCCGCCAGTTCCACAGCGCCAGTGATTGACGATGCGGACATTGCGAACTATGGCTATGTGTCCGGCACCGATAAATGGTTCATGGACGCAGCCCGCGGCCAGTCGATCACCACCGGCGGCGCGGCCGTGCGGCTCAAGTCCATCAGCTATCAGGTCAGCGAGGAAAACGGCGCGACACCCACCAAGACCTACACCGTGCGCGTCGGTAGAATATCGGGCACCAATTTCACCCAGATCCACTCGGAGACGGTGACCCAGAACTTCTCCTGGACCGGCGGGCAGTTCATGACCTGGATCTTCGATACTCCTGTCCTTCTGGAACCCTACACGACCTATGGCATCGATGTCGGAATGACCAGCTCCACCAGCGGCTGGAATACAGGCATCCCCTACATCAATGTCACCGCCGACGATTTTGCGGGCGGCACCAGTTACTCAACGGGAGCGGCAGGGATCGGCACCGCATCCATCTCCTCCTCAATCGCTTCCGACCGCATCTTCCACCTCGACATTGAGCGCCCGCTAGGTCCCGTTTTCTCGCTTGTTTCACTCAGTCCGGCGGACAATGCCACTGGTGCATACGCCTCCCGCGAGATCGTCATGACCTTCAGCCAGAACGTCGCGCCCGGCAGCGGAAGTCTCACCATCCGCAACCTCACCGACAACACCAGCGCCGCCCTCGCACCGAACGACAGTCGCATCACCTACGATCAGAATGTTGTCAGGATCATTCCTACCGGACTGCTCACTTGGAACAAGAACTATGCCATCCGCTACGACGCCGGCTTTTTCCTCGGCGACGCCAGCGCGCCGATTCCCGCGATTACCGACGACACCACTTGGAACTTCGCCACCATCGCCAGCGATCCGCTGCTCTCCGCCATAGCCGCGCTCAAATCCCACATCCTCGGCACCACCACTCTGACCGGCCCTCAGATCTCTGCTCACAAAACCACCATTGATGACCAGCGCCAGCGCTTCGCGGAAAACACTGACATTATCAACGCGGTGTTCGACCTGATCACCACCTATGATACTGCCAAAGGTCCTATTTTCGTCAGCGGCTTCGCTAACAACTCCACCAGCTTCGACCGCAGCGTCACCACTGGCACCGCCAAAAACTCCATCAACCCGGAAAACTACCATTGGGTAATCTACACCGTCATGCAGCACGCGATGGACCTGATTTACACTTCGGAAAACCTGGCGAAATACGAGTCCACCCTCACCAATTACAAGTTCGGCAGCCACACGAGTTTCCCTGGTCCCTGCTCTCCGCCTGCCAACCCGTCCAACACCCACACCGTCCAGATCAACGGCAGTTTCCCCGCCACCTTCGGCCGCGACACGCTGATGTGGACCACCCCCGCTCGCAAACCCACCGGCACCTATCTCGCACCTGGCACCATCGCCACTGTTACCGTGCCGCCCGCGCTTGTGAACGCGGGCTACAAGGTCCGCGTCGGCGCGCACTCATGGGATCTATCCGCACGCCGCCCGGTCAATCGCCTGGAGCGGGCCACCCGCCTCTATTCCATCAACTCCACCACTACCAAGATCGCCAGCCCTTACGGCGGAGGTATCTACATCGAGGTGCCTTATCTCGCGAACGCGGGTGTCGTCAGCGTCAGCGTCACAGGAGCCGTTAGGTCCCCCTATTTCTCCGCGAAAACCTTCCACCAGACCACCGCAACCGAATGGGACAGCGAGAGGGCCAATCCAGCACCATGGGCGGATTTTCAGTCGGACAAGTTCATGTTCCAGGTGCCGCGCAAGTGGGTCTACAACATGACCGGCGCACAGGCGGTCCAACTGATGGTCGATTGGGACAAAGCCATGGACGCCATCAATGACCTTATGGGATTCGACCGCAATCGCGGCAAGGAAACCATGTATTGCCAGACCGATGTCATCCTTCGCTCCTCCGTCCACGCTCCCGGTTATCCGGCCGTCAACGTCACGTCAAACGTGAACTCGGAGGTCAGCCCTGTCGGTTATGCCGGCAACTATCTCGTCCGCGGTCCCGCCACCACACTCACCGCCGCCAACATCGAGTTCCATGAGCAAGGTCACGGCTATTTTTTCCCTAAATTTGGCGGCGAGAACGAATCCAACGTCAACCTGCTCCAGCCCGCCATGCTCTATCGCGGGTTTGGAAAAACCATTGATGAAGCCCAGAACGGCTCGTTTGGCAGCGGCAAGCCTTTCATCACCGTTGACAATACCGCCATCGCCTGGATGTGCGTTTTCAGTTTCTCGCCCAACGAGATACCGATGCAAGACGGGGAAAAGGACTACCAACACAAAGGTCACGCCAAATGGATGGACATCGCCCGCATCTACGCCACGCCCTCCAACCCCAACGCAGGCTGGGAGAAACTCGATGCTTATTGGCGGTCCTTCATGCTCGATGATGCCAACAACGTCACTTACGGCAACAGCACCGACGACTACCTCCTGCGCCTCTCCCGCGCCGTCGGCAAGGACATCCGTCCGCTCTTCCATTTCTGGGGCATTCATCCGCAAAACCCCTCCGCCCTCGCTGCTGCGCTCGCTGCGGAAAACCTCTACCCGGATCCCGCCATCAAAGCCAAACTCCTCCATTACAAATCCATCGTCCCTGCTAACAACGCCGCCTTTCGCACTTTCATGCTTAACTGGTGGGGCAGGCAACCCAGCGTCACCGGCTATTGGGAGGAAACCGATCACGCCATGCAGTGGGATAGCACTCTGGATGCCGACGGGAGCAACAATCCCAATGTCCGTCCTAACGGTAGCATCTACGTCGAAACCAGCGCCACCGAAATCCGCAACCGCATCGATGAACTCGTCGAACTCTATTTCGCCGGCTCCATCACTCCAAATCCGATGACCTTCGCCACCGCTCCGGCCGTGGTGAATTCCACCACCGTCGGCATGGCTGCTGCCACCGCCACTGCGGGCACCGGTCCCATCCAGTATTTCTTCGATGAAACCTCCGGAAACCCCGGCGGCGATGACAGCGGCTGGCAATCTAGCCCGATCTATCAGGACAGCGGACTTACCCCGGGGCTCACCTATAGCTACACCGTCAGTGCCCGCGACGGAGTCCCGATTACGACCGATCCATCCGCCGCCTTGAGTGTCACGCCCACTGCGTCAGGAGACATCACGCCACCGACGCCTGCCACGATGACCTTCTCCACGCCACCCGTCACCGTGGACCAGGAAACCATCACCATGACCGCCTCCACCGCCAGCGACATCAACGGCGTCGAGTATTACTTCGAAAACACCACCAACAGCACCAACAGCGGCTGGCAGGACAGCCCAGTCTATACAGAGACCAACCTTGCTCTCACCACTCTATACACCTACCGCGTCCAAGCGCGCGACAAGAGCGCCAACCAGAACGCCACCGCCTTCTCCGCACCAGCCTCCGCCAACACCGCCAACCTGCCCGACGTGACGTCACCGCAGGTCGTGACCTTCTCTCCGGCAGGCGGCTCCAGTGTCTCCAACCTCGCCAGCAACCTCGTCGTCACCTTCGACGAACCCGTGATCAAAGGCACCGGCTCCATTACCCTGAAGAACCTCAGCAACGCCTCCGAAGTCGTCTTCGACATTAACGATCCCGCCGTCACCATTTCTGGAAGTTCGATCACTCTCAATCCGCCTGCCGACCTGCTCTACGAGAAAAACTACGCCGTCCAGATTTCCAGCGGCGCGGTGGCGGATGCATCCAACAACCCCTCAATCGGAATCAACGACGACACCACCTGGGCTTTCGTCACCCTCCTCGCCAATCCCATCGTCAACTCGGGCGGCCCATACGTCGTCCCGACTGGCAGCTCACTCTCGCTCAACGGCAGCGCGATCCCCTCCACCGGCGCGACGATCGCCCCCACCGGTTACGCGTGGGATATGAACCGTGACAACGTCTTCGGTGAAGTCACCGGATCTACTCCCACTGCCATCAGCGATACGGTTCTCATGGGAACCTACGGCATGGTGCTCGGGCAAAACACCATCAAACTCAAGGTCACCGACTCCCTCGGCAACAACACCACCGTCACCACCATCGTCAAAATCGGTGCCAATATGTCATGGGACGCTAACGGATCATCCGCCAATCACACTGATGGCGCAGGCGCGTGGCTTGATGCTAACAAATGGCGTGACAACGGAGTGAACACCACTTGGATCTCCGGCTCGTCTGCCATCTTCGGCAACAACGGCAACGGCGGCGTCGTCACCCTCGGAGCCAACACCAGCGTCGGCTCGCTCACCTTCAACTCCTTCAACGGCACCTACACCATCTCCGGCGGCGGCGTTCTCACCATCAATAACGGTTTCACTAACAACTCCACCGCAGGAGCCGTATCCATCTCCACGCATGTGATTCTAACAGCCCCGCAAACCTGGGGCGGCACCTCCTCTGGCGCGCTCACCTTCACAGGCGGCATCAACAACAACGGCCATACCCTGACCCTCGGCGTTAACGGAAACATCCCCATGAACGCCGCCACTAACATCATCTCCGGTAGCGGTGGGCTCACAAAAAGTGGCTCGGGAACTCTCACCCTCGGTGGTAATCCAGCCCCCGCCCACACCTATTCCGGCCCCACCACCATCAATGGTGGAGTTGTGATGGTCGCCGGTAACAAAACCGTCGGCAACATGACGCTTAATAACGCCATGCTCACCGACTACTATCGTGCCACCACATCGTTCACCGGCGGCTTGGGCACGGGTAACAACCAGATCCAGATTTACGGCGACAGCGGTTTCGGTGGCGGAAATGGAAACTCCACTTGGAGAATCGGCGCAGCGGGTTCCGTGCTGACATGGGGCAGCACCCACTTCAATCCGACCTCGTTGAAATTTCTTACGTCCGCCGACAACATGGGCCCATCCACCTACGGCCAAGCGTCACTGGACAACGGGCTCAACCTCAACGGAGCCGCACGCACGATCAGCGTCCTCGCAGCCACCGGAGCGAATGCCATCACCAGCTCATGGGGAAGAATCAACGGCGTCATTTCCGGCAGCGGCGGCAGCCTCATCAAGACCGGTGGCGGTAACCTCATCCTTTCCAGCGCCAACACCTACGACGGCGGCACGACGATTCAGGCGGGCATGCTCCAACTTGGCAGCGCCACCTCACTCGGTGCCACAAGCGGCCCACTGACTGTCAACGGCGGAATTCTCAATCTACAGGACCAAAACGTTTCGGTCGGAAATCTAACCGGCAGCGGCGGCGCCATCGCGAACAATGCCAGCAACGCCCGCACTTTTACCATTGGCACGGGCAACGGCACCGGCGGCATCTATCAAGGTGTCATCGCTAACAAAACCGGCAGCGGCACTGGTAGTCTCGCCCTCACGAAGACCGGCAGCGGCACCATCACCCTCGCTGGCTCCAACACTTATACCGGAGCCACTATCATCAACGGCGGCGGCACCTTGTTCCTCACCGGAGCCACGCAAAGCACCAGCGCCATCAGCTTTGTCGCCAACAGCTCGCTCGGCCTCGCTATCGGCTCTCCAGTCACGGCCACTGCTGCTGCCGTGAACTTTGCCAACGGCCGCGTGTCGGTCACTGGCTCACCCACCGCCGCCAGCCACACACTGCTCACGGCTGCATCCTTCACCGGCACCCCATTACTCGCGGCGGCGATCCCAGGCTACGAACTCGTTGTTGTAGGCAATCAACTCTTGCTCAACCAAGTCGTGATCGATCCCTACGCGGCTTGGTCTGGCGGACTAACCTTCAATGAGGACGCCAACAATGACGGTATCACCAACGGACTCGCTTGGGTTCTCGGTGCCGCCTCTCCTCATGCCTCCGCAACGGAACTTTTGCCCACCATCGATCGAATCACCGATCCCAACGGCAAAATGCTCTTCATTTTCCGTCGTGCTACGAATGCCAAGAACTATGCAAACGCTTCCATCCTGGTCGAATACGGTAGCAATCTCGGATCTTGGATCACCGCCGTTCATCAAGGCACCTCAGCCAACCAGATCACCATCAGTGAACAGACCAATGGCTTTGGTGTAGGCATCGACCGCGTCACCGTCGCTCTACCCGCTAACCTCGCCAACGACGGAAAAATCTTCGCCCGCCTCAAAACCGTAATGTTAGCCCCTTAATCGCCCTAATAATGCCGAAGTGATGCGCTCTGGCATCAATACGCCTAACCTATTGTTTGCGCGACAGGATACTTGACTGCTCGCGCCGTGAAAAGTTTTGATTCATAAGCGGTATTCAGGGTTTGGGAGTCGAGCTTGTGGTAAAAGTTGGTGTTTCAACAAACTCGTTAGTTTTGAAAAAAGCAGAGTTGCGCACGGGCTTGCCAGAGAGAGTAAGATTTTCGAAAGTCAGGTCCTCGATGCGCGCGTCAGGTTGACCCCAGAGGATCTGAGGCTCACCGAGAACGCTGAGCCCGGCAATGGAAATGTTTTGGAAAAGGATCCCCGACAAGTTTCCGGCTTTGCGTTGTTCTGCGTCTTTTGAATATGGCTCCGGCATGGTCATGCAAATGAAAAATTGTTGAAGAGTAGGCCGAGGATCCTCGATGTTGATGTTGCGGAAAATCACTCCGGCTCCGGCTTTGCCGCTACCTTCACCTCGCATATTGAAGACCCGTCCTCCGCTCCAGTGATGCCATTTCGCACGGGCATAGATTACATCGCAATCCTCTACCACGAGTGTTCGATCGGTGAGTTGCGGCAGGGCGCTTAAGACGAAGGACGAACCGTTGGCATCGTTCCACAGCACAGTGCGGCGGATGCCCAGACCATTCACGTAAAGGGAATCATCCTGGGTGCGAAGGAAACAATCTTCGATCAAGGTGTTGCCAAAAGGATTGATGCCGTCGCCATTCGCTCGCCACGTGAAAATTTTTGTCCACTTCACTTCATTTGGATGCCCTGCTTTGTACGGGCTGATTAGCATGAGAGAGTGAGTAGCTGAGTCGGCGATGGTAATTCCTTCCACGCGGGTGTCGGTCGCCCCCATTACTTCAATTGGACGATAACGGCCGTGTTCCTTTTCATTGATCGCAGGCACCACATATTGGGGATGCGTCGTTCGAGCACCCGAGAGTGTTCCTAGGCCGAAGATGCGGATGTGATGGCCGTCACTCCATTTTATGTTAGAGAATGTGCCATAGACGATAGCGTCGCCGGGGATGTAATACTGGCGATTCGCATGCACTGGAAAGGCCAGTCCGATATCGTGAACACCCGGCAGGAAATAGAGTGTGGTCCATGGTCCATCGGAGGGTGGAATTTCACCGGGTTTTACAGTGCAAACGCCGGGGGCATCGGGCATCGGTTTTCCTACCAGTGGCGGGTTGGCAAAGAGGGAAATCGTGTGAATCGGCGGCCCTTTGTAACCTTTTCCAGTGTCCTGCTCATCCATTTGACCATCGATATCAACTGCGATGAGACAGGGCTTTTCAAGCCGTACAAATGCCTTGCCTTCTTTGACGGAGCAAGCGGATGCTTTGCGCAGGGGGTGAACCACTGCGCTGCGAATCGGTTGACCGTTGGCGCGAGAAATTTCTACTTCTACGGCTCCGTCAGTTTCAAAGTTTACATAGGTGTGTGACCAGCCCGCTAAGTGATCGAAGTAGGCTTCCTTGTTCTTCTCGACTTTTTTGCAGACTGTCTCCCATGCGAAGGCACTCTGCCACACGCTGCCCTCGCGGACCGAACGCACACGGACTTTGTAATGCGCCGAAGCGGCGAGACCGGGCACGGGTGGATCGATCACTAAAGTTTCTGCGGCGCACATTACGAACGACGACGATAACAAGAGAGCAAGGAATAATGGAGTGAATCGGGTCATATTTTATGGGGTTCATAGCCGATCGCGCCGTGCGGATTTCATCGACCTAGCATGCCGCCGGCGAGATAGACGGTGCTGGTGGATTCGCCGCCGGTGTGCGGGTTGGGGAAGCTGACCTTTCGACCTTTAGCAGTGCCGAAAACTTCGTTGAGCAACGTTACGAATGTTTCATCGGGCAAGCCATCCGCCCACATCGCGAACACACCGGCGGGATGCAAAACATCGCGCACACGCGACAGGCCGTCATGGGTATAAAATGACGCGTGACGGGGATTCAGCCAGTGACTGTGGGTGTGGTCGATGTCTAACAGAACCGCATGAGCTTTGGCACCGGGACGTGCGGGATCGAAGCCGTTACCGGCAGCGGCGAGGGCGAAAAAATCGGCATGCACGAGGGTGGTGCGCGGGTCTTTGTCCGGTTGGGGATCGACGGGTAGTAGTCCTTGGCGGTGCCAGCGAATCACGGGTTCGAGAAACTCGACCACTGCCAGCGATCGCACCTTCGCATGGCGCAACGCGGCGGCGGCGGTGTAGCCAAGGCCTAGTCCACCGACGATCACATCCGCCGCAGGTTCCGCGAGAATTTCCAAACCGAGATCCGCGAGCGCATCCTCGGCGGCATGAAACAAGCTGCACATCAGGAACTCGTCGTTGAGAATCACGTCATAGACAATCTCCTCACCGAGGCTCAGGACTTTCCTCCGGCGCAAAATAATTTCGCCGAGGGGGCATTCACAGTAGTCGAGTTCTTCGAAGAGGCCTTTCATTGTGGACATTATTTGTAGTCTTTGCCGTTCAGGCTGCGGATCACGGAGCGCATCCAGGCATCAAGTTCTTGTTTCATTTTTTCGAGGCGTTCTTGATGAGCAGTATTTTTTGATAGGTCAGTTTTTTCCATGGGATCATCGATGAGGTTATAGAGTTCGTAGATGTCGCCATTGATGCGGTGGAGTTTCCATGGCCAGTCGTTCCATGCGGCGTGCCCTTTTGCGCTGTCTTCGGGATGTTGGGGAAATGCGTCCACATCCTTGCGCAGGCGTTCGGGGTCGTGGGGTAGGGGTGCTCCCGATTGCTGCTTTTCCCAGAGGGCCTTGAGGATTTGGTCGCTGCGGGTCAGGTCGCCTTTGCCGAAATTGTGCCAGAAGCCGATGCCGGCATCGCGTTCCTTTTTGCTCCCTGCGATGACGGCGGAGAGGTCGATGCCGTCGAGAGGGTGCGGCACTAATAGTTCCACTTCGGCCATTTTAAGTAGGGTCGGATAGATGTCTGAGCTTGTGGCTGTGACAAAGTTGCGGCCTTTGAGTTTGCGCGCGGGCCACTCAACGATTGAGGGAACCCGTAGTCCACCTTCGTAAACGGTGCCTTTTTTTTCTCTGCCGCCGGAGCTTTCTTCGACGAGACCGCCGTTGTCACTAGTGTACCAGAGGATGGTATTTTCCGCGAGTTTCATGTCCCGGAGTTTGGCGCGCAAACGGGCGAGTTGCTGATCGATCAAGGTAATTTCGCGATAATATCCGGCGTGCGGTTTGTCATCATAGAGGCTGGGGCCGTCGGGGACTTCCGCGTGGGGGTCATGGGGTGAGGGAAACCAGACGACCATAAAGAGTGGCTTATCACCGCCGCGATTTTTTTCCAGAAAGCTGATGGCGTCATCCATCAGCAGCACGGAGCCTTTGCCCTTGCGGTGCTCCATCACGCCATTGCGACTGAGGTAGGGATCGTTATCGAAAAAATTCAGGCCAATGACCCATTCGTCGAATCCCATTCCGGTGGGGTTGCAATCGGTGTCAGGTTGGCCTGATCCGATGTGCAATTTTCCGAAGATCCCCGTTACATATCCGGCGGATTTTAGAGTTTCTGCAAGAGTTTGTTCTTGGGGTCGAAGGTAGTTGCCATAGCTCGGCACCTTGCCGCGGATGGGGTGACGGCCAGTCAGCACGCTGGCACGGGTGGGCGAGCAAACGGGCGCGGCGGCGTAGAAACGATCAAACACAAAACCATCCGCTGCCATCGCGTCCATGGCTTCGGTTTTCACGAACGGATGGCCGTTATAGCCGACATCGCCCCAGCCTTGGTCGTCCGCCATGACGAGAATGATGTTGGGTTTTGCGGTGGCGGTGGCGAGTGTGAAGGCGAAGAGGAGGAGGGGGAGTGCATTTTTCATTTTTCGCGGGAGGTTAAGATTTTGACAGAAAAATGAAGAGAGGAGGTGAGAGTAAAAGTGTAGAGGCTTACTCCGTCTTTTTCTTGCGTTCGGGTTGTTTGGGTTTTGCATCTCGATCGCGGCCTTCTGACGGATAGAGAAACACGGGGTTGGCGACTTTTCCGGCGGGGCGGCGGGCGGTGGGTTGGTCGCCGCCGATTTCAGCATGCATTTTTTCTGCTAGGGCGGTGAGTTCTTTTACGATCTCGGGATTTTCTTTGGCAAGGTTGGTTTTTTCATCGATTTCTTTGTCGAGATTGTAGAGTCTTGGTGTGTTGTCTTTTGCGTCGGGTTCGGCGGGTCGACCCATGGTTTCGTTTTGGGATTTAAGGGCAAGTTTCCAGGGACCTTTGCGCACGGCATCGAGATTGAATCGAGAAAAGTAATAGTGAACACCGCGTGGGGACTCTTTGGATATCCCGAGAAGAAGTGGGGAAATGTCACGTCCGTCGATGACGGGCTCTGCGGACACGCTACCGCCTGCGAGGCTGACGGCGGTTGGCAGAAGATCGATGGTGCCAGCGATGGCGTCCACGCTGGTGTTCGGCGCGATTTTACCGGGCCACCAAGCGATTGTTGGCACGCGGACGCCACCTTCCCAGGTGCTGCCTTTGCCCCCGCGTAGTGGTCCTGCGCTGCCGCTGTCTTTTTCTTTGATCAGCCAAGGGCCGTTGTCGCTGGTGAAGATGACGAGAGTGTTGGGGGCATTTTTGCGGATGGTTTCGAGGATTTTTCCCGTGGAGGAATCGAGCTCTTCGATCCAATCGCCGACGCGACCATTGGAAGATTTCCCGCGAAACTTTTCGCCGGGATAGATGGGGGTGTGGATGGCAGTGTGGGGTAGGTAGAGAAAGAAGGGCTTGTCCTTGTTCTTGGTGATGAAAGCAATGGCCTCATCAGTGTAGCGCTCGACGATGCGACTTTGTTGCTCGTCAGTGAGTAACTCCGCAACTTTATCATCGCGCAAAAGTGGGCTCACCCGTTCCCCGGTTGCGGTGGATTTTCGCTGCATGTCATTCGAGTAGGGGATGCCGAAGTAGCCATCGAAGCCTTGGCTGGTGGGGAGAAATTCGGGTTGGTCACCGACATGCCATTTACCGACGCACATCGTGGCATAACCGAGTTCCTTCAGGCGTTCGGCGATGGTGCTTTCCTTGGGATTGAGTCCATGGGCCTCACCGGGAGAATAAACTCCCGGCACATCGACGCGGACTCCATAGCAGCCAGTAAGGAGTTGAGCACGCGATACGGAGCATACGGGTGCGGCGTAAAACGAAGTAAGCTTCATGCCCTCGGCGGCCATGCGGTCGAGTTCGGGCGTTTTTTGTTTCGTCGCACCGAAGGGGCCGATGTCGCCGTAGCCCATGTCATCGATGAAAATGATGATGACGTTGGGTTTTTCGGCGGCAAGAGTGATGGTACAGTAGGCACACAGAAAGAGAGTGATGATTGATTTCATGATGGGAGAAAAATGCGAAAAAGTAGGGTAGTAGATTTTATGCGGGGATTGATTTATAGTAACAACAGTAGTTTCAAAAAGTTGTAAAACTTTGATTCATTCGGTTTCCACCGCTGTATGGGTCACTCCGGACAATTTGTAGAGTCGAAGGGTGGAGGGTGCAGGGAGTGGTGGTTGCCGTGGGCGATCTCGATTCGCGCCGAGGGTTTCCCACTGGAGAATGTAGCGGACGCCTGGTGTGCCGCAGGTGCCGGAATCACCGGCGCGCTTGATCGCCATATCAGGAAAGTCACTTTCGATTTTCCCCAACGAGCGGGGCAAGCGTTGTGAGGTCGAAATAGGCTTGTCTAACAGATTGAGTGTTTTTGCATCGAAGCTAAGCGATCCGGATCCGTAGTCTTTGTGATTGTAGCTGACGGTGAAAAGATCGGAGTCAGAGATTTGTAAATCGCCGATGCTAATGCCGATGAATGGCATGGAACCGCCGCCACTGAAGGTGATGGGCTGTTGCCATTCGGTGAGCACGCGGTGTTGCCATTTGCCGTTTTGGGGACGGGCGGCGTAGATCTGCATGTGACCCTTGGTATCGGATTTATGGTAGGCGAAGACAGGTTTGTTTTGTGCATCGAAGGCCATGCGGTGTCCACCATTGATGATGCCACCGCCGGGCGGGATCGCATCTACTATGAGCATAGTTTGATCGAAGCGTATGGGTAGGTTGACTTTTTCACCAAAGGCGGATTCCCATGCCATCAGGTCTTTGCTGCGGGCATAGGAGAGATGTTGATTCGTAGCGCAATCGGGTGTGTCACGCCACACCCAGTGGACGTGAAACCATCCATCGGGACCGCGAGTGGGTCCTGAGGGGTAGGCATTGCGTTTGCCCTCGCCATCGAAGAGGGGGGTATCGAGCAGGCGCGACCATGTTTGGGTCTTTGCATCATAGCGGTTGTACAGATTGATTCCATTGCCCGATCCTCCGTGCCGGTAGGTGAAAATGAGACGCCCTTCGTGATCTTCGAAGAATCGTGGGTAGGTGACGCGATCCTCGAGGAGCCCGGTCATTTTGGCGGGCGCAAGAGTAGTGATGTCGCCAGGTTTTTGGGTGCGAAAATAAATCAGCGGCACGCAATGCATGTTTCCTGAAACGTGGAGATGTCCTACGCTGTCGAGAGCCATGGTAACGTAGTTGTGCGAGTCCCAGAGAATTTGTGAAGGCAATTTCTGATAAACCCATTGGGTGGAATCAAGCGATCGGGCAGCGACCGTCATGTTTCGATCGGCATCGTAGTAAGCCACGTACTGGCGATTGGGTGTGGTCAGTAATTTAAATCCGACGGGGAATTCAGCAGTGACTTTGGCGACCTCCAATGTTTGTGCTATAACGAGGTCCTTAGCCACGGCGCACACCGTGGTCACGGTGGCAATGAGGTAGAGCAAAAATTTCACACGAATGACTACGTGCGAAAGACCTGAAATATTGCGCTCAGAGTGAATGAATCGCTAGGGTTTTTGGGGTGCTAGCTTTTCGAGGCGGAGGATGGCATCGGCATGTGCTTTGCCGAGAGCGATTTGGCCTTCATGGTTGAAATGGATGCGATCGTCAGGGCGGACGCCGAAGCCATCGCTATTGACGAAGGCAACGTTGGTTACGGTTTTTGCTACGGATTCTTGTGCTTTTCTAACGATAAACCAACCTTTGCCAACAACGTTTATGTCGTCATCTTGACTGTTAGATAAACCGCCTATGCTAAAGGGTATGGCCTTTCCATCAAACAGATCTTTGCGCACGTGTTGGATGAGGTCGATGAGGTTCTTTTCATAGTCTTTAGCTGTCGCCGCAGTTGTATCTGACTCGCCCTGTTGCCAGACCATCCCACGCACTTCGAAGGTGTGACCCTGTGTGGTCAGTACAGCAAGAGCATCGCGAGTGACTTTCACAAATGTGGCATAGAGAGGGCCCTTTTCCGACCATTGTTGGTGGAGGTTAGAACCTCCGACGGAGTATTTGATGATCGCGATTTTTGATTGTGGATGTGCATTTGCTAGCGTTTGGCCCAAGGTGAGTTCGGGGCCAAATTCTTTTGCAAACACGGGCACTGTGATGCCATGGCCGGATCCTGGTGCGAGGTCGGTCCATTGGTTTTCGGGGAGGTGACCAACGTTGGTGGTTTTCTGTGAGCGATGCCAATACAAGCGGACGTTTTTTTGCGACGAGGCGAGTGGCTCAGCGAGTTGCGCGGCATCCGCTCGCCCATTCGCATTCGACTGTCCCCCGATGAGATAAACGAGGTAGTGATCAGCATATGCAGGTGCGCTTACGATAAGGAAAGCGATTACCAATGTGTTAGATATAATGGATAAGTTCATTGCGAAGGCGAGCGCCAACTACTGAGGCGGATTTTCTGCTTTTGTATCCACAAAATGGCGGAGGCGCACGAGGCCGTTGTCTGGATTCGGAAAGAAGAGGACGAGTTCGCGCTGGGTAGCGTTGACCGACCACGATGTCTGCCTTACGACGCGTGCTGGCGTCCCTTCGGCGAGTGCCAGGATGCGCACAGGGATCGCGTTTTCTGTTGCGCTTACTCGAATCGATTCGGAGGCGCTGGGTTTAAGCAAAGTTGTCTTACCGGCAATTTCCGCTTGTACCGTAGCTTGAGAGAAGTTAACGAGGCGGAAAGATCCGTAGGGGAAATCGGCTTCTGAAGTGGTGAAGGCTTGGTATTTTTCCAGATCCGCGCTGGGCGAAAAAATAATCAGAGAGGCTGTGGATTTGAGGGTAGTGGTCGCGAGGGGAGCGAGTGCTTCTTTGGCACTTGCGTCGGCTGCCGTGGCAAAAAATTCAAGCGCAGCGACGCCTTTGTGTTCGATGGGTAGAGAAAATACTCGTGTGTTGAGAGGAATTTCAATGGGTTCCTTACCAACTGCGGTTCGCAACCAAAGAGTGTGATGGTCTTTCACGATGTCGAGTGCGGCGACGCGGATGCTCCAAGATTTCTCCTCTATCTGCGCGGCAAGGGGTGAGACAGATAGTGCGAAAAATTTCAATAGAAGGATGGTGAGTGTGCGCATCAGATTTCTGAGGGTAAAAGCCAGCGGAAGGAGATGATCTCGAACCGCCGTCCGAAGCTGCGGTTGATCGCTGAAGAAAGGTTCACGGTGGCGATCTCGGGCAAGTCCTTTGCATCAAGGTAATCAGGACTACGGCGGACCACTGCCTCGCACCAACTTCTTGCGCGGATTGTGCCATTGGCATCGATGGATTGCCCGTAGCCTCGGATGCGGAAGGTGTCATCGCGAGGGGTGATCATATTGCCGACGCGCTTGAGTAAATCGGCTTGGGTGAGGTAGCCGGGGATGCCGGCGAAACGTGAGCCGGTGGCGGCTTGGGGGAAGGGCAATCCCCAGCCCGCGATCTTAGTGGTGGCGATGAAATCATCGCCGCTCTTGAAGCGACCGTTGATGGATTCCGCGCTGGCTGACTCAGGTTTGCGGCCGAGGGTTTCGTCCCAATCAATGGCAGCTTGAAGCGCACCGCGCACACCGGTCTCATCGGTGGCAAGGCGGCGGTTGATGAAATCGGCGAGGTTAAGGAACGGCCCGCGCTCTTTCACTTGGCGCACGCATTCGCGCGCTAGGCGATCAATCTGCTGCGGTGTGAGATGGCGCACGCCGAGCCAAGCAGCGGGATCGCCGGCGTTTTGTCCTTCTTTCGGCGAGGCTGGTAGGGAAAAGCGGGAAAGGATCACACGATCTTGTGGCGCGACATCGCTGCGGACATTACCGGATTGGGGATCGATGGAAATGATTGTTTTGTCCTGCGATCCAGAGAGGAAGGCCTTCCAGGCATCAACGGACGTAGAGTTGATGTTAAAAGCTCCCTCAATGGTTAAGTAGCGGGCGGCGATGCGATGGGCTTCAGCCTTGGGGAGTGCACCGCTGAGTAGGCGGCTCTGGAGTGTTGTTGTGCCGGACGATACGCGCCACGGGATGAGGTGGGGATTTTGCGTGGGCGCTACGCCAGTCCAGAATTCGCGTACGACTTTTTCCATGTTCCGCCCGGTTTGAAAAAGTCCTTGATCCTCCCGCGTGATACCAGAGCAGAACCAATCGTCCCAGAGTGCGTCATTGTTAAGATAAGCGTGGTCATGGAAGTCGCGTAAGAGTTGCATTTGGAGGGCGGTGCCGCGGCAGGCGGCATCGGGGACATCCTGATAGATCGCATCGCCTGGAATGAGGGGGTGGGCGAAGGAGTTTCCGATCCCCAGCGCTTGGTTCGCGGAAATATCCCAGAGGTGCCGCCCCGTATTGAAAATGCGGGTGTCTGCCGGGTTCAGCTTGAAGTGCATGAGCGAGGCGAGAGAAGTAACGGGTACGAGTGGGAATTCATTCGTCACCATGTTGGGCTGACCGGGCCAGCGCGAATTTCCCGGCGAAATCGCGCTGCCGATGTAGGCGCGGTTGTTAGCAGGATCGAAGTCGGGGTTGAGGGAGTTGCCGCTGCCGGTTTCGATTTGAACGTGGTACTGGGAAAGTCCGCGCATGCGCGGTGTGGCTTCACCGTACATGGCACGTTGATTGGCCGGGTTGGCGTGGATGAAATTGCGGCAGCGGGAATCGTGTTCTGCGTAGCCCGCACCGGTGTTGCGCAGATCTTGTCCGGATTTCTGTACGAACTGGAAATTGGCGAAGGGCACGCGCTGGGCGGAGTTGGAAAAAAGGATACGCTTGCCTGCCGTGTCTTCAGCGAGATATATGGGATTGCCATCTTGGACGGGATTCGCTGCCATCTCGTTGTAGCGCTGGTTTTCTCCCGTCTGGGCATTTCTCACCGTCCAATACATTTGATATTGTCCACCGTGGTCGGTGCGTTGGTCGTCCAAGCGCATCGCCATTTCCACTCGCGCGGTGCCGGGCAGGCTAGTCATACCATTCAGACCCACTTCGAAACCACCGCCCGCGTCGGGAGCTTGGTAGCCGGGATAGAGCTCGGCATGGAGGAAATCATTGGAATTGGCAAACCCCGTAACTGCTGAGTAGATGCGAGTTTCTCCGGGTTTTAAGATGATGGGAACTGTGGTCTGCGCTGGCCCTTCCATGGGATAGATATTCAATTGGAAATTACCATTGCTACGTCGCAATTGGGTCCAGTTGACCTTCATCACACCATCCACATAGGCCTTGTATTTCAGCGCGCCGGGTGTGATCTGAATCCACAGGCGCGGCGAGTGTAATGTGACGTTGTAAGGATTCCAAAGCACAACCACCGGGTTTACTCCCAGTTTATAATCAAAGGTGCCAGGCGTTGTGGTGGAGGCCATGCGCCGAGTGGAAAAAACGAGCATCAGGCGCGTGACGATGG
Organism: Akkermansia muciniphila; assembly: GCA_945890645.1. Classification (GTDB taxonomy): domain Bacteria; phylum Verrucomicrobiota; class Verrucomicrobiia; order Verrucomicrobiales; family Akkermansiaceae; genus UBA956. The sequence continues at coordinate 108,315 of CAMDCV010000004.1, forward strand.
GAGTGCGGCCGATGCCAAAATAATCAAGGTTCTGGCGGTGCCAATTGAAATTAATGTTCGGTTGTGTTGCCGTTCCCCAGACGCCTTTGCCGTTGAAAGGAAGAGGGAAGCTATCTGCTGCCACTTCATCTCCACCACCGCGATAGAGTTGGTAGTATTGATGGAGCTTGTACCAGGAGGGGAAATTGTTGTTTTGAGCATAAAATGGGGTGGGGATGTGGCCTGTAAAGGGTCGGATCGAAGCGTGGTTACCATTCGGATTGGCGAGCGAATAGGTGCCATATTCGTTCGGCGGTCTCTCCATTTCCAGCAGCAAGTTGAGATCCTTTTTTAAGCCACCGTGGCGAACATTTGCCGCTAGCCCCGTTGAGTCCACAGTGAGGTCATGAAAACGCGAGCGCAGTTCGGTGCGGAAATTGAGATCGTCCACGCCTAATCCCAAAGTGGGCAGAGTGATGGAACGATTGATGAGCAAGGGATCGGTGGGTGCTTTCGCCAATCCGGCCAGCGAAGAAGTTTTTCCATTCGGCCATTGAGAGCGGTCGTGGAGGCGCGCGGTGTTATTCACCGCTTCCGGCGGTGTAAGTGCGACGTGGGCCTTTTGGTTCTCGCCAGTGATCCACCAAGCATAGTGCCCATTGCCGTTTGTTTTCACTATAGGTGCCCTTACTGGTTCGGTGGCAACGCCGGAAGCACCTGCGGGGAATCCCTTTACCATCTCCACTGACTCGGGCAGAGAGGTGCCGCTCACGAGTTCCATATCATCGCGCGCAACGGGATTGGGATGGGAAACGAGCCAGCGCCGGAACTTTGAACTACGACCTTTATCGTAAGTGTATCGGATTTCCGGATTGTTCAGCCAATCCGTCCATGAGTTCCATGCACCCAACCAATGGGGGTGAGAAATGCCATCCGGCGCGGTGGTAGAATTGTCTTCATCGAGGATCGCCGCGCGCGCGCTGACTCGCTGGTCCGGGCCGAGTTCTTTTTGTAGATCGCCAATCGCCAGCATCAGCGCCATGCGAGCGTTGGAACGGGCCTCGGCTTCGTGCTTGACCGTTGTTGTTGTCCGCAATGCTACAGAAGATAGCGATAGCAAGCCGACGGCGATGATTACCAACAGCATGACCAGAGAAATCGTTATAATTAAAGTAAATCCGCCTCGACGCGAAAGGGCATGAGAAGCCGCGGGAATTCCGGAGTATATTCGAATCTTCATACAGTAAGAATATGCGGATGGGTTAGTGTGGGGAGACGTTCAAAAATTACCTTCGTTTCTGAACTACGTGGAATTTATGTAAATGAGGCCGAATACACAAGCGGTGCTGCTTATCACAAAAGCACCAACGCTTATCGAAAAAGCACATGATTTTGCAGGGGAATCGACCCCAAAATTATGGAAAATTGAACAGGAAATCTTTATGGCTAAGTATTTGATTATTGCCCGTTTGGACCCATGTTCCATGGAGAGGAAGGGAGATTCGATGAATGCAGAACAGTCCCTCATTGCGCGTTTGTGGTGTCGGCTTGCCTCTGTAGGTCTCGAGTGGATTGCCGCAATGATCCGCGATGGCTTCCTTGATGCGTGCCTGAACGAGTTCTGTGTAAGGTTTTCCTTGCTGCGCCAGAAGCGGAGCTAGGCAGCAAAGCGCCAAGGCTAACAAAATGGATTTACACATAGAACCAGACCATACGCTGTGTACCGGCGCTGCCTTGCGAATCATCGTTTAAGCACTGATATAGGGGGAATATCTGAGCGCTAAAGTGTTTTAGTTCGCATTTTTCTTAACTTTTATTCTAGGCTTGGAAACGCCGTCTAGCACTGTCGGGAATTTGGCGTTAGTGGCCTTACACCAGGCGAGAAGTTCATCGAGGAGCTCATCACGTTTTGCGGTGTTAGTGTTCGCGAGGTTCTTGTGCTCGCCTATGTCTTCACTGAGATGATAGAGTTCCGTGGCATTGTTCGTGGCAAGTTTTTCGCGGCCACCATCGAGCAGCCACTCCTCATGATAAAGGTGAAGTTTCCACTCGCCCTTGCGGATGACGCTGACAGGTCGTGTGCGGAAACCAGTGCGCACATCGAGCTCGCGACCGCGACTGACGGCTTCGTCAAGGTAGCCCGGGAAATGCCAGAAGATGGCTTCGCGTTTGAGTTTTTCACCACGACATAGCGCTTGCAGACTCTCACCATCGAGGATTTTATCTGCCGGAATTTTTGCTCCTGCGGCATCGGCAAAGGTAGGGAATAAATCGATGTTCAGAACGGGCGTAGCGTTGGCAGTTCCGGGCTTCGTCACACCGGGCCAGCGCACGATGAATGGTTCACGGATGCCGCCTTCGTAGTAGCAGCCTTTGTTGCCGCGCAGTGGTTCTTGTGATGATCCACTCGTGCCGCCGTTGTCCGATGTGAAAACGACGATCGTGTTCTCGGCGATGCCGAGTTCATCGAGCTTATCGAGCAACAACCCGACACCGCTATCAAGATCTTTCGCGCAGGCCGCATACAATGGGTCGCCCTTGGCACCGGCCGCTACCTTTGCTTCGAAATGCGCCAGCGTTTCCTTCTTCGATTGCAGAGCGGTGTGAATCGCGTGATGCGACATGAAAACAAAAAATGGTTTTTTCGCTTTGGCGTTTTCTTCCATGAACTTCGCCGCTTGCTCGGACATCGAAAAGATTCCCTTCGGGTCCTCTTGCACTTTTCCTCGCGACGCATTCGGATTGCCGCCTTTTGATGAGTCGTAATACACGTCGAATCCTTGCTCCTTGGGATTGCATCCGTCCGCGCCGCCGAGATGCCATTTGCCAAACATTCCGGTCGCGTAACCTGCCGATTTCATGGCATCGGGCATCGCGAATTCCTTCGCAGGGATACCTGACTTATTCGGCACAGGCACCATGCGCATATGTTCTTGTGGTCCACGGTTGGTGGTGTTTACGGCATACACATCATGGCGTGGTGTGTATTGCCCAGAGAACAAGCATGCGCGCGATGGCTGGCAATTCGCGGCGGGTGCATAGCCGTTAGAAAAAATCATGCCGGACTTTGCTAAGGCATCGATGCGCGGTGTTTCCATAAAGTCAGCGCCCTGATAACCCACATCTTTCCAACCGAGGTCATCCGCGAAAATGAAGAGGATGTTGGGTTTTTCTGACGCTGATAGCGGCGCAAAGAAGAGAAATGCCGTGATGACGCGTAAGATGGTTGTTGGGTTCATGGGTGTGTATGATTACAGCTACAAGCAGTGCCTCTCTTACACTATTGCGTCAATACCACAAATTTCACGAAAGCATTGCGTAACCTACTCACTTAAACAGTGCATCGACTCCCATCGCAGATTTCCTCAGGAGCTTGGGGATTTTTTTGGGATCGCGGGGTTTGAAGATTCGATAGGCGAAGCCTAAGAGGTGGAGGGTAAATAAATGATCAACGATGCGATAGCCACGTTGTTTACGCAGCAGTAGCGATGAGGCCCAAGAGAGTGTGCGACGTTTGATATGGAAGGGAGTAAAGGAAACTTTGATCCGGTAGCGTTCGCGTTCGGTGGCGGGGTAGCGTGCTTTGTAGGATTTCTTGGCGAGTCGAATATTTTCTGCCAGCGACTCATCAAAGGGCAGAAAGTAGTAACGACGCGCGAGCAAGATGATGCCGAAGAAGTCGCGCATGTGCTCAATGTCATCGATGGGCAATTCCGCCTTCTTGGCGAGGGCGATCATTTTAGGAAATAACAGCGACGCCGTTTCAGAAGTGCGCAGCGAAAATTCAGGATCGGGGACGAAGTGGCTGAGGACTTTTGCGACGGCGTGATTGATGAAAAGACCATCCCAGTACAGGTGCAAAAGCGGTGGAATGCGGACACGGCGGAAGAAGAGTTTTTGGCGCGCAAATTCCTCGATGTAAAAAATTTGGTTGATGACGGTATCTGCGTGGCGCAGAAGCTCCAAGGCTGCGGGTGCACGCTCTGAGCCAAGGGTTAGTGCGATGGATTGCTCGATGCTGCGCTTGTCACGAAACACATGGATCGCGACGGCTACGTTGAGACGAATCCAGATATCCGAATGGCGATTGCCACTCAGAAAGGTAAGCCGACGAAAGCGATGCCAACCACCGGTTTGGCACCAGATCGACATGCCGACTACATTCTGTGCTTCCGCCAGTTCGCGGGCGAAGTGTTCGCAATCGGCGCCGATGAAAGAGGGGAACTCGCCTGCACCTTCGTATTCACGGCGGGCTTGGAGCTCGATGATCTTCGCTTGCTTGACGTGGAAGAAGGCTTTGTTCAATGGGATGTGGCGGAAGAAATCGCTCTCGCCATGCTTCATGGAGACGATGAAATTCGGGGAATCGATGTCCGCTAACGTTTGATTGAGAGTGCCGCGGTGCCAGATCAAATCGCCGATGCGATGCGCCCCCACCGTCCAGGTGCGGAGGATGAGTTTTTTGTTTCGCTTCTCAAACTCGGGCAGAAGTTTTTTGATGAGATGATTCGTCTCTCGCGGGTTGCGAAGGTGGAGACGAGTGCGAATCGGATCTTTCACATCGACGCCATCACTCTCGCCGATGCGGATGATGATTCCGGCGAGTTGCGGGAAATCATCGAGCGTGTTTTGGATGAGAGTGAGGTAGTAATTCTCGAGCTCGGACTTTTTGTCGGAGAGGGATTGTTCGATGGCCGGGGTGAGCGGGATGACATCGCTGGTGAGAAAAACTTTGAGCCCGAAATCCTTGGTAAGCAGATCGAATAGAGAAGAAAATTGTGTCCGAAAAAACGCAATGTTGGCCGCAATTTCCGGTTCGTGCAGGGGATGAGTCGCGAGGTGAGCGAGGTCATCAAGCGTGACAGCGTTGTAACCGAGCGCAGAAACTTCGCGTGCTAAATCGCGCATGTCTTGGTGGATCTGTTGCCATTGTTTGATGGCTTCCGGACCCGAAGTGAGAAGATGAGAGAAAGGAATTTTCGACCAGTTGATACGGTTTTTCTTGTAGTTCCGAAAAAACGGCCCGATGGCATCAATGAGAAATAGCTCCATGCAACGCCACGGATCAAGCGTCTGTGGAGGCAGATAAGCGAGCGGGGTGGTGTGACGGGTTTGTCACGCCTAGGGAGAAGCGGTTTGCAACCCCTTTTCTTTACTCAAAGGCAATGCTTGAAAGGCACGGGTGCTGTGAAACAAGGAGTTGCTAACTCCTTCTCCGTATTGGCGATTATTTTTCCTTTGTTTGCTGCGAGAAGCGCTGGATGTAATTTTCGCCGCCCTCGCCCATGTTTTTTGCTTTGGCCCAATTTGTGGGCAGACGGTCGAGGAGTTCGTAACGGCGGAGTGTGTTCAGGAGATTGAGCAGCGAAGGGGAGTCCATGGGCGATAAGATGTCTGCCACGAGTGCCACGGAGGCGATGTCTTTTTTTCCCATGGAGTAAAGCGCCTGTCCAGCAGTGGTGCGGATGCAGGAGTTGTTGTCTTTCAGGAGGGGAAGAAGCGTGTCCGATTCGGCGGTGGCCTTTTCCCCGAGCAAGCGCATGCCGACGAGGCCCCAGTAGCGTTCTGTGAGATCGGTCGATGCGATTGCGGTTTTGAGGCGAGGGATATTTTTTGCATCGATCTCAGTAGCGGTAAACGCGAGGTCGGCGATTTTTGCTATGTCGAAGTTTCCGCTCTGCACATGATCAGCAAGAGGAGATTTTCCGGCTATATTTTGGAACAATGGCTCTGGCACAAGACCGGTGTCGTTGACTTTTTTCATCGTGGCCTTGAGACGTTCGCGCAGCGCGGCGAGCTTTCCTGCATGGGTGGGATTTGTAGCGAGGTTGTTCATTTCCCATGGGTCGGCGGTTAAGTCGTACAGTTGTTCGGATGTACCGGGAGCTTCCCATAAGGCTTTGTGGTAGCCGCTGAGTTTTCCTTCGTGGTAGGCTTTTTGATAAGCGGTCCATCCGGGCTGACCGAATTGATAGAACGAGTAAGGGGCGGTGGGAAAATCGGGATTGAAATTGCGGATGTACTTCCATTTGCCATCGGTGAGTCCACGGCGCATGCCGAAGAGTTCATCGAAGCGATCGGCGAAGAGAAATTCCATTTCATCGACGGCTGGTTCCATGCGCTTCGCACCGAGGAAAGCGCGACCTTGCATTTGCGCGGGCGTATCGAGGCCGACGAGTGAGAGCAAAGTGGGCGAGAGATCTACGAAAGAGACCGGCTCGGTAACGCGTTGGCCTGGTTTGAACGGAGCGAGGTTGCGAAATTTTTCGGGGATGCGAACGATGAGCGGAATTTTGACGCCGGTTTGTTCGAGGTAACGTTTGCCGCGCGGTAATATGCCACCGTGGTCTGCGTAGTAAAAAACGATGGTATTCTCGGCGAGTCCGGATTTTTCTAGTTCATCGAGCACCTTTCCGACTTGCGCGTCCATGTCTTGAATGCGGTCGAGGTAGCGGGCGTAGTCCTTGCGGATTTCGGGGAGGTCGGGTAGATAAGGAGGGAGATCGACATCCTCTGGCTTCACGCGTCTAGGCTCGGCAGCGCCTTTATCAAACAACGAACTCTCGTGGGAGATCGTTGTATTGAAGATGGCAAAGAAAGGTTTGCCTTCGGGGCGGTTCTTATAGTGGGCTTGGCCCGAAGATGCGTCCCAGTAAGAATTGTCGTTGCCTTTGAAGTTGTAGTCGGTCTTGTTATTGTTGGTGCAGTAAAAACCGGCCGCGCGAAGGTATTCCACGTTGGGGCGATATTTCGTGGGAATGGGATGACGCGAACGCATGTGCTGCGTGCCCATGGTCGGCGAATAGGCGCCCATCAGGATCGTGGCGCGGGCGACGGCACAGACGGGTGCATTGGAGTAAGCGTTCTCGAAAAGTACACCCTCTTTCGCGAGAGCATCAATGCGGGGCGTCAGGGTCTGCTTGTTGCCGTAGCAACCGATCCAATGAGAAGAATTGTCCTCGCTCGTGATCCAGAGAATGTTTGGTTTTTGATCCGCGGAAGCCACGAATGGCACTGCCGATATCAGGGATGCGATGAAATACAATGCGAGGCGTTTCATGGTGGATTTACGGGTCGTGGATTTTCCGAGATGAACCAAATAATACGATCGATTTTAGAAGTATCTTTCAAGTCAGAAAAGCATCAAAACATCTGCCGTCCATCATCCACGTCGTTTGAAATTGTGAGCAATCTATTTACTTAACAGATCATTTTTTGTCAGTATTTTCTTTTGTATCTGTGCGGATTGGAGATGTGGAAACGACTTTGATAGTTTTTGTTAGCTCGGCATTATGACTGATCGCGGGAGGCAAATCACTCGCCGTTTTTAGGCCACGAATATTCATGTGCTGTGTAAGGCGATAGGGAAAGGGCGAATTAGTTTTTGAGTGGGTGGGATCGCCGAAGAACATAAGGCCTTTGTAACTTTTGGCTTGATTGGCGTCATCGACGAATAAGCCCTCGATGCGAATCGTGTGCGGCATCGAACAAGGATATCCAAAATCATGAGTGCCGTCGTTATCCATGCGAAACATGACGTGGCTGCCTGCGGGTGGCAGCCAGCGACTGTTGCGTATAGAAATTTCGCCGTCCCATGTGGAGCCGTAATCATCTCGAAAGCGAATCAAGCTACTGCTGTGAATGATTGAGTCTTCGATGATCAAATTCCCACGCCCGATGGCGTTGATGCCCGCATGTCCGATGGTAGAGCGGCGGATGATATAATCACCTGAAACGCCCTGATGCACATCCACACGAGAGAGCACGCAATCCTCGACGAGGAAATTTTTCATGAAGTTGCTCGCTACTACACCCCAACGGCTATTGTCGTGAATGTTCTCCATGCGGCACTTGAGCATTTGCAGGTTGATGACGTAATTCGCCTGGTAGCCATAGGTTCCGACCGGAACAGGTTTGCCGGCATTGCCGATTTTTTGATAGACCTTGCGGGCATCGATCTGACAATTCCGCAGGATGATGTTGGCGCAGTGGCTCACATTCAAAAATCCATTGTAGTGATGTCCGGTCTCTTTCTCGCCTGTGATTTTGTGGGTAACGCCATCGACAATCGTATTTGAGCGAGTGATGTGTATGTTGCGCGCCCAGTAGCTATTGATTTTCCCTTCTCTGGCCTCACTAGCAATGCTGGTGAAAATTCCGCCTTTGAGCTGGAGAGGTTTTGTGTCTAGGGGGTAGGCTTTGATCTTCGTGATGATATCGTAGTTCCAATCGATGCCGCCCTCGATCGATCCATCGCTACGGAGGAGGAACACTTCTTTTTGTGAGGTGCCGCTGTTTTGATTGAGGCCGCGCCGGATGAACATTTTTTTGTTCTTGTTTTCAACCAATACCAGGCAATCGGCATCGGATTTTTGTGCGACACTCGTTTGCCCTTTTTTGAGGCGATCCATTTTTAAAGGTACGGGCTTGAAGAGAGAACGTATCTCGAAGAGCGGCTGTTCGTGATTTTCCACGTCTTGGGTGTCATCAATGATGAATCGCGATGTGCTCCAATCGGTGTCGGTGGCGATGATGGCCGAAAGTGCCTTGCGACCGAGATGATAGGTGGCATTTGGTTTCGATCGGACAGTAAGACCATTTTTATTAGCGTGATCGTGGGCCTTGCAAATGGCAGGAAGATCATCGTTCACGCCGTCTCCTTTGGCACCAAAAGTTTCGTAGCGAACGACTTCTTCGGCAGCGTGTAAGCAAGTGAAGGTGAACGCAAGTAATGCCGCGACTCGTGCAATTAGAAAGATGATGGGCGAGATTGGTTTCACGTGAAATCAATAAGAACTAAGTGTGATACGGCAGAAATCTGCGAAACTGTCATAGCAGGCAAGAATGCCAAAGTGAATGAAAATCTTATGGGTCGTGGCACCATGGCAATGGATCGAGGAACATGCATAACATGAGTAGCAGAGAAGAGATCGTAACATGCGATCTCTTCACGGAATCGCTTCAAGTTTCCTCAACTGAGTTGACGCTCTGAATCCTTTATGGTGTAATAGCATAAATCATATATAAAACTCATGAAAATCCACAATGAAACGCTAGCATCAGGAACGAAACTATTTCCTGTCTCCGCATGGGTAGTTTCGCGATTGATTGTTGCCGCATTCTCTTGGCTGTTGACCGCTTCGATCATGGCCCAGCAAACCAATCCTCCCGCAGATGAACCGCAGGCCGCCAAAGAAGATCCCGTCCAGGCAATCATCTTCGAGAAGCTCAATAGCATCATCATTCCCGTGATTGATTTTGAAGATACAAGTCTTGAAGAAGCAGTTCATTTTTTAAGCCATCGTTCTCGTGAACTCGAAGTCGCCGAGAAAGATCCCGCTAACAGAGGATTCAATTTTGTGATTCGCAAAGGTGAAGTTGCTCCAGCGGCAGAAGCGAACCGGACAGTAGTTAAAGAATTGCGCCTTAGGAATGTGACTGCGTTGGCGGCGCTCCATTTCATTTGTGAGCAAACCCATCAACGCTACTTTGTGGATGAAGGAGTCATCGTCATCTCTTCAAAAAAGATGGGGGACAAGGAGGTAGCCGAGCCATTGAATCAAGCGGCACATGCAGTGCTTCAAAACAAACTCAAAAACATCATCATTCCTGTAATTGATTTTGAGAATACTAGCATCGAAGAAGCGATCGATTATCTGCGTATGCGTTCAGTGGAGCTCGACCCCGGAGAGAATCGTAAAAACAAGGGCGTGAACTTTGTGATCATGCGGCCCGCGAATGCAGGCGGGGAGCAAAATATCAAGTCCTTGCGACTCAGAAACGTTACTCTTGGCACTGCTCTCGAAAACATCTGCCAACAAGTTAATTTCCGCACCACAGTAGGCAATGAAGCGGTGATTTTGTCGCCGAAAAAGGTTGAGGTGAAACCCGTTACGCCCGAGAAACCCTGATCCATTCACCCGCTAGTGGTAATCGGCACCCGTGAGACTTTTCAGCACTGAGTCCTGCCAGTTGCGAAGTTCGGCCTGTAGTTTGCTGGTGCGTTGTGGATCTTTTTCGGCGAGGTTATTTTTTTCAGCGGGATCGGATTTGAGGTCGAAGAGCTCGATGCTTTGGCCATTGCTCTTCTCTCGCACGACGATCTTGTAGTCGCCTTGGATCAGTGAACGTGCACCGCCGTAGTCGGCCTCAGTGACAGCGGGATGGTGAAAGTTGGTGAAATCACGGGTGGCTTTATTGCCCATCAACTTCGCCAGTGGGGTTGTGCCTTTTTGTAGTTCGGGATCAATGTAGGGCTTGCGGTCGGAAGAGTTGAGATGCTTGCTATCAAAAAACCAGCAGGCGATAGGGTTCGCACGCGTAGTCATGGAGCCGTCGAACACAGGTGTAAGATCGATGCCATCCAAAGGCCGCGCAGGCAGTGGTTGACCAGTGATTGCGGCGAGGGTGGGCAGTAGGTCGTTGGTGCTGGCGCGGATACTAGAGGAGCGGGGTTTGGTGATGCGATTGGGCCATTCGATAAGTCCTGGCACGAGTGTTCCCCCTTCATACACTTCTCCTTTGGCGCCACGATGGGGAAACCCTAATGCGCTCTCTGGAGAAGTGCCATTATCACCACAATAAAACAGCAAGGTGTTGTCACGCGTGCCGGATTTCTTGAGATGTTCTCGCAGGGTGCCGATCGAGCGATCCATGGCAGTGATTTCCGCGTAGCGCTCGCGGAGGACTTCGCCCTGAGGCCGTTGCACTTGATTGCCCGTTTCGTTAGAAGTGAGCTTTACCAGTTTTTTGTATTTTCCTGGCAACTCATGATAATGCGCAAGATCCTGCGGCAGGCCGCTGTACGGTTCGTGCGGCGAGCCAAACCAGATGACGAGGAACACCGGTTTGTTCTCTTTTCGCGCGCGCCCTATGGCGGCAATCGATTCGCGAATGAGGATTTCTGAGCTTTCGCCTTGGAAGACTTCGGGCTTGCCGCCATTGCGCGAGAGGATGGGATTCATCTCGAAAAAATTGTCGTGTGAGAGCCATTCGTGAAAGCCCATGGCGCCGGGATTCACGGGGGATCCAGCTTTGATCGCGCCGACATGCCATTTTCCCAGATGCGCGCAGTGGTAGCCTGCTTTGGTCATTAAATGAGCGATGGTGATTTCCTCGGGTCGCATCGACCAGCCCGGCGCGAAAGTTCCCATGCGATTCGGATCTCTTCCGGTGAGAAAACTTGCGCGCGTAGGCGAGCAACTCGGATGCGCCGCATAGAAGCGCTCCAGTTTGAGTCCACTGGCGGCCATCTCATCGAGCACCGGAGTTTTAACATGCGGGTGACCGTTGTAACCTGTCTCTTCCCAACCATGATCGTCGCCCATCATGAGAATGATGTCGGGCTGCACGGCGGCGCAGGAAAAAGAAAAACAAACAGCGGCGGCGATGAGAAGGAGAGGTTTCATAGTTCGGGTGGAGTATCCATCCCATACGATGGATTGGTGTAGCATCAATTCATTTTTTGCCACTAGGCTTTTTGTATTGCTGTGCCTCTTGCATGCGCTGTTTGAGCAGAGAGGTCATTTTCGTAACGGATTCTTTATGCTCCGGTTTGTCGGCGATGTTTTCATTTTCGTATGGATCGTTTTCGAGATCGTAGAGCATGTGTGCTTTGCCGTTGTAACTCGTGTAGCTGTAGCGCTCGGTGATGATGGCATCGCCAGCGTTGAATCGGCTGTAGGCAGCTTCGCGGAATGGTTGATTTGGTTTATCGAGCAATGCAGCAAAGCTGCGACCTTGCACGGATTTGGGAACTTCAAGTGCCGCGAGCGAACAGAGAGTAGGGAAGATGTCGCTGGTCTCGACGATTGCTGTGCTGCGCCCCGCTTGCTTGCCGGGGACTTTAATGATTAGCGGCACTCGGGTGGAGAGGTGCATGGTGTTGTGTTTGCCCCAAAACGTGTGTTCGCCGAGATGCCAACCATGATCGCCCCAGATCACGATGATTGTGTTTGGGGCAAGTCCCAAGCGATCGAGTTCGGCGATGACATCACCGACCAGCTTGTCTGTATAACTTACACAGGCCATGTAGCCGTGACGCATCATGCGATCGAAGTCTTCGGATTTTTCATCGAAATCTCCCATGTGATAGGAGCGAAATTCACCACTGCCAACGAGGTCTTTAGGAGCGTTTTTCGGCAAGTAGCGATTGTTGGCGATCTCTACTTTGTCGCGTTGATAGAGGTCCCAGTATTTTTTGGGCGCATAAAAGGGCATGTGCGGCTTGGTGAATCCGCAAGCGAGGAAGAACGGTTTGCCGCTCTCTTTCAGGCGCCGTAAGTCCTCGATGGTTTTTTGTGCGACTTGACCATCTCCATAGGCTGCGTCGGGCACGTCAGGTGATTCGTATAGGAGACCTCTTTTCTTTTTTTTGGAAAGCCGACGAGTTGTTTCGGGATCGAGACTCGCCAGGCCACTCATGTCGGGATGCCAAGCGGGCTGGCTCCAGCTCCTGTCCTGTGTGTCTTCTTTCGAATGAAATATTTTCCCGTTAGAGAGGGTGGTATATCCGGCATTTTTAAAAGTTTGAGGCAATGTGGTTGCATCGGGCGCGTCTTGGCTCGCTTGGGTGGCAGCGGTAGTGAAACGAGTCGCGGTCGGTAAAATCCCAGTCATGAGGCTTGATCGCGAAGCTCCGCACACCGGCACCTGGCAATAGGCGCGCGTCAGGACCAAGCCTTGGGAGGCAAGTTTGTCGAGGTTCGGAGACTTAACTTGTGTGGCTCCATAGCATCCTAGTTCCGGGCGCAAATCATCGATGGCAATGAACAGTACATTGGGTGTTTCAGCAGCGTAGAGAGAGCTAGATAGTATCGACAACGCTGCGAATATGCAGATGGGTAATTTCATGATGTTGTATCTTGCATTCTTTGATACGGAAAATACCCACTTATTGAAATGACAAAATTGCTCCGCGCAGCCATGCTCTTGGGATTAGATGCGCTGAATCGTGTCCTGAGGAGCTGTCTGAGTTTCGCGTGATCGATTTTTGATTTCTGCTGAATGGTATTCGAGTGGGTTGAGTGAAATTCATGCGTTTTCAACAACTTGTTACCGACGAGTTATGCAATTTGTCGAAAAAATTGCGATTTTGGATTGCTTTTCCGTTACGACGTCGCTATATTCTCCTGCCCAACCGCAATTTTATGAGCAAAGAACAACTCGACGGCGCTCAAGCGCTTATTAAAACACTCGATGATCTCGGCATCGAATATATTTTCGGTTACTCGGGTGGCGCTGCCATTCCTATCTTCGATGCACTGGAGACGGTCAAGCCTAAGATGAAATTTATCCTCGTGCGCCACGAGCAAGGCGCTGTGCACATGGCGGATGGCTATGCGCGTGCTACGGGCAAACCCGCTGCGGTGCTCGTTACTTCCGGCCCCGGCGCGGGAAATACCGTTACCGGTCTTATGACTGCTATGATGGATTCCGTGCCGATGATCGTAATTTGCGGTCAGACCGTTACATGGATGCTGGGCAAGGATGCTTTCCAAGAAGCGGACATTTTCGGAATTACCATCCCTGTGGTAAAACATAACTGGTTGGTAAAGGATACCAATTCCCTCCCGCGCATTGCCCGTGAAGCCTATCACATCGCCACAACCGGTCGTCCCGGTCCCGTGCTGATTGACGTGCCAAAAGACATTTCGCAAGGCCCGTTCAGCGGTGATATGAATCCTCCGGTGAGCATCCCCGGCTATAATCCCGAGGGTGATTTCGATATCTGTGCAAAAGCCGTAAAAGACGCTGTTGAGCTCATTGCAAACGCGAAGCGCCCCGTGATTCTCGCGGGACAAGGCTGTATGATCGCTCGTGCCGATAAGGAATTGATGCATCTTGCCAAAACGCTCGATTGCCCCGTGACATCGACGTTGCTGGGCAAAGGTGTATTCCCAGAGACTCATCCGCTTTCGCTTGGCATGCTCGGTATGCATGGCACTGCCTATGCGAACAAAGCAATGATCGAGTGCGACTTGTTGATCAATGTTGGCTCGCGTTTCGACGACCGCATCATCGGTCAGCCAGCGAAATTCTGCAAAGACGCCAAAATCATTCACATCGATATTGACCCTGCTGAAGCCGGAAAAATGGTTCAGCCTGACGTGATGATCGTAGGCGATGCGAAGGCCGCTCTCAAAGAAATCAACGCAAAGATTTCCCCTCAGAAACATCCCGAGTGGAATGCAAAGCTTGATGGGTATCGCAAGAAATTCCCACTGGGCTACAAGAAACAAGGTGGTCTACGCATGCAGCAAGTTATCGATGAGCTCTACCAACTCACCGAAGGTAAGGCCATCGTTTCCACGGACGTCGGCCAGCACCAGATGTGGGCGGCACAGTTTTATAAGAACCACGAGTCCTACCATTGGCTCTCGTCCGGTGGCGCTGGCACCATGGGCTTCGGCTTCCCTGCCGCTATCGGTGCGCAATTGGCTTGCCCCGACAAAACGGTCATCTCCATCTCTGGCGATGGCGGTTTTCAAATGACTTTGTTCGAACTCGCCACCGCGCAAATCCACAAATTGCCCATTAAGATTGTCGTCCTGAACAACCACTACCTCGGCATGGTGCGCCAGTGGCAAGAGTTGTTTTACGAAGACCGCACCTCGGGCGTGGATCTCGTGGGCAACCCGGATTTCTGCAAACTTGCCGCTGCCTATGGCATCCCTTCCGTTTACATCAAACGCCCTGCCGACGTCACCAAGCAGCTGGAGAAAGCCCTTGCCTATAATGACGGGCCTATCCTCATCCATGCTGAGTGCGTCAAGACGGACAACGTTTTCCCGATGATTCCCGCCGGTGCCGCCCTTGAGGATATGATCACCGAAGCACCAAAATCCCGCATGGCAAAACCTGTCGGTTCCACGTGATCCCATCGCTTGCGCACGCAATTTTTACCTAACGATTCTTTTTTATGATAACGACAACTGATACTCCGGTCGCGCCGAATCTTAGTGGTTCTGGCCATACACTTTCGATCCTTGTGAACAATGCCCCGGGCGTGCTCATGCGGATTTGTCAGGTCTTCTCGCGCCGCGGTTTTAACATCGATTCCCTCGTCGTCTCGCAAGGCCGTAACCCGTCCTTTTCGCGGATGACCATCGGCATTTCCGGTGACTCTGCGGGTCTTGATCAGATTATCAAGCAGGTCGGTAAATTGATCGATGTGATTCATTGCTTCGAGCACACCAGCAACGATTCGGTCACCAAGGAAATGATCCTGATCAAAATTCTTTGCCCTGATGAAGGGCGCTCAGCAGCTCTGCAAATCACCGAGCACTTCGGCGGAAAAACTGTGGATCTCACACCAAATTCGATGGTCGTGATGATCACTGGCGATAGCCCGAAAGTTGACGCTGCGATTTCGATGTTTTCGCAATACGAAATCATCGAGACTGTTCGCACCGGCAAGGTCGTGATGGCACGTGGCGAACAGCCCACCTAACACATTTCTACTCTCACCGCCCGCATTATGGATTCTTGGAAAAGCGATCTGCCGTTTTATGTGATCGGACATCGCAATCCGGATACCGATGCGATCTGTTCAGCGATTGGACACGCGGCCTTGCTTCGCCTCACGGGCGAGCCGCGTGCGACTGCTGCCCGGTGTGGAGAAGTCACCCAACGTACGGCATGGGTCCTTCAAGAAGCAGGTGTTGAAGCGCCTGTCTTGATTGATGACGTGCGCACGACTGCTGGCATGATGTGCCGCCGCGATGTGGTGCAGCTTTCGCCGAACGACACTTTCTTAGCCGCCTATCAGAAAATGCTCGGTGCCGGAGTTCGCGCGGTACCAGTGGTCGATGACGATGGTCACGTGATGGGCATTCTGCGTTACCTCGATTTGTTGGAGTTGCTCGTTCCTGCCGAAACGGAAGGCATTGCCGTAAGAACAGTATTGGTTGCGCTAAAAAATATGGCTGCGACTCTTCAAGCAGCGACATCCGGCGCGCCTTGCCCCCATGAGGAAGATGAAGAAAATCTTATCATTCTCGTGGGTGCTTCTTCGCAAGACACGATTGAAAAGCGGATGCAGCAAGCAAAGGATGAGGGCATGATCGAACGCTTCCTTGTGATTTGCGGAGACCGCCCATACGTACACAAACTTGCCATCGACTTTGGTGTTCGAGCTTTGCTGATCACCGGTGGCTATGGCATTGATCCTGAGTTGGAAAAAATGGCTCAAGAGAAAAACATCTGCCTGTTGTTTGCGAAGCAAGATACGGCTTCCTGCACCACGCTGATTCGTTGTTCGCGTACCGTGCGCAATGTTCTCGATGAAGGCTTCATCACGGTCTCCGCGAAGGAACCCGTTTCCCTACTAAAAAAACGACTTACTGCGACTGTACAGGAGCTTTTTCCTGTGCTCTGTGAGGACAATCAACTGCTGCTGGGAGTGGTATCAAAGTCTGACCTCGTCGATCCACCGCGCCTGCGTCTCGCACTCGTCGATCACAACGAATACGCCCAAGCCGTGCGTGGTGTCGAAGAGGCGGAGATCGTCGAAGTGATCGATCACCATCGCCTCGCCGGCAATCTCGTGTCACGCGAACCGATTCGCTATCTCAACGAACCAGTGGGCTCAACCTCCACACTAGTAGCACGTAAGTTCGCGCACCGCGATCTCACACCGGAGCCTGGTGTTTCCCTTTGTTTATTGGCCGGCATTGTGTCCGACACGCTTAACCTCACCTCACCGACGACCACCGATCTCGATCGCGACATGCTGCATTGGTTAGCCCAGGTGGCAGGTGTGGATGCGGCCGAGTTTACTCGTAAGTTCTTCGCCATCGGATCACTGTTGGCGAATGGCACAGTGGAAGACATCGTCAACGCCGACCGCAAAGAATTCAGCGATGACGGATTGAAAATTTCCATCGCACAAGTCGAAGAACTTGGCATGGAGGCGCTATCGGCACGGCAGCAAGAGTTACTCGACTACTTGCAAACGTTGATCGTGAGTGAGCAACTCGATTTGATCTGTTTGGTGATCACCGATGTCACCGAACATTACAGCCATATTATCGCTGCGGGTAATGATTCGCTGCTGTCATCGCTGCCCTATCAGCGTCTGGGGCCACATTCCTTTGCGGCTCCGGGTGTGGTCAGTCGTAAAAAACAAATTTTCCCCTCAGTTTGCCAAGCAATCCGAGTCTATCTACGCTGAATCATTTCTTGCATCAGGTCGGTGACAGACTGGTGACAAAGCAAAAATTAATGCAAAAAAGTCACAGTTTAGCTTGGCGTGAGCTATAAAAAAAAGTCATAATATCGGCGATTTGGCACGAATCATTCTTTTCTTCTCACACTCATGGCTAGCAGCACACGCCCCCGCATTCTGATTGTCACACCAGAAATCACCTATTTGCCTTCTGGCATGGGAAACTATGCGCAGCGCATGTCGGCAAAGGCGGGTGGGTTAGCCGATGTTTCGGCGTCACTTGTATCGGCGCTTTTTGAGCTTGGTGCTGATGTGCATGTGGCGTTGCCAAATTACCGCCGCATGTTTCAAGGCGATGTATTTAGTTTTCATGAAAAGCAACTGCGCAAGTACTACGAAGTGCTGCC
This sequence comes from Akkermansia muciniphila, assembly GCA_945890645.1. Lineage (GTDB taxonomy): Bacteria > Verrucomicrobiota > Verrucomicrobiia > Verrucomicrobiales > Akkermansiaceae > UBA956. Next base: position 125,868 of record CAMDCV010000004.1, read on the forward strand.
GGATGCCCACATCCACCTCGCCGAAGATCGGATTTTTTACTACCGCGAACAAGTTTACAGCGGCTATCAAGATGAATCGATGAAGATTGCGATGGTATTCCAACGCGAGGTCATCAATCACATTATTCCGAATGCCCGCCCCGATCTCATCCATTGCAATGACTGGATGACGGGTCTGATTCCTGGAATGGCACGTCGTCGTGGCATCAAGAGCTTGTTCACTGTGCATAACATTCACACCCAGCGCGTGTGGTTATCGCAGATCGAGGACAATGGCATCGATGCTGCCGAATTTTGGGGCAATCTTTACTACGATGGCATGCCGTACAATTACGAGCATGCTCGCAACGCGACACCTGTCGATCTTCTGACCAGCGGGATTTTTTCCGCACACTTTATCAACACGGTGAGCCCGCGATTTTTGTGGGAAATTGTCGAGGGTTGGCATCCGATGGTGCCCGATTCCGTGCGACAGGAACTCCGCCAAAAATACTGGGCTGGTTGCGCCAAGGGGATTCTTAACGCACCCGATGTATCGTATGATCCAGAGACGGATCCTTACATTCCTCATCAATACCATTTCATCAACGTCACCGAAGGCAAGCGTGAGAACAAACTCGCCCTGCAACGCGAATTGCAGTTGGATGAAAATCCTAACGCACCTCTATTCTTCTGGCCGTCTCGCCTTGACCCTGTGCAAAAAGGCCCCCAGTTGCTGTCCGATATTTTACACAAGTTGGTTTCCGATTATTGGCATGAGGATTTGCAAGTCGCTATCATCGCCAATGGTCCGCATCAAAAATATTTCCTTCAAATCGTCAGTGCTTTTGGTCTTCAAGGTCGCGTGGCGGTGGTCGACTTTGATGAAAGGCTCTCGCGCATGGGTTATGCGGGTTCTGACTTCATGTTTATGCCATCGTTGTTCGAGCCTTGTGGTTTGCCGCAAATGACGGCACCGATTTATGGGTCGTTGCCGATTGTGCATGCGACCGGTGGACTCTACGACACCGTAAATCATCTCGATATCCATGCCGGCACGGGCAATGGTTTCCGCTTCGATCACTACGATCCGGCATCGCTTCGTTGGGCTACGGATCAGGCGATGGAATTTTATCGTCAACCGCAGGAAGTCAAGGAAGCTCACCTTCGTCGCATCATGCGCGAATCACAACTACGCTTCAATCACGAGGAAGTCGCCGAGCAATACATCGCCATGTATGAGGAAATGTTGGCACGTCCATTGGTGGATAGCGATGTCAGCACCAGCGATGCAAGTCCGGTAAAGCCGCCAACGGGGAATTAAGGTTTCGGCGCGTGTTGCACGCGGATTTTTTCGATGAATTCTTGATCGGCTTTGCTCAATCGCGAGAGCGCTATCACCATGGGTTTGCGATTGACCGCAAGACGAACCGTGCCATCGCGCACTACCGTCGGATGCTTAGGCGGCTGTGGCGTTGGCGGAGTTGCCCCATCGCGGGCTTCCACGAGCATGTCTTCAAAGGCAATCAACTTTGCTTCAATCACTTTGCCGTCACTGCTGGTCCAAGAGCGCAGTTCCGATAACGACAACTGAGAAATGTAGCGAGTGATTTTTTCATCCTTGGTGCGTGAAGGACCGATGGTCGGTTCAATCTCTTGTTTGCGATCAACATTGCGAGGCTCAAAGGAGGTTGGCGGGTTAGGGAGAAAATTATCGCGTGGGATCTCGGGTCTCTGCGCGGATGCGAGTGAGATGCTAGACAACAAAAGTAAAATGATCTTCATAGTCTGATACTGCCTTAAGCCAAGAATTTCGCAAGTCTGATTGTTTACCACAGGGAGACAATGGTTCCTAAGTATGCCATAAAGGACTCGAATTTCCACGCGATGTAATCTAGCATGATAATAATGATTAGAACCAAGAACAACAACACAGGTGATAAGAGAAGCACAGAAATGATAACCTCGCGAAGATCCCAGGAAGGCTTGGCTTCCACTCCAATCTCAATCTGCAAAGGTTTGTCGGGGAACAGCATGCGCTTGATACCCTTGAGAGGAACGGCTCGCCGCGGGATAGGTCGATGAATGATCACCTCAGTGGGCACATCGACTCCCACAGTGCCGGGGAAACGCTTGTGGGGAGACAGATTTTCCATGACTTCTTTCTAGCAGGGGAGCGAGAGTCTGGCGATTCTAATCGGCACAGCAATTTCCACCAATTATTTGCGGTAGTTCTGAAACGGAAACGAGTAAATCGTCGCGTGGATGTAGCTGTGAAGGGTATAGTTATTTTTTGCCGCATGGGCGACGATTTTATCGACCGCAGGTTTATCGTAATAATCCAGGCCTCGGCCCAAGGCAAAGGTTAGCATCTTCACTGCGAAGGCACGGTGAAATTCATCCACGCGCTTGCTGGCGAGAATCTTTGACAAGGCCGCAGGGGAGTCCACCATTTCGCCGGAGGCGAGGTTGCCACGGCTGTCGATCTCAGGGCCATCGCGACGCGAGCCATCGACGTCAAACGCTTCAAAGGCAAAGCCGATGCCATCCATCAGTTTGTGGCAAGAGGCGCAAGCGGGGTCTTTGCGATGGAGTTCCAGTTGCGCGCGGAGGCTCGCCGAGGTGATGCCTTTGTTCGCCGACGGTAGCGAAGGCACGTTCGGCGGCGGGGGCGGCGGAGCGGCATCGAGTAAGGTTTCTAAGACCCACTTACCGCGCTTTACGGGTGACGTGCGATTCGGGTTCGAAGTCACGGCGAGAATGGAACCGTGAGTTAGCACGCCGCGGCGTTGTACATCCGTGTAGATTACTTTGCGATAGGTATCACCATCGACATTCGGAATGTTGTAATGCTTGGCCAGTGCTTCATTGACGAAAGTATAGTCGGCATCAATCAATCGCGTGACGGGGAGGTTATTTTTTAATAAGTCTTCGCAAAACAAACGAGTTTCTTCCACCATTTGTCCCCGCAACGAACCTGCCGTGGCGGGATACAATTTTCGATCAATGGGAATAAAGGCCGCATCTTGGTATTGAAGCCACTGTGCAAAAAATCGATCGACAAGCGCTGCCGATTTGGGACTGCGGATCATGCGATCCACCTCCTCCGCAATCAGCGGGCGCAGTTGTTTGTTCGCCGCCATCGACAAGGTCGAATCCTCTGGTGACGAGCTCCACAGGAAATAGGAAATGCGCGATGCCAAGGAAAGCTCGGGCACGGAAAGAATGGAACCTGGTTTTTCTAACGAATAGAGCGCGTGCCACTCACGGAACAAAAACTGTGGAGAAATCATCGCCGCTTCAAAGGCGGGACGCATCGCCTCTTCCACGCTCTGCTTGGCCTTGCGTTGATCTTTGACGAGCGTCGCATAGCGTGCGATTTCAGCATCGGTTGCGGGTCGGCGAAAAGCATGGGCGAGGAAATTTCGCAGCACGATGATGATGTATTGGTCATCGCTCACTCCTTCCTTACGCTCGGGAAACAATAAGGAATTGCGTTTGCTTTGTTGGTCGAGCGGTCCTTCGAGAGAAATGCCATGGATTAACAAATTGCGGTCGGCTTTGGTAGCTTCGTCCCAGAAATCATTCAAATAATCGACGCCCAGTCCCCGTTGATCCTCCGTGATTTCCGCCGTGAGGGAAAACTCCCGCGGTTCGTTATTCGCTACCGTGACCTCGTTCGCCACTGCGCCTAACAAAATTTTGGCTTTTACTTTATCCTCCCCCGCCTGCATGCCGCTGAGGCGGAAGGTCACGCGATACTTGCCTGGCTTGACATCGAGGCGCATGGCCCTGCGACCGCCCATGTACATGTTGAGAATGTCGCCTTCGTAAGCGGGGCTCCCTTTTAGTTCGTTCGGATCGATGTTTCGCGTGCGTGCCGCCGGTTTTCCATAAGCGCGATCGAGTGCTTGTGATGCGGTATTCAAATAAGCTTCGAGGTGGGTAGGCGATAGAGTTAAGACATCTGCCATGTTATCGAAGCCGTAGCCAGAATCATCAGGCGGCAGGAGTTGGGTGTCAGGCACCACGCCAATCAAATCGCGCACCGTGTTTTGGTATTCGAAGCGATTCAATCGACGCAAAGTCACGCGTCCGGGATCGGGATTCTTCGGGTCAATAGGAAACACCGCAGCATCGATCCATGCGATCAGCTTCCGACGCTCTTCACTGGTCGGTTGGTCCTTGTCGATGGGTGGCATGAGCTCATACGCAAGATTTTCGCGCACGCGTTTCCATGCATCCCGTTTCGCTTGCATCGCGGCGATGCTGCCAAAGGCATCAAAGGAAAAATCACCTTTTTTTATCCCATCGGCATGGCAGTCGAAACAATACGTTTCCAAAATGGGCTGAATCTCTGCCTGCCACTGCTCCGCCACATCAGCGTGCAGTGGAGCGAGCAAGAGCAGCGACCACAGGAAAGATTTCATCTTCTGCCATTACGAAGGTGGGGAAATCAATGTATCACCAAGCGTGATGGAATTTTGTCATATCGATTTTTCCTTCTCGGACTTCCACGCCCTCGGATTGCAACAAAGCGATTTTTTCCGCAATTTTCTGGCCTTGGGTGGCTCCAAAAAATCCGCCGATCTCCCCATTGCTTTTGACAACGCGGTGGCAGGGGACCTCGGGGGCAAAAGGATTTCGTTTCAGTGCCTGACCGACCGCTTGCGACGAACGAATGCCGATGACTCGTGCGACTTCTTGGTAGGTGGAAATTTTTCCGCGAGGAATGGTCCGGACCACGGCATAAACCTGTTGCGCAAAAATTGTGAGCTTGTCATTTGCAACCATGCCACTACCATGAACGACATTCACCCAATTGCAATTATGAAACCAACACTCCTTTTCCTTGCTGCTCTGCCTCTGACCTGCTTCGCCGATGATCTCGACTACGGAGTGGCGAAATTCCAGTGGTTTTCCCACACCGATGTGGAGGCGAATAGCGGCGCCCCTGACATGAGCTTAGAGCAATGGCGCATCCAGACATCGCTCAGCAAACCCATTGAACTCGCGCAGGCGCTTTATTTCCTCCCCGGCTTGCGTTACGAATACACCGATTTCGAAGGAGCAGGCCTCGGCCTCGGCAGCATCGACACGGATCTGCACATGATCGAAGTGCCGCTTCTTTTTGTCTACAAACCAACGGATTCACCTTGGAGTTACAATGCGCGTTTCAGCCCAGGTATTGCCAGTGATTTTGATTCGGTGGATTCGGATGACTACTTTTTTGATGTTCGTCTCGGCGCCGAGTACAAGTTTAGCGATCGCTTGAGCGTCAATTTTGGAGTGGCTTATACACGAGTAACGGGCGAGCCGGAAGTGTTGCCCTATCTGGGTTTTGAATACGACATGAACGACCAATGGCAGTTTGCTGTGCGTGGTATGACCGTGGAGGCACGCTGCAAAGTTAACGAATCATGGATCGTTCGTTTCATCGGCGAAGCGGGCGGTGGCTATTGGAATATCGACACCCCGAATTCTGACTATCTATCGGTGCAAAGTTATCGCGTGGGTGTCAGCATTGAGCATGAACTCACCAAAGACCTTTGGCTCACCGCTGGTGCTGGTTTCACATTGGCTAACGAAGTCGAGTGGATGGACGATTCCGATAGAACCTTGCGCAAGGAAGACTACGATTCCGGTGGTTACTTCACCGTAGGTTTACGCTTGCACGATTGGTGATCGCAGCTGTTCAGTGAACTTATCGAGAAGCGGCGGATTTTTTCGCCGCTTTTTTCTTTTCTAGCTCGGTCCACTGGGTGCGACTAACGATATGACCGACGCAGGCTTTTTTGCCGCAGAGGCATGGGTGATCTTCCCATGTATCGACATCAAATCCGTAGTCGAATGACAACTCTTCACCCTTTTTAATGGTGCGTAACGCATGAATAAAAATGCGTGTCTCATCGATCCATGCTTCGCAATTGGGTTCGCATGAGTGATTGATCAGTCGTGCTGTGTTCCAAGGAAGATTGCCGTCGAGATCGTGCTCGTCATCGACAGTAAAAATATAAACCGCTGCGTCCCCATGTTGTTCCGCGCGTTCGGCTTGCACGTGGGCGCGTCGCTCGCTTTCGGCTTTGTCGATTAGTTCACCAACATACTCGATGATTTTATCGCCTTTCTTAATGTTGCGTGTGGCATACACACCGCGACCATGAATCGCAGAGCCCCGCACCTCGCAAACCTCGCTCTGGGCCTGCTCCCACATTTTTTTGAATTTCCGAATCAGCTTGGCTGACTTTTCCACTTTGTTCTTGGATTTGCCCATGTCTCGTATCGTGATTTATCGCTTCTGTAATTCTTCTTTCGGCACTGTGCGGCGCTGGAATTCCGGCAACTGCATATCCTTCGGCAGGCTGATGAACAAACTGCGCAGGTCCTGCACTGTAACCCCTGCACCATCAATGAATGTCCATTGCAGCTTTTCTTTGTCCGCAATAGCCACTTGGAAGCCTTTGCTCTCGATGATGATGACTTCTTGCTGTTGCATCACACGGTAGCGAATTTCAGTCGGCACCAATAATAACCACTTGGTGTTGATCAAAGTCTCCACTTCTTTGCCATCGATGATTTCCACTTTTTTCCCAGGATACACTTCATACACACGCGGAAAGCCATGAGTCTTGAATGAAACCATGCTGGTGCCCTGCTTCATCATTTCCGCAAGAGCCTGATCAAATTGTTTTTCCAACGCCTGTTCGCTGCCCAATCGTTTGCTTAGACGATCTTTCCACTGCGGATACATTCGCTCTAACGAAACTTTTAATTTACCCAGCACTACTTGCCGCCCGAGGTCATTGACCGCCGTAATGGCGGAGTTGACCACTTCGAGGGGCGCGGTCGTTTGAGCGCGCGCGCCGAGCGTCAATACCAACATGGTTATCACAGCACAAATCGTTCGCATGCGATATCTATGACGCTCGTCTTGCATGGCGTCAAGTACAGGGCTTAGAAACACAAGAAAAAACAGGTAAATGGCCATCGTGACGAATTAGCATTTCAAAAAAAGAAATTCCTACTAGGCCACGTCGATCAGTCTTTGTGCCCGCTCAATGACGACAGCAAGCATTCCTTCACACAATGTGTAGATCGGCATGTATTGCTTGGTCGGCAATTCCAAATCAAGCTTCACAACCCCAGAATGCGGCAAGGGAGAAGTTGTGTTGCTCAAGTAACTTACTAAGTCGGGAAAAGAATTCATCGCGCTTGTCATCACAAGCTTATTTTGCTGTCATGAACTCGATGAATATACACCTTCGTTTGATTGCTGGATTGTGCATATTGAGTCTCCTTTGCCAATGCGGCACGGGCGGCGGCGGAAGTGTGGGCGCGTCAATCGGCGGCAGAACGGAAATTGTGAACGTGTCCGCCTACGATCCTAAAGAAAAGCAACGGGCCGGTCGTGGCTATTCGGAACATGATGTAACGGCGCTGCGCGACAATGGCGCTGCCGGCCTGATTGCACGGGCCGGAAAGGGGGGCGTGCTCGATGAAAAATGCTACGATTTCCTGCGCTCCTCTGATCAAGCGGGCCTGTTGGTGGGCGTGTATTATCGCACGACTCAAGACGTCAGCGTTCTGTCCCAGGCCGATCAATTTGTCAACCGTGCGCAGTCGCTCGCGAATAGCCGCGACTGGTCGCAAGAGCGATTGCTGCTCTGCGCTGATTTCGATGCCAATTCCTCCACCACGCAGATGATTCAGTTCCTGGATCGTGTCAAGCAACGCACAGGCGTGGAATGCGTGGTTTATCTGGAAAATAGTGAGCATCTGCGCGTGACGCTGCACAATTCCAGCGAAAGTGTAAAAAACCGCCTGCGTCGTTGTCCGTATTGGGTCGCGCTCTACTCGCACGATGGCGGCGCCTGCAAAGCCTTTCCTGCACCTGGCACTGCGACAGGACTCACGCAACAGTATAACGTCTGGCGTAGTTGGTCGATCTGGCAATACGGCGGTGTTCTGTGGGAAAACCGTCGATCGAGCCCGAAAGTCTACAAAGGGTTCAGTCCCTTTTTGGGCAATCTCGATCGTCCCGTTGAGCGCAATATCTTCCGTGGTAGTCGCGGGCAACTCAAAGAACTCTGGAACCGCCACGGCATTCCCCTGCGTTGAGTGATGAGAAAAACCCCTTTAAACATTGAAGAGTTATCCTCTATCGTTGTGGATTGCTCTTACAAAATCCATGTCGAAATAGGCCCTGGTTTGTTAGAATCGGTGTATGAAATAGTGCTGGCTAAACTGTTGGAAGATCGAGGTCTGAAGGTGCAGCGGCAGTTTCCTATTTCTATCCACTTGATGGGAATGCATTTTGAGGAGGGATTTCGTGCTGACTTGATTGTAGAACAATCTCTTCTTGTGGAGATCAAATCTTTACAGGCACTGTCAATGGTTCATTCAAAGCAGGTGCTCACCTATTTACGTTTGTTGAAATTACCTCTTGGCTTGCTGATTAATTTTAGTGCTTCAACTTTCAAAGAAGGTTGCAAGCGCATCGTTAACGATCACAAAGACCTTAACTCATCGCGCTTACGGGTGAATCAAAAACCCGAGGAATAAACTTATTCATTATTTCCTCTTCGGTCATTTGATTTTTATTTCACGCGAAGGCGCGAAGGCGCGAAGGAAAGGCAAATGAGTATTTTGTAAATGCAGTAAGATAACAGAATCAATAACTTCGCGGCTTCGCGTGAAGATTTATACAATTGGCTCGTAGCTCTCATAATCGCTTTGACCTTTTAGCGGAATGAGGCAGGATTTCTTTCATGCACGACGCTCGCATAGACCAACTCGCCCGCCAACTGATTCGTTATTCTACATCGCTCAAAAAAGGCGAAAAAGTCCTGTTGGATCTTTATGAAGTGCCTGACAGCATTGGCGTGGCGCTAATCCGCGAAGCACGTGCTATCGGCGCAATCCCGGTCCTTCGTTTGCATTCGAATCGGCTTTCCCGCGAAATGATGAACGGTGCCACGGAAGATCAATACTCACTCATCGCCAAGCATCTGCTCCACGAAATGAAGGACATGGATGCCTACATTGCGGTGCGTGGTTCGCACAACATTGCGGAGACAAGCGACGTGCCTGCCGCGCGCATGAAGTTGGTGATGGGCAAGACGCGTGGTGTGATCGATCACCGCGTCAAGAAAACCAAGTGGTGTGTGCTGCGTTGGCCGACGCCCTCGATGGCACAACAAGCGGGCATGAGCACGGAAGCGTTTGAAGACTTTTACTTCCGCGTTTGCTTGCTCGATTATAAAGCGTTGTTGCCTGCGATGAATGCATTGAAAAAGTTGATGGATCAAACCGACCAAGTTCACATCAAAGGCCCTGGCACGGATCTGCGCTTTTCGATCAAAGACATCGCCGCGATCCCGTGCGGCGGCACATGCAATATTCCCGATGGCGAAGTTTTCACCGCGCCGGTGAAAGATTCCGTGGAAGGTGTCATCAGCTACAACGCGCCGACGATTTATCAGGGCATTCCCTTTGATGGCATTCGTCTGACTTTTGAAAAAGGGAAAATCGTCAAGGCCGAAGCCGGTGCGAAAACCAAGGAGCTCAATCACATCCTCGACTCCGATCCCGGCGCGCGCTACATCGGCGAATTTGCGTTAGGGTTTCACCCGCACATCCGTCATGCGATGCGCGATATTTTGTTCGACGAAAAAATCGCCGGATCATTTCATTTCACACCCGGTCAAGCCTATGAAGAGGCGGACAATGGCAACCGCTCACAAGTGCATTGGGACATGGTCAGCATCCAGCGCAAGGACATGGGCGGCGGCGAGATTTACTTCGACGGCAAGCTCATTCGCAAAGACGGCATCTTCCTTCCGAAGGCATTGCAGAAATTGAATGGCTGAAAACAAAAAAGGCAGGGAACGCAATCCCTGCCTTTGGTTTGAAGTCTGTGGCGATCAATGCTCGCGACAGAAGGCCTCGAAGCGGTCTAAGCCTTCGGCGAGCACGTCGAGGGTGGTGCAATAGCTGAGACGGATGCCGTCATCGTAGCCGAAGGCCACACCAGGAACGGCGGCTACTTTGTAACGGGAAAGCAATTTGTCGCACAGGTTCATCGATTTGATGCCGAGCTTGCCGGTGTAAACGAAGAAGTAAAACGCTCCCTGTGGTTCGACGACGCGGATGTTCGGAATCTGACGCAGACGACCGAGCATGAACTGACGACGTACGTCATATTCGCCGACCATGTCGCTGACGAAAGTTTGATCTCCCGTCAAGGCGGCGAGGGCGCCGTATTGCGCAAACGAACAAGCATTCGATACTGTGTGGTTCTGGATTTTCTCAATCGCTTCCGCCAGAGGGCGTGGGGCAGCGGTGTAGCCAAGGCGCCAGCCAGTCATCGAGTAACCCTTCGAGAAGCCATTGACTGTGATGGTGATGTTGTAGAGCTCGTCGCTCAGCGATGCGATGGAAACGTGTTGCGCGTCGCCATAGACGAGCTTTTCGTAGATCTCATCGGAGAGGATCACGATGTCTTCCGATAAAGCGATTTCGCCAAGTGCGAGCAACTCTTCTTTGGTGTAAATCGCTCCGGTAGGGTTGCCAGGAGAGTTGATGATCACCATTTTGGTGCGGGGAGTCATCGCGTCTTCGAATTGCTCGGCGGTCATTTTCCAACCAGTCGCTTCCGAAGTTTCTACGACTACGGGGACGCCACCAGCGAGCAATACCATTTCCGGATAGCTAACCCAATACGGGGAAGGAATGATGACTTCGTCGCCTTCTTCTACCATCGCGAGGATGGCCATGTAGCAGGCCATTTTAGCGCCACCAGTAACGCAGATGTCTTTGGCATCGTAGGTGAGGTTGTTGTCGGCTTTGAGTTTTGCCACGAGTGCGTCGCGCAGTTCAGGAATACCAGCGGCGGCGGTGTATTTGGTGAAACCGGCCATCAGTGCGGCGGCACCGGCTTGTTTGACATGCTCGGGAGTGTCCATGTCCGGTTCGCCACCGGCGAGTCCGTAGACTTCTTCGCCGCGAGCCTTCATGGCCTTGGCTTGATTGGTGATCGAGAGCGTGAGTGAGGGAGAAACTTTGTTGATGCGTGATGAGATGCTTTCCATGGCGGCGCGGGTTCGTGTTCTGGGCTCCTCAGACGGGCCACGATACTGTAAGAACGCGCGTCGCCTGCGGTGCGAGGCACCTTTTGCCCATTCCCTTCCGGCAAGGCAAGCCCAATGCGCTATGGGAGCACTTTTTTTACGTCACATGTGAATATTGGCATCATTCATCCGACGAGATTTCCGCTGATTGTAAGGTTTTCCTCCACAGTTCACGGTGAAACCCCGTGAGGGCGATGTGGGCTTTCTCATCGAGGAGAAAGGGGCGTTTGCAGAGGTTACCATTTTGCTGGATGAGCTCGAAGAGGGCGTCGTCGCTGAGCGTGGCTATGGTGTCCTTTAGTCCCATGGTGCGGTATTCGGCGCCAGCGGTATTGAGGAGTTTCTTTCGATCCCCGCCGAGCAAGCGCAACGCCACTGAGAGTTCAGCGGGCGTAGGTGGGGTGTCGCGGATCTCCTTTTGTTCTACGACGATGCCGTTTTCCTCAAGCCATTGCAGAGCCGAGCGGCAGGTCGAGCATTTACGATAGCCGTAGTATTTCATCAAGACGGCGGTTGAAGAAATCAGTCCTGCGGCAGTGGCTTGCCCTTGGTTTCCGGAAGGAAAGGAAGTACGGCTACTCCTAGCAGGAAGATTAAGCACATCCAAGAGGCGGCATCGCGGAAGGCGTCAATTCTCGCTAGGACCACGTCGGCGCCGGTCTTGCTCGCTTCCTCTGCTGCTTTTATGGCCATATTGGCGGAGAGAGCGCCAAGGGTAAGTGGGCCTGCAGCTGCAAAATAACGACCAACATTGTAGCAGAAGGACACGCCTGTGGAACGCAGGCTGGTGGGAAATAGTTCGGCGAGGTAGATCGAGAAGCCCGCGAAGACGGAAAGTTGGAAAAAGCCCATCAAGGGAGCCATCCACAGCACATCGGTGGTCGTGTTGAGTTTTTGGAATACGAATACTGTTACGATGGCGGCGCAGGTGAAGAAAATGGCAAAGGCTAGCCGACGTCCATAATTCACTGCCACTCGAGTGAATGCGAGCATCCCAAGGAAGGCACCGACATTGAAGCAGAGCAAATTGATCGACATCCATTTTTGTTTGCCGGAGGCGACTTCCGCGGCACTTCCCCCGGAAACTTTGAGATTGTTAGCGATAATGTCGCCGACCATGTCCGTGGAAAAAACGCCGATCCCCCAAAGGCCGATCACACCAGCGCAAGAGAGAACCATGCCGAGTAGGGCGTGCTTTCTCCAAGTAGGATTAGAAAACAAATCTTTGTAGGAACCTGCTTTGCGGCCCTCCGCAGCTGCTTTATCGCGAGCTTTGACCCAAGCTTCCGGTTCCTTGACGCGCATTTGAATGGTCGCGGTTAACAAAGCGGGCAGTGCGCCGATACAGAATAGCCATTTCCAGTGACCTGGACCAGCTTGCATGGCCCATACACCAAGTCCGATGAAACCTGCCAGCACGTTGCCGACGGCGGAGAATGATTGAAGAACACCAAGTGCGCGGGGACGAGCTTCGTGTGATAGGGTATCTGAGACCAGCGCCACGGCTAAGCCGAAGACCCCACCCACGCCGAGACCGGTCAAAAAGCGATAGATGCCGAAATCAATTAAGCCTGTGGAGAGAGCGGAAAGGCCAGTGGCCACTGAATACAGCATCACGGTGATGCCGAGCATTTTTGCACGCCCGTAGCGGTCACCCAGCGATCCGAAAATCATGCCGCCTGTAGCCCAACCTAAAACGAAAACTGAAGTCATGTAACCCGCCATTTTTTTCACCAAGGCTGGGTCATCAGGGCCAATTAGTTGGTTGAGGGCGGGCGTGCGCGCAAGATTGAAGAGTTGCTGGTCTAGGCAATCGAACATCCATGCCATTGTTGCCACTGCGAAAACTAGCTTTTGATAGCCATTCAGTGCGCTCCACCAATTGCCTTTATTCTCGGTTGTCGTCATGACCGCATTCATGCCGTAACACTTCCTATCTGACAACAAAAAAAGCCCCTCAGGGAAAGAAAGCGGGTCGTCATTTTCTAACAAAAAAAACGGGTGGACTTTCGTCCACCCGTTTGTCGAAGCGTTTCGCTTGTGTATTAGTTGTTCGGCGGTGGCAACAAACTCGGTGAACCGTCAAATCCAGCCGCGGAGGTAGGAACCAAATCGCCTCCAGCCATAGGAGCCGAGCTGTCTTTCATCACCCGTCCCGTTGCATCAATGATTTGCGCGGTGACGAAGATGATGAGATTGCTCTTGATACGGTTTTCCGCTTTGGTCTGGAACAAGCGACCGATGAGCGGGATATCACCGAGAATCGGCACTTTGTCTTCTACGTTTTGCACGTCTTCGCGCATCAGACCGCCGACTGCCACCGTGTGACCGTCATAGATCGAAAGCGAAGTCGAAACACGACGCACGGAGAACACGGGCATTTCGATGCGGTTTTCCGTGATGGTCACCGTAGTCGGGTTGCCAAGAGCATCCGATGAAGGCGACTGAATGGGGCTGCCGTAGTTGATGAATCCTTCGAACTCGACGATTTCAGGAGCGAAACGCAGGTCGATGACCGAATCGTTATTGCCCAAGGTAGGTTCGATTTCCAAGGTTACACCTGTGTTACGAGGCTCGAACGAGGTAGGAGTCGCTGGGGTAACAGGGAAGATACCTGCACCACCGCCGAGTCCGATTCCACCGCCACCACCGGTAGCGCCAACGCTGTTCGGAAGTTCGGGGGGTTCGTATTCGGTGGGATAGATAAACTCACGAATGATCTCAATCGTGGCTTTTTGACCCGACTTCGCCATGATGCTAGGAGCGGTCATGATGTCGGCACCCTTTTTCTGGGAAAGTCCGCGCATGATCATCTGAACCTGACCCTGACTGAAAAGTCCAGTAAGGTTCAGAATGCCAGGAGCGACCGAAGTGCTCTGAGCGGTGCGGTCCGGATTGTTCAGAATCGAGCTGATGCTATCGCGGGTGATGGCTGCGGAACCGGAACGATTGCCGCCCGTGATGATGTTGTAAACGTTCTGTCCAGGATTGGCAGGGATACCGTCGATCGTAGTGAAGTTCACAGGATTGACGAAGTCCGAGTTGCTGCGGGGAGTGCCGCTACCGATGGTACCGCCGCCACCGAAGAGGTCAGCGCCGAGACCGAAGGGAGTAACGATCCAGTCAAAGCCCAACTCTTCGTTGTTCTCTTGGCTGATCTCGACGAACTTGGTCATGATCTTGATCTGTTTCGGAGTGGTTTCCAGCATGGCCTCGATGATCTGCTCGATCAGGTCCATGTTGGTGGGAGTGTTCCGAACGACCAAGGTGCTGTTGGAAGCAATGAAGTTAGCAGAAGCGTTCGCGGGGAAGGGGACGCCTTTGGCTTTGAGGAGATCCTGCACGTTACCGCGAGGTCTGAGACCGGTAGCGCCGGTACCAGCATCGGTGGCAAATGGGTCAGCCGCTGCAGGTTCTGCTCCGGCAGCTCCATCACTGAGCGCCGTGAGGAAGTCAGGTGGCACTTGGAATGAACGGGTGACGATGTCTTCGCCGTCGTCGCTCTGAGGAACCAAAGTTACGGCAAAGTCATCGACTTTGTATTTCAGCTTCACTTGATCGCAAATGTATTTGAGGGCGGTGGCGATGGGGACGTTCGTCAGGCGCAGTTCTTTGACGCGAAGTGCGCCGGGGTCAGCGACGATACCGAGACCGCCAGCCGCAGCTTCTAGGCCGGTGGCTTCTGCTGCCGCGGCTGCCGCGTTTGCTTGTGGCTTGCGGACGACGAAGTTGATGCCTTTTTCGGCAGGGTTGGTGGTGGTGGTGTCGAGCTCACGCGATTTGTTGCGCAGAAAGTCAACCGCTTCTTCCACGGAAGTGTCTTCAAAACTGACCACCGGGATGATGATGGTGCGGAGTTTTTCCATGATCAACGCCGAGCCTGAAGTGAGGCGGGGATCGACATTGCCGGAGAGATTGGCGGTAGGAGCCTCACGAGGAACGGCAAGCTCCCACGCTCTGTCGACTTCCATGAGCAACTCAGCGCGCGCCTGATCGTAGGCGGAACGATAGTAGTCCGACTTGGCAGCAGCGATTCTTTCCATCCAACGGCGAGCTGCTTTGTTGTAGGGGTCGATGAGCAATACGCTGTTAAACTCGCGCATGGCATCGTCATACTTGCCAAGGTTGTAGTGACCTTCACCCATGTAGAGGCCACGGCGTACTTTATCGACATTTTGTGTGTGCTCGTATGTGAGAGCCGGGTTGGTGCGGATCGGGTCATCGAAATAACCGAGTTCGATTTGCGCACGGCCATTGCCGGGATCCACTTCTGGGGAAAGAACGCGGTCCAAGAGGGCGCGGCCTTCGGTGTATTTCCCGACTTTGCGGTATTGTTGAGCGAGAGCGATGGATGCATCAACGAGGTGCTGCTTAATCACGGCGCGGCGATCATCAAGGATCGGAGCGGGTGGCAGTTTCACAAGTGCCTGATTGTATTTGGCAACCGCTTTTTCGTAATCTTGCGCTGCATAAGCTTCGCGACCTTCCATCAGGAGTTGGTCGGCTTCTGCGACGGCTTGTTGACGACGAATGGCTTCGCGCTGGGCCAGGCCTGAACCGGTAGAACCGGAACCGTAGGAGCCTTCGCCGGCGTGAGCATTGATCACGGGCATCATGGCAGCTGCGGCCATTAAGGCTGCGGCAGTGCGACTGTTGTGGAGCGCTGGTATTTTTTGCATGTGTGTCGGGAGTGGTTGTGGCTAATATTGAGAGAATTGAAAAGAGAAATTTCGCTAAAGGGGGAAAATTGATCAGTTTTTCTTAATTTCGATGGTTTGAGTTTGTCCGGAGGGATCTTTGTATTCAACAAGCACGGTATCGGCGGAAACTTTTTTGAGCAGGTAAGCGTTGTCACCTTTGCCCGGAGGAAGAGAGAAAGCTGTGTTTTCTTTCACTTTGAATTCTTTGCCTTCCTCACCTGCGGCATTGAGAATCAGCACAGCAGTGCGGTCATAACGAACCGTTTTGGGACGCTCTTTCGAGTTGGGCATTTTGGGAATTTCAAATTCTTCTTTTTTGTTCGGGGCCAGATCCTCAATGAGGGCGAAGTCGTTTTTGCTGGTGAGGTTGGTGGAGGCGTTGGTCACTTCTTTTTCGGTAACACTTTTCAGTTTGAAGCGGTCTTTGCCGAAACCTTCTGGGAAAATGTTGGTATTGGCACCGATGTAGTCGGCGGTGCGGTTGTATTTGAGGCCGGAGCTACCAAGGTAGGCTTCTTGTTGTGGAGGTGTCGCGGACTCGAAGGCTGGTGGCAATTCGACAATCTTGAATTGATACTCCTCGGGACCGAGAGCACTGGAGAACCAGAGGAAATATCCTACAGATTCATATTTGGCATACTGCAGCTTGTTGATCAAAGCGGGGAACGCTTTTTCATCAGTCGGGTTTGTTTTTGATTCGAATTCTTCGAGGTTGGAAAAGCCGTCTTTGTCTTCATCGCGCTGAGGAGAATCGCCGTAGCCGGGATCGATGCGATTTTCCAACCACCAAAGATTGGGGATCGGTGGATGAATGGGAGCATCGAGCACAGGGTCGACGGGTTTTGCGGTTTTTTCTCCGGCAGCGGGTTTTTTGGCGAACAAGGCGACGCCCACAAAGTTATCGATGGGTCGGCCTTCGGGGGTGACGGGTGGCACTAACAATTTGGGCGTAGCGACCGTAGCAAGTGTGTCCGATAGCTTTTCTGCGCCCTCGACAACGACATCGTTTTTACCGCCGTCCTTGGCGATGAATTCGAGATCCGTCTCGATCGCGGTGCTTTTCGAATATCCGAAATACACAAGCGCTACGGCAGCAAGCGCGCAGACGGCGAGGATGATTTTTTCGTAACTTTTTTTCATACTAGGAAAGGAATAGGGTGAAGGCAGGAAAATTATGGTTTCGGTGCTGCGGGGGCATCGAAGAGGAGGATATCGACACGCAGGAATACTTGAATGTTTTCCGCGCCGAGCACTTGTTTGAGAATGCGGCTGGAGTCACCTTTCGGTTCTTCCTTTGGCTTCGGTGGTTCGGCCACTGCGGGGGCACCTTCGGGCACGGGCGCGGCATCGGGGGCGATGAGGTTGTCAAATCCATCGAAAGCTCCCCCATCAATAGCGCCATCCGCTGCTTTGGGGGCTTTGACTTCGAACTCAACGTCGGAGGCTTTTGGTCCTGTTGGTTTTTCATTCATCACGCGTATCGAGCGAATGACGAAGAAATGCGATTTTGAGGTCTGCAGACCATTGATGAAGTTGCGCATGGTGCTTTCCGGTCCTTCAAAAGAAATTTCGAAAGGGAGCGCACGATAAGGCACACCGGCCGTTGGGGTGTAGGGCTGGTTTTTTTCCTCGGGCAGAGGTTCGCGCATGAAATTGAGAAGTTTTACCGGTTTTGCAGCTGCGAGAGTGCTGTGGACTTCGCTGATCGCGGCTAACTCATAGGTGAGGATGCCGGTGGCTCCTTGCTGGGCAGGGGTGCTGGTGTAGTTTTCAAAGCCTAGATAGAATCCACGAGGAAGTGGTCCTGTTTCTCCTTCGACTGTTAGGCCGGCGGCTTCGTAGGCTTTCATAGTTTCCTCGGCGGTTTTCACCAGTGTGTTAGTGAAAGTCTGAGGATCCGTATTGTTGATCTGCGCCGGGCGCATGGCCTGCAATTTCTCCGCCAGCTGGTTGGCATTCGCCTGGTAGGCCGCGAGTTCTTTTTCTTTATTCGTTAGGTTCTGAGCCGTGGGATACAGCGGCAGATTCTGCATTTTGTTGATCTCTTCACTGAGCGTGGTGAATTGCTCGGTCGCGGTTTCGACACGCGACGTGCCTTTGCCAGCGTAGACAAATAGCCCGCCGACGCAGATCACAGTGGCACCTGCGAGAATGCCGATAAACGTTTTTTCCTTAGAGTTCATGATGGATAAAATGGATAGAGAATGGGAGTGAAACGATGCATCAGCGCACCGGCACGGGCATACTGAGTGGAATGATGATTTCGAAGGGCCAGGCGTATTCTTCTTCCGCTTCGGCGATCGCCGTCAATTTCTTGATGACTTGCTCGTCTTTGAGGGGCACGTCCTTGCCGTCCGGGCCCTTGGTGGTAAAGCTGAAATAAGGGCTGTTGCTTTCGCGCAGGGCTTTCACCAGCTTGTTGACGGCGTCTTGTTTGCTGTCGTTGTCGCGCCATAAGCCGCGGATGCGAATCGCATTGGCGGCTGGTCCTGTGGGAGCAGCGGCGGCACCGGGTTTCGGTTTTTGGCCCGGCTTCACGGGAGCAGGAGCTGTGACAGCTGCTTCCATTTTAATCGTCAAGGCCGAGGCACCGTAGCTCGCAGAGAGATCTTCTTTCACTAACGAATCGCCATTTTTGATTTTGGGATCGTTGGGCTTAGTGGGGTCGTAGTTCGCGAGAGGTTCGAGATCGGTTACCCAAGTGAATTCACTGGTAAAATGCGTCCGCAGATCGGTGAGCAATCCCGGCCAGAAATATTGGGCTTCTTTGACAGCGACAAATCCCGCGGCGGCAGACTTGGCTTCAGCTTCTTTTTTGAGCAGGTTTTCGATGGGCTTCGCGGTCGTGCTGAGATCTTCTTTCAGCGTCTCTAAACCAGCGACTTTTTCTTCGGCTTTGGTCGCGGCGCTGTTGCTGAGGAAAGCATAGCCAGCAAATCCGACAACCAAGAGTGCGGCGGCTGCGATGAGAAGCGGGCGACGTTTTTCCGCTGCGCGTTCCGCATCGACGCTGGCCGGCACGAGGTCAATGTTGATGGAAGATTTGCCAATGCCGCGCAGACCAAGACCCACCAACTCGCCCATCATGTGCGCTTCTTTTTGGATGACTTCGGTGTTGACTGTCTTGGCAACCATGACATTGCGCATCGGATTGAAGTATTCGACGGGCAGGCCGAGTTTTTCTTCAAAAAATTCTTTGGCGTAGGGGAGATTCGCGCCACCGCCTGCGAGTACGACGCGGCGAGGGGCATTACCGCCATGATTGCTGCGATAGTAATTCGTGGTGCGAGCAATCTCCGTGGGCAGACGAGTGAGAGCGTTGCGGATGACGGTGCCCAATGCCGCAACTGATTCGTCGAGATGCGAAGTGTGACCACCACCGAGGGTGACGATGCCATTGTTCACCTTCTGCATTTCTGCTTCGGAGAAATGGATGCCGTATTCTTTGGCGATGGCTGTGGTGAGCGATGCGCCGCCCACAGGAATGCTGCGGGTGAAAAAGCGTTTGCCTTCGATGTAAAGCAAGTTGCTCGTTTTCGCGCCGACATCGATGAGCAGCACTGGCTCGGTCACATCGGCGTATGCATTGCGGAAAGCGTTGTAGATAGCCATCGGCGCGACATCAATTTCTGCCGTGGTCATGCCAGCGCCGATCACGCAGCTGTTGATTTCATCGAGAGCATCCGACTTGATCGCCACCATGGCGACTTCCTTTTCACCGGATCCGCCTTCTAACAATTCGTAGTCCCAGACGACGGTATCGATGGGGAAGGGCAGTTGTTGCTGCGCTTCGAAAGTCACCAATTGCTCAATATTATCGCTATCAAGAGGCGGCAGCTTGACGAAACGGGTGAAAACCGACTGGCCTGATACGGCGTAGCGCACCTTGGCCTTGCCAATCTTGAGTTTTTGCGCGAGCTCCAAAATGGCGAGGCGAGTTTGCGGCATGCGCATCGCCTCAGTGGCAGGGTCTGCCAACAGGGTGGTGGAGTCGTAGGCTTTGAGAACAAGGCCGCCGGATTTTGAGGTTTCAAACACAGCCATACTGATGCGCTGTGAGCCGATGTTGAGTGTGACAGTGGTCTGATTTTCCGCCATAATGGTTTTTCAAAAATTGTTAGGGTAGAGAGGATGCGCGAGTGCTGCGGCGATCACTTCTCTTGCTTGACTTCGGCGTAGCGGTCCCACCACATGACAGCGAAGGGAGTTTCATACTTGGCAAGCAGCGGCACCGTGTCGCTCGCGGAGAGTTTTTCACTCGAGGATTTCCACCAACCGACTTCGCCTTTGTTCGTGTCGGCGGCTTTGACTTCGCCATTAACGAGTACTTCGTAGCCGACGAATTCCACAGCGTTTTTGCCGCCTTTAGCGCTTCCGGTAAGACGCATGATCGATGCAGGGCTGAGGTAGACCGACGAGAAAATGTCCTCTCCGAGTGGCACGTTGATGTGAGTAATATTTTTTGTCAGTAAAAAGAATGCGCCAGATTTCTCGGGATTCTTGACCGCCACATACCACTTTACCATAACTTCCGCGGCGGTTTTGGATTTCGGCTCAGGCTTGAGCTGCACATTGAATTTGGTTTCCACTTCGAGCCAATCTTTTGGTTTGAAGGGCTTCTGCTTGCCTCCCGAAAATTCCGGTGATGGCAGGTCATCAAAAGTGGGTTTTTCTGCCATCACCTTGGAGGCTTGGGCGAATGCGTTCGTGGTGAGTGCCAGCGAAGCGCAGAGAACAAAGGATTTCAAGAAACGTTGGATTTTCATAATTTCTGTCAGAAAGTTTCATACAACTAGAAAATCGTATGCCCTTTGACCAGACAAAAACTCACGCTGCATCAAATATTTTTGAATCGTAAATACACAAAATAAACATTTCAGGAGTTGACAAGCACGCCCACATGTCCATGGCTTTGCGTCGATGCAGCAACAAGCAATCTCCTTCACGCATGGGAACGCTCAGGTGGTGGGCAGTTTTGGCAGCCTGCATGATCTCACCCTCTGTACTGCGCAAGAGGCAGATCGTGCCTGCGATCTGTTAGAAATCCGTCTTGATGTGCTGCGTCGTGATGGTTGGCAATGTGGGCAAACGCCTTGGTCGCATCTGCGTCATAAGCCCATTCTGTTCACGGCTCGCTGTCAGGAGGAGGGTGGGGTGCTGCCGCTCGAGGCGCAGGAGCGCGAGGAAATGCTCGATGCGATTCTCGATGACGCCGCGGCAGTGGACGTAGAAATTTCCTCGGTGGATACTATGCCGCGTATCATTGCGATGTTAAAACAAAACGCCATTCCCTGGGTCGCATCGTGCCATCGCTTCGACAAATTGCCGGATCTCGATTGGTGGCGTGAGCAGCGCCAAGTGGCCAGCGACTGCGGTGCCACGGTGGCGAAATTTGCCGCGATGATTCACGTGCGTGAGGATATCGATTTGTTAGAAAGCTTTCAGCAGGAGTCATCGCCGCTCTGCGTTGCGACGATGGGGATGGGCGTGCTAGCTCCGGCCTCGCGGGTGCGCTGTGCGTTGGCCGGGTCGGTGTTAAACTATGGCTACATCGGCGCGGCACCCACCGCTCCCGGCCAATGGCCCGCTGCCGAGCTCCGCGAAGCGATTCGCGCGGGCAAAGTGCCTGCCGTGTGAAATGATGGCACTTGCGCGTTAGAAAAAGCTTTGCCATGATACCGACATGAAATTTCTGCGGGTCGTCATGGTGCTGCCGCTGTGGTTCTGCTTTGCGCAAGAACCTGACGCGCCCGCGCGTGCGCAGCCCGTGCCGGAAGAACCTGTGCCCGCCGCGGATTTCCCCAATCGTCCGGTGCAGGGACAAGATGTCACCACCAGCAAAAGTGGACAATTCCGAGTCAGTGGCGCTGAGCCCAAAGTGCGTGGCACGCTTTCATTTTTGGCGGAGGATGCGAAGACGGATTTCCTCGGCCTCACGCAGGAGAAAGATGAGTGGAAAGTTCCAATCTCAATCATCCTGCACGGACAGCAGGGAGGTCCAATTCCGAAACGCAGCATTGTCATCGATCTGCAATGGGGCGAACTTGGGTTCAAGCTTATCATCCACGTGCATCTCGCACAGGGCATCGATATTAACCGCTTGCGCTCCGCCGTGCTGACTTCGTTGGTCTATGAAAAATCATTACGCACGATCAAACCCGGGCCGCTTGATGAACGGTTATTGGTGCGTCCCTGGTTGGTCGAGGGGCTTTCGGAAGTGATCGACTGGCGGCGCGGAAAAAGCGACCGTCGTCTTTATCAAAGGATCTTCCAAGCAGGTGGTCTCTATCAGTTAGAGGAAATGCTCGATATTTCGCAAGCACAATTCGATGACTCCGATGGTGCCATGCGTGCCGCGTTCCGCGTGTCCTCCGGTGGTCTGATGATGGCATTGCTCGAGCAACCAGCGGGCATGGAAGCATTTCGCTCGTTCATGGGCGAAGCGGCGCAGTTCGGCGGTGACATGCCTGTCTTATTGCGCAAGCATTTCCCTGGTTTGAATCTGTCGCAGAAAAGCCTCGAAAAATGGTGGGCTTTGCAAATGGCGAATCAGTCGCGCAATTCACTTTCAGAGGTGATGTCGATTGAGGAAACCGAACGGGAATTGCGAGAGGCATTAAAATTGCGTTTTCGCGATGAGCTAGGGATTGCTCGCGATCGTGAACTGAGTGCATGGCAGGAGTTGTCCGCACTCGATGAAGGGGCGCGTCTCTACGGCGTGCGCCATGCGGAAGAATCATTGGTGCGACTCAGCTATCGTTGTTTTCCATCGTATCGGAATTTACTCATGGAATACCAAGTCGTGTTGCGGGCCATCGTGCAGCCCAGGAAGAAATTCAACGTTGCGAGCAAGTTGTCAGAGTTGGAAGAAACACGGCTGTTAATGAGTCAGCGTGGCAAGCGCGCCGTGGACTATCTAGACTGGTTCGAAATCACACGCGCACGACAAACAAGTGGTGTGTTCGATGACTACATGAAACTCAAGCAGCGCCTCGATCAGGGCCTGATGCAGCGAGAGGATCATGTCTCCCGCTATCTCAACCGCGCGGAGAAAATTTATCATCGCTAAGTTCTCAATGATCTAACGAAAATTAAATGGTGTGTCCCATGTGGACACGTTTCGTCTCCATGTATTTTTGATTGTGCGGATTAGCATCCACGCGAATGGGCAATTGCTCGACGATGCTCAAACCATAGCCTTCCAGGCCGATGACTTTTTTCGGGTTGTTTGTGAGCAAGCGGATTTTTTTCAAGCCGAGATCCGCGAGGATTTGTGCGCCCATGCCGTAGTCGCGCAGGTCGGCGGGGAAACCGAGTTTTTCATTCGCTTCAATCGTATCGAGCCCTGATTCCTGCAATTTATACGCATGGATTTTCGCCGGAAGTCCGATGCCACGACCTTCCTGACGCAAATACAACAAGACGCCACCTTCCGCTGCGATGCGTTCCATGGCCGCATTGAGTTGCTCGCCGCAATCGCAGCGTTTTGATAAAAATACGTCGCCGGTGAGGCACTCGCTGTGCACACGCACGAGGGTTGGTTTTTCTGGGTCGATCTCGCCCATTACCATCGCCAGATGGTGGCTGCCATCGGTATCGATTTGATAGAGGTGGCAGCGAAAATCACCGTAGTCCGTTGGCATGTTGACAACTTGATCGCAGCGCACGAGTTTTTCAAAACGGCGTCGATGCTCAATCAACTGTGCGATCGTGCAGGCCTTGAGGCCGTGCTTGCGTTGGTAATTACCGAGCTCGCCAACACGTGCCATCGTGCCATCGTCATTCATGATTTCACAAATCACACCCGCCGCAGGCAAACCAGCAAGGGCTGCGAGATCGACGGCGGCTTCGGTATGGCCTGCTCGACGCAAGGTGCCACCAGGCATGGCACTGAGCGGGAAAACATGGCCCGGTTGCACAAATGAATCCGCACTGATTTCAGCATCCGCGAGCAAGCGCACTGTGCGGGCACGATCGGCCGAACTGATGCCGGTGCTGATGCCTTCGGCGGCATCGACGGATACGGTGAATGCTGTGCGCTGCACTTCGCGGTTGCGACGAGTCATCGGCGGCAGATCGAGAGTTTCCGCCCGCTCACGTAGGATGGGCGCGCAGACAAGCCCGCGCCCGTGTATCGCCATGAAGGTGATATTTTCTGGAGTGCAGAGTGAAGCCGCACCGACAAGATCGGCTTCGTTCTCGCGTGAAGGATCATCGGCTACGATCACCAATCGCCCCGCAGCAATCTCGGCGATGATTTCATGAATCGGGCTAAACTCCAAAGCGGTCAGTGACATGGGCTGCGATAATGAAGCGCAACTATGGCAATAAGCAATGCTTTTTTATGAAGCCCTCAGTAGGCGATACTGTAGGCCGTGTGATTGTGGCAACACTCATGGAGAATAATTCATGCGTCGTGATCTCAGCTTATCTCTAACGAAAAACTAACGTCACCAAAATTTTGCGTTAGAAATGACAAGTGTTCGGCCACTTGGATTCATAAAGTAAGCGCAACACCCGAATCTTTACAAGTAGGAAGATTCGAGATGTTACTCTGAAATGAAGACATACACTCAACTAACAGACGAAGAGCGAGCGGTGATTGGCAAGATGCTTTGTCATCGCCTCAGCATAAGAGCGATTGCTAGAATTTTGGGGCGGGCAGCCTCAACGATTTCTCGCGAAATTCGACGCAATGAATATCCCAATCGGGGTTGTTATCTTTCTTTACATGCAGGAGCCATGACACGTGGGAGGCGTCGACGAGCGCGCCTGGGAACGACATACACGCCCATGCAATGGAATCGAGTCGAGGAGCTTCTGAGGATGGATTACAGCCCTGAGCAGATCTCCGGATATTTAGAGTTAAATCGAGAGTTTCGCATCAGCTACGAAACGATTTATCGGTATCTTTTAGCTGACAAAAAGCGTGGCGGAAAGCTCTATAAGTGCTTGAGATGCAAAGGCCGCAAGCAACGGAGGAAGCGCTATGGTGCTTACGACAGTCGCGGAAGGCTTGCTGGCAAACGGCCATTAGCGGATCGGCCGGATGGCGCGACGAATCGATCGCGAATCGGACACTGGGAAATTGATACGGTGATGGGCAAGAACCGAGCCTGCATTCTTACGTTGGTAGATCGTAAAACAGGTTATGTGCTGATCGGCAAACTAGCGGCAAGGACGATACAACAAACCAACGACCGTCTACGCAAACTCGCCGAGCGACATCCAGATAAGTTCCACACGATTACCGCTGACAATGGATGCGAATTTCATGGATACGAGCAAGTGGAGGAAACGCATGGCTTTAAGTTCTACTTCGCTCCACCGCATCATTCCTGGGAGCGAGGAACCAATGAGAATACCAACGGACTGATTCGACAATATCTGCCCAAAGGCATGTGCCTGAACAATCTGACTCAGGCTAAGTGTGATCGCATCGCCCAAAAATTAAACACCCGACCCAGGAAACGCTATGGATACAAGACTCCTGAAGAGCTTTTTAACTAAATATCA
>CAMDCV010000005.1 GCA_945890645.1 Akkermansia muciniphila
GATTTTTATGTGATCATGGATGCCCGTGTGAAATGCACCGATTACACCATACCGAATGGTGACCATAAGTGTATGTTTTACCTCCGCAGCCACGCCACTGGTCAGAACATCGCAACGGCATTCGCTCATCAGAACTCGCCTACCCACCAGAAGTTTGACAATCCCCTGAGCGGATTAAAATGGAAAAACCCCATGCCTGTAGTCCTCACTCTCCAATGGAATACCTCTGAGGATGATGCGCGTCCATTCCTCGAAGTCATCGATATCAAATCACAAAATTGGCGGCCCTAAACCAATTCTCATCAAAAGAAAAAAACGCTATCGCAATTGAGTTGCGTTATTGGGACTGTATGTTATAATTTTGGGCATGAAATTTCTGTTATGCTTTTTCTTCAGTATCAGTGGCGCATGGGCTCAGATCAAGACGGTCAGTCTGCATCCACTTCTTACTGACTTGATTCAGCAAGTCGGTGGTGAGCAAGTCACGGTGATCGATTTAATTGGAAAAACGGGCGACCCCCATCATTTCGAACCAAGCGCCGAGCAAATCAAATCTACCCAAGGTGCCGTGCTGTATTTTGTCTCAGGCAAAGGACTGGAGTCCTATCTGCCATCACTCAAGAACATCATTGGCAATAGTGCCAAAGTGATCGAAGTCGGGGCCACGTTGCCATCGATTGAGGGCGCCTGCAATCACGAGCACCACAATCATGATGACGAGCACGAGCACAGCATCGATCCGCACTGGTGGCATTCGATCGAAAATTTTCGCCGTGCCACCACTGTTGTAGCGAATGAACTCAGTACAGCTTCACCCACGCAACGCACCTACTTTGAAAAAAATGCCACAGCCTACCGCGCGAAGCTCGAAGAACTCGATCGCTGGGCTCGCAAAGAAATTGCGAAGATTCCCAAAGAAAAACGCCAACTCGCCACGGCGCATGATGCGTTCGGATATTTCTGCAAAGACTATCAATTTACCGCCATTCCCGTTCAGGGCATCAATCGCGAGCAAGCTCCGGGCACAGCCGCACTCGCAGCGCTCATGAAAGAACTCAAGGACCATCGAGTGACTGCCATTTTCCCAGAAAAAGAATCAAACCCAAAAATTCTTGCCGCCCTCACCAAAGACACGGGTATTGCACTTGCGGAGCCTCTGATCGCGGATGGCACGAATGTTGATACCTACGAGGAAATGATACGCCATAACATCTCCACCATCGTCAAGTCACTCAGCCCCGTGCGCGAATAGCGTGATCATTTTTGATGCTTATAGATGCCCTCCCGTCCACTAATGGCATAAGAAATCAGGCAGGCGAGAGCAAACCATGCAAGGCAATGACTGCCGAACATCTCAACACCCAGGATCGTGCAGGCGAGCGGTGTGTTAGAAGCTGCTGCAAACACCGCAACCAACCCTAAGCCCGCAAAAATTTCGACAGGCTGCCCTGTGGCCAGGGCGAGAGTATTTCCTAACGCTGCTCCGATAAACAATAAAGGTGTCACCTCACCACCCTTAAACCCGCTTGCCAAGGTCACAATCGTGAACACCAATTTCCAAAACCAACTCCACGGCTCAGCCCCTCCAGCCGAAAAGCTGGAGAGTAAAGAAACCCCGCCCGTTCGCAAAGCATGAACGCCCAGACCGAGGTAGTCAGCAGTGCCCAAAAGAGACACCAGAACAATCACCAACAACCCACCCCAAAAGGGACGCCACAACGGGTTCGGGCTAAGCTGGGCAAACCACACGGGAGACATGTGCGACAATTGCACAAAAAATCGACCGCATAAACCAAAGGCAATCGCGGCGAGCACCACGGCAAAAAAGAATGACCAAGAAAACCCCAACAATCCGGGCAGCGTCAGACCAAGCGAACGAAAATCCGTATGGGATACACCCCAAGCGAGACAAACTCCATGGCCCACCCACGAGGCGAGCAGCGCAGGTAACAACGAACGCGTGTGCCATCGACCACGCACGGGCAGTTCCACTGCAAAGATCGAACCCGCCCAAGGAGTGCCGAAGACGGCACCAAATCCCGCGGCCATGCCCGCCATCAAAAGCAGGCGTTGATGTTCCTTCGGCAGAGAAAACACTCTTGATAACCAAGCCGCCACCGCGCCGCCCATCTGAACAGCCGTGCCCTCCCGACCAGCAGACCCACCCAACAAATGCGTCATCCAAGTTGCCAACAACACCAAGGGAGCCATTCGCAAGGGAACATTGCCCCGCTGCTCATGGATTTCCTCCACTAATAAATGACTTCCCTGCGCGGAGAGCGTGCCAAAGGTTTGATACAACCAAGCAATCGCCATGCCGCCCATCGGCAACAGCAAGAGCAACCAAGGCTGGCTACTATGGTATCGAGTTATCGCATCCAATCCTAACAAAAAAACGGCACTCAACGAACCGGCGATCACTCCAACCAACATCAATACGCCAATCAATCGCACCCATCGCAACGGCGATACCTTTGGGGAGATTGGCATTTCCAATGTCATCGAAAGTGTTAGACAATCCGCATACGCGCCAAGTCCTGCGTGTCAACGAGGCCGACGGGTTTATTGTGATCATCGAGCACCACCACATCATCGATACGATGCGAACCAATCGTATTCACCGCCTGCACAGCAAGTGATGATGCCAGCACCGTGACCGGTTGTTTTGTCATAAAAATGGCGACACCCAACGGACCAAGTTGCGGGTCGCGTTGGAAGGAACGGACGAAGTCGCCATGCGTAAATACCCCCGCGAGCGAGTCGTCGTCATGAACAATCACACAAGCCCCCGAACGAGCACGCGACATGGCAATCAGAGCGTCGTTAACGGAAGCATCTACGGAAACTTTGGCTAAGGAATCTCCTGCTCGCATGATGTCCGCGACTTTGGTCAGCAGCGCTCTGCCCAGGGCTCCACCCGGATGATACCGTGCAAAGTCTTCCTCCGTGAATCCCCGTGCTTCGAGTAATGCCATCGCCAACGCATCGCCCATCACCAACATGGCCGTGGACGACGAGGTCGGTGCCAAATTCAAAGGGCACGCCTCACGTTCCACAGAAGTGTCCAAAACAAGGTCCGCATGTTCTGCTAAGGTAGAAGAAGGTTTACCTGTCATCGCGATGACAGCGCCAGCCGAACGTTTTATAAATGGCAGCAAGTGCAGTAGCTCCGCTGTTTCTCCTGAGTAAGACAAAGCGATCACTACATCGCCCTCACTGAGCAAGCCAAGGTCCCCATGCAGAGCATTTTGAGAATTGAGCACTACGGCTGTGGCCCCCGTTGAATTCAGCGTCGCCGCAATTTTATGACCGATATTTCCCGATTTGCCCACGCCGACTACGACAATTTTACGCTGCTTTTCCAGTGTATTTTTCAGCACTTGAACGGCATTCGCAAAAGACGCATCAAGCCGCTGCGCCATCGCCTTCAGAGCGTCGGCCTCCAGCACAATTACCTGTTGGGCAAATCGAATTACATCCATAATCGTTCAAGAAAAATGCCGCCCTAGGGCGGCATTGGGAGCATTACCGGCATTACCCTTCCTTTTTCACCTCAGGTGTTTCCTCCTTCGGTTTTTCAGGCTCGGGTTTGGTAATGTTAGGTTTGAACTTCAACAAAGGAACAAACTGGCTGGGCAATTTTTTGCCACCACCGAGCGTCAGATCATAAAGCGCAGCCACCGACGCCGCTTCCTGCAGATGCATATAGCCGGTGGAATTTTTATTCTCATCTTCAGTGCCCCAGAGTTTGATCGCCATTTGCACTTCCTCATTTGCCTGATGGATGCGCATCACTGCCTGAGCCGCTTGATCAGCGATTTCTTCTGTGGCGCCGATGTCCGCTACCATGGCTGTATTAAAAGCGTTCAGAGCTTTCGATGGCTGCTTCAAAGCTTCATAGGCATGACCCACACAGAATGCGATTTGCGCGCGCTGGTAAGAAGGGATTTTTTCTTGCAAACGGGCTTCGCCCAAAGCAGCGAGACGATCCCATGACTTTGTGCGCAACGCATCCCAGAAAACATAGATTTCCAATTGGCTGATGTGGTGCTCGCGTGTCAAACCATCCTTGCGGAAGCCCTCCAGTGCTTTCGCCAATCCTTCCAAATCACCGAGACGACGCATGCACTCCATCTCGTAAAAGGCACCCAAGGTAGAATAGTTGTTATCCAAAGCGCTGGTCGGTTTGTAGGCAACCTTCGCCTGTGCGAACAATTCCTTCGCTTCTGCATACTTGCGCCCCTGATAGAGTTCCATCGCATCGCGAAACATTTTGGGTTCCAGCAAATAGACCGAGCTCAATTCCGATAGATTCATGTCCTCGGTATCGAGACCTTGGGCAGTCGTTTTGTAGCGGATCTGCGTTTTCGTAGCGGCAATGATAAAGACATTGTCAGAGGTGCCGTCATCGTAGATCAGCATCGCGGGTGCTTGCTGCGCAGCCGCAGCAGCCGGGGCGGCAGGGGCAGCGGGAGCCTGAGCATGAACCGATGCACTGAGCGCTAGGGCTGTGATCGCAAGAGAGAAAATGGTTTTCATAATAATGATTCGTTGGGTTGATTAGGATGATTATTTGCCTTCCAATTCTTTCTTCTGCTGTGCTTGGGACTTGATGCCAGGGCGGGCCTCATACTCCTTCACAAGATCTTCGATGTCATTCCACATCTCTTTTTCTTCTTGGCTCATCTTGTCGTAAATGCGTCGTGTGGAATCAATGTAATTAAAACCACCGTTGTAGGCACCCTGACGATCGCCTGGTTTCCCATCAACGCCGGCAGCGTCACGTTCCCAGAGCAATTCCATCCAACGTTTGCACGCAGGGGCGGAGTATTGGATGTTACCCCGCATGTTACCGAAGCAGATCTGCGAATAGCTGAAGATCGCATCGTTAATGGAATTTGATTTCTCATACGACTGCGCCAGTAGCATGTTCACCGCACCAGAATAGACATTGAAGTTGTTTGTCTTGCGATCCAAATAAACCTTCGCTTGCTCGTTCACCTTGGACCATTCGCCTTTGGCTGCTAAGAGCTCGATTTTACGATACAATGCCCGTTCCTTTTGATTTTTCTTTTCGGCGTTTTCAAAAATCTCCGTCAAGTCTTTGATGCCGGTATCGAGGTCTGCCGGGGTTTTGCTACGGCCGAGAATGTCAGCACGACCGAACATGGCCTCGAACTTGTAACCACCGTCTTTGCGATTGAGCGCTTCGGTGTAGTAATCCAATGCCTCGCGAGGTGCACCCGTTTTTTCCCGGATGAAGTCACCTACTCGCACGAGAATGAATGATGTGAGGTCTTTCGGAGTGAACTCGACTTTCAGCTCGTTGAACAAAACTTTCACCATGGCTTCTGCCTTGCTACGTTCTGCATCTTCCTTGGCATTTTTCGAGACTTCCTCAAACACGCCAATCACCGCCATGCGCAGAAGTGCACGGGCGACCACGTCTTTGGCTTTGATTTTCGGGAAATTATAGTAGTGCTCTTTCAGCTCTTCGGGTGAGTGTTTTGTTAGGTAAAATTCGGTGTAAGAACCAATCGCCTCTTCCAAACCTTGTGACATAGGATCGCCGGCCATTTCCGCGATCACGTCGCGCAAGCGCTCCAAACCTTCTTCGCCGCGCTCGACAGCATCCATGGCATAAATTCCAGCCACGGCCGCTTGCGTACGATACGGTGAACCATCTGCATATTCTTTCCAAAACTTATCAATCCATGGCACAGCGTCTTTGATGCGGGGATTCGGTTCTTTGTTAATCTGTTTCTCACCCAGCATGGCGATCAGCAGATAAACCGATTCACTTGCCACAATACGTGCAGCACGGCGTTCCGCGAGTTCGAAACCTTTTTTGTAATACGTTTCCGCTTCATCTCGATTGTTTTCCGCCAAAAGCACATTGCCTTTGAGGTTGAAAGCAAGATCGAGAACTTCGGTTTGAGGGAATTCTTTTTCCAGGCGATTCAGCTTTTCCAAAGCGGGGGCATATTCGCTCTCTGCATAGTGGCAGTTCGCCCGGTCATATAAAGCGAAGGGGAGATATGGATTTTTTGCCGCTTCAGGATACTCTTTCAAGAATGCATCCAACAGCACTGCTGCTTTAACGAACTCTTGCAGTTTCGCCATGTTCGAACCTTGCAAGAACAAAGCAGCCTGGCGGAACTTCGACTGGCCATACATGGTCACGTGCTGATCAAGATAAGGCTGGGCCACATCGTATTGACCCTCGTAGTAATACGAACCGCCGAGAACGTGCAAGCAGATATCATGCTGCTCTGTATTCTTGTCCAATTTTTCGATGATGACCGTTGCGACCTCGATGCACTTTTTGTATTCACCTTCATAGAAAAGCGAAGTAAGCATCATGCGGCGCACTGCCGGAACATGTTCTGAAGAAGGAAACGCTTTGAGGAAAATTTGGCCATACTTTTCAGTAATCAACACCTCGCCGACCACGGAGCTCGTACGCACAAGTTGGAACAAATTGTTCTCACGCTTCTCATGTTTGGGATAATACAATTCCAAGTTTTCGTAGGCAGCGAAAGCCCCACGCACGTTGCCATTGATTTCATGGATGTAGGCGAGTGCTAGCAACTGAGTGATTTCAGGTTGCTTATTTTCTTTGACCGATTTGCTAACGGACTCTTCCCCTGCTTTTAATTTGTCAGCAGTGATGGTGCGTGTGCCATCCAGCACGCCCTTGCGCTTGCCGATCATTTGCATACGAGCTTTGATATCTTCCATAGTAACCTCCGATGGTGCCACCATCTGATACAAAACAATGCAAGCGCGTTCCATCTGCGCACTGTAAGCGTCGTGCGCAAGTTTCAAAAACAGGCGATTGAACTCCTGCATTTCAAAGGGCTCGATCGTGATGTCTGACCGGTTTTTACTGATAAAGTCGAGGATCGATTGTTCGTTGTTTTTTTCGATCGCAGCGTTCACAAAAGCTTGGAATCCGGCCACAATGCCTGCATCGGGAGTGGGAAACACCTCTTTATTCTTGATGGCAATTTCGAGGTTTTCCATACCCTCGGGCAGTTTGGCCAGCTTGAAATAGCAGATGCAGAGGTTGATATGGAAGGGGCCTCTTTGATAAACGTCCTTGCCGCGCTCCTTGCTGCGCTCTTCCAGGAACTTTTTATACATGCGGATCGCCTCTTCAAACTTCTCTGCGCCGAGTGCGGCATCGCCGCCTTTGAGCAAAGCCATTTTGTGATAGATGTTGCCCGCACCGTCTTTCTCCGGGGGGAACTCTTTGTAGCAGGTCTCAAAAGCCTTCATGGCTTCGTCGAACTGATTCAATTTGCTGTGGCAAATCCCTTTGCGGTAATACAACACACCGATTTTTGATCCGTAAAGCTGTTTGATATTGGGCTTGGCGCAGGCCTGCGTCAATTGATCCAGAGCTTCCGCCCATTTGCCGGCCTCCATGTTAATGAGGGAATTGGTCACCAGTTCATCGAGACTGGCACCTTGCTGGGCCTGAGCAAAAGGTGCGCCGACAAGAGCAACCGTAGCACCCAATAGGCTGCAGCGGTGAATAAAAGAAGGAGTGTTCATAGCGAGGTATTTTGGATTGTTTTTATGATACTACTGCCATCAGAGTCGGCAAGTAAGATCGTAGGGAGTAACGAAGAAGAAGGAAAAAATCTTGGAGAAGAAATAAAAAACCGGGGCGATCAGACCGCAGGGACGCGGACGAGCGGCCCCGGTGGGAAAATAGAATGGGTTCAGTCCACCAAGTCCGTGAATGTCACGGAGCTGATGCCAGCACCAACGAGTGCATTGAGAACGTCGATGACACGTTGTTGATTGGCACCGGGATCCACCCACATTTGTACTAGGGGCTTCTTGTCACCCGAACTGGCACCTGCGACGTAAAGCGTCAACTGCTGTGTCAGCAAAGGCAGGACCCTTGAACCAGTGTCAGTGTCCAGCATCTCTTGGCTACTACCAGCACCCGTGTAAATCGCACCATTAGCATCGACCTTGATGAAAAGCGGATCGATATCAGGCATGTCTGCATCACTGGGCGCAGAAGAAGGTAGAGCGAGAGGAACATCTACTTCTTTTTTCTGAATCGTCGTCGCAACAAGGAAGTAAATCAGCAATAGAAAGCAGACGTCAATCAGCGAGGAAATGTCTAAGCCAGGATTGGCTTCTTCGTCTTGCTGGTATTTGCGGTGGCGGGCCATAGTAAGTAAAATTGGGAATTATTTATCAGTAACGTAGGTGGCAAACATCACCTGTTCGACTCCTGCTTTCGCAGAGATTGCGATGACTTTGCGCGAATATTTGAACACGGCGTCTTTGTCGCCACGCAGGTGCAACTTAGAACGGTAACTGCGAAGATCGTTCGCCTCTTTAGCTTTCAAAACCAACTCAAAAATATCTTCATCGGTCTCAAGGACAACTCCTTGTTCCGATTTGTAGGAACCGTCTTTGTATACGTTCACCACGATCCGACCGTTTTTCTCGTCCTGTTTCTTGCCATAACTGGCAACCGGCGGTTTGACATCGGAGTCTTGCTTGACCACGATCTGGCTGGAATTGACAACGAAGAAAATGAGCAACAGGAACACCATGTCGATCATCGACGACATGTCCAAGGCGCATTCTTCTTCAGCTGCTGCAGACTTGCGAAGTTTGGATGACATAAGGTTTTTATAGTGGAAGGTGGGAGATTGAGGGATTGCGCCCGCACTCGCTCAGTGAGCGAGTGCGGGCATCAATGAAATCAAACGGCAATGCCTTCTGGAATCTTAGCGTAAATTGTATCAGCATTCACCGTAGCGGTGGCGGCATTCATCATGTCTTCGGCCGCTTTGATCGAATCGGCAGTAAGCGCATTAAGTCGGTTCTTGAAGAAGAAGAACATGGCGATACTTGGAATCGCGTTGAACAGACCCCACAGAGTCGTCAACAAAGCCACCGAGATCTGACCGGCCAAGAGGGCTGGGTCAGCGGAACCAGTTTCAGCGAGAACACCGAAGGCGCCCACCATACCAATAACCGTTCCAGTCAGTCCAAGCATCGGGGATGCCTGAGCGCAGAGCGAAATATAGTTAATCCATGTCATCGACTTGCGCGACTCATTCGTGCTGAAGTCTGCCATGGCATCTTCCACCTGATCGCGACCGAGATCTTCCGGGCGAGTGGCATCAATGTTGGGGAAAGAGTAGGCAACCAAGCGACCGAGGTAGCTGGGATGGGAAGCGGCCAACTCGATAGCCGAGCGCACGCGCACATTTGCCATGTGATCCATCAGAGCCATTTTGAGGTCATCTGGGCAATACTTGGCCTTCGTCAAATTCATAAAGTTGTAAACCGTGAGCGCGATGAAGGCGATAATGGCCACACCGATGAACAGCATGGTTGGTCCGCCATCAATGATCCACTTCTGCAAAGCGTTTTTCTCTGCAGCAGCAGGAGTGGCTCCAGCAGCTTGCGCAAACAAGGCAGGCATTGTGACAAGACCTGTGGTGAGAATTGCGGCAGCCATCTTGGTGCGCGAGGTTACGAGTTTTTCAATCATAGGATTTGGTGTGTGTTGATAATGTGTGCAAGGCGTTTCTTCCCAATTTTCGCAAGTACGACAAGAAAGAATTTCTAAAATTTCGCAATTGCATTTCTTGGTTGACAAAGACTCAACGGATTGTTGGGCGAAAATCTTAGTCACACTAGAGCCGATGTGAGCTTTACAGATGCGTCACATCCACTACCCTAACCGCACTATGAACTACTTGCACGACGACTTTTTCCTCCACAGTGAAACCGCACGCCGGCTCTATCATGAAGTCGCAAAAGACGCGCCGATTTACGACTACCACTGTCATCTATCACCCGCAGAAATTGCCAACAACCACCGCTGGCAAAACATTACCGAACTCTGGCTCGGCGGTGATCATTACAAATGGCGGCTACTACGCGCGAACGGCATCGCCGAGCGCTTCATCACTGGCGATGCCACTCCCCGCGAAAAATTCCAAGCATGGGCGGAAACCGTGCCGCAGACTCTGCGAAACCCCATGCACCACTGGGTCCATATGGAACTACGCCGCTACTTCGGTATCGAAGAATTACTCTCTCCCGCTACCGCCGAGTCAATCTGGAATCGCTGCAATGCCGCCCTCGCTGAAGAAGATTTCTGCGTCCACGGACTGCTAAAAAAATTCCGCGTGAAAATGGTCGGCACGACCGATGACCCCGCCGATTCGTTAGAACATCACCAAGCGATTCGCGCGTCGGACCTCGATACCAAAGTGCTGCCTACCTTCCGTCCCGACAAAGCCTTCGCCATCGACCAAGGGCCCGCCTACCGCGCATGGGTCGAAAAACTCGCCGCAACCTGCGGGCGGAAAATTTCCACCCTCGATGACCTCTGCGCCGCCCTGCGCCAACGCCACGATGACTTTCACGCCGCGGGTGCTCGCATGTCCGATCACGGGCTCGACCACTGCCCCACCGCCAGCTGCGATGATGCGCTCGCCGCTTGCATTTTTCACAAAGCCCTCCACGGCGAAACCATCACCACGTTGGAAAAAGAACAATTCACCCACTACCTCATGGTCCTCTTCGGCGAGCTCGATGCCGAGAAAGGCTGGACCAAACAACTCCACCTCGGCCCCTTCCGCAATGTCAACTCGCGCATGGCATCGAAGCTAGGACCCGATAGCGGCTTCGATACCGTCGGCGACAGCTCCCAGGGCCACGGACTCGTTCACTACCTGGATGCCCTCGCCTCACGCGACAAGCTCCCCGGCGTGATTCTTTACAATATCAACCCACGCGACAATTACCTCTTCGCCGCCCTCACCGGCGCCTTCCAAGACGGCACCCGCGCCGGTAAAATCCAGTTCGGCTCCGGTTGGTGGTTCCTCGATCAAAAAGACGGCATGGAACTTCAGCTCAATGCTCTCTGCTCCACCGGACTGCTATCGCGCTTCGTCGGCATGCTCACCGACTCGCGGAGTTTCCTCTCCTTCCCCCGCCACGAATACTTCCGCCGCATCCTCTGCAACATGATCGGCACCGAAGCCGATCGCGGTGAATTGCCCGATGATTTTCCCACACTGGCCAAGCTCATCAGCGATGTCTGCTCGGAAAACGCCAGACAAATGATAGGCCACTAACCGCTTCCACCACGTGAATAAAACCCTGTTGTTCCTGCTGCTGGCCATCGCGCCCGTCACGGCAGCACCACCCGCATCCGATGAATTATTGGCCGCGCTACAGACCTGTATGGAGACAGGGAAACCCATCGATCCTCTCCTCCGCTCGATTCGTGATCTTCCCGCGGAGGAGTTGAAAAAACTCACCACCGCCATGGAAAAAGCATGGCTGCCTCTGCGCGCACAATACATCGAGGAACTGGAAAAAACTGCCAAGATGCTCAATGCAGGACCCGAAAAAAACAAAAACCAAGCCCGCATCCGCTCCCTGCGGGATCAATTCCAAGAAGTCTATCGTCTCGATGAAGATGCCATGAAACCCTTGCTCAAAACCAAGAGCATGCCGGCCATTGAGGAACTCCGCACTCTCCTTCTGCCTGACCCACAAACCTTGATCAAATCCGGCAGTCCCAAGCTTGCGCAACTCCGCCAAGGCGCACTCACCCTCGGCACCTTTCGCGATGCTGTACTCAACGCCGATCTCTCCACCATTCCCGCTGACTCTCTAACGACCTTGCAAGCCGCAGAAAAAGATGTCGCCGCTACTACATCGGGTATCGATAGAGATGGACTACGCATTCTCGAAACAAACGCTAAAATCGCCGCCAAAGAAGAACTGCCTGCGGAGGAAGTGAAAGGCATCGAAGAATGCAATATGTGGCGACTGCTCCTCGGCCTCAATGCCTGCCTCATCGATGTGAATCTTTGCCTTGCCGCGCGCGATCACTCGAAAGACATGGAGACGTTGAACTTCTTCGATCACGACAGCCCAGTGAAAGGAAAAGCCTCGCCCTCCGATCGCGCTGCTCGATTTAACACCACCTTCTCCGGCGAAAATATCTACATGGGATCGCCCGAATCATCGTCCGCCAATCGCGGATGGTTCTTTTCCCCAGGACACCAC
Organism: Akkermansia muciniphila; assembly: GCA_945890645.1. Taxonomy (GTDB): domain Bacteria; phylum Verrucomicrobiota; class Verrucomicrobiia; order Verrucomicrobiales; family Akkermansiaceae; genus UBA956. The sequence continues at coordinate 12,076 of CAMDCV010000005.1, forward strand.
AAAAATATGTTCAGCCCCGGCCAAGCGCGCATCGGCCTCGGTCAACATGGCAGACACTGGACACAAATGTTCGGGCGCTGATTTTAGGAAAAAACCTCTGATTCCTCGTCCGTTTCACTTTTCTCGATTCCTGCTTTTCCTAAGTGTGGAAATCTTTCACACTTCGCCCATGTCCGATTCCGCTTCTGCTCTTCGCTCGCTCCTGTTGCAAAAATCCGTCCGCACCGGAACCTTTACTCTGGCTTCGGGAAAAATCAGCGACCTCTACATCGACTGCCGCGTCACCACGCTCGATGCCAATGGTGCCAATCTCGTCGGCGAAGTCGGCTGGGCTGCTGTGAAACAATACATCGCCGCGCACGGCTTACACATCGATGCCATCGGCGGCATGACCCTGGGCGCGGATCCGATTTCGCTCGCTGTCGGTATGACCTCGGCCCGCGAAAATCCCGCCGCGGCCCTGCAAGTCTTCACCGTGCGCAAGGAGCCGAAAGGCCACGGGCGCGGCAAACAGATCGAAGGAAATTTCTCTACCGGCAATACTGTGATCGTCGTCGATGATGTGATCACCACTGGCGGCTCGACCTTGAAGGCGATCGATGCCATTGAAGCTGAAGGTGGAAAAATCGCCTTCGCACTGGTACTCGTAGATCGCGAAGAAGGCGGACGCGCGGCCATCGAAGAACGGGGTATTCCCGTGCTTTCCCTCTACACTCGCAGCAATTTGTTAGGCTAGTCGCCTCACGTTCATGATCTCGCGTTGCAAAGAAAAATATGCACCTTCCCCACTGCTACGGCAGTACTTGCATCGCTTTGCCCGACAAATCGAAATCCCCATGGTGTATGACGATCTTTTTCGTTTTCATGGCGTTTCCCCCTACGAAGATCCGCATGGCAATGAGACGCTCTGGATGACGGTAATGTATTCACCTGAAATGCGCGCCTCGTTGCATGCACGACTGACCCGTATTTATACGGAGCTAAAGATCGGTGGCGAGAGCGGACTGCACGAACACTTGAGCATCGATCGCATCGACTTCGGTGAGTTTGGAAATTCCAAACCCTTCCGCATCCGCATCACCAATCTTTACAACGACAACTCGGATTACTTTTACGTTAAACAAGCCGACGCCTCGCGCATCTATGGGCTCGAGTTAGAGCACATCCTTTCGCCGAATCGCATCAACTATTTGATCAACGGCAATACATTGATCGAGGAACACATTGCCGGTGTCCCAGGCAATGTCTTTCAGCGCGATTACCTCAAACGCCCGGAACTCAATCGCGTGCGGATCGCCAAAGAATTCACGAAATTTAATGAACGCTGTTTCATCCGTTTGCTCGGCGATATGCGAAGTGTCAACTACGTCGTTGACATCACCCCAGACTTTGAAGAAGTGCAGTATCGCGTGCGACCCATTGACTTCGACCAACAGTCGTATGAAGGCCCAGGTCATACTTATCTCGCGTATCATTTCGATTCGAATCGCGCGGTCACACGTTTGGCATTTGCCGAACTCAACCGTCGCACGATTGAACAATACGTCGAAGAAGAACGAGCGCAAATGGCTCGCCGTGCCCGCGTCGAGGGTACGCGACTCAAAGCGTTACTCGGCATCATGCGTCGGGAAGAACTCGCACCACGCCCACACGTGGTCCGCCTCGCTAAGGACCTCATGAAGTACCATAAAACCGATGTGTTTCACGACTGCGAGACAATGGGAGCATTGACAGCGACCCACATCATTCACATGCTCGGATTATCCGAATAAACCAAAAAATCGATGAATCTAAAAAAACTGTTAGACGCCAACCAAGACTGGGCCAAGAACATCGTCGCCGGTGATCCGGATTTTTTTCATCGCCTCGCCAACCAGCAAACTCCGGAGTATTTATGGATCGGTTGCTCGGACAGCCGCGTGCCAGCGAATCAAATCACCGGCCTCGCCCCAGGAGAAATTTTCGTCCATCGCAATGTCGCCAACATCGTACAGGAAACTGACTTTAATGTCTTGGCAGTGCTGCAATACGCGGTCGATGTGCTAAAAGTGAAGCACATCATCGTCTGCGGTCACTACGGCTGCGGCGGTGTAAGGGCGGCATTGGAAAATTTTCGCCATGGCCTGATCGATAACTGGCTGGCTGGTGTGCGCTCATTGCACCGTCGTCACGAAGCCGAACTTTCCGTATTACCTGTCGATGAAGCAGTCGATCGCCTATGCGAACTGAACGTCATTTCCCAAGCGTTGCACGTGGCACGCACCACCATCGTCGAGGATGCTTGGGAGCGCGGGCAGCACATCGCGGTGCACTCGTGGATTTATCGACTTGATAACGGCCGCATTCAGCCGCTGGCGGAAGCGATCACGAAACCCTGTGATTTGCAGAATTTCGCTTGAATCGGCGGAAAAGTGGAGTATACTAATCGCTCACAGCAAACGGGGGCGTTCTGGTTTCGACGGGATGTTTCACGCGCTGACTGCACGTGGAGGTTGATCGGTTGGCCTCCTTAATAGCCGATCAAAAAAAATAAATGCAAACTCTAACGAGCTCGCACTTGCTGCTTAATTGACGGCAACGTCTGAATCCTGACGCCTGTTGGGGAGGAAGGCGACACTTAACAGGCTGGGTATGAAGTCGGGGAACCGGATGGATTGCTGAGAAACTACAGGTTCCTAGGGGAGTAACGCCGCATGAGGGCCGAGCCACTTCGAAATACCGACCTCATGCTAAACGTGTAGAAGTCAGTGCCGACGGCGTTTCGGACAGGGGTTCGACTCCCCTCGCCTCCACTTGCTTTCGCCAAGGCTTCGGTAAAATTACCGGGTTCTTGGCGAAGGCAACCTGCTGGTTTACCTAGGTTCGCGGATCAATGAGCTCCATTTTGTTTTTCTGATAGATGCCACTCGATCAATTCATCGAGCAGGATTTCCTCGATTATACCAACACATCGCCGACAGGAGGATTCGGTTTTGAGGTGGATCAGCTGTTCGCGAGAAATGCGCAGTCGCGTGGCGAGCTCTAGGTAGCGATACTTGCGTCTGCCGCAATCTTTAGCACTGCGCAGGGCCGCAGCGACACCCGCAATCAGTGGCAGGGCGATGGGCAGAAATTTGAAAAAGAACACGACACCGAAGTTGGCCAATCCCTTGGGTATATGGATTTCCGCTCCTGTAATCGAACCGTGCAACGCATGCGAACCCTTGTACAAAAACGCACCAAATACAAAGATCACCGCGAACGATGAGGCGGCTTTCTGCACGCGGCTCAGTCGGTCAAAGATAGGGGCTGCCGCCGCTTGCTTCTGCAGAAAATGGGGAATCTGCCCAGTGCGTGGATCATCGAGACGAGCAGCAACATAGGCATCGCGCTCTGCCTGCCATGATTTATGGACTTTTCGCTCGGAGGCGATGCGCAATCCGGCCGTGATGGCAAAACGTACCCACTCCTTTTTATGACGAGCGATGGGAGGATTGAGAGGATCAATCAGGAAATGCGATCCAAACATCGCGCGCATGAGCTCCACAGCGAATCGCGAGCGCATCCAGTTTGTGTGCGTTTGACCGCGCGACATACGCTTCATTTTCATCCACGCAATCACCACGAGCACCCACTCGAACAAGGCGAGTGACGCGACCATTTGCGCCGCTGCCAGAGAGGTGCCGTGCAACAATGCCGCAACTGCCGCTGTGATCGTGGCCAATGCATGCAGCCAAATGCCTTTCACCACCGCATTGCGAAAACGTTGCGAATGCAAATTTGCCCGATCGTCCAGAGCATCGAACTGTTGCTCGCTAGTCAAGGTGGGATCAAGCTGCAATCCTTGCATGAGCTTTTGTCCCTCATCCTTCTGCGGCGCGAAGCGTTCGTTACGTTGCGTCTCAATGGCGCCCGTTTCAGGATCGATGCATTGTAACGGTAGTAGCAATTTATCCGCTTGCTCGACCATTTCTGCCGTGCCGCCCAGTCCGCGTGCAGCCTGTCGATCCCACACGGTCAGAAACAAATCCGCAATTTCCATGATCTGGATGCCTGCATCGTAATAGCACTCGGGTTCGACCTGCGTCCCACTGACCAATCGATAGGTCCAACCATCATCGCCGCTCTCCGCCTTGCGGATGAAATCGTGCGCTTGTTGCCATTCGCGCAGCATTGGTTGGCCGTTAGCATCGATGAAATCACTGGCAAACCCCTCGATAAATGACACCTGCCCCTGCTCATCGAGAATCACCGGTTTCGGCAATAAAATGTGCACCGACATGCCTAACGATTGAGCCACCTCAATGCTCAGTAAGTCCGCTCCATAGGCGGCACTCACATACAAGTGCGCCTGGCCTCCGGCGGCTTCGATAGTCGCTTTTGTCGCGCTGAGTGCGGTATGCAATGCCTGTCGAACCACATCAGGATGCAACAAATTCCGATGGCCCGAAAAGCCGATAATCCAGGCGGGCTTCATGGTGTCGGAAATGTATTCGTCCAAGTATGAAGTGTGTATCCTGCCCCCACACCACCAATTTCTGCTAATAGCTCCTCACAGCGCTTACGCCATTTTTCATAGTCGGGTGCACTACGCTCTTCTTCTCGCGTGTTTGGAAAAACGAGATACGTGACTTTTAAATCGGATACGGGACGATTATAAGGAGTCGCACGCGGATTGATTTCTTTTGCCAAACGCAGTGATGCCTCCCCCGCTTTGAAAGTCGGTCCACCATCGCCGACAATCGCGGGATATAGTTTTTTCTCATGGATCACGACCGCATAGTCACCCACGCGCGGAGCATACGGGTCATTGCTCGCCGTGATGATGTGCACGGGCATCACAATAAACGGATCATATTCCGCCACCAAAAAACTGCGCGCTTTCATATCCTCAATCCCTCGTTTCAAATAAGCGATGCGTTCTCTCAACCATGTCTTGCGTGCGGCGGTGGTCGCGGGCAACGCTAATTCCTGCTGGGCGCTGGCGATGCGTTTTTCCCAACCCGCAATCATCGGATTAGGCGTAGTGCCAGACTTTTTCCATCCATAACTCGTAAAGGGCTGATAGTTCGTCGAATCCACAATTTCCGCCGGCATGGTCGCCAAACGATCGCCATCCGAACCATCCGATACGACATCCATTTCCGATTGCATGAAAAACACGCGTCGGTTCGTGACAGGATCGCGCAGGTGAAGAATGGTTTCCAGATCGTAAAAATTGTGTTTGCTGAGCAATTCCTGGAGCAATGTTGCGTCTTTTTTGATGCGTACGATCTTGTTGTTATAAAGTGTTTGGTATTGTGGCGATACTAAGCTTTTTTCTAACAACTGCGGCAACTTGGGCAGAATTTTTTCGATATCCGGGCTGACTTTTTGCAATTCCGGCAAGGTTTTGGCAGGCTGCGGCACTTTGACGGTGAGCTTGTATTCCGCCTTGTAACTATTCTTATCGACGCGTTCCTTTGAGGCCACAGTGCCCTCCGCGATGACCACTTCCGTCTCGAAGGGAATGCCGCTGCGCAACGTCGTGACATCGACGCCACTCAACGAAACCGGTGGCACAACCTCGGGAGGTTCCACCGCGGGCGGCGGTGTAGGAGGGGTTGTCGGTTGACGATTGCGAATCTCGCGCATCTTTTCTGCCAATTCCTGCTCGAACTCTGCGCGTAGGCGATTTTCTACTTGTCGCTCCAGATCGGCCTCCTCTTGTGTGCTGCGGCGCGTATCGGCCCGCAGGCTCAGTAAGCCCCGCTTGATCTTACCCGCCAGTGGCGAAAACAAAATGGCCGCTCCAACTACCATTGCCACGATCAATGTAATCCAGCCCCATGGCGGCTTAGGTCGGGATTGCCGCGACTTAACTCCGGCAAACACATTTGGCTGATCACTCATCGCGCGCAATTGTAATGAGGAAACCATGCACTTCCAATCAAAAAAGAAGTCCGCATGGTACCATCCGTCTCTTTCCAATGCGTTAGAACAGCCAGCGGCTCATCCATGATAATAACTGGCATTCGCTGAAATCTTGTTCATGCTCACGGCATGCGATTGTTTCTTCTCGACGGCATGGCTCTGATTTACCGGGCGCACTTTGCATTCATCACCAACCCAATCCGTAATTCGAAAGGTGTCAACACCTCTGCCCTTTACGGATTTACCAATACACTGCTGACCATCATCGAAAAGGAAAATCCCACTCACCTTGGCGTGGCATTCGACACCCATGCGCCCACGGCCCGGCATATTAAATACCCCGCTTACAAAGCCCAACGCGATGCCACGCCGGAAGAACTGCTGGCTGCCATCCCGCATGTGAAACGACTTTGCCAAGCGTTTCAAATTCCCGTGCTCGAACTCGATGGCTACGAGGCCGATGACATCATCGGAACGCTCGCACATCAAGCAGATGCCTCGGGCGATTTTCACACATACATGGTCACGCCCGATAAAGACTTTTCCCAACTCGTCTCCGCCACCACTTCGATTTGGCGACCCGGTCGCAAGGGCACCGACCATGAAATTCTCGACGTCGCCACCATTCTCAAAAACTGGGAAATTTCGCGACCCGACCAAGTCATCGACATTCTCGGACTGTGGGGTGATGCCTCCGATAACATCCCCGGCATTCCCGGAGTGGGAGAAAAAACTGCCAAAAAACTCATCGGCGAGTGGGACTCCATCGAAAATTTGTTAGCCAATGCCAGCAAGGTCAAAGGCAAGCTCGGTGAAAATCTCATAGCCTATGGCGATCAGGCATTGCTATCGAAAGATCTCGCCACCATTCAACTCGACGTGCCAATTCATTCTTCGTGGGATGATCTGAAACTTTCAACCTATAACGAAGCCGACATCAAAGAGCTGTTCGCAGAGTTTGAATTCCGGACCCTCACGAAACGACTTTTCCCCGGCGTAAGCGCCACCACGGAGTCTGAGGAAGAGGTTCCAAAACCCGCGCCCGTTGCGACAACATGCCAAACCATTCGCGATGTCGCCCACGTGTACCACCTCGCCGATACACCAGAAAAACAATCGCAGCTCTTCACAGCACTCGCGGGCCAAAAGTCATTTTGTTTTGATACGGAAACAACATCGCTCGATCCCTTCTCCGCAAAACTGTTAGGTATCGCGTTTTCTTGGAATGCCCACGAAGGATGGTATCTTCCCATCAACGCCGCCACAAGAATCCCTGATGAATTGCGCCAACTCTTCATCACTCCAACGGAAAAAATCGGCCATAATCTCAAATACGATCTGGCGATTTTGCAACAACAAGGCATCGAATGCTGCGGGCCTTACTTCGACACCATGTTAGCGCACAGTCTGTTGCATCCCGATCAGCGGCACAACATGGACCGATTGGCGGAATCGTATTTTTCATATTCACCGATAAAATTTTCTGATATCGCCACATCCGATACTGCGACTGTTGCAAGCGATGATTTGTTCGCCTATGCGGCCGCCCCTTCTAACAAAAAAGATCTGTCTGTCGCTACTATTCCGTTAGAAATTCTCGCCGAATACGCTGCAGAAGATGCCGACATCACATGGCAACTCGCTGGTCGCCTGCGCGAGGAATTGGCAAGCTCAGGACAAAGTGCAGTGTTTGAACATATCGAGTCGCCGCTGCTGCCCGTGCTCGTGCGCATGGAACAACAAGGCATCGCGTTAGATATTGTCGCACTCAAAGAGATTGGCCATGAGTTACAGACAGCCATCGATCATCTCACATTGAGCATCCACCAGCACGCGGGCGGAAATTTCAACATCAACTCGCCCAAACAACTCGGAGAAATTTTGTTCACTCGACTGCAGCTCGCGGAAAAGGCGAAGAAGACCACCACCGGGCAATTTAAGACAGATGAAGCGACACTGCTCACACTCGAAGGAGCACATCCCATCGTCGCCGACATCCTCCAATACCGCGAGGCCAGTAAGTTGAAATCCACTTATGTCGATGCGCTACCAACGCATATCCAGCCTAAGACGGGTCGCATCCACACGACATTTCATCAGCTCGTTGCCGCTACCGGACGTCTCGCCTCCAGCGATCCCAACATTCAAAACATTCCCGTGCGATCAACCTTGGGCAAAAGAATCCGCAAGGCATTCATCCCCGCTGCGGGCAGCACGTTGCTGAGCTGCGACTACTCACAAATCGAGCTGCGCATCATGGCCGCACTTTCCGGTGACCCTGGCATGATCGCGGCATTCGAACAAAATCTCGATGTTCACACTGCCACCGCCGCCAAGGTTTATGGGATTCCGTTAGAGGAAGTGACCAAGGAAATGCGCAGTCACGCGAAGATGGTAAACTTCGGCATCATCTATGGCATTTCCGCATTCGGCTTGAGTCAACGACTTGGCATCCCGCGCACCGATGCTGCGAAGCTGATCGACACCTACTTCGAGGAATACCCCGGCATCAAGATTTTCATGGATGCGACCATCGCGAAAACACGCGAGCAAGGTTTCATCGAAACACTTTCCGGCAGAAGACGCTTTTTGCCCGACATCCATTCGGCAAATCAAAACATCCGCGGCAATGCCGAACGCGCCGCCATCAACACACCGATCCAAGGCACAGCCGCGGATATGATCAAGCTCGCGATGATCCAGATCGATGCATTGTTAGAAAATAATTTCCAAAGCAAGCTGCTCCTACAAGTGCACGACGAATTAGTCTTCGATCTAAAATTAGAGGAACAAGAAATCCTGGTCCCGCAGATCTTGATGATCATGCAAACAGCCCTGCCGCTACCGCATCATGTGCCCATCATCGTAGAGTCCGGTACCGGCCCGAACTGGTTGGCTGCACATTAATCCGTGGCGGAGGCGTCTCGCCTCCCAGCCTATCTATATAGCGCCGCCACGCTCAAACCGAAAGCTTCCCAGTGGAGTCTCCCACTCGCTCAGCCTTAACGCCCATACGATCTAGGAGAGACAAATGCAAATTCGTCAGTGGTGTTTCCTCTCTCGTTTCCAGCAATCGACCTGCCTGCAAGGTGCCATTACCATGACCTGCTAAGATAATCGGCAACTCATCGTGATTGTGTCTATCACCATCGCTGATGCCACCGCCATAGACAATCATCGAGTGATCAAGCAAGGTGCCGTTTCCTTCTTTAATGTCGCGCATGTTTTTCAAAAAGCGTGCAAACTCTGCCGCGTAATACTCATCGATCTTGGCAATTAATGACAGACGACGTTCATCGCGTTGATGATGGGAAATGCCATGGTGTGCTTCATTGACCCCAATTTCCGGAAAGGTGCGATTCGATCCATCGTGCGCGAGCATAAAGGAAGCAACGCGAGTGGAATCCGTTTGGAAAGCCACTAGCATCAAATCATACATCGCACGGATGTGTTCGCGATAGGTTTCCGGCACACCATTTGGCACATCAATTTCGGGACGCTCCCGGCGATGCTTTTCTGCACGCTCGATGCGTTGCTCGATCTCGCGCACGGAAGTGAAATATTCATCCAGCTTGTTTTTGTCACCGCCTGTCGCACGTGACTGCAACCGCTTGGCATCCTCCATGACAAAATCGAGTACTGACTTTTTGCGGTCCTGGCGTTCTGCATTTTTCGAGGAATCTGCTGAGCCGAATAAGGCCTCAAAGACGGAACGAGGATCGCGCATCGGCGGTGCCGGAGTGGTGTCGGAGCGCCAGGCGAGATTGTATTGATAGGCGCAAGAGTAGCCAGAATCGCAATTGCCTGATCGACGCGGTTCATCGGTGGAGAGTTCTAGCGAAGGAAGGCGTGTCAGATGACCAACCTCGCGCGCAGCGAGTTGATCCGCAGACATACCGATGCGGATATCGGCACCAGCGGTCTTGCGCGCTTGGCAACCGGTGAGAAAAGTGGCGTTTGCGCGGGCATGATCGCCAGCACCATCGCCATTCGCGCGAGCTTTATCCAAGGCAAGACCTTTGATCACTTGAAAATGATCGCGCATTTCCGCCAACGGTTCGAGCGAGGGGGAAAGCTTGTAATTTTTCCCAGAACCAGTCGGAAACCACAGTTTTGTGTTCACGCCATTCGGCATGTAAACATAAGCCAAGCGCAAGGGAGAACCCGGCGCCGTAACCGTAGCCGCACGCAATGGTTCAAGCATCGGCAATGCCAACGTCGAAGCCAAACTTTTCAAAAACATGCGTCGCGTATTCATAACACAGTGATCTACACGCATGATGCGGCAAAAATTACATTTTTCAAGTGATCGATCGCAAAAAAAATCCTTTCGACTAAGTCACTGGTAAGGAGAGAAATAGTCTCAGCCTATTGAAAAATGCCATCATCTTGGAATGGTAAAAATTTACGGGTCTGTTTTACTACCCTGCGTGAGAGAACTTATGCTTTTAATCGGCGTGCCGACGCTGTTGCTTCTATTAGTAGTAGCGATCATGTATAACACGCTTATTAATCGGCGCAACCAAGTGCGCTATGCGTTTTCTTGCATAGATGTGCAATTGAAAAAACGCTACGATTTAGTGCCAAATTTGGTCGAAACGGTAAAAGGCTACGCTGCTCACGAACGGGAAATTTTGACCGCCGTCACTCAGGCGCGTGAGGCGGCGGGACGTCCAGGAGCATCTTGGACACAAGAGGAAATGCTGCAACAACAAGTGCAACTTTTAATCGCCCGCGCCGAGGCTTACCCCGAATTACGCGCCAACGAGCAATTTCTTTTGTTGCAACGACAGCTCACCGAATGCGAAGAACAAATCGCTGCCGCTCGCCGTGCCTACAACGCCTCCGTCATGGATTACCAAAATTCCATCGGCATGTTTCCCTCGTCTTTGATCGCATCGATATTCCGCTTCAACCCGATGCCATCCTTTGAAGCTGCTGTCGCCGAAAGAGCCAATGTCCATGTCCAGTTCTGACAGACGCACTACTGACGCCATGCATGATCTCGCCAAGTTTCCCGAAGAAATGGCGCCACTGATCCAATCGCTGGAAGCCATGCGACAGGAGTATTTGAGCAAAAAAATCAAAGCGAATCGAGTCGCGCTGACTGTCGGTGTGATTGGCTTATGCGGTGTGATTGCCTTGATCGCCTCGCGAGTTTCCATTTTTCCCCTATTTATCGTGGCGGGCTTCATCGCTATTATCGTCTCGATGGTTCGTCACCTGATGCTGAACAGCACACGGACGCAGTATCTGACCCGCTTTAAATTTGAATTGTTCACGCAAGTGACGAAGCGCATCGCCCCGGAAATTGACTACCAGCCACATACTTCTCGCAGTAAAGAGGATCTGAAAGCCACGGGACTGATCAGCTCGCGCATCGACCGCTTCTCCGGTCAGGATTATTTCAGCGGCAAGTTTGGCGAGACGCAGATGGGATTTTCCGAAGTGCATGCGGAGCGCCGAGAAACCACCACGGATTCCAAGGGACGATCCCGAACACGCTGGGTCACCGTGTTTCGCGGCATCTTTTTCAGCGCGGATTTTCACAAGCATTTTCAGGGTGAGGTGCTCATCGAGCCTGACTTCGCCGAGTCCACCTTTGGTTGGTTAGGTCGCAAAGTTCAGGGACTTTCCGGCGATCTCGTTCGCCTTGAAAACCCGGTGTTTGAACAGGCCTACAAAGTGCGTGCCACCGACCAAGTGGAAGCGCGTTACTTGCTGACGCCTACGATGCAGGAACGTTTGTTGGAACTACAAAATACTTGGGGAAGCAAGACGATGATATCCTTGAAAGCAGGATGGATTCACATATTGATTCCCTCGCCGGGTGATTGGTTCGAGTGCGATCCTGAAATCGCTGCAGCCGATCTCAGACAAATGCAAACATTCGCTGATCAGTTGCTGCGTCTGCTGGATGTCATCGATACGCTTGATCTAAATACACGCTTGTGGACAAAGTCATGATGATCACAAATCGGCATCATGATGAGTGCCTGTGATCGGATATCCCGAGTAACCGATGCAGCTCTGCAAATAAGCAGCATTTTCCACCTGACTCATCGGCCATAGCACCGAGTCGCGGATGACAGCGCCCGCATCCACCACCGATCCTGCTCCGATGAAGCTGCGCTCAATAATGGCATCGGCGGCAATGTTGGCAGAAGGATGAGTGGGATCGCCTAACATCATTTGCTGATGGGCTTGTAGGTAACTTACTCGTTCGCCGAGATCAAACCAAACACCCTCATCGATGACGACACAACCCAGTTTCCCCAACTCCGCAAGGCGCAGGAATGCAGGAATCACCGACACTACATTCTGAGCGGGCAGGTAATCTAAGAGCTCGGCATTCATGCAATAGATACCGCTAAAGACATGAGTTCCCTCGGCCTTGCCGAGCATATGGCGAATATCAATGACGCGCCCCTCCTCATACGCGATGTGTTTAGCGGGGCCCTGCGAGCGTAGCGCGAGAGTCACGGGAAATCCCGATTGGCGATGCGCTTGCTCTAACTTTTCAAGTGGCATTGTCGAAAAAATATCACCATTGTGAACGAGCACTGTGTCATCGCACATCCATGCGCGCACATTGCGCAATCCGCCACCAGTCTCTAACAGCAGTGGCTCATGAAACAAACGGATTGATGATCCCTGCAAGTTTCCCTGTTCGACAAATTCACCGTTTTCGCCCTGTTCAGGCAGCATTTCCCAGTCGGCACAGCCCCATCCCCAGAGCGGATCTTTCCACATCTGTGGCAGATGGTGCGTATTAACTGCGAAGTCATCGCATCCCAGCGCAACACAGGCTTGCCAAGCATGCTTGATCAATGGCTGCGCGCCAAAGGGCACCAAAGGCTTAGGCAGTCGATGAGTGAGTGGTTGCAACCGAGTGCCCAGTCCCGCGCCCAATAAAAATGCCTTCATCACCCGCCTCTTATGCCGCGCAGCATCTTTATTGGCGAATCTTTTTTCTGTAGCCCACCCACACGCAATCCTCCCCATGAAAATTTCAGACTTCCCATCGGCATCAATTGCCTTCATGCTGTCGCCATGAGCGATACCGCTGTGACGATTGCCGGCACCGGCAGCTACGTGCCCGAGAAAATTTTGACTAACGCTGAACTCGAAAAGCGCATCGAAACATCGGACGAATGGATCACCACCCGCACGGGCATCAAAGAGCGACGCATCGCCGCCGATGACGAATTTACTTCGCACATGGCGACCAAAGCGGGCCTTCGCGCCCTAGAGCAAGCGCACCTCGCGCCAGAAGATGTCGAACTCATCATCGTTGCCACCATCACGCCGGACACACTCACCCCTGCGACTGCTTGTTACGTACAAGAAAATATCGGCGCCCGTCGGGCCATCGCATTCGATATCTCTGCCGCTTGTTCCGGCTTTCTGTATGCCATGGAAATCGCCCGCAAACTGATCGCTGGCGGCACGGTGCACAATGCACTGATCATCGGTGCGGAAAAACTTTCCGCATTCGTCAATTGGAACGATCGCGGGACCTGCATTCTCTTCGGCGATGGCGCTGGTGCGGCTGTCTTGCGCAAGTCACAACCCGGGGAAGGTCACATCCTCGCGATGGATCTCGGTACCGATGGTTCGCTCACTCACCTGCTCAATATCCCTGGCGGTGGATCGGCACGACCGATCACCGCAGAAAATGCCGATGAACACTTGGCCACTCTAGCGATGCTCGGAAAAGAAGTTTTCAAACACGCGGTCAACCGCATGAAATCCGCCGCTGAGACCGTCATTACACGCGCTGGATTGCAAGCCGAGGACATCGCCTGCGTAATCCCCCATCAAGCGAACCTGCGCATCATTGATGCCATCGCTGACCGACTCTCCGTGCCGAACGAAAAAGTGTTCGTCAACCTACACAAATACGGCAATACCTCCGCCGCCGCTGTCGCCATCGCGCTCGACGAAGCGCATCGCAGTGGTGCCTTCAAACGTGGAGACAACATCGTACTTGTGGTATTCGGAGCAGGCCTCACCTGGGCCGCCGCCGCGATCGAGTGGTGATGTTGGGTTAAAAAATCAAAAATTAAAAATCGTCATTCGGCAATGCAGTGCAGAGACAAGTTCTCTGCGTTTTCAGACATAAGACATAAGAGTTGATTGCGAACTCCTAAGAGGCCACTTACACAGTGGTAAACAATAGGAGTATTACGCTAGAATGAAAGCTTCCACCATCAGAGTGCTAATCCCGGTTTTTAGAATTCTGCCATTCTACGCGGGAGCTTTTGCCGTCAGTATGTGGGAATATGTTAGGTATGAACCACCCCTTCAAAAAGAATTCTATGCCCGCCTTGCAATGGGTCTTTGGGGCGTTCTTGCCTTAACTCCTTTTATCCTAATCAGACATCGCCTTGCTTTTCTTCTCTACTGTTTTTTGTATGTTTCCTGTCTCGCTTTTATGCTCTACGACAGATTCGTGCCGTTCCGATACGTTTCTCCCGATTACCGAGGTCCGGTTTACAACTCTGACACCATTGCCCACTCGGGTGACAAAGTGACCTACTGGGTTTCCAACCCACCTTCCCTCGATGGTGAAAACATATTGATGGCTGTTATTTACGCTACACCACTTCTGCTGGCCTGCGTTTATCGAAGGTACTTCAGGTCGTGGGTCTCCTCTTCATCGCGTTCAAGCCTGCCAACATGACACTTCTTCAAACAACTGACATGCGAACAGACAACAAACACAGAGATCGACAAAATGAATGCCTCAATTCCTAACGAAAAAACCATCGCTAACCTTCACTACTATGACAACACATCCGCTGCCTCGACGATTCAGTGGAGATAAGAGTTACGAATTCGTGGGCTCTACCGCGCGTGCAATTTGCGGCAGGTTCTGAAAATGCAGATCAGCCGTCACCAATAGCCCTTGGCTTTCAAAGCACTGCGCCGCGATCCAGATGTCATTCGTAGGAATCGGCGTTCCAGCGGTTTTGAGTTGTAACACAAATTCCGCATAACGCTTCGCAGTTGAAAGTCGAATCGGAATCACTTCCACACATGGCTCCGCCAGAAATTTCTCCAGTTGCTGGGCATTGCGTTGAAATTGATCACCCATCAAAAAACCGGCCCATAACTCGCCGATCACCGTGCTCGGCATTAAGACCTTTTCTGCTGTGCTAATCACATGATTCCAGCGCCCATATCGACACCAGTCAGAATAGGCATTTGTGTCGAGGACCGCGATCATTTCCAAATTTCCTCATCAATTTTCATCAAGTCGCGAGTGAGATATTCATCCCATCCACTGCCAAAATCAGCTCCGCCGGCATATTTTTCTAAGCCGTTCGTGGCAGCTTCGCCATTGGCTCCTAAACCCTTGGCAAGTGCTTCCACGAATACCTGGTTCAGTGAAACTTGGCGCACTTTTGCACGCTGCTTTGCCAATTCAATCCACTGATCTTCAACTCTGCGCACCGTAATCTGTTTCATGCATGCACTGTATTCAAATATTGCATGCAGTCAAGCGACATTTCGCTGCTTAGTCTCAATGGGCTTTACTTCTTCGGCACCAGCCGGATCTGATAGATCTTCGGCCAACATTTTCCCGTAACATACAACTCACGCGCTGCTGGGTCATAAGCGATGCCATTCAAGACATGATCGGGATTGCGCCGCGTCTCTTTCGCATCGATACCCGTCAAATCGATCACGCCTATCACTTTACCATCGGCAGGATCGATGCGGACAATTTCCTCAGTATACCAGACATTCGCGAAAATCTCGCCCTCGATAAATTCCAGCTCATTCAGTTTGTCCACGGCTTTGCCATCTCGTCGCACTACCACCTCACGCAATACGCGGAAAGAGTTTGGATCAAGATAGCGCAGACGATCACTGCCATTGCTCATGATGAGCGACTTACCATCAGTCGTAAGCCCCCAGCCTTCCCCACTATAGGTAAAGTTTTTCTGCCATTCCAAAGTCTTCGCATCATAGACAAATCCCTGCTGATTTTTCCACGTCAACTGAAAGAGCTTTCCATTCAATTCCGCTACGCCTTCGCCAAAAAAATTTGCGACCAAATCCTTTTTTAACAACACTTTGCCCGTGTTCTTTTCCACACGACGGATTGTCGTCGTTCCGTTACCACCGGTGCTTTCGATCCAATTGCCTTGCGACAACAGCAACCCTTGGGTGTAGGCCTCCGCATCGTGCGGCAATTCTTGCACAACTTCATAAGCCAGCCGCGCATGGCTTTTCCACTCGGGTGCCGGGCGATTGTCTATCACCGCAGGAGCTGGCGTCGCGGGCACTGGCTTTTTTTGACAAGCCACGCCTAACAAAACGATACCGCAGAGAAGAAGTTTCATGATCAAAAAAATCACTCATCCACCCCTAACAACTCAAGAATGCGCTGCAAGTCATCATTGCCGTAGTATTCGATTTCGATACGACCTTTTTTGGGTGCATGAGAAATTGATACTTGCGTGGCAAACAAAGTACGAAGGCGGTTTTCAAGATCGCGCAAGTGTGGTTCGAGATCGCGTGGGCTTGTTGAGGTACCCGCATTTTTCGTCTTGCTAGCTGGTGGATTGAGAATCTCCTGAACCAGTTTCTCAGTCGCGCGGACGGTCATCGATTTGCGCATCACTTGGTCCGATGCCAGCAACTGCGAGGCTTTATCCTTCAGAGCCAGTAATGCCTTCGCATGTCCTACGCTCACGCGGCCTTGTGCGACTTGCAGTTGCACGTCATCGTGGAGATCGAGCAAGCGCATCGCATTGGCGACGCTGGCGCGTGATTTCCCAACACGTCCGGCGATTTCTTCTTGCTTGAGTGCGTATTCCTTGGCGAGGCGCACATAGCCGGCGGCTTCCTCCATTGGATTCAGGTCCTGACGTTGCAGGTTCTCAATGAGTGCCATTTCTAACACATCGCGATCTGTTGCCTCACGTTCAATGACAGGAACCGTAGCGAGGCCGAGTTTACTCGAGGCACGCCAGCGACGTTCCCCCGCGATCAACTCTAACAGATCACCGACACGGCGTACGATCAATGGTTGAATAATGCCATGCTGACGGATCGATTCCATCAATTCATCGAGAGGTGCCTCTACGAAATGCTTACGCGGCTGCAAGGGGCTGGGTATGACTTGCGCAATTGCCACATCGCGCACGAGCTTGCGTTCATCAGGTGAAATCGTAGCCTCGGGAATCGAGTTCGCGCTCGCTTGTTTTTTGATCAGCGCGCCGAGTCCTTTGCCGAGTGCAGTTTTGGTAGCCATGGGGGGATGAGTATGAAGAAACGTGACGAAAAAATCAAAGAGGATTTGCGATGGAACGAATGTTTGAGCGGCAATCCTTTACTGGTGAATGGTTTGTAAGGGAAAAAAAATCCACATGAAATCATGAACGGTACTTATGGCTTCACAAACAGCAAACAAATCGGTGACGGAACTGCCAGAGTATGTTCCGTTTTGCTAAGTTTACCGGATTGCGGATCGATGGCTAATACTTGCAAGTTATCGGAATCCTGCCCCGCTACGATTAAAAACGCGCCACCGGGTGCTATCGCAAAATGTCGTGGCGTTTTCACATCTGCCACCGTCTGTCCCAGTTCGCTCAGCTCACCCGTTTCTTGATGGATGGCGAATGCAGCGATCGATTGATGACCCCGATTCGAGGCATACAAGAAGCGCCCATTGGGATGCACTTCAATTTCTGCCGTTGTATTTTTTTCCTGAAAATCGGCGGGAAGCGTTGTGATCGATTTCTGCGCCGTCAAGACATGTCCGGCTCGCGTAAAATGTGTCACAGTATTGGTTAGCTCATTGAGCACGTACACCCATGGTCGCTGCGGATGAATCGCCAAATGGCGAGGACCATCGCCGGGAGCCGAACTCATAAATGGTGGCTGAGCCGCGGCAATCGAACCGGTAGTGGCATCGAAAGTAAAAACGAGGGTCTGATCCAGTCCCAAATCCGGCACGAATAAGCTTTCGCCAGAAAAATAAACTCCATGCGCATGAGGCCCCGTCTGCCGCTGCGGATGCACTCTTTTTCCTTCATGTTTGATGAGCGAGATCGCTTCAGAAGGCAGGCCTTTTTTATCTAACAAAAACGATGCCGTGGAGCCATCGCCATAGTTGGCGACGGCGACCATTCGCTGGCTAGGATCGAGCGCCAAGTGACAAGGTCCTTTTCCACCCGAGGGCACATCTCCGAGAAATGTAAGTATGTGGTTTTTACCGATCGCAAAAGTCGCCAAGGTGCCCGTACCGTCCGCACGCGCGCCGATGGAATAGAGCAACTTTTTTTGTGGATGGAGGCAGAGGAACCCTGGATCTTTGTAAGTAGCAGCGAGACGCAAATTACTCAGTGCACCGGTGCTGTCCTCGAAGTCCACCAGATAAATGCCCTTGCTCTCGCGATCTGTGCGCGTGCCGACATAAAATTGATGAACTGCCGCTTGGGAAAAATGGGTTAAAGCTAAAGAGAGAATCAGGTTTTTCATGGGACTAGGCAAATCTAAAAACAGCCTCAACAGAGGTCGAGAGAAATCGTCCGATGATTTAACGGAGCGAACGATAATTCAGGAATCGCCTGTACGTAGACTATTGAATTTCGAGGCCCGAAGTAGGCCAAATCCAGCGTACTACCTTGCCATTTTGGATCATCGCTTTGGCTTGGATATTCTTCACGCCAAAGATGGTTTCCGCTTTGTAGGCAGCGAGGCCAGTCTGGTATTTTTGGCCATCCGCTTCTTCCTCCTCTGTCGCTTTCCATCCGATGACTTGATCGAACGTAAACTCCTTGATCTGTCCCGAACGGATGCTTTCCTGCATGACCTTGACAATTTCGTCGGCCGAAAGACTACCCGCGCTGGCCACGGGAGCAGGAACTGGTTCTGGCTCAGGTGCCACCTCAGGGACTTTATCTGGCATTGGCACGACCTCCGGCACGGGTGGTGGTTCGTTTTGCACTACCACAGGCGGAGGAGTTTCTTGAACCGGTGGGGCCGCTGGCGGTGGCGGATTGGCCATGAGTTGCTCCACCAAGTTGGTATTCACGACAGCGGTTTTTCCTTGCGCGGTTCCCAGCACAGAAAAATGAATGTCGCTCCCCTCGATCCGCAGGGGTTTCACTTTGGTGCCAGCGGGCAATGGGACGGCATCCGTTTCGCCGGGAGCGGTTGCAACAGCCTGCGCTTTGAGAACGATTTTTTCTGGCAATTGGTTGGGCTGCAGTTGCGAATAATCGTAGCTAGGGGCAATCGGAGGAACTCCTGTCACCGTTGGTTCTGTGACAGGCACCGGGGTTACGGGTGGTTTCGTACCCATGCCCGTGAGGCTATAGCGCAAATCAGGTTCCAGTACATATCCGAGCAAGCCTGAACCGAGGATGCCGATGATTGCGAGGAGAAATTTCATAGAGCTTGTTGGGGAATTACTATTACTACGGAGCGAATGCCAGAAAAAATTCAAATTAGTAGTCGCGCCGAATCATTATTCTGGCGGCAAGCGCGAGAATCAAAATTTCAAAAATGAGCGATGTGCCGATTATCGTGAACCACGAATGGCGGAGTTCATACTTTTGCATCGCTTCTTTCACCACCGGGTCTGCATCGCCTCCTGCGAAGACGGAACCAAGATCGACACCCGCGAGCATGGAATCCCTTTCTTGAAATCGGATCAAACGTTTCAGGGAGATTGTGCATTCCCGGGTTTTCGGCAAGACTTTGGTGACTGATTGGATGCGTAGATAGGTCTTCTTCATGCCGCTGCTCGCGTCTTCAGGCGTCTCCTGAAACTCACCTGTTTGCATGTTTACGCTCAATCCGACTTCTGGGAGAACGTAGGCCATTTTATAGACAAAATCTTCGGTCCATTGCGCAACTAAAGTCACCGCCCAAAACAACAGCGCACCTAACAAAGCAAATACTGTCGAGCGAGTGGCGACACCAATGAATACACCGACGCAATAAATGAGGCTGAAGGCAAAAGTAATCACCGGCACAGCCCAAAAAATGCTTACGTTCCACTCGCTGACGCGGATGCCAATCGCCACAAAGGCAACCAAGCAAAACAGCCCTGTTTGCACAGCAACAAACAACAATCCTCCCAGATACTTCAGCAAAAACAAGCGCAGGCGGCTAAGGGGTTTTGAAAGCGCCAACTCAATTGACCCTGTCTGCAGGAACTGAGGAAAAATCGAGCATGTGGAAATGATGGCGAGCACCAGAGAAAACCAACCCAACCAGAAACGCACAATGACATCGGTGAATAGAAGCAGATAGAACGCTTCCGATTCGGGGGATCCCTCACGGATGACAGGCACATCAAAATCCCACAGCCCGAAACCCACCGACATACCCGTCGACGTAAAACCAACCGAAGCATAAACAATCGCGACTAACAGGGAAATCCACATGGATACCCAAAACAATTTGCTCGAGCGCAGCATGCGCAGTGAATCTAACAAAATGGTGTAAGCTTGGATCATGGTTTACCTCCTTTCGCCGTAGCGCTCTCTTCGCGAGATTGGGTGACGGCTTGCAAAAACAATTCTTCTAACGAAAATCTTTCCTCTTTGATTTCGCGAATCACCACCAAGGCGGCGCGTAGTCGATCGATCAGTGGCTGGATTTGCAAAGGACCATCAGCACGACAGGTGATACGATCTCCTTCGATTTTCATTTGTTGTTGATGACACCACTCTAAAAGGGCTACGGGCATTTGACCGTGAAATTTGACTTCGTAGCGAGCATCGCGCCGTGTCAAGTCTTCGACCAACCCCTGCTTGATGATGCGACCTTTGGTTAAGATGGCGACGCGGTCCGCGACTTGTTCCACTTCCGCTAACAGATGCGAATTGACAAAGACGGTGCGCCCGTCGCCGCGCATCGAGGAAATCATGTTTTTAAAATCGATGCGCCCTTCCGGATCCACGCCGTCCGTGGGTTCATCGAGAAACACCACCACCGGATCATTGATCAATGCCTGCGCAAGGCCGATCCGTTGCTTCATGCCCTTGGAGTATGTGCGAATGTTGCGTCCCGCTGCCTCGGTCATGCCGACTTTTTCTAATAACATATCGCAACGCGAGCGACAGGCGGCACGAGAAAGATTTGCTAAGCCGGCTGCATACTCAATCACCTGCCGACCCGTGAGGTAGTCAGGAAAACTGGCGTGTTCCGGGAGATAACCGACTTTTGCCAAAATCGATTTGTTGCCGATCTTTTCACCGAGCATCGTGCCGCGGCACTCGGTAGGTCGCAGAATACTGAGCAAGGATTTCACCATCGTGCTCTTTCCCGCACCGTTCGGACCGATAAGCCCGAAGATGCTTCCATACGGAACTTGCAAACTCACACCCGCCAGTGCTTCCACGCCATTGGAATAGCGTTTGCGTAATGTTTCTATATCAACTGCGAAATCACTCATGCATTGGGTGGGGAAAAGATAAGGGAGCGCTCACGGAATTGTCGAAGCAGTTCATTGACGGGATCGATATCAGCATTCTGATTCAAAGCTGCCATCGTAACAGGCTGATGACGGGAGGTAGAATCAATGATGGATTGAAAATCACTGGCAATATCGGTGAGCGGAATGGAGGAGAAGGGAGAAGCAGCTACAAAATCGGACGTGCGAACTTGCGGTTCGAGTTGAAAGGGTTCCGGATCCGCAAAACCATTTTCTACTAACGCATCCATTCTCTGCAGATCACTATCCGTCCACCATCCTCGCGATGCCACGGTTGACTCGGCCAAAGGTTGCATCATCGCCCAAGGTTCTTCTACTTTTGTCGGCTGGGGAGCAGGGGCGAAAAACGGCAGAGCTTCATACAAATCGGCAGCACGCAATACAGCGCGCGCATACAAATCACCCCTCAGTTGCAGTTGTTCTATGTTCTCCATCGTCGCACTCGGATGACGACCTTGAAAAAGAGACAATGCTTCTTGTTCCGTGAGTGGAGACAACCGCACAAAAGCCTCGGTCAAACGATCTAACAAACCGGCGCTCAAACGAGGAACGAAAGCACTTTCCCAGATATCGTCATTGACCGAGAGAATCACATCCACACGTTCCGCTCCGTGACGCATCGTCGCGAGAAACGTCGCCAAACGAAGCGCGGCTTCAGGATTTACCGATAGTCCTTCTAACTCATCGACCACTAAAACGATGCGTTGCCACTGGGAAAGCAAATGCAACAAAATGGATAACCGATCGTGCGCAGCCGTGGGTGAGGAAGCTCCCACGGCAGACAGGAGCTGCACGATACGGCTGGGATGCTCTAGGGGAGTGACGGCATAGCGGAAGAGAACATCCACCCAGAAAGTAATATCGCGCATCGGGGAATGGAGACATTGCGATAGCTCCACCATCAAACGCGGACCTAAAATTTCAAAATGATCGCGAACCCAGTGCGCTGTCACGGCGGAGGGATGATGAAAATCTAACGTTTCCGTGGGACGTTTGGTGAGAGATAGTAGCGCGCATTCGCGATCTTGGCTAGGAACTTCGCCCGAGCGCACCAAGGGCTCTAGCCCCATCGCTAATAATTTTCTCGCTAGAAGATCCAGCGCCGACAGGCCAGCCCCCCCCGGCAGCGCGCGGGTCATCTGCATCAGCACATTTTCGAGAGATGCGACGGCATCAAAGCGATTACCCTCAGCCGCTTGCAACAATACAAATTCATGAGTGCCGCGGAGACTTTGTTGCAGACGGCACAACAAATGCGATTTGCCATAGCCAGCGCGCGGAGCTCGCAGTAGGGTACAGACACCATCGTCTTGCAAGGGTCGCTGTAAAATGGCAAGCATATGCATGAAAGCGGTGTGATTAATGCTCTCCACAGTATTCGGTGTGTCACGACCAAACACCTGAAACAAAGGCGAGTATGTGGTGCTTGAGTTCATGGTTTACACTACATTCTTACAACAAAATACTGATCAGAGTGGCACCGCAGATCAAGCCATCAATTTCCTTCCAATTCTTTTTCGATATCCAACGTAGGATTTTCGCCAGGGGGCGGAGAAGCATCGGCCGTTTTATCGATGTTTTGCAGTGCCTGCTCCACTTGCATTGCAAAGTTATCGGCTGGTTGGGTGGGCGTGCCGCTAAGCTCGATACGACACCACTGATAACCGTTTTCTTGTCTGGAAAAAATCGCTTTGACGCCGAGGTTCATCTCAGGATCGAGGAATTGCGTAAAGGGTAGTCCGACATTGAGCGCTCCACCTAACTTACCGTTTTCTACAAAAATATCACCCTTCACAACGAAGCTTCCTTTCTTCTCGAGATGAAGCGCCTGAATGCGCGTCGCACTGCCTTGGCGTAGCAGCTCGCCCTCGACACGATCCGCAAAATAATACTGGCGAGCGTATTCAGGGTTGCGAAACTCTCGGCTCAAATCATCCAAGAACGGCATGTTCATCAGCGTGAGCGGGTCGCGCTTACTACCACGAAAACCGATCTGAATTTTTAGCGAACCCATGTCACCGGGCACAAAGCTAAAGAGTCGAGTCACGGCATCTTTGGGGGTATCAACCTTGCCAATTAACATCACTTCCATCTCATTGCCTAACAAAATTTCTAGGGGGAAATCATTCAGCACGACTTGCAGTTCCGACATTTCCGGACTGTATAGCTTGATGCTGTTTTGTATTTCTAAGGTGCCTTCGCCCGTAGGTGGCTTGAGACGCATGTTTTCGATGCGCATTTGTCCAAGTTCGAAATAAATGCTGCCACGGTCCAGTTGCATCGGCTGGAAACCCGCGAGTTTCACAACACCGCCCACATAGCGCGTTTCTGCGCCACGCGCAGTTTTGGTTAGTGAGGCTTCCGTACCTTCCACCGTCATCCAGGGCAGTCGATCTTTCCCCAGCCCGGTGATGTCAAGTTTCTCGCAGCGATAACTCGAGAAAGTAAAAGGAAAAGGGCTGCCCTCAGGGCTGACGCCATTCCGTTTGGGAGCATCCGCTTGGGCCGCTGAAAAAGACAACTTGCCTGTCTTACACAAGACATTCGTGCCGCCCCATTTGTTCCCAAGAAAACTGGAGACATTCAAATACGCGGTGGGGTAAGTTACATGCAAATGGCGCAAATAATTGCCCTCGGGCCAAGTGAAGTTGGCAGTTGCGCACTTGGCGTTGTTTGGAGTAACAGTGAATTCAGCAAGTTCCACTTCGGCAGCGGACCAAGCAGCAATGCGCTCCCGTGTGGTTTCACGGAACTTGTTGCTGTTGTAATAAATCAACATTCCCACTGCCAACCCAAGTACGCCGGTGATGATAAAAAACACCAAACCGAGCTGCAAAATTTTCAGACGCTGGCTGCGTTTCGCTTCTTCTTTGTGCGGTTGCTTACTGCGACGTTTACGCTTTCTCACTTTTACCGCCACCGTGCCATCGGCGCGAGTGACCAATTCTCCTTCATCATGACCACGCTCCTTCAAGCGCTGCATCATTTCATCGAGACTATAGTTTTCCGGTTCGTTTTCGGGCCCAGGTGGGTTGGTGGATGGCATAGGATCAGGGGAAGTAGGCCGCTATGTAGATGATGCGGATGAATGTTCAGCGATTGCGATAAGGTTTGCCTGCAGGATCTTGCAGTTCCACATTCACCATGATGAGAACATTGCGACGGATGGGTTGACGTGCTTTGCTTTGGAACAAACGTCCCACGAATGGCATGCTGCCTAAAATGGGTACTTTGTCTTCTACATTCTGCACGCGCTCTTCTACCATGCCGCCTAAGACAATCGTAGCACCATCAGCAATGGTGACACTGGTATCGGTGCGAATGATGCTGAATACCGGTTGTAAAATGCGGTTGGGTGTCACTTCGCCAAATGTTGACGAGCTTTCCGATAAGCCACCAAAGTCAAAACTGGACGATGATCCGCTGCTGATCGGTGTGCCGTAGTTGACGAAACCATCAAAATTGGTGACTTCCGGCTTCAAGGACAACTCAATGTAGCGACGATCGGCGCTGACGATCGGATTGACTTCGAGCACGACACCTACATCGCGCTTTTCGAATGCGGTAGGCATGGCCGGAGTAATCGGCGTGAGAGGTGTGTTCTGCCCCACGATGTTCCCCGTATTGATGTCAACAAATTGCTCACCACCCACGGTGTTCGGCAGTTCGGGGGGCTCGTATTCGGTGGGATAGATGAATTCGCGAATGACTTCGATTTTCGATGTCTGACCGCTGCGTGTCACCGTTGCCGGTTGGGTCATCAAGTCAGTGCTTTTCTTCTGATCCAATCCGCGCATCAGCATTTCGATTTGGCCGCCGCTGACGTTATTCGCCAGCAATGAGAGCACACCCGGGGCGCGACGCGGAGGAGGCGAGAAGCCGTTGTTACTATCTTGAATCAGGGCATCGATGCTGTTGCCCTGAATGGCGCCATCGCCACTGCGGTTACCAGCAGTCACGGGATTCGCATTCGGGCTCACTAGCGAGACATCGTTGATATTAAAACCATTGCCCGCGGTACCGCCCCCGAGGAAGAGGGCGTCGCTGCCGGGAGAAATGCCAGTGCCTCCCAGGCCGACATTGCCAAACAACCAATCATAACTGAGCTCCTTTAATTCCGTCTCCAAGACCTTGATGATGGTCACGCGGATCACGACTTGAACGGGCTCTGTTTGCGCCATCGTGTCGACCACTTGTTGCACCAAATCATGATTGAGCGCGGTATTTAAAACGAAAAGCGAACTATTGACGGCATTGTAGGAGGCTTTGGCACCATCCGGAAAGCTGATCCCATAAGTGCGGAGCTTTTCCGTGGCTGTCATGCGAGTCGCACTCAGTCCCTCCTCAGGCTTGTTATCAAAAGGATCAGCCGGGGCAGCTGCAGCCGCACCAACGGAGTCAGCGGCAAGGAAGTCGGGGGGGACTTTATAGGTGCGGCCGACAAGCTGCACGTCGTCGGACCCAATGGGCCGAATATTGATCGCAAAATCATCGACGACATACTGTGTGCGCGTTTGCTCGCAAATGTATTTCAGCAATTGATCAATAGGAACGTTTTTGATTTTCAGATCGAAACGATAGGCGCGCACTCTCTGACCGATCTCAGAACCTTGGTTGCCCAAATTTAATACAATGTTGAACCCTTTTTCCACCGGATTCGTGGTGGTGGTATCGAGTTGCTTTGATTGGGTACGAATGAAGTCGATCGCTTCTTCAATGCCAACTCCTTCAAGATCGACCGAAGGGAAAATGATCTGTCGCATTTTTTCGGTGACAAATTGCACCTTGCGTTGCGTCGAAACTTCCGTGGGATTTTGCATCACAGAGTCAGCGAAATTTGTCACTGGCTTTTCCCAAAGCGCATCGACTTCCTGCAGCAGTTGTGAGCGAGCTTGGTCGTAGGCGGCAATGGAATAATCCGTTTTTTGTGCCGCCACTTTTTCCATACCACGACGGGCAGCGGTGTTGGTAGGATCGATGCGTAATACATCTTGATACATGGCTTTCGCCATGTCGAACTTGCCCAATTGAAAAAATCCATCGGCTTCGTAAAGCGTGCGACGCACTTCATCGACGTCTTTGGCATGCTCTTTGGTGATGGCAGGATTGGTGCGGATCGGGTCGTTTAATTTATCACGCATCGCTAGGGCCGCTCCGTGAGTCGGGGCCACGTTTTCCGCAAGCACTTGTTCGATCAGTCGTTTTGCGCCCTCGACATCACCTTTGCGGGAGAGATGTGCGGCGGCTTGCACGGTTGCAGTGGCATAGCGCTCGGTGGCGGCCTGCCTCAATTCGAGAGTGGCTGGAGCATCGGGTAAAAGATTGCGGGCCTTGAGGAATTGTTCCGCAGCCTCTGCATGCTTACCGGCACTATAAGAAACGTCCCCTTGCATCAACAACTGCTGCGCTTCCGTCGTGCGCTCCATGCGTGCATTCGCTTCTTTTTGCGCGGTGCTTTGCCCGAAAGAAAGCGCCATCGATAGCGAGGTCGCGATCAGTGCTTGTCTCCAGCCGAGCGGGTGTTTGTGTTTTGCAAATGTTGCGTGCGCCATGTGGTTTCGCGATTCGTAACAAAATTCCTTACCGACTGTAAGCGGAAAATCCGCAAAACGGCATTTTTTTTAGTCGAACGGCAAACGCAATTGTTCGAAACGCGGATGCGCCCGTTTCCGCCGCCGCTCTCGCTGCCAGCGGGCCGCTTTGTTTTTCCACCGTTGACAAAAAAACCAGAATCGGATTTTGAAAGTATTCATGCGAACACATGTTATCCTGAACAGTAATGTGCGCAAGAAAAAATACCAAGTTTTTCCAAAAAAGGCGTGATTTATGATCTGCTAGGCGTTAATAACAGGAATCTATGAATATTCGCACATCAATCCGTGGAATCTCAGCAGCTGTTATCGCACTGGGATTGAGTAGCTGCCTTGAAATACACGAAACCATTCACCTGAAAAAGGATGGTTCTGGCACGATCGTCGAAGAAACTCTGCTCGGCGCCCAAACCAGCGCCATGATGCAGCAACTGTCGGCACTGCAAGGGGGACAAGCACCGGAGTTGTTAGGCGAAGATGCAGCAAAACAACGTGCGGAAAAATTTGGCAAAGGAGTCTCCGTCGCCAAAGTTGAAAAAATCGACAAAGACGGACGCACCGGATCCCGCGTGACGTTTAATTTTACGGACATCAACACGGTCACTCTCAACATGAGCGATGGTGCCGATGCCCTCAGCGACATGTCGCCGCAGGCCGCGGCAGCTGCCGAAGAAAAAGCCGACGACGTGAAACCGATTACTTTTGTTTATCAAGACGGCTTGCTCACGATTCAGATACCGCAACCGAAAAAAGAAGACATCGCCGATGCCAAAGATGCCGCAGCGGAAGCTGATACCCCTGCGCCAGAAGCAGGTCCACAAGCCGCACAAATGCAGGCCATGGCGATGCAAATGATGAAGGACATGAAAGTATCCGCAAAAATCATTTTTGAACCCGGCATCGCAGAAACAAACGCCACGTATCACGACGGCAATACCATTACACTCATGGAAATGGACATGGGCAAACTCATGGCCGATCCGGAGATGATGAAAAAAATGCAAAACCTCGACATGAAGGACCCAGCCGTTTTTGAAGATAAACTCAAAGGCATGGAAGGCATCAAGAGCGAGACGAAGGATAAAATTACCGTGAAGGTAAAATGAGTCTAGCCACTACGAATCATGATGTCCGCATTTATCGGTGCTGATGGTGCTGGCGTTTTTGTTTTATACGGGTTAGCCATATTGACCTTGGTCTCGGTGCCCTGGTTTGTCTTGGAAATCATTTTGGCATGTAAGAGAAAAACATATTTCTCGATCCCAGCGTTGTGCATCGCGCTTTTCATTTTCCCCTTTTTGTATTCGTATTATTCGGATTTTAAGAGATCAGCAGACACGGAACGAAGTCGAAAAAAAGAATCCACTGTTGTCGTCCGGCTCACTGAGAAAGGGGAGGTCATGGTAGATGGTGCACTTAATTCTGATGAGATGATATTCCTGAGTGGTAAAATCACATTTTCAATCGACTTTGCAGATTCGAGACAATTGGAAGGAATATGCTCGGAATTTTACTTTTATAGAATTGAGGAACAATTCAGTTCTCTAGTTTTAAAGGGCATTCCCATTTCTGATAAGGATCGCCTTGCATTCATGGCAACTATGCCTCCGTCTCCGGAGGGAACTCCGCGATACGCACAAACAGAAATTTATAGATTACAGTTCGATAGAGATAATCAGTTGTTCAGTTTCACGTGTCAATCGAGAGCAAAGTTAGCACTTTGATCACAAATCAGCCGATACATTGAAAACTCAGTTTGACATGCAAAAAGATTGAAAACTGCCGCGCCTACATCGCGATGCAAATATTTTGTAACGCGTCGAATTTTTCCGTGTAACTCCGGAGTGAAGCAACCAATACCATCATGCGACACTCATTCCTTTGCACACAAATCCTTCGTCACTTCAGTCTCTCCATCGCCACTAGTTCTTGCCTCTGGGCCGGATTGGAAAACGTTCGCCTCCACGATGCGGTAGGGTCGCCCCCGCTCATGTACGCCAATGGATTT
Source organism: Akkermansia muciniphila (assembly GCA_945890645.1). Taxonomy (GTDB): domain Bacteria; phylum Verrucomicrobiota; class Verrucomicrobiia; order Verrucomicrobiales; family Akkermansiaceae; genus UBA956. The sequence goes on from CAMDCV010000005.1 coordinate 41,033, forward strand.
TCCATCGCGCCGGACTCATCCACGGTGGCATTTCGCGCGAACTTCGCAAGCCCCACGTTGCAGGAATTCTTTCTCGTGCCCATCACGGGCGGCACTCCGGTTCCGGCGAATTTGAATGCACCAGGCGCAACGAATGGCGAACTAGACGCCACCGCTGCCACGGGTCACTTTTATGGGCAAGGATCAATCTTCGCAAGCCTCGTTGAACTCAACCAAAATGGCTCGCCAAAGTCCGCGATTCAAGCGGCAGGAACAACGGTGGCAGCGCAAAACGTGAACATTTCGCCCGCGAGCGGCATTGTTGATGTCCTTGATGCGCCCGCGCGTAATCAAATCGCATATGTATACAGTTTCTCTGGTGCGAACAGCGTGCGCGGCCAAGAGGTAGGCACACCCAGTCCCAATCTGCTGAGTCCCTCTGGGCTAAATGTCACTGATCAAGCTATCTCACCCGATGGTAATTATTTAATCACTTCCGGCACAGGTGGTTCGGTGTTGCGCGAGGCTGTTTATAGCACTTTGCTAGACGAGGATTCTGGGGTGATTGATGTGGCCCTCACAGGAGCACCAGTGTTAGGCGGAGGCATTACCGATTTTAAAATTTCCGATGACTCGGCTTCGGTTGTCATCCGTGGTGCGATCAGCGCCATAAGTGTCGAGGAATTGTATGCCTGTCCGATTGATGGTTCCGGACCACTTGTGGCTTTAGTCTCCAGCCCGGCATCGGTGACCGATTACGCGATTTCACCCGATGGCACCAAGGTAGTCTATTTACGGAAAGTCGGCATCGGCACTCCGGAACTTTATGTAAAACCCATCACGGGCGGAACTGCGGTGAAACTCAACGGCACCCTTCCGAGCGGTGCCAATGGCATCTCCAACTTCGCCATCACAGCTGACAGTCAACGTGTGGTTTATCTAGCAGACCAAACGACTGTCGGCGTCAATGAACTGTTTGTCACAATGATGGATGGCACTGGCAACACCAAGCTCAACAGTGCATTGGTACGATCCATCAGCGCTTTCAAACTCAGTCCCGAAGGCGGCTTCGCCATCTACCGTGCCGATCCCGATGCGGTGGGCCGTCATGAGTTATTCCACGTCGCTGTGACAGGTGGCACCGTAACTCGTCAACATCCCCCACTGGGAATCGGACGCACTGTACGCAATGACTTTTTGATTCCTTCGGAACAACACATTGCCTTTCGCGGCGATATCAGCGGCATTCCTGGCCAAGTCCAACTCTACGTAGCTCGTGCCGCAAATCCCGCCATCACCCGCATGGATACCATTTCGATTGCGGCAGGTGATGTCGACTCCTTCGAGGCGGCGCCTGATGGCAATACGCTCGTCTATCTAGCCGATGTCGAAAATGACACCTCTGTCGAAGTTCACGCGGCGTGGGGTGTTCCAGAAATCACTCCGCTCGTCAATCGTTGGGGCCAGATTGGTACTCCCGTCATCAATCAAACATTTACTATCTCCGATGTCGAAACGCCCGCTAACAATTTGATCGTCACAACCTCTTCTTCTAACACTGCCGTAGTAGCTGAGACGGGCATTTCAGTGACGGGCATCGGTTCAAGTCGCACGATTTCAATCACTCCAGTCAGCGGAGCCACGGGCTCCACCATCATCACGGTTCAAGTTTCAGACGGCACCTACGTTGCCACGCGCACCTTCTCGGTGATCCGTTACAGCAGCGAATACTGGAATTGGTTGATTTCCCATTTCGGCTTAACGGTCATCACCAATGAAACACTCAAAACCAGTATCTGGGGCCCTAACGCAGATTCCGATGGCGACGATCGCGAAAACTATGTTGAATATGCGCTCGGTTCATCGCCCACCACAGCAGAAAACTTTCTCAATCCCATCACGATCGCAATCGCCGATGTATCGGGCACAAGTTATGCACGCATCTCCCATCGGATTCGCACGAACGAAACAATGCTCACCTATCGTTTAAATGTGAGCACGAATCTCCAAGACTGGAGCACGACAGAAACGGGTTGGGTCAACGCAGGCACAGTTTCCTCCTCCACCATCGACGCCAACTTCAGTCAAATCGAGCGCCAATTGTCCCGCTCCACAACGATAGAGCCACGACAATTCGTAGCACTCGAGATTATCTGGGGCGTTGATGAGTAAACTTAGCCTTGTCATCAGCTAACATTCTAAACGAATCTATATCGGCATCTGCAGAAATCCGGTCAAATGTAGCTTCTATAGCTCATGGAAACTCTATCACTAGCGACATGGCCGTTTAGGCAGATGACGAATTTGCGCTTGCACGGAAAAGTGCGACGCGCTATCGGAGGGGTGTCATTTCGGTTTCCTCGGGAAATCGTTCTACCAAAAATTCGTTCACTCTCTCGATGCACCATGTCGCGCCCCTACAAGGCACCTGCGGAGACTGTCCGCACTGAACGGGGCGGCCTCATGCCTCACACACCGTGGACGATGCTATTCCACGCCCGCGGCAATGATCAAGCGGCGCTCGAGCATCTCGGCGAAGTGCTGCGACTTTATTGGCGACCACTGCGCATTTGCATCGAACGTCGCGGCTTCGGACCAGATGAGTCAGAGGACCTCACACAGGAATTCATCTCTCGACTATTACAGAAAGGCAGCTTTGACGATGTGGATCCGCAAAAAGGCCGACTGCGCTCCTACTTACTCACAGGGTTGAATCATTTCCTCTCAAACGTACGTCGCGAACGAACGGCCCAACGTCGTGGTGGCGGGCAGGCGCATCTTTCGCTCGATGCCACACTGGAAGAAGGCGGTGCGGGCGAGGTTGCGGCAGAGAATTGCACGCAGGATTCAGAATTCGACCGCGAATGGGCGTTTTCCTTGATCGGTAATGTCATTGATGAACTGCGCGCGGAATTCTCCGCACAAGGAAAGTCCGAGTTGTTTGAAGCACTTCAGCCCGGCCTGATGCCGAATGGTAGTGTTTCCGGTGATCTTGGTGATTTGGGGAAAGCCGTTGGCCTCAGCTCAGGAGCAACCCGTGTAGCATTGCATCGATTGCGCTTGCGGTTCCGCAATTTACTCTATCGACATGTCGCCGCCACGGTGGGCAGCGAAGAGGAAATCGAAGATGAGGTGCGCGGTTTGATTCTCACTCTGCGCCAACAATGACTTGTTTATGATCGACGATCTCGATGCCCTCTCCTCGCAAGCGGAAGCCGCCGCCCGCTTGTTAGAGGCCGCATTTTTCCAAGATCCGACAGGCATCGGCCAAGTGGACTCAGATCTCGATGCCGATGTGCCGCTCGTCAACGGATACAATCTTGTAAAGTTGTTAGGCGAGGGCGGCTTCGGCATGGTTTATGAAGCCGAGCAATTGCTGCCCATACGCCGACGCGTGGCATTAAAAATTTTGCGTCCGGGATTCACAACTCGCGAGTTGTTAGCCCGCTTCGAGCAAGAGCGTCAGGCACTCGCGCTGATGAATCACCCGCACATTGCGCGCATTCACGATGCCGGTGAAACGGATGACGGTCGCCCATTCATCGCCATGGAAATGGTGGATGGTCCCACCATCGACCGCTACGCTCGCGATGCCTCACCACGAGAAATTGTCAGCATGATGGCGCTAGTTTGCCATGCCGTCGCGCACGCCCATCATAAGGGCATCATCCATCGCGATCTCAAGCCTTCGAACATCCTCGTCGCCACTGGTGCCGATGGCACACCGGAACCGCGCGTGATCGATTTTGGCATTGCCAAGGCACTTGAGGGGCCACTCATCACGCGGGTGTTTTTCACCGGTATGCGGCAAGTAGTGGGCACGCCCGGATACATGGGGCCCGAACGTGAAACCTCCGCACCCAGCGGCCAACCGGCGGACACACGCTCTGATGTTTATGCACTCGGTGCCATCTTATGGGAACTTCTCTCCGGAGAACGCTCATCGATTCACACAGAAGGTGCTTTACTCCGAGTGAACTTGCCCGAAGGCAAACCCGTGGCTCCAGAATTACGATGGATCGCAGAAATGGCCACCGCCGTAGAGCTGGACCGCCGCTATCCCGATGCCACCGCGCTGGCGGCGGATCTCGATGCATGGCTTTCCGGCCAACCCGTCCACGCGGCACCACCGGGTGTGTTGTATCGCTTACGCAAATGGGCGGGTCTCCATCCGTGGACCGGCACTGCACTTGCGACCGCGTTGCTTGGATTGATCGCTGCTACGGCGTTTATCACTTTCCAGAATCGTAAGATCAGCAAGCAGGTGCTCGAGCTCCAAACCGCAGCTGCAGACGTGCGGGCTCGCTCTGCGGAACAGGCATTTCTGTTAGGTCTACAAGCCGTAGATGACTCACCATTACGAGCCGTGCAGTATTGGAACGAGTGCCTTCGTCTCGCGCCGGACCACCAGCGAGCGTCCGGCCACTTGGCGAGTGCGCTTCGCCAAGAACACCTGGTGGCATTTCTGGGTGAGTCGCCCGTGCTTCCTGACGGAACTTGGAACGAAGCAAAAATTTCGCCCAACGGCAACTGGATCGCGACGCGTGGCGTTGTCGGGCACGGTCGTACGATCTTGCGCATGAAACGGGGAGAAACCTCGTTTTCCTTAGTCGAAACTCCTGCTGCCGGTGGCCCGTGGGCGCTGGATGATGAAGGCAGTGTTTATTATCTGAATGGTTCAGGACAATTGGCGCGAACGAATAGAGAAGGTCATGTCGCTACCGACTCGTTTCGCTTTCGCGGGCTGCGCGATATCATCATCACGTCGCAGGGCGTCATGGCGATTGCTGGTGCTGGTGGTTTTGGTTGGCGCTGGCCCGATGGGACATGGAAAGTTCATCACCATAGCAATCTACCGGAAGCCTTAGTTGTTTCGCAGGATGGGTCCACCCTCGTCGTGTCGGAAGGCTTTCAATTGCAGCGCTGGAAAATTTCCGACTCAAAGCCTTTCGCCATAAACAAATTCATTTCCGTATCCACATCGGCCCTAGCCATTTCTGCAGACGGGAAAACCACTTGCGTGGGTTCGCGCAGCGGCGTCGTGCAAGTTCTCACAGGCAATGAATCCACGGGTGAATTTGTCAACAAATCGGCAGCGCTCGACATTTACCCCTCAGCCGACGCCACGGCCTGGATTGTCCGTAGCCCCGCGGGCTTGATATGGTGGGATCAAAAAACGAGTCGAGAAATCTCGCGCTGGGATTCCGCGCAAGTTGTTCGCTGGTGCCTGCCATTAGGAAACTCAGGCGCCGTCGTTTCCCCTGCGGCAGGAGGCGTGGTGGTCATTGATACACGCGGTGGTGAGGCACGCACGTGGAACTTGCCAGGAACGGAAGGTAAGGGACCGATGGCATTGGCTAACGATGGCAAAACCTTTGCGGTGTTGGATGAAAATGCGCACGTATTCCGTTGGTTTGAACTCCGCCCTGCGACCGAACCAGCCATCTCGACGCGATCCGTGCCTGCCAACGCTCTCTGTTTAGCCATAGATCCATATGGTTCGTTAAAATCGATGAATCGCTATGATTCCGAGGACGGCAACTATTACCGACTCGCGGCCCTATCCTCATGCGGTAAAGTTTCCGTCGCGGACCGTGCCAATGCGCCCGGAGTCGTGATCTCCAAGGAGGGAAAAAAAGAAGTGCGCGACTGGCCGAAATCCAGCGCCCTTGCGATCTCTCCATCGGGACTGTGGCTCGCGACAGGCATGCCTAACGGAAATTTCAAAGTCATTTCACCCGATTCACAAACCCCTCTGCATGCTGGTGCCATCCAAGGCAGCGTGATCACCGCTCTCGCCGTCAGCGACCATGGCCGCCTCGCAGCCGCAGCCGGGGGCCGCATTCATCTGCGCGGCGGGGGCATCGATGCCGCCACCATCGCCCGACCGGATGGAACTCATTTGATCCAGTTCTCGAACGATGGCCAGCGCCTCGCCATCTCTCGCGATGATGGGCTCATTGAGTGGAACAATGCGACCAACGGCGAGTCGCTTGCACTGCCAACGAGAATTCCCGGTAAGGCGCTGCAACTTGGTTGGTGCGCTGATGATTCCCTACTTCGTGTCCTTCTCACAGATGGCCGCATGTTGACTCTTCCCGCCAACCACGGCAGTCATTCAGTCGACTCCAATTTGTTAGGCTGGTATCTCGACGCCAACGGACGACTTCGTTGCAAATGAGAGAGCTCCCTCGTTCTGTGAAAACTCCTTGCCAAGTTCGCTGCTTTCCGCCACGTTCCGCGCGTCATGTCCGAACTTCCTACTGCCGACCTCCTGTCGCTCGATACTGACGGCCTTCGTAGCCGTCTTTCGAAGCTCAGGAGGTATCTTTGACATCCCTACCCTCGAAAACAAAATCGCGGAACTCGAAACCGCGATGTCGAATCCCGACTTCTGGAACAATCCCGATAAAGCCCGCGAGGTCAATGGTCAGGCCAGTGCGATGAAAAAAAAGGTCGAAACGTTTCTCTCACTCGAAACTCGCGCGGAAAATATCGATGCCGCTGTCGCTCTTGCCAAGGAATTCGATGATCTCGATACCGCACGTGAAGCGCTGAGTGAATTCCGCACGCTCGACCAAGCCATTACTTCGTTTGAGTTGTTGACCTTGCTCAATCAGCCGAACGACGCGGGCAACTGCTACCTCGTCATTTCCGCTGGTGCTGGCGGCACCGAGGCCTGTGACTGGGCACAAATCCTCCATCGCATGTACTCGCGCTGGGCCGAGCGCAAAGGCTTCGAAGTCGAAACGCTCGACTGGCAAGACGGCGATGAAGCCGGCCTCCGCACCGCTACGATTAAAATCACTGGCGAATACGCCTATGGCTATCTGAAAAATGAGCGCGGCGTGCATCGACTCGTGCGCATTTCTCCTTTTGATGCTGCTGGCAAGCGCCACACCTCATTTGCGTCCATCGATGCAACACCAGAAATTTCTAACGAAATTAAAATCGAGATCAACGAGAAGGACGTCGAAATCCAGACCACACGCTCCGGCGGCAAAGGCGGTCAGAACGTGAACAAGGTGGAAACTTGCGTCATCCTGCGCCACTTACCGACAGGCATTTTGATTCGCTCCTCAGCATCTCGAACCCAAGGCGCCAATAAGGAACAAGCCTTCGCGATCTTGAAAGCGAAATTGTTCCAGATCGAAGAAGACAAACAGAAAGCGGAGTCCGAGCGCGCCTATGGCGAAAAGGGTGACGTTTCTTGGGGTAACCAGATTCGCTCCTATGTGTTCCAGCCGTATCAAAAAATTGTCGATCTACGCACCGGCCAAGAAACGGGCAACATCCAGCCCGTCATGGACGGCGATATCGATGCCTTTATCGAAGCAAAATTGCGCGGGAAAGTTCGCGTCAAAGGTGCTAAGGACGAAGACGATTGATCCTTAGCAAAAGGAGTCTGCGCAATTTTTTCGTGAGTATCCATCACGTCGATTTCCATTGACGGTGTTGCTCACCTATTCCATTTTACTTTCAACGATCATGCGGTTTGTTCTTAAAGCTTTGTCATTTGCTGCTCGGCATTTGTTAGCATCCCCGCTTGCGGCTGTGATCGGGTGCTTGCTTTGGACCATCATGTATCTCGTGCTTCTATTGATTGCGATGATCGGTGGTGGTGGAGTCGGCGGGCCCTTGGCCTATCCTGCCGGACTCTTTGCCATCCTATTGACCAGCCTGTGGATCGGCTGGGGAATATTTGCTCCTGCATGCCTCGTCGGGATCGTTTCATGCTCGGTACTGAATTGGCCTCGACTTGCTGCGATCCCGATCGTGTTCTTAGCAGGCTTCGCCTTAAGCTATCTGCATTACGCAGCATATATCGAATGGGTCACCACGCATAGCATGCTTCCGGTGGCTACCGTTTTTAAAAATTATTGCCTATTCATCTCCATCCCCATTGGCCTCTACTGGTGGATTACCGAGGGTCCAGGCGCCATAATCGATGTCTTTCGGCGGTGGCTTAAAAATCGTCGAGGTAAAAAATCACTCGGCAAATCTGCTCTGCCATGCTCGGTCCCCTAATGACCTAGTTCCCCTCTCCCCCTTCTGTAAGAGAAGTTTTGGCTTATTTCAGCAGGCTCGCAATTGGCGGGCAAAAGGTAAAAAAAAGGGTTGCCACCGGGAATCGGGTGAGGCATAGTTTCCTCGTTAGCACGCAAGGGCACCCCCGATTCGGGAGATGCCAGCGGCATGCGCCTCGGTTCGGTAATTTTTTGGCCGCCCCACTTTTTGGACATGTAGCTCACACCCCTTCTTCTGTTTCGTATGCCTTACTCTAGGCACGAACCCAAACCACCACACTCTCAAACGATTTTTCATGGCCGGTCATAACAAATGGTCTAAGGTCAAGCACATCAAAGCTAAGGTCGATGCTGTCAAAGGCCGTATCTTTTCCAAGTGCGCGCACGAGATCGCTCTCGCAGCTCGCGCGGGCGGTGGCGACCCTACGGCTAACGCCCGTCTGCGCACGTCTATCGACAACGCCAAGGCTGTTTCCATGCCCCGCGAAAACATCGAGCGCGCCATCAAAAAAGGCACTGGCGAGTTGGGCGGCGCGGCCATTCAAGAAGTCACCTACGAAGGCTACGGCCCATCCGGCACGGCGTTTTTGATCGAAATCGCGACAGATAACCTCAACCGATCCGCCCAAGACATCCGTACGATTTTTTCGAAAAATCAAGGTGCCGCCGCTACTCCTGGATCGGTGGCCTATCAATTCGAACGCAAGGGCGAAATCATTTTACCTGCGGAAGTAGCCGACAACGAACGCATCCTTGAAGTCGCAGTCATGGCAGGCGCGGATGATGTGATCTCAGACGAAATAGAACACGTGATTCACACGCCGCCCAATGGTCTCGCGACCGTCGCGCAAGAGCTCCGCTCCCAAGGCCTTCCGATCCAATCGGAAAAATTTACTTCCATTCCCCAAACTCCCGTCCTCATCGATGATCTCACGATCGCCCGGCAAGCTCTCAAATTGTTCGACTTGCTTGATTCCTATGACGACACCCGCAACGTTTTTACTAACTTCGAGCTATCGGATTCGATCCTCGCCCAACTTGATACCTAACCCATTGATTCATCTCCACGCATGAGCGATTCTTCCCTATCCAACGCTGATCAAACTCCAGCGAAAAAGCGCGCCGCTAAAAAAGCAGCTGTTAAAAAAACATCGTCTGTCTCCGAATCCGCACCACCTCCTGCGGCAAAAAAAGCAGCGAAAAAAGCGGCAAAAGTCGCTGTTAAAAAAGCGGCGAAAACAGCTATAGTTGCCGATACCACAGCACCAAAAAAACGCGCTACCAAAAAAGCCGCGCTGCCCCCGGAAGCTCCGGCTCCAGCCGTCAAAACCGCACGTCCGAAAAAAACCGCGACACCAAAAGCGACCAATGCCCCAAGTGCGGCGCCCGCTCCCGCCCCCTCGCCTGCACCTACTCCGATTGCGGCCGTAGCTCCTGCCGCAGTGCCAACTCCCTCACCTGCGCCTCCACAGCAACCACAGCATCCACACGCGCATGCTCAACCGCAGCACCAACATCCGCGTCCGCCGCATCAACAGCAACAACGCCAGCACCCGAACGACTTCAAAAAGAACAAGTTCAACAAAAATAAAAAGAACGGCTTTGATCGCCACGCCAAAAACAAAAACTTTTCGAATGGCCCCAGTCAGCCGAAGTTCGACCCTGATGTGGATCGCAGTAATGTCGTTTTAGACGGACCAAAAGTAGAAGTAGAAGGATTGCTGGAAGTTACTCCCAAGGGCAGTGGCTTCTTGCGCAGCCTCAAGAAAAGCTTCGAAGTATTTAAGGACGATGCTTTTGTGGGCGCGACCATGATCAATCGCCTCGGGCTTCGTACTGGTGCTGTGATCAAGGCTCTTGCCCAAACCGGACCACGCGGTCCACAAGTAGTGGAAGTTGTATCTGTCAACGATATCCCAGCCGATGAAGCACGCCGCTTGCCCCACTTTGAGGAGTTAACGGCAGTCAATCCCTCGAAACGCATCCCTTTTGAAAATGATCAAAATCGTTTTACCACTCGTGTGCTCGACATCGTCGCACCCGTCGGTCGCGGCCAACGGGGTTTGATCGTTTCACCACCACGCTCAGGAAAAACCACACTAATGCTGCATATCGCGGAGTCGGTGCGTCAACGCGAGGACGATAACTTGCACCTGATCATTTTATTAGTCGATGAACGTCCCGAAGAAGTCACGGAATTCCGCCGCGCTTTGCCGGGGGTGGAAATTTTCGCGAGTTCGAACGATGAACATCCGCGCAACCATTGCCGCATCGCCGAGCTGACCATCGAACGCGCCAAACGCCTCGTGGAAGCTGGCAAGCATGTATTTTTGCTAATGGATTCGATTACCCGTTTGGCACGCGCCTACAACAATACGGGATCGACACAAGGTCGTGGCATCGGATCGGGCGGGGTTACCGTCGGTGCTCTCGAAGCACCGCGACGTTTGTTTGCCGCAGCGCGCAACACTCGCGGCGCTGGTTCGCTAACGATTTTGGCAACGGCCCTGATCCAAACCAACTCCCGTGCCGACGAAGCCATTTTCCAAGAATTCAAAGGCACTGGCAACATGGAGATTGTTCTCGATCGCAAAATCGCGGAAAATTACATTTATCCTGCTGTCGATATCTTTAAGTCCGGCACGCGTCGTGAGGAGTTACTGCTACCCGAGCACATGCTGCACAAAATCCATCTGATCCGCCGTGGTTTGTCCGGTCACAAACCGCTCGAAGCGATGGAACGTCTGACCTATTTCTTGAAAAAATTTCCCTCAAATGCGCAGATGCTGTTAGAGATCAAAGGCTAAGATACTTTTCCCAACAGCGGAGAGCGACAGACGATACGCCTATCTTTTGTCACTTGCCAGTTCTCATTCGCTGGGCTATATCAGGCCCACAATGAAACGCACTATTGCCACACTGATTCTGTCTCTCAGCACCTTGCTCACCTGTTGCGGAGAGGATAAAAATGCCGCCGCTTCTAACAAAGAAGCAGGCACCAAAGTTACCGTCAAAACCAATCACGGCAGCTTTGTCGTTGAGCTTAACGCGGAAAAGGCTCCGGTCACAGTCGCCAATTTTCTCTCTTACGTGGACAAAAAACACTACGACGGAACAGTCTTTCATCGCGTCATTGGCACTTTCATGATCCAAGGCGGTGGCTTCGCGGCGGACGGCGGAAATCTAACGGAAAAAGAAACTGGCAAGGGCATTCAAAATGAAGCCAAAAACGGTCTGAAAAATGTCAAAGGTTCCATCGCCATGGCACGCACCGGCGACCCAAACTCCGCGACTTCTCAGTTTTTCGTCAACGTCACCGATAACGCCATGCTCGATGCGCCCAATCCTGATGGTCACGGCTATGCAGTCTTCGGCAAGGTTGTAGAGGGTATGGACGTCGTCGAGAAAATCAAAGCCGTCCCTACTGGCACCCGCCCACTGACCATGATTCATCCGCGCACTGGCGAAAAAATCACCCAGCCCAGCCCCGATGTTCCCAACACCAACGTCGTGATTGAATCGATCACCAAGAACGCTAAGTAACCCAGACGGGCCCTGCGACCCGCTCAGATAGTGCGCAAGGTTTCGCAAGAAATGCCCATCAATGCGCATTGCCTAGTCGGGCGGACAAGTTGATGCTTCTCCCCACGCCCATGAATGCCGAACTCTCCACCACCATGATTCCCACCGAGCACTCCGATCCGATTAACGCCCAAATCCTCGCTATTTCGGAGGATCTCATCGCAGGCTTTCAAGCGCATCCGTTTCAGCTGATCGCAGAAAAATCAGGTGTACCCTTTGACACCGTCATCGAACGCATCAAGGCGATGGTCGAAGCCGGTGTGATTCGTCGCGTGCGCCAGACTCTCCTCTCCACCAAGCTCGCCCACGGGGCTCTCGTCGCTTGGCGCTTGCCCGAGGAACATCTCAATGCCGCTTTCGAGTTCATGTCGAAACAGGATCCTTTCTCGGGGCACGTCGTCATTCGCTCGACCGATACCGAAGTTTCCGGCTCGGGTTATCGTTTGTGGACGACACTCAAAGTCCCCGTCGGACAATCTCTCGATCACCATGCCACGGTGTTGAAGCGCCTTGTCAAAGCCGATGAATACTTGCTTATGCCTGCGAATGGCGTATTTGCCTTAGGCGTTGGCCACGTACGACGCAAGACTCTCGAACCCGGTGACAAAACCGATGAGCCCGCCGTGATGATGACCACCGCCACCGTCGAGCTCGATGCGGAAGAATGGAGCGTTTTGTTAGCCTTAAAAGAAGAACTCACCCTTGATGAAATCGGTGCCAATCCCTGGGACAAACGTGCTGAAATTGCCGGAGTTTCGTTAGAGCGATTCTGCGAAGTCGCGGAAGGTCTCAACCACAAAAAAGTCATCGGTCGTTTTTCCACTTTCCTCGAACACGTCAAGCCCTCTGCCACGGGCGAGCGCGTCACACGTTTCAACGGCCTCTTCCACTGGGCCGTACCGAAAGGCCGCGAGATCGAAGCTGGCGCGGAAGTCGGTCGACACTTTTGCATGACCCACTGCTACTGGCGCGAAGGCGGCCCGCAGTTTGGTGATGTCAACATCATGGGCGTTGTTCACGGCACCGAAAAAGATCGCGTTCTAGAGCACAAAGCCGCCATAGACCGCCACCTAGAATCTGTCGGCATCCCCGTCAGCTACACCAACGTCTTCTGGGGCGGTCGCTCCGAAATCAAACCCTCGGAAATTTCCCCGAAGGTCTATCAAGAGTGGCACGAGCAATTCAAAATGGAGCGCGGACTTTAGTCCGCTCCTATTCAAAACGGCTCCCTCACCAATTCAAACCTCGTGCCACTGGTCTACCGAGCGAAGTAGTAATCCAGAATCGCACGCGGGGCGGCGGGGGTGTCATCATTAATCTCAACTTCCGCGTTCGACGGCCCCAAGACCTCCTCCGGCAGTTCCAGATCGGGGTTATTATGGAGGTAAAGCTGTGACAACACCGTGAGGTTCCAGATCTCCAGAGGCAGGCTACTCAATTGATTTTCACTAAGGTCAAGCTGAGTGAGAGCAGTAAGTTTGCCGATCTCAGGCGGCAAGGTGATCAGTCGGTTCTGGTGCAAGTGAAGCACCTCGAGCACGGTGAGACTGCCGATTTCCGGCGGTAGGGAATTCAATTGATTGTGGCTGAGTTTAAGCTCCGTGAGCTCTCTGAGATTGACAATCTCCGGCGGAAGGGTGGTAAGTTGATTACCCCAGAGTCGAAGATTCTTCAGCGTGGTGAGTTTGCAGATCTCAAGCGGGAGGATACTTAGTAGATTTTCCGCGAGGGATAGCTCCGTGAGTGCTGTGAGCTGACCGATCTCCATTGGCAGGGTGCTCAGTTGATTGTCCACGAGGGTAAGCAACGTGAGCTCCGTGAGGTGGCCTATTTCTGGTGGAAGGGTGCTCAGTTGATTTACATCGAGCAATAACCTCGTGAGGGCGGTAAGATTGCCAATCTCTATCGGCAGGGAGCTTAGTTGATTGCACTGTAGTTGAAGCCCCCTAAGCGCGGTGAGCTTGCAAATCTCAGGCGGCAGGCTGCTCAGTTGATTATGTCCGAGATCAAGATTCGTGAGCGCGGTAAGCTTGAGTATCTCTGGCGGAAGACTATATAGTTTATTGTCCCAAAGGTTAAGGCACGTCAGCGCGGTGAGCTTACCAATTTCTGGAGGCAGGACGGTCAGCCCCAAGAAGCCCAGATCGAGAATTTTGCCCTCTTCGCCATACCGATGGCACTCCTCAATCCTTTTCAGCGCCTCGTCATAGGCTTTCTGCTCTTCCTCAGTCATTTCTTGTTCCTCAGATATATGGGGTTTCGATTTCGTCTAGGCCGCAGTTAGAATATTCGCATTTAATCATAGAACACTTCATCGCTCGTGCAGGGGCTTGACAAGCGAAAATGCAGGAATTTTTCAGCAGTAGCCGGGAGGTAGTGATAGTTTTCTCACTGTAACGACTCGTGCCCCGTGCCACGCCGTCCCTTCAAACGCCAACCACTGATCACTGCTCGCTCGCCACTCACCACTTCCCCCCATTTTCCCTGTTGACGAACCATTTTCCCGACGGATGCTACCCCATCCATGACAGGACACAGTGAATCCAATCAACCAACCGATGATGAATCATGGGTCACGGTCCGGCGTTTTACTACGCTCGATGATGCCTACGATCATGGACTGGTTGTTTTGGCCATGGGAGAGGATTGTCGCGTGGAGCGCGAACCTAACGACGAGGCCTTTATCTTACAAACAGAAGAGACACCCAGTGCTTCATTGGAAAATGAACTCGATGCCTTCAGCGAAGAAACCATCGCGGCTGTTCACAAATCCGAAATCCCCGAAGGTCGTAGCTACCCAGCGGGTTGGACGTGGTATTTCGCTTGGTTGACTGCTTTGGTGGCCGCGTATTATTGGCAGGGATCACCCTCTGCTGATGTGGATCGCTACGTTTCTTCCAGCGTTGGTCTTATTGCAGACGGGGATTTTTGGCGTCCCTTCACCTCGTTGTTTCTTCACGCGGATCTCCCTCACCTTGTAGGAAATCTGTTAGTCGGTCTTGGCTTCACTGTATTTGTCGCTAGGAGTCTCGGCGCTTGGAAAGCATGGACACTCATCTTGCTTTGCGGAGCACTTGGCAACGCACTGAATTCGTGGATTAAGTATCCGGAAGAATTTTATTCGCTGGGAGCTTCGACCGCCGTCTTCGCAGCACTTGGTTTGTTATCGGGCAGTGGCGTCTCACAAAGCTGGCACATGCGCCCCCACTGGACATGGCCAAAAATTGCCGCCCCATTGTTAGCGGGCATTGTTCTGTTAGGCATGCTGGGGGGAAGCAGCGACCCACGAACCGACGTGCTTGGGCACGTTTGTGGCTTTGCTGTCGGCCTCGGTGCTGGAGTGGTTGCCGGACATTTCGAACACAAGCCCATGACGTGATTTTTCTTTTCCGGACCATCGATCTGCGCAAAGCTCCGCCGTGTCTGCGATCCATTATTTCAATAGCCTCACAGGAACCACCGAGACCGAACAAGTCTATGGCGAATCATTCCTGCGCTATGCTTACGGGAATCCCTTAGGCAAACTGGCACTGCATACTTTCATCAAGCGACCGATGTTCTCGCACTGGTATGGTTGGCGCATGAACCAAGCGGTTTCACAAAATAAAATCGCGCCATTCATCGACCATTACGGTCTCGACCCCAACGAATTTGCCGAAAGCCCCGATCATTACAAAACCTTCAATCAATTTTTCTACCGCAAGCTCAAGCCCTCCGCGCGCCCGATCGATACCGATCCCAACTCGATTGTCTTCCCCGCCGATGGTCGTCATCTCGCCTTCGCCAACGCGGCGGAAATTTCTTCCGTCTTCGTCAAGGGACAAAAATTCGATCTCGCTGCTTTACTCGGCTCACCCGAACTCGCCGCACGTTATGAAAACGGCGCACTGTTACTATCGCGTCTTTGCCCCGTCGATTACCATCGTTTCCATTTTCCCGCAGCCGGCATCCCGCAAGCCACCAAGGTGATCAATGGACCATTGTTTTCCGTATCGCCCATCGCGCTGCGACAAAATCTCAGCTACTTTTGGCAAAACAAACGCAGCATCACGCCACTCGCCACACCGAATTGCGGCACCGTTCTTTTGTTAGAAATCGGTGCCACCTGCGTCGGCTCCATCCATCAAACCTATCGCCCCGGCGAATCGATAAATAAGGGCGCAGAGAAAGGCTACTTCGCCTTCGGCGGCTCTTCCACCATCCTACTCTTCGAACCAGGCCGCATCACCATCGATGCCGAACTGTTAGAGAGAAGCCAACACTGCACCGAAACCTACGCCCGCATGGGCACCCGCTTCGCGCAAGTCGTTTGAAGATCAGTCGGATTAGATCAATCAGGCACATCCGACCGATCTCCTTCTGTTTTCAGTCGTCAAGCCACGGATTCACCTGTAGCCTATTCGTAACCACGCAGCTTTCATGTCCTCTACCATCCGCATTCTATTTCTCGGCGATGTCGTCGGCGAACCCGGTCGCAAGGCCGTGCAACAAATATTGCCCGAAATCAAACGTTCCCAAAACATCGATTTCACCATCGTCAACGGCGAAAACTCCGCCGCCGGTCGCGGCATCACGCCGAAGATCGCCATCGACCTACTTCGCGCTGGTGCCACCGTGATCACTACCGGCGACCACGTTTGGGACCAAGCAGAAATCGTTCACTACTTCCCCACCGAACCACGATTGCTGCGTCCAGGAAATTACCCGAAAGGCACCCCCGGCGCCGGCACGGTCATTCTCGATACCGACAAAGGAAAAGTCGCTGTTATGCAGGCACAAGGACGTTCCTTCATGCAGCCGCCGTTAGAAAATCCCTTCATCTGGGCGGACGACGAAGCACTGCGTCTACACGAACTCGGCGTCAAGGTCGTGTTCATGGATTTCCATGCCGAAACCACTAGCGAAAAAATCGCCATGGGTCGCATGCTCGATGGCAAGGTCTCTGCCGTGGTCGGAACTCACACCCACGTGCAAACCGCCGACGACACCGTCCTCCCGCATGGCACCGCCTATCTCACCGATGCCGGCATGTGCGGACCCGATGACTCCGTGCTGGGCCGCGTTTGCGAATCCGTGATCTGGCGTTTCCGCTCGGGTCTGCCCACGCGTTTTCCCATCGCCAAAGGTCCTGTGCGTCTTTGTGGTGCAATTGTCGAAGTCGATACCGAAACTGGCAAGGCACTCAGCATCACTCGCTACAACCACTTGATGGCCATCGGCGAAATCTAACAGAATCATGTCGATCCGGCCCTACTACGTCTGTGGTCCCACCGCCAGCGGCAAGTCCGCTCGCGCGATCGCACTCGCTAAGGAATGGAATGGAGAAATCGTCAACGCCGATGCCTTCCAACTCTATCGCGGCCTCGAAACCATCACCGCCGCGCCATCTCCAGGGGAACAAGCCCAAGTCCCCCATCACCTCTACAGCGTCCTTGACCCAAGCGATACCTGCGATGCCCAACACTATTGTTCGCTGGCACAGCCCGTGATCGAGGCCATCATCGCTCGCGGGAAAATCCCCATCGTTGTGGGCGGTTCGGGACTTTATCTGAAATTTCTCACTCACGGTCCTTCTCCTCTGCCCCAAGGAAATGCGTTTATACGCGCAGAGCTTGATGGCATTCCGTTAGATGATCTCATCGCCGAGCTGCAAAGCATCGATCCCATCGAGGCCGCGCAGATCAATCTCAAGAATCGCCGCTACGTCTCACGCGCCGTGGAAATTTTCCGACTCAGTGGCATTCCCGCCTCGCTACAACGTCGCAATTGGGAACACGTCAGCGCAGCAAAGCAAGAACAACTCCAAGGCACCGTTCTCCAACTCCCGCGCGAGCATCTTCACCAGCGCATCGCAGAACGCAGCATGCGCATCCTACAAAACGGTGCCATTGATGAAGTACAAGCACATCGAGAACAACTTTCAGAAACCTGCCGCAAAGCAATTGGCGTGCCGCAAATTCTCGAGCTGCTCGATGGCACCATCGATCAATCTACATGCCTACAAAAAATCATCGAAGCCACAAGGCAATACGCGAAGCGTCAGGAAACTTGGTTCCGGCGAGAGGCTTGGCTCACCCCCTTTATTGTTAATCCTTTTGCGTGAAGGTAATTATTAAAATCGTTTGACCACTTACAAAACTCGTCACACCGTAGTCCTATCAAAAAATATGAAATCGAAGTTGCTCATCTCTCACCTGTGCCTGTTCTTTTTGACTCTATTGCCCGCATTCGGCTCAGAGCCTAAGCATCTCATGGGCCATCGATTTCTCACACTCAATACGATGGTTCGAGTAAACCAAATCGAAGTCACACGCGATACCAGCCATGGCGAAGATGAGTCGAGCGTCCACACCGCCGCCGAAGCGAAAACGTTTCGCGAAGCAATCGAAACAGCGTGGCCCGGCGCTCGCATCACGTGGGCCTTCAGTTGGCGTGCTCTTCACGACGAACGCGAATCCTACAAAGAACTGCGTACCCTCATCGTTTCCTATCAGAAAAAATTCGGCGACGAGATCACCTTCATTCCCGGTGCCTACTTTGCGAACATGTATAACACCCGCGAGCAAGTAAATCGCGACCTCCACGAGGGCCTCAAGCGCGTTTCCGAACTCGTCGGCGGTGGCTATCGACCTCGGAGCGTAGTCGCAGGATTTCTCTCTGCCGATAATCTTCGTTACCTCGCGGAAGTGGAAAAAATCCACGTCTGCCAAGGCAACATCTGGAGTCAATACGCCGTCGATAATGGCGACGGCGAGGGCTCAATCGCTTATCCGTATTACCCATCACGAGAACATTTCTGCAAGCCCGCGCGCGGGAAAGATGACTTCATTGATTGCGTCAATCTCGATGGCTGGACCGTTGATTTTCTTTCCGCTCGCATCGCTGGCGCACGCATCGTCAATGGCGAAAGATGGCGCAGTCGACAAGGCGTAGGCCCGATCGAAACATTGCTCGACATGGGCACCGAGCGCGGTTCACAAGCGATGCTCGCCACAACTGCCAGCCACTTCGACGATGGCTTCAAACGCAATGGTTTTGCCTGGGTCACCTGCGGTTGGGAGATGAGTCTCGTCGAAGCGCGGAAAATCTACGGCTACGGCGGTCGCAATGGTATGGAAGGTCTGCATATTTGGCTCGCCGAAACGCGCAAGCGTTGGCCAGATGCACATCTGGTCACGCAAGGCGAATTCGGGGAAATATGGCGCGCGCATTTTAAAAACAATGACGACATCAACTACCGCTTCGTGCACCGCGGTTGCGGCATCCGAGCCTCAGAAGCCAATAAAGAAATACGATGGTTCATGAACAACGACTTTCGTCTTGCCCTCGAACGCAACTGGCAGGACGGCACACCAGAAAAGGTCATCGACTTCACCCGCTATGATCTACCCGCTAAAGAGCCCGCCGATCCCGAGCCCGGCAAGCACTCACGCAACTGGAGCTTGATGAACCGACTCAACCAAAAACAATCCCGTCCACAAGACCAACCGATTTTAATCAACGAGCTCAATGCCGAAGAACAAACACTCATCCGCAAGCACTATCCCGAGTTGTTAGAGCCTGTGAAAAAATAAATTTATTACCGTGGCGACGCTCAAAAATCGTCGCCACGTATAAACCCATGCAACCGATTGTGAACGCTCTGTAAAGAATTGTTAAGCGTAGGTAAAAGAGAGCGACATTTCCAGCGATTTTTCCAAAGTGGCATTGCGAATCAACCTTCGCACACCACAATGAAAACAAACTCATACCTCAGTATCGGAATCACATTGCTTTTCCATTCTCTGATTTCTGCGCAAACGACCACGCCGTCCACACCCGGCGTTATTGACCTAACAAAACTCAACAACTACGCCAATCAAGGCAAACCCGTTTACATCACGCGCACGAACACGCCCGTAAACAACACCATCACCGATGCCGGTGCTACCCTCGGTCGCGTGCTCTTTCACGACAAACGCCTTTCGCGCAACAGCACCGTCAGCTGCGCCTCGTGCCACCAGCAGGAAAACGGCTTTGGCGATACTGCCATCGCCAGCACAGGCGTGAATGGCAGCACCGGACGGCATTCCATGCGACTGATCAATGCGGGCTTCGCTACCGAATCCAAATTCTTCTGGGACGAACGCGCCGCCACCTTGGAAATCCAAACTACGCAACCCGTTCGAGATCATGTCGAAATGGGTTTCAGCGGCACCAGTGGCGACCCTGCATTCAGCGAGCTAGTCACCCGCCTCAGTGCGATCCCTGAGTATCGCGTATTATTCGCCATGACATTCGGCACCGCCACCATCAACGAAACTCGCATCCAAAATTCCTTAGCACAATTTGTCCGCAGCATCCAATCCTTTGATTCGAAATACGATGTCGGACGCGCCCAAGTGCCCGATAATCAAAACTTCCCCAACTTCACCGCACAAGAAAATGCCGGCAAGCAACTGTTTCTCAATCCTCCCGGACCAAATGGTGCGGGTTGCGCCACTTGCCATGCACCGCCAGAATTCGCCATTGATCCCAACAGCCGCAATAACGGTGTCACCGGCGCGATCGGCGGCGGCACGGATCTCACCAACACTCGCTCGCCCAGCCTGCGCGACATGGTGGGACCGAATGGGAAATCGAACGGCCCGCTCATGCATAACGGAGCATTCGCTACAGCCGCCGATGTCATCAATCACTACAATCTCATCCCCGGTGATAACGCCAATCTTGATAACCGTCTGCGCCGTCCCGGCGGTAATGTGCAAAACCTCAACCTCAACCAAACACAAAAAAATAACCTCGCCGCCTTCCTGCGCACCCTCACCGGAACAAATGTTTACACCGATCCCAAGTGGTCGAACCCTTTCAACGCCAGCAACGAACTTACCCTGATTATTCTTCCAGAAAATGCCACGACCGTCACAAAGAATAATAACAATACTTTAACTCTAAGCTGCGTCGCGGCACCCAATCTCACCTATCAAATGGAAAGCTCCACCAATCTCAAAGACTGGACCACTTATGAACAAATCAGCGTGGACGCCACCGGTCTGATCGAACGCACCGTGCCCATCACTTCCACCAACACCTTTTTCCGCTTCACCTACACACCTTGATTTTTCTGATTCGTTTATCCCACCTCCCACATTGACACCACGCAAGGCAGCAACTCATAGTGGTTCCTAGTTAATTCTATGAATCAAATTAGATCCTTACATGCGTTGCTAAAAACTTCTACACTCTCCCAAGCAGCCGGCCCGATCTCTCGGGGCAGGAAAGGAGACTCGTCATTGTTGCCCAAGGCATTGTCTTGGCTGGGAGAAAAATTCGCTGCCCGCTGTCTAGAAATCATCAGGCATACATCTTGTAAACTTTGAATCTCTGACTCATGAACATCGGTTACATCGCCATGAGCGGCCTCCGATTGGTCGATCAGGAGCTACTCGATCTGGGACTATCTTTTCCTGCAGTGGCCCGTCGTGCGAGGGAAATTGAGGCACTCCCCTCGCTTGGTTTGCTTACGATAGCGGGCATGTCGCCATCGCACATGGGAGCGGAATATCTGGAAGTAAGAGATTGCGATGAGATTCCTGCACGCTTTGATGCTATTGCGCTTTCCACGCTCAGCGCTACGTCAAAAGAAGCATACGCAATGGCGGCTCGCATTCGCGCGATGGGAATTCCTGTGATTCTCGGAGGGCTTCATGCCACCCTTGCACCGCAGGAAGCTGCTAGACATGTGGATGCTGTTGTCATGGGCGAGGGAGAGTGCGTATGGCCGGAAGTATTGCAAGATCTCGAAAAAGGCACATTAAAACCTATCTACGATGCACGTAGTAGAAAGCCTTTTGATTTCAATTTCGCCCCAATGCCTCGATTTGATTTACTAGGACCCGATCGCTACCCGCGCTTTACCGTGCAAACGCAACGCGGTTGTCCCTGGGCCTGTGAATTTTGCGCTGCTTCGATGCGCTTGTCGCCCACCTTCCGCACCAAACCCGTGGAAAAGGTCATCGCTGAACTTCACCGCCTGCGCGATTTATTTCAGCGTCCTTTCATTGAATTTGCGGACGACAATACCTTTGCCGACAAACGTCATGGTCGCGCCTTGATGAAAGCCATGGCTAACGAGGGCTTTCGCTGGTTTACCGAGACGGATGTATCCGTTGCCGATGATGAAGACTTGCTGCGCATGATGCGTGATGCTGGATGCCAGCAAATTCTCATTGGCTTCGAGAGCCCCCGCTTTGCATCGCTGGATGGCATCGAAAAAAATGCCAACTGGAAAGCGAGGCGAACCGATCGCTATCTCAGGGCTGTCGAAACGATCCAAAAACATGGCATCACCGTCAATGGCTGCTTTATGCTGGGCCTAGACGGTGATGATCCGAGTAGCTTTGAGGATGTCTTTCAGTTTGTCGAAAGCAGTGGTCTGTACGATGTGCAGGTAACATATCTCACTCCTTTTCCCGGCACGCCCTTGTGGAAACGTCTGTCGGAAGAAGGCCGAATACTTTGCGAAGATGCCGCAGATCGCTGTACCTTGTTTGATATCAATTTCCAACCCACGCATATGAGTGTCGAGGAATTACGCAGTGGATTCCATAATCTTGTCAGGCGACTTTATGCTCCCGAATTTGTGGATCGTCGCAGCCGTGCATTTCGTAAGCATTTGAAACATTCCATTCGTAATAGAAAACAATCATGACAATGACCACCCGTCCCGCCTCTATGCGTCCCCTTGATTTGTTGCTCTATCTTTTCGGGCATCGGCGAGCAATCGAGCGGATCGCAGCCACACCATCGGCAATTCTTGTGGGTGCCATTCTCGTGCTGAGTGCCGGACTAGCACGCAACTATGACCACCTCGATTTACTCCAACAGCCATCATGGTTTCTCGGCCCGTTCATCGCCTCCTTGGTCTCGACATTCTTTATCTGGTTGTGGTTGCTCACTGGATTGAACTTGAATCAGCCAAAGCAAAAAATCAATGACACGCTGACCTTTCTCAATCTCATCTGGCTTACCGCACCCTGCGCCTGGCTCTATGCCATCCCCGTGGAAATGTACACCGATCTCACCACGGCGACGAAATGGAACATCGCATTTTTGGCCATCGTGGCTCTGTGGCGCGTGGCTATCATTGTTCGCGCTGTGACTATATTATCGGGCGCTCCTTGGTTTCGCGTCACTTTATTGGTGATGGCTCCCGCGTCTTGTGAGATGTTAGTTGGTTCCTTTTTCAAGAGTCTTTCTTTGATCGGCATTATGGGCGGCGTGCGCTTGCCACCGCATCAGGAACTGCTCAGAGAAGCTACGGGATTCACAGCGGGAGCCTCGTTTTGGATTTTCATTGCATCCTGTATTTTACTGTTTTTCATCAAAGGTCGAGCGATCACTCCACTGAACCGCGACAAAGCCGGAATCCCGCGAACTGCCATCATCACGTCGGTGATTTTCCTGCTGAGTTTCATCGCACTCGCGATTCCTTTTCAATCGGCGCTACAAAACCGTCATCAACTCGAAAAACTGATTGCAGCTAACGACTATACAGCCGCCATCGCATTTGCTTCCGCACGTCAACGGTCGGACTTTCCGGCCATTCATTATCTTGCACCTTCGCCTGATGACTATAATATGAGTTATCCATTAGAACCCCTCGACATGCTACCTGCCAATGCACCTCAGTGGCTGCGTGACGAGTGGACTCATAATGCCATTGTGGCAGTTACTTCCAGCGTTCCGCGCAGCGAAGAGGATTGGAAGACGATCCAAGCACGACACCCGAAAGTTCTTGCCGCATTGAACGAACAAGCGCGAATCCTTAAGGAAAAGCCGTCGCTCACCCACGAAGAAGAATTTTGGCTAAGAAGCTACAAGCGATACAAGCCTGAATTTAAAAAAACTGATACGCCATCTAACGAAAATGCACCCAGTCCCCAAGAATAACCAAAAAAGTCTGCGAATGTACATGATGAAAGTCAAAATTACACTGTTGATTTGCTTGATCTTCGCAATTACGGCATCGAGTTGCTTGTCACGTCGCGGCACTACGCTATCACCCCCGATATCGGTTGCTTCTACCATGACCGCAGCAGCTGGAACGATCGAGGTGGAGAATGCCTCTTCACGAACTCTTCAGGTTCGAATCGATACACAAACGGGAGTTTTAGCACCGGGCGGAAAAACTACATTCACTGGGTTTTCAGGGACAGCAAGTAGTGCTGGAGTTTCCTGTGACATTTATGAGAGTGGGAAACAATTTTACAGCAGTAGGATCAATCTTGGCTCAGTGATTACGCTTCGTTAGTTTTAGCGGCGCATGCCGCCTTGGACTGCTGCGAGAATCGCAGCTTTCCGTTAGCAGGTGGATAAGGTAATGCCGTGTGATGGTGTTGGTGAATGGACTGACAAACAAATGCGGTGATGCTCACCGCAGTCCAAGGCCTTCCGCTGAGCGTAAGGGCTCTATTGTTTACTCCGCACCGGTTACTCTGCGCTGTTGTTTTTTCTCGGAGAGCTTGCGTTTATCTGCCACCATGCGCTGCTTTTGCTTGCGTGATTTCTGCCGCTTCTGACGGCGGATTTTTTCGATTTCCTGCTGTCGTTTCGAGATCGCTCCGTTTTGGATTTGGTCGAGTCGATCGCACAATTCCTTGCGGGCGAGGTAGCGATTTAGCTCACGCGAACGTTCGCGCTGGCATTTCACCTCTTGACCCGTGGGTTCGTGTTTCAGATAGACGCAGGACGAAGTCTTGTTGATCTTTTGCCCACCGGAACCAGAGCCGGTGATGAATTTTTCCACAAGATCCTCCTCGCGTATGCCTAGGGCGAGCATGCGTTTTTCTTGAGCGAGAATTTTTTCGGGGGAGATCATTGGGAAGATTAGAGACGATGAGACATCAGACGTAAGACTTGATCAACTGGACATTACCTTGTGCCGACTACTTCGAAGGTGAAGCCTTTCAAATATTCGGTCTCGGGGAGATGAAGCATGACAGGGTGATCGCCGCGTTGGGTGTGGGTGGCGATGAGACGCAGGGATTTTTTCGCATCGTTCGCGGCCTCGGCGATGTTTTCGAGAAACATGCCGCGCGAGGCGTGGTGCGAGCAGCAATAGGTTGAGAGGATGCCGCCTTTTTCCAACAACTTCAGCGCGCGCAGGTGGATTTCCTTGTAGCCGCGCATGGCATCGGTGAGCGTTTTTTTATTTCGAGTGAACGATGGTGGATCGAGCACGATGAGATCGTAGTTCGGTTCGGCTTCTTTGAGGAAATCAAAGACGTTGGCCTCGATGACTTCGATGTTGAGTTGATTGCGCGCGGCATTGGCACGCGTGGATTCACAGGCCGGGGCGGAAATGTCCACGGCGGTGACTGCTGTTGCGCCGGCTTTAGCGCAGGCGAGAGCGAAGCCGCCTTGGTTGGTGAAGCAATCGAGCACGCGCTTGCCGGCGGCGAAACGGGCTAGCTCGCCATGAGCTTGGAGCTGATCGAGGTAGAGGCCGGTCTTTTGACCATCGAGCAGATCAACTTCGTAATCGATGCCATTCGAGCTGACAGCGAAAACGCCAGGATTTTCGCCGTGGAAAAGTGTCACTTCGAGTTCGAGACCTTCGGCGCGGCGGATGGGCGAGTCGTTGCGCAGCACGATGGATTGTGGTGCGAGCACATCGATGAGCGCTTGTTTGATGATATCCTTGCGCAGATCCATCGCCAAAGTGAGCGTCTGCATCACCAAATGATCGCCGTAGCGATCGACGATCAGGCCGGGGATGCCGTCCGATTCCGACCACACCACGCGGCACAGTCGGGCATCGAGCGGCAGGCTTTCGCGGTAGCTCAGGGCTTGCTGGATGCGACGGGTGAAAAATTCGAGGTCGAGGTCCTGTTTGCGGCGTGAGAAGCGTCGGGCGATGATTTGCGATTGCGGATTGAAGATCGCGGTGCCAAGCGGGCGGTCGCGGAAATCCTTGAGTGTAATGACATCGCCAGGCTGTGGATCGCCGAAGACTTTTTTCACTTCTGTGGCGTAAACCCAGTCGTGTCCGTGGAAAATGCGTGCCCGTGGGGCGATGATGAGTCCTGCCATAATGATTGAATTGGAAAAAAGCGAAAGATTGTTCTTGATGCGGGGGGGCGGGGACTGTAGCAAAGCGCACAGCTATGGGCCAACAAATTAAAAAAGTAATCAAACGTCGTCGCCGCAAGGACTACCTGCGTCGCAAGAATGAGCAAGCGAAACTGGGTGGATCGGTGAAAAAAGCCAGTGTCGTCAAGAAAGCGCCCGCAGCCGCCGCAGACAAACCTGCGAAGAAAGCTCCTGCCAAAAAAGCCGCCAAAAAAGCTCCTGCAAAAAAAGCTGCCAAAGTCGTTGCTGAAGCTGCGACCGATGCTCCTGTGGAGGCTCCCGCCGAAGCTGCCGCTGAAGAAGGTGCCGAGTCCTAATACGACATCGATTCTTGCTTTTAATACAGCGATCTCGCCAGTCGGTGGAGATCGCTTTTTTTATTGAGTCGTGCTGGCAATGAACTAAATCATTTCCATGACTTAATGTCATCGTCGGTGCCCGCCATTTGATCAGGGCCATCACTCCACACAGCCGCCCGACAGCCCAATAAGAATTCTCCATTCACTTCGATCTGGTCGTCATAATCGAGATCCAGCCTTACTTTATAGGCACCGCCCCAGGGATCGAAAATTCCGATGATACTGGTGCCACTTGCATCATAGACGACTCCGTTTTTCCTGTCTTTTCCTTCTTTCATCGTAAGAAACTTAATCGACTTGGGATTAAGCGTCTTATGATCGCCCAACAATGCTTCAAACATCGCTGTGTCTTTGTTAGAATAAAAAGTAGCATCACTCGTACCCTGATTCGGCAGTGAGGCATACTCATCGAAAAAGTTCTCAAAAGCCATTTCAATCTGCATGGCGCCACTGCGTTCCTGGACACTTTTCGCTTTGTTCATAGCAGACTTAAAACCATTATACACCAGCATGATGACGATCACGCTCAAAACCGTAAAAACATACCCCAAAATCAGCCCTGTGATTGCCAAACCCCGCCCTTGCAAGACGCCACCGGATTTTTTGATCTTACCCAGTGCCAAATGACCTGTAATAATAGCCGGGATTCCCGCAAGTGGACCAAAGAAGACGCTGCCAATGCCGCAAATGAGGCTAGCGGTGGCGAGACCGCTGGAGGCAACGGGAGTAGGGAGAGGGGCGTATTGATTTTCCATCAGTAAAATAAAGTAAGCTATATTCTAGCGAATTGATGAGTGGATTCAAGCATTTCCTTTACAAGCGCGTGCACATCTCTTTAATACGGTTGCTTTTAGCGCATAACCCATGGATGCCCTCGTTCTCGATTTCTCTTCCCCTTGGTGGTATGCGCCCGTGGTCGCGCTGGGAGCCTGCGTCGGATCTTTTCTCAATGTGGTCATCTATCGTCTGCCGCTCGGGCTCTCCGTGAATCAGCCGAAGCGTTCCTTCTGTCCCCTTTGTCGCAAAGACATCGCTTGGTGGCATAATATCCCTTTGGTCTCATGGCTGCTGTTGCGCGGTCGCTGCGCCTCTTGTCATGTTCCGATTCCCTTCCGCTATTGGCTCGTGGAAATGCTCACCGCACTGCTCTTCGCGGCATCTTGGTATCAGCACAGCGCGATGGCCGCACCGGCGCTATTTTTATTCATCGCACTGCTCGTGGCGATTACCTTCATCGATGCCGAGCATCAAATCATTCCTCTGGTATTAACGACGATTGGGTCCGTAGTGGCATTGCTTTTTTCATGTTTCCACAGCGACCTTCTGCATCTCATAGGATTACCCAACGAACCCGCTTTATGGTGGCATGGTTTGCGCGACTCTGCACTCGGCTGGGTGCTCGGATTTTTCGGTTTGTGGTCGGTAGTTCTGCTAGGCAAACTCGCCTTCGGCAAAAAAGTCATCGCCTTTACCGAAGCCACCAAATGGGAAGTGGTCGATGCCGTCAACGATGACGAGCCCATCCTTTTTCGCTGCGATGGAGATGACATCCCATGGCAGGATTTGTTCTATCGCAAAAGCGACCGCTTGATCCTCGAGTGCACAGAAATCTTTGTTGATCACAAATCAGCTGGCTCTGGCACACTCCAAATCCGCGCTGAGGAAATCACCTTGCCCGATGGTAAGACCCTAGCTTTGGAAAAAATCAAGACACTCTCCGGAAGCACCACGCGCGCGACGATTCCCCGCGAAGCAATGGGCATGGGCGACC
This sequence comes from Akkermansia muciniphila, assembly GCA_945890645.1. Taxonomy (GTDB): domain Bacteria; phylum Verrucomicrobiota; class Verrucomicrobiia; order Verrucomicrobiales; family Akkermansiaceae; genus UBA956. Next base: position 68,863 of record CAMDCV010000005.1, read on the forward strand.
CACATTTGTTAGGCATGATCGGTGCATTTCTCGGTGGACCTGCGGTGCTGTTCACGGTCTGCGCGTCAGCGTTTTATGCACTCGGCGCTGCACTGTTAGGGCGTATTGGATTCGGCAAACCCCTGCCCTTTGGCCCTTTTCTTGCGCTCGCGGCATTGACTTGGCTATTCGGTGGTTGGCGTTTATGGCTCCTCTACAGCCAATGGGCCCTGGGCTATTGAATCGTTGTCTTCCATTTGATTGTGACTGTCCTGATAAAAATTGTTTTCCCCTGCGTAATTATTCGATAACCTAAACATATGTCCGCACCCGATGATACTGTCGCCTTTTGCCATGCTTGTGGCACAGCGATGGACGTCAGCAATGTCGCGCCCTTCAGCAACGTGGAGTGCCCCTCTTGCGAAAAGCACACCCGCGTGAAACGGGAATTCGGCCCCTACACCCTTCTGCGCCGACATGCCATCGGCGGTATGAGCATGGTGTTCGTGGGCCATGACAATACTCTCGACCGCGAGGTCGCTTTGAAAATTCTCAGTGAAGATTATAGTGCCGACGAAAAACGCATATCGTCCTTCGAAGAAGAAGCCCGCATCACCGCTGCCATATCGCATCCTCATGTCGTGCGCGTCTTCAAAACCGGTAAAGCCTTCGGGCGCTTCTACATCGCCATGGAGATGGTCACGGGCGGCCACCTCGAGCACCAAATCCGCGAACGAGGGGCACTTCCCGAAGCTGAATCATTGCGTCTCGCCATCGAAGTCGCCGAAGGTCTCCGCGCCGCTCATGCGGCCGGGCTGATTCACCGAGATATCAAGCCGGGAAATATTTTGTTAGACTCGGCAGGCAGTGCGAAGATTGTGGATTTCGGTCTCGCGCTGATGACGAAGGGTGGCGTTGCTACCCCCGATGAACTGTGGGCCACCCCTTTCTATGTCCCACCCGAAACGATCGATGGACTGGAAGAAGATTACCGCGCTGACGTTTATGCCTTCGGTGCAACCTTTTATCATTTGTTAGCCGGCAAGCCTCCTTGCACAGAGGAAAGCATGGTTACCTCACAGTTGCGAGAGGCGAAAAAACACATCATCCCGCTCAGCATGGCTTGCCCGCACCTTGCCATGGAAACGTGCGCCGTCATCGAGTGTTCGATGGCCTATGATCCGACCGCTCGTTTCACTTCGTATGATGAATTGATCGAGGCCCTCAACAGCGCCTTAATGGTAGTCACCACACGCGATAAAAACATCCGCAAGGGTATTGCTCCCGCCCCGCGACCTCCCGTGGCGCATGTCATCACCGCTGCAGATCGCCGCAAACTGCTCAAGAAACAGCGCAATCAAAAAATCTTTACCGCCGTGGCCCTGCTTGTGGTCAGCGCGGCCATTGCTTGGGCTGTTGTGACCGTATCCAAAAATAAGAACGGCAATCTTGCCAATCCCACCCCGACGCCTCCGATCGATAATTCACCCGTCATCACCGACAGCACGGGCGTAGAAATCGGCAGCCTCTATCAGCAAGCGCGCAATGATCAACAAAAGGGCAATTATGAATCGGCCCACAAGGCGTTCACGCAGTTGCGTGATAACTCTCGAGTGCAGGAGCCCACTCGATCTTGGTGTGGTTTCGAGGCGATGCTTTCCTCTCTCCTCGATGGAAACTCACAAGCCGCACGCAGCGATGCGAGAGCTCTCTCGGATCACCTCAAAAGCGATGCCGTATCAGGTGGCATGCGGAAGCAATTAACGCCTTGGTTGGAGCAAATGCAACAATTGCCACCGATTCCCAAACCACTCGACTCAGACAAACCGGAGAGCGATCATATCTATCTCATGACTTGCCTGGCGAGCGGTTGCAAAAATTGGGAACAAGGTAAACTCGTTGAATCTCTGCCCTTTTTTGAAATCGTTAGCAACATTCCCGCTAAAAACGACGATTCACTCATGGGCATCTACCAAGAGAAAGCCAAAAACTATCTGGCCGATGCGAAAAAACTTCAGGCAAGTCAACCTTACCCACTTCCTAATACAGCCGCAGCCTGTCGCGCAAAATCGACTGCTCTCGATGAATTGATCAGCAGCCTGTCCACGCGCGGACGTGCCAAATTCAACATCCGCGTCTGGCAGGTTCAGTTAGAGCGTCAGGCAAAACAACTGGAAGCAGGACCATCCAATGTCTCCCCTTCTAGCGGCAACAAACTATCCGACAACCTGGTTGAGATTATCAAACTTTGCAGCAGCTATCGTTTTCACGAAGCGGCCGAGTTGGCGAAGCGCTCCCGTGGCGCCAATGACGACGAGGAAATCAAACGCACTGCATTTATCGGACTTTGCCGGGGCGCAGGAATGTTTCTCTCTGACTTGGAAAATGATGCTAAAAAAGCTCCGCTTCCTGTCACAATCCTGACCAAGGACGGGCGCAATTTCACCAAAATCATCGATGCCGGTGAAGGCATGGTCACACTTCTCAAGGGAGAAACCGAAGCCTCACTACCATGGCCTCAAATCAAGCCTGCGGACATCATCTCGATCTATCGAGAAGCCATCAAACGCAATCCGAGCGACCCGAATATCAATCGTCGTCACGAAAATGCAATCTGCTTCCAATGGCTAAGCGGCGAAAAAGACGCCGCCCAGAACGCTGCAGCAAAACTCAGCGAAAGCTCACCGCAGTTCAAACAACGCTGGAGCGAGTGGATGGCCGTATTGAAGTAAGCACTGGCAGCTGTCGTAAGAATTTCTAGAAAACAGAGAAATCGGCTTTCACGCCCTCACACTTGTGCGCCCTGCATTCCGCTCTTGCACTTGCGCGGGTCCTGCCGTATTCATTGCTTAACTTTTCCTAACTATGGCCTCCTACACCGAAGATGACATCAAGAGCCTCGACTGGCGTGAACACATCCGCATGCGTCCAGGCATGTACATTGGCAAGCTCGCCGATGGTTCCTCTCCCGATGATGGCATTTACATTCTTCTGAAGGAAGCGATCGATAACTCAATCGACGAACATATTATGGGCTTCGGTAAAGAAATCCGCATCGACATTGATGACGAAAGTCGCGTGGAAGTGCGCGACTTCGGACGCGGTATTCCGCTCGGAAAACTTTACGATTGCGCCGCTCAAATCAACACTGGAGCGAAATATGACAGCGAGGCTTTTAAAAAATCCGTCGGTCTCAATGGCGTCGGCATCAAAGCGGTGAACGCACTCTCAAATTTTTTCGAGATCCAAGCCTGGCGCGAAGGTCAAACCAAAGCGATAGAATTTTCTCAAGGAAAAGTTACGCAGGACATGAAAAACCCGCGTGCCGATGAAGCACCCAATGGCACACGACTCTGCTTCGATATCGATCGCACGATTTTCCCCGCGAAGACAAAATACCGCGAGCCCATCGTGGAAAAAATGTGCCGCTACTATTCGTATCTCAATCCGAACTTGACCCTGATTTTTAACGGCAAAAAATTCCGATCCAAGGATGGTTTGCTCGACCTCCTGCGCGAGGAAATGGAAAAGGCACCGCTCTATCAGCCGATCCACCTTGTCGGCAAAGACATCGAGATCGCCTTCACTCACAGCGAAGAAACCAGCGAAGAATATTACTCGTTTGTCAACGGCCAGAACACTTCACAGGGCGGCACACACTTGCAGGCTTTTCGCGAAGCTTTTGTCAATGCCATCCGCGGCTTCTTCAAAAAACAATGGGAGCCAGCGGATATTCGCGCAGGCATCGAGGCCGCGATTTGCGTGCGCATCGAGGAGCCAGTCTTTGAATCACAGACCAAAACCAAACTCGGCTCCGCCACCACCAAACCAAACGGCGGCGAATCACTGCGCACCTTCATCGGCAATTTCCTCAAGGAGCATCTCGACAACTACCTTCACAAAAACCCACAAGCCGCTGAGGCCATTCAAAAGCGTATTCTCATGGCCGAGCGCGAGCGCAAGGACATGAAGGGTATCCAAAAGCTCGCCCGCGAACGTTCGCGCCAAGCAAAGGTCCACAACAAAAAATTGCGCGACTGCCGCATCCACTTCGACACGAAACACAAGCGCCGCGAGGAATCCACCATCTTCATCACCGAGGGAGACTCAGCCTCCGGCTCGATCACGAAGTCGCGCGATGTCGAAACACAAGCCGTCTTTTCCTTGCGCGGCAAACCCCTCAACACCTTCGGTCTAGCGCGGAAAATCGTTTATGAAAACGAGGAGTTCGCTCTATTACAAGCCGCATTGAATGTCGAAGAAGGCATCGAAGAGCTGCGCTACAATCGCGTCGTCATCGCCACCGATGCCGATGTCGATGGCATGCACATTCGCTTGTTGCTTCTCACCTTTTTCCTGCAGTTCTTCCCCGAGCTCATTCGCGATGGCCACGTATACATCCTGCAAACGCCTCTCTTCCGCGTCCGCAATAAAAAGGAAACGATCTATTGTTACAGCGAGGAAGAACGCGTCAAGGCGATGAACAAACTTGGCAAAAATCCCGAGATCACGCGTTTCAAAGGCCTCGGCGAAATTTCTCCCGATGAATTCAAATTCATGATTGATTCAAACATGCGACTCGATCCCGTTAGCTACATCGAAGGCAAAGGAGTGAAAGAACTCCTCACCTTCTATATGGGGAAAAATACGCCGGATCGCCAAGAATACATCATTGAGAATCTGCGCGAAGATGTGGACCGCCAAATCGCTGTCTCCGCATGAATGCCAACCGCGCAGTGATCGCACTTGGTTCCAACCTTGGCGACCGTCTCGTCCACTTACAACAAGCACGCGAGGCTCTTCGCGCCCTGGCGCTGCCGGAAAATTTTCTGTATTCCTGTATCTATCAAACTGAACCCGTACTTTGCCCCGATGGATCACCGGATTTTTTCAACGCAGTTGTCTCATTGAATTACGCAGGCACGGCAGACGAACTTCACCAGCAAACCCGCGCGATTGAATCCACCATGGGACGCTCCGCATCTACACAACGCAATGCTCCTCGCGTGATCGATCTCGACCTGTTGCTGTTCGGCGAGGAGATGATCGCCACACCCGATCTCACCATCCCCCACCCGCGCCTGCACCAACGCCGTTTTGTTCTCCAACCACTCTGCGAAATCGACCCAAAGCTCGTAATTCCAGGGCTGGGCGGCACGGCTTTCGACCACTTAACACAGCTCAATACAGCAGAATCACCGTTACTCTTGGTCGCTAGCGATTGGTGAAATAATAAATTTCACATTTTATGATTTTCCAGTTGCCAAGCCGGCGGCTTCAGAGCTACTCTCCTTCCAGCATGAAAAAACTCTCGCTTCTTGCCACGACAATGATCGCCCTCACCGGTATGGTCTCCGCTGACATTCAGGCTCCTCCGGGTGCTGATTATACCGCTACCCGCAAATTGGGTCGCGCACTCTCGAACATCCTCTACGGTATCGTCGAGATCCCTGAGTCGGTTGTTCGCAAATCTGACACCTACGGTCGCAAGGCTGGTTGGTCCTATGGTGCTGTTGATGGCACCCATCGCGCGTTCCGTCGCCTTGGTTATGGCTTTTACGAACTCGTTACTTTCTCTTGCCCTACCTATCGCGGCACCTACAAACCGCCTTATGAAAATTGTGGTCAGGATGGACGCATCGAAATGAGCCCCTCGCAAGGTCTGTCCGAGTTCCCACCTGAGCTAGGCTTCGAGACATATTTCTCGCACTCGCGCTCACAAACTTGGTAATCAGATTTGTTTGCCTTCTAAAAAACCCGGTCCGCACTTGCGCGCCGGGTTTTTTGTATCTTTCACTCTTGTTGAACTTATGACGAAATCCTCCCCATCCACGATGAATCACTTTTTTGCACTTTTCTCCAAACTTTTGATACTCTCATACGTTAGTAACACGATGCGTTGTATTTTTTCCCTCATTCTGCTGTTGGCTTTCACCTCTCTTGCCCATGCGGAATCGCGCAAATGGTTAAGCAAGGACGGCACCAAATTCATCGTCGCCGACTACGTGAGTCACAACCAGTTTACTGTCACCGTCAAACGTTCCGATGGCAAAGTAATCACTCTCGGTCGCAATGACTTACATCCTGATGACGCCATATACGTAAGCCAACTTCGCACTCCCGCCACTCCTGACAAAACAACTTCCACGACCCAAACAACAGTAAACGCTCCCGCCATGGAAGACAGCGCGGTCTTCGATACTCTCAAGCTCGGTGACACCCACAAGGAAATTTCCTCGAAAATCAAAGCGAGTAAATTACTCGAATTGACCGTGGACGAAATTTACCTCGGTCGATTTGGCCTCAATGGCTCGTATCGCACCAAACAAACCATCGGCGGCCTGAAGTGCTTGTTATTTTTTGATTGGGACAGCAATGGTCAACTGAAAGAATTATCTCTCCAGACTCAGCCTCAGCCCAGCGAGACGTACAACGGCTCACTCAAAGCCACGTGGGCCGAACTCTGCAAGCTCATGACCACGCTTCACGGTAAGCCACTGCAAAATGCCGATTACCCAGCCGCGGGCACATTGCAGAACGATATGTCGCTCAGCACCCACCTCTGGCGTATGCAAAGCGGTGGCAGTGCGCTGCTTGGCACCTCGAAATCCGCAGAAGGCTACATGGTCAGCGTGCGTTTCACCACCGAAACCATCGAACCAGTCCGCACGAATCGATAAGCTGCAAGCTCCGCGTGTATGCCGTTCATCGCTGCGTTTGCGCTTGTCAGTGTGAGCGCGATGAGGCAAGGTAACGCCGATGTTTTTTACACCGAAATGGAAAAAGGAAACGCAACTGCTGCTCAAGGGCGCGCAGAAGTTTCTTGATTACAAACGCGATCTGCTCAAGCCCGACCGCATCGATGAAATTGAATCGCGTCTCACTGACCTCAAAGCGGCACTGAAGGCTGGCAAGCGTGAGGCATCTGACGAGTGCTCGAAACAGCTCCGTGCCACATGCGAAAACGCCCTGCCTCAATACCAAGCACCACGCTGGTTTGAAGAGAATGTTGAGGTAATTTTCGTTTCATTGGTCATCGTGCTCGGCCTGCGCTCCTATGTGATTCAGCCTTTTCGCATTCCTACAGGCTCCATGCAGCCTACACTCAATGGCATCATCGCCACCAATGTAGAAGGCCAAGATTATGCGTCTCCCTGGGTTGGCAAGCAAGTGTATGACTGGGCCTCACGGGGCCGCCGTTGGTATCAAATCAAATCGCCGTCCACTAGCAGTATCGAAAGCGTGACCGATGTATCAAAATTGTTTTTCTCACGCACCAAAGTGACATTCAAGGATGGTAAGTCCGTGGTGTTTCCCGCTCCGCCCACGGAGACAGAGCAAGCCATCAATGGCGGTATCCCACACGTCACCTGTAAGGGCAGAAGTTTCAAAAAAGGCGATGTGATGTTCCAAGGCACCATCGATGGCGGCGACCTCGTGCTAGTCGATAAAATTTCCTATCACTTCCGTACGCCCACGCGCGGTGAAGTTTTTGTCTTCGATACCATCGGCATGGAGAAAAAAATCGGTAAATTTAGTGGTAGCGATCAGGCCAAAGCCACGCACTACATCAAACGTCTCTGCGGCGTGCCGGGTGACACCATTTCCATCGACAGCCCCCACTTGTTTGTAAACGGCAAAATCGCTACGGAAAAAGGCATTCGCAAAGTATTCGAAATGCCGAATCAAGGTCGCGAAGGAGGTCATGGATATTCCTATGCTGACCCTGCCGTTGCGGAACTCGTGAAAGCAGGCGATGAACTTACACTCGCGGCAATGGCCCCCCGCGGCATGCGTGAGTACGCTGCACTTGGTGACAACTCGGGTAATTCACTCGACTCCCGCTACTGGGGCAGTGTGAGAGAATACAATCTCGTCGGACCTGCCTTGTTTTCCCTTTGGCCCTTCACCACAGGGCACTGGGGCTTCATCAAATGAGATCCTCTGAAATCACTCGTAAGGCGAAATCAAACCTCGCGTTTGCCCTAAACATCCTCCCGAAAGAACGGCGGGAGGATATGGTCGTCTTTTACGCCTATTGCCGTGTCATTGATGACATTGCCGATGAAGAATCGCGCCCTGTCGAACAACGCATCGCCCAACTGCAAGCATGGCGCACGGGAATCTGTGAGGGCTTTGAAGCGCCTACCCATTTCGAGGAAGAAGTCGTCGCCTTGCAAAAAAAATACCAGATCCCACGTGATCTGATGGTGGCGATCATCGACGGCTGCACGATGGACACCACCGCTCAACGCTTTCAAACATGGGAAGACTTACAGGGCTACACTTGGAAAGTCGCGTGTGCGGTGGGTCTGATTTCCCTGAAACTCTTCGGCGCCACACACCCCTCCTCGGAAACTTACGCAGTCGCCCTCGGCCATGCACTGCAACTCACGAATATTCTACGCGATATCAAAGAAGATCTCGATAATGGTGGACGAATTTATTTACCCATTGATGACTTACAACGCTTCGACTACAGCGAAAGCGATCTGCTCGCACGCGTCCACGACGAGCGCTTTCTCGCATTGATGAATCATTTAGCCGACCGCGCTGAAGCGTTGTATGAAGAGGCCCGCGCTAGCTTGCCAGCCGATGACCGCAAAGCCCTCATGGCCGCTGAAGTCATGCGGGACATCTATCATACCGTGTTGCTACAAATGCGCGCCGATGGCTTCAAAGTATATCAAAAGCGCTACAGCCTTTCAAACTTTCGCAAGATGGCGATCCTCGCCAAGCACATGGTCGGGTGATCCATCAAAATTCGCCACGGAACGAGCAACTGGCGGTCGGTGTCTCATAAATGCAGATCTCATACAAGCCCGGCAACTGCGCCTCGATCTTGCGCCAAAACCATGCGCACATTTTTTCAATCGTCGGGCTTTCGAGACCTTCGATGTCGTTGAGATAACCGTGATCTAACAATTCTAACAAGGGATTCATCGCGTCGGTAATGCGCTTGTGATCGTAAATCCAGCCGATACTTTCATCGACCTCACCTTCGACCGTGACAGTCACCTTAAAGCTGTGACCATGCATCTTGCGGCACTTATGATCAGCGGGCAAGCTCGGCAGGGTGTGGGCTGCTTCAAATCGAAATTCTTTGGTCAATCGTGCTCGCATAAAGTCACTGAATCACTTCTCCGCCCGCGGTGCAAATCTTTTCAGGAATGGTATCCGACGCAGAACTAGCCCCATGCAATCGCGCATTTCCCGAACACCCAACACGTAGCATAAGAAAAAATACACCATCGCCACTATCGCGATCACCACTCCCAGAATCGCCAAGCGCCCCAGGAATGGCCACGAAGTGATTGCTTGTAAAATATACCGATTGGCAACCCAGCAAAGCTCGCCCATGACAAATGCCGCAACCGCACAACGCCAAAACGTATTGCCCAGCGAGGCAAATGAAAGACCGCCCACCAATCGATGCAACATGACATAAAGCATCGTGAAGTTCACGACGGCCAACACGCTCGTCGTCAAAGCAAGCGACTCATGCCCCCAATGCAGCACTTTGACAAAATACCAGTTGAGACAAAAATTCAATGCCATGGCGATAAAGCTGATCACCATCGGCACCCATCGCTTATCGATCGCATAAAACGCTGGCTGCACGATTTTTATCCAACTATAAAACAACAAGCCGTAGCCGTAACATTGCAGTGCACCTGAGATCATCACGGTGCTTTGATGATCCAAGTCACCGCCTTTGAAGATCATCGCTACCAACGGCGTGGCTAAAAGAGTGAGCCCGACCGCGCAGGGCAGCACGAGGATCGTCACAAGATTAATCCCCCGAGAAAGAGTTGGCGAAAACTCTTTGCTGATGCCACCCACCGCCGCACGCGACAATGCAGGCAAAGTCACCGTCGCCACCGCCACACCAAACATCCCAATCGGCAATTGCATCAAACGAAACGCATAGTTCAGCGCCGAAACACCACCTTCGCCAGTGCTGGTCGCAAACATCGCATTCACCATCACGTTCACTTGCACCGCACTTGCCGCGATCATCGCCGGCCCCATCAAGCTGAGGATTTTTTTTACCCCGGTATCGCTCCACAGAGAATCCCAGCGAGGTCGAAATCCCACTCGCCACAGAGAAGGAAATTGCACCACCAACTGACCAAGGCCACCGATCAAAACGCCGCCGCTGATACCGATCAAACTTTTCTCACCCCACTGCGGATCGAGCCAATAGCCCAAAGCTCCGCCGCCGATGATGCAACCGAGATTGAAAAAACACGAGGCCAGTGCAGGCATGCCAAAAATTTGTTTGGCATTCAGCATTCCCATCACCAGGGCTGATAAACTCACCAACAAAATGAACGGATACATGATCCGCGCCAGCCGCACGATCAGATCGCGCTCGTTCTGCCCGAACGATTGATCAGCAAAAGATAAAATCAAATCGACAATCCAGGGAGCCAGCAACACTCCCAATATCGTCACGCCACTCATGAACACGACCGCCAGCGATAAAACACGGTTCGCCAGCGTCCATGCCGAAACCTCTCCCTGTTCTTTTAATCGCTTGGAAAATGTTGTTACGAATGCCTGCGACAAAGCACCTTCGGCAAACAGGTCGCGCAGCAGGTTTGGAATCTTAAAGGCCAGATTGAAGCAGTCCGCTAACAAACTCGTGCCATACAAACGCACCATGAAAATATCGCGGATCAAACCAAGAATCCGACTCAGCATCACAGCGATGCCAATTTTCCCCGTGGCCTTCGCGGCCTTGCGGTTCTCATCGGCGGCACTGACGTTCTCTTCGGCCATGTGGTAGGTCGCTTACTTAGCGACGGCATTTTTCCAGCAACGAGCCGAGGAAGCGGGCGATCTGATGCAAAGCCATCGAGCTTTCATTGTCAGGCAACACTGAAAGATCCTCGTGACATTTTCCTAACAAATCCTTCGCGGTATCGATGGCACTCTCGACAGCACCTTCATATTCGGCAATGCCCACCAATACAGGCAGATCAAGCGGTTGCTGATTGATGATTCGTGCGGTCAGCTTCATGCGCTGGGAATCGCTGGCCGACTCTAACAAATTAAGAATCGGCAAGGTAAGTTTTCCTTTCTCCAAATCGGTGCGCAGGGTCTTGCCCACAGTCTCTTCCACCCCGACAAGGTCGAGGCAGTCATCGTAAATTTGGTAAACGGCACCAAGACGCAGTCCGTAATCATACATGCGCTTCTCTACGTCCTCGTTGGCACCGGAAAGCTTCGCCGCCAAACTAGCAGCCGCAGCAAACAAGGCCCCGGTTTTCATTTCCATGATCTGGAAATATTCTTCTTTGGTGAGGGTGAGATCAAAGCGTCGCTGCGTCTGCATGATCTCGCCCTGACACACTTCCCGAGCGGCGTAACCCACTTTGCGGCAGATATCAATCGAATCAAAATCGGTCGCTAACGAGAGTGCATGAGAAAACAACGCATCTCCTAATAAAACAGAAAGCCCGTTACCCCACTTCGCATTCGCCGTCGGCACCATGCGTCGAGTACTGGCACCATCGATGATGTCATCGTGCACCAAGGTCGCCATGTGAATCAGTTCCAAGATCACGCCAATTTTTCGATGATCTTCATTCGCTTCCCCCAGCGCCCCACCCGTCAACACCGCTAAAGCTGGACGAATGCGTTTTCCGGAAGTGTTGCAAACATAGGATACGTAGGGCTCGACCATGGGATCGAACGCGCGAACTTGCTCGCGAATCGCAACCTCAACCAATTCAAGGTGGGGTCGCACGAGTTCGAAGGGAAAAGAGTCGCTGTGTCCCGGTTGCTTGGTTATCGCTGGCATGTCGTCGTGAAGCTTGTGAAATATTTCACAAACTGTCTCGCTTTGCAAGTAAGACCTTCGAATTGAGAAATAAGCCCCCCTTTCCCTGCAATATCGCACTGAAGCACCGCGTAGCCATGAAATGACCATCCAAAAAATCATTCCTTCAGCCATCGCCGTACTTTTTACGTTCACCGCTATTGCACAGTCGGAATCGAAAAGCACACCCATTTTCGATGGAAAAACGCTGACTGGCTGGTACACCTATCTGAAAGATGAGGGCAAAAACAAGGACAGTACTGGCGTCTTTACCATTGTCGATGGCGCCATCCGCATCAGTAGTACAAAGATGGGGTATATTTCTACGGAAAAGGAATACTCCAACTACGCCTTCAGTTTCTCGTATCGATGGGCCGACACCACCAACACCGAGGTCACTCGCAATTCCGGTTTGATCTATCACGCCATTGGCGAAGATCGCATGTGGTGCAATGGCATGGAATTGCAAATGCAGCAAGGCGATGCCGGCGATCTTTGGCTCATCCCAGGCGCGGATGCCAACGCCGAAATCAAAGTCAAAGACGAACCATTCGGTGGTGTTAAGAAAGGCACTCGCATTGCCAAATGGGAAGCGAGTGAAAAACCGTTAGGCGAATGGAATGATGTGATCCTCATCTGTCGTGGCAATGAATTCGAGCACTGGGTCAACGGCAAAAAAGTATTAGCAGGCGTCACAATCAAACGAGTAGCAGGCAAAATTCAAATCCAAGCCGAAGGCCACGAAGTCTGGATCCGCAATATGAAAATCGAAGAACGCACTCCCTGAATCAGGCTGACTTCTTCACTCAAGTGGAGAAGGACACCAGCCTAAATCATTGACGAATTGTTCTTCGTGTGGAAGCTTGGCGCAGATGATTGCTCGCATACGTGGAAAGGTTTGGGAGGCATACCCCAATCGATTGATTCTGGATGTGCAAGGGGTAGGATATGAAGTTCATGTGCCGCTGAGCACCTTCGACCACCTCCACCCGACCGAAGGCGCAACAGTGGAAATGCGCACCTACCTCCACATTCGCGAAGCAGCGCATACGCTGTATGGTTTTGCCACCGAAGAGGAACGCGATGTTTTTTTGCTGCTGATCGACCGCGTCAGCGGCATCGGTCCGGCCACGGCGATGTCAGTGCTGAGTGGATTATCGGTCGCTCGTTTTAAGGAAGCCGTGGTCAAGGCCGATGTCGTGGAACTCTCTCGCATCAAAGGCCTTGGGAAAAAGACTGCCGAACGCATCGTCCTAGAACTCAAGGACAAGGTCGGCGTCACAGAAACTTGGGAATCAGCGGCCGGTGGTGGTATTAGTAATACAGCAGCCGATGCCGAACTCGCATTGATCGCCCTCGGCTACAAGCAAGTCGATGCCCGCAAGGCCGTGAAAAAAGTGCTCGAAACCGAGACCAATGCCACCGTGGAAGAAATGATACGCGGCGCACTGCGACTAATGTCATGAACGCAGCGCCGCAACTCACACTAGATGCCATCCGCGAGGCAATGCCCGCCAAGGGCTTGTTCGCGGCGGGTACGTGGCGATGGTCACCCCAGCCCTTGGTATTGTCAAAAGCTCAAATCCGCGAATTAGAGGGGCTCGGCCATGTATTAGCGAGTTTTCAGCGCGCCAGCGACGCCATTTATCGCCGCAGTGCCAAGGGTAAAATCCCGTCATGGATTGCCGAAAGCCTCGATCGCGGCAAACCGGAATGGTTGGTGGACGCGCAACGACGCAGCGATGCAGCAGAACAATTTCCACGAGTCATCCGCCCGGACCTTTTGATTACCGAAAATGGTTTTGCACTCACGGAGATCGACAGTGTTCCTGGTGGGATTGGTGTGACGGCTTGGCTATCGGCACAGTATGAAGCTGCGGGATTTTCCGTGCTAGGAGGCGGTCGTGGCATGCTCGATGGATTCGCGGCCCTGCTACCGGCTGGGGGTGCTGTTCTCCTCTCTGAAGAATCCGCCGACTACCGACCCGAAATGGAATGGCTTTTGGAACAACTGGGTGAAGGTCGCGACATCAAGTCTGCCGAATTGCTCCAAGCCGATGATACCCGCGACTTCTATCGATTTTTTGAATGCTTCGACTGGCAAAACATCCCGGCCCTGCCTGCATTTGCCGCGCGCGGTGGCAAACTCCAAGCCCCTCTTAAGCCGCACTTAGAAGAGAAGCTTTGGCTTTCCCTTTTCCACTTGCCGGGACTCAGAAAACTCTGGCAAAAAGAACTGCGCGGCGCTCATCTAGATCGTCTTAAACAAATTATACCGACCAGTTGGTTTATTCGTGATGTTTCTTTACCTCCCGATGCCGTGTTACCAGGTCTCCATGCATCTTCGTGGCAAGAGGTCATGGAATTCAGCCAAAAGGAGCGCCGTTTGGTCGTAAAAATTTCCGGTTTCGATCCCACCGCATGGGGCTCCCGAGGGGTATTCATCGGCCACGATTTACCCGCCCAAGAGTGGCGCGATTGCTTGCAACGTGCGCTCGCTGACACGGAGCATGCCTGGGTGATGCAGGAATTTCACGAAAGTTCTATCATCGAACATCCGATCTACCAGGCCGATGGGTCCGTCGCCATGGAACGTGGTCGAGTGCGACTGTGTCCGTATTTTTTCACCGATGAAACGGGCTACACCCGCCTGCATGGCTGCCTTGCCACGATCGTGCCGATTGATAAAAAGAAAATACACGGCATGAGCGACGGCGTCTTGACGGTCGTCACCAGCGAGTGAACTAGGATCAACCCAACTGACGCGCCGCCTGCAAGGTGTTTTTCATCAGCATGGCGATCGTCATGGGACCAACACCACCAGGCACTGGCGTGATGGCTTTGCATTTCGGCGCGACTTCTTCAAAGGCGACATCACCGGTCAAACGAAAACCCGATTTCTTGCTAGCATCGGGCACGCGATTGATGCCTACATCAATGACCACTGCGCCGTCCCTTACCCAATCAGCCTTAACCATTTCAGGTCGTCCTACTGCGGCGATGAGAATATCGGACTGACGGCAGAGTGCGGGCAAATCGCGCGAACGCGAGTGGGCGACAGTGACGGTAGCATTGGCGTTTTTAGACATCAATAGCAACGCCATTGGCTTGCCAACGATCATACTGCGACCAAGCACAACTACCTTCGCGCCGTTGGTATCAATCCCCGCCGCGGCGAGCAATCGCATCGAACCGGCAGGCGTGCAGGGCACAAAACCAGTCGGATCTTCAAGCACCAGCTTGGCGACGTTTTCGGGGTGGAAGCCATCGACATCCTTGCGCGGATCAATGGCGCGAATGATTTCGTCTTCGTGAATGTGAGGCGGTGGTGGGCTTTGCACCAGTATGCCGTGTATGGCTGGGTCGGCGTTGAGTTGTCGAACTACTTCTAACAATTCCTCCTGCGTCGTCTCAGCGGGCAAGACGATTTTTTTTGAATGCATGCCAAGCTCAGCACAGGTTTTCACCTTCGAGCCGACATACACTTGCGATGCAGGATCTTCTCCCACCAGCACGACGGCGAGACCGGGCTGAATGCCTTTTTGGAGTAAATCTGCGATTTCTAATTGGCACTCCGCAAGGACTGCGGCAGCTACGGTTTTTCCGTCGATGAGTTGCATGGCGATGGTTTAGTGGATGGCGGGTGGCTGGGAAAGTTCTTTTTCTAAATTGAGCCGCAAGGCTTCCAATTCTTCTGTACTAAAATCGCGAGGGACGAAAAGCGGCGTGTCGATGCACAAATAAATTTTCGAAAACGGCTTGGGTATTTCAAAGCTATCCCAAGTCTTCAATTTCCAAGACGAGACGCAAACAACGCGCAAGGGTAAAAGAGCACATCCAGTGAGCTGAGAGAGCTTAAGCGGACCTCCTTGTAGGACCCGCGCCGGACCGCGTGGACCATCGGGGGTGATGCAGATGTCACTTCCGGAATCCAATGTTTTTTTTAGTTCCCGCAGGGCGGTAGTGCCACGACGCGATGAGGAACCACGCACGGCGCTGATGCCATAAACCCGAAGCGTGTGCTCGATGATGGCACCATCCCTGCTGGCACTGGTAAGAGCAGACAAGCCATGCGGTCGAGGGCATTTTCGAAACCATGCAGCAATCGCCGGTATGATGTGACCATGCCAGAAAACCAAGATGACAGGTCCGTTGATTTTTTGAAAATACTCGTCGTTGCGAAACTCGATACGCAGGGTAAAACTCAACAAACGGATTAACCAGCCCGCAATTGTCCCGAGGACTTTTTCCTTTTTCCCACCCTTAATGGCAGATTTTTTGTTAGATTGAGGAGCGACGGACGACATTCAAAGAGATCCTGTAGGTTATCATGCAAAGACTAGTGATTCTTTTACGACACCGACAGCCTCACAAATGAGACAGGTTTTGGCAAGGATAGGTAACAGGTTTCTTACCTCTTGCGCGAAGGGAAATGATCCCACCCACCACTCAGTTCCATGCTTTGCCCTGATGGCACGATACGTCCGATGCAAGTCAGTTTCGTAGCCGGGAAAAATTTTTGCCATTTCTTCATCAAGCGTTTCGCATCAGCGGGCGCAACAGTGAAAAGGAGTTCGTAATCTTCACCATCTTGCAAAGCATGAGAGACCGTGCGACCAGGCGTTCGAGGAATCTGATCAAGATCGATCACAAAACCTATCGAGGAAGCTTTCGCCAAACGCGGCAAGTCTTTTGCCAAGCCATCCGAAAGATCCATCATCGCGGTGGCAAAGTGTTGCTGCGCCAGCCACTGCCCCTCGGCGAGACGTGGTTCGATATCGAGATGACGACCCGCTAACGAGCCGCCGAGTTGGCCCGTTACAAAGATCAAATCATCACAACGCGCCGTCGAACGCAGCAGAAGATGTTTCTTTTTTACAGTGCCTGTCGCTGCGATGGAAATGACTAAACCCGTCGCACTCTCGACTCGAGATGTTTCCCCGCCTACCATCGTCGCGCCAAATTTCTGCAAGCAGTCTGCCATGCCTTGATACAAATCGACCAGCGAATTCACCGACGCTTCACTCGGAATGCCCAGTGTCACAAGGAACCACTGCGGTGCCCCCCCCATCGCAGCGAAATCGCTGACGACACGCGCAATCGCTTTCCATCCGACGCGACGCATTTTTTCGTTAGAGAGGAAGTGCACCTCCTCTACGATGGCATCCGTTTTCAACAATTGCCATGTGGTCGTAGAAAAGGGTACAACAGCACAGTCGTCGCCTGGGCCCACATTCAAAGAAAGAGGCGCAGGCGGCAATTGCGCCAAAAGCCGAGCGATCAGAGCATCCTCACCAATGTCGTTTATGCATTTCATGGCATTGTTTCGGGGAGCGTGAACAAACCAGCACGCATCGCGAGCTGCAGCGAGACAGTAGCAGTATTGAAAAAGAAATGAATGCTAATCGCCGCCCACAAAGATCCCGTCCATTCATAGGCGCATGCCATGAGGATGCCTAACAAAAAAAGTGGCAACATCAATGGCACATTGCCATGACCAGCGGCAAAGATCAGCGATGTGGCGATAATCGCGGTTGATCGACCAGCAAAATGTTTAGCAACCGGATACAGGTAGCCACGAAAAATCACCTCTTCCGCAATCGGTGCCACGATCGCAGCAGAAAAGGCCATCAACGATACAGTCAGCGCGTCATTGCCCTCGCGCAATAATTTGACAGCGTCTTGCATGCTGTCGTTCCCGACAAGATTTTCCGCCCATGCGATGTATCCGTATTGCTGTAGCATCCCCATGATAATCCACATCACGATCACGGCCGCAGGGCCGATGCAGAAAAAAAGCGGCCATTGCCGCCAGCGCAATCCTAGCCATACGACAGGCTTGACGCGCCACCAGACAATGATCGTAACAACCGCGACAAGAAACGCAAAAACCACAATATTTGCGACCAACGCCGAGGAAGTTAATGGTGGCGTGCTCCCCTCTTTTTGTGCGGCCGCTTGCGACAGCGCGAAAAAGAGAAATATCGTGCTCATCAGGAGCAATCCTAGTACATCGACTCGATGACACCACCAAGTAGCGACCTTGCCCACAGGAAGCGATGGCGGCAACAATCCCATCGGCTGTTCCGGGTCATTTTCCACGATCGGCACAACACTTTTCGCTCGACTGAAGTATTTTACGACCGAGCCAATCAACAACAACAAAAATGCCAGGGCAAAACTGGCGGCGAGCAAAGTGGAAGCGATGTCGTTCGATGAAGCAGACGATTCAGGCACGGCACATGCTAGCAAGGGCGCACAAGGACGCCAACAGATTTTATCTTTGCTTACTTTTTTCCGAGTTTCGCTTGATTTTCGTTAATATTTGGAAAGAATGTCTGTGGTTTAATCATCACGAACTCCCTCTACACTGTGGAATCCACATCCTTTACACCACCGACCATCGAGGCGCTTAATCAGCTGCTTCCGGCCTACCATTTTTTTGACTTCATCGCCCAAGGAGGCATGGGCGCCGTTTTCCTCGCCAAACAAATTTCCTTGGACCGTGAAGTGGCCGTAAAAATCCTGCCTCGCGAGCTGAGCGCCGACCCGGAATTCCGCTCCTCGTTTCAAACGGAAGCCCGTGCGATGGCACGTCTGAATCACCCGAACCTGATCGGTATTTACGACTCCGGTGACGTTGATGGCATGCTTTACATCGCCATGGAGTATGTTCCAGGGAAATCCCTCTACCACTCTTCTTGGAATAAAAAAATCGACCCGAAAGAAGCTTGTCGGATCATTATAGCCATCTGCGAAGGTCTCAGCCACGCGCACGAAAACGGCATCATCCACCGCGACATCAAACCTGCCAACATATTGCTCACGCCGAAGATCGAACCGAAAATCGGCGACTTCGGTCTCGCACAGCGAGTGGGCGTAAAGAACGACGGTATCGTCATGGGCACACCAGGGTATACCGCGCCGGAAGTGATTTCTCATCCGGAAAAAGCAGACCGCCGCTCCGATATCTTCGCGGTAGGTGTTATTCTTCATGAATTGCTCACGGGACAAAAACCAGCGCCGAACGTGACGGCCTCGAGTTTGTGCAAATGTAAGCCCGAATTTGATACCATCATCTCGCGAGCGACTCATCCTAATCCCGTAATGCGCTATCCGGATGCCAAATCCATGGCCAAAGCGATCTTGGAAGCGAATGAGCCCACCATGGCAGTCAAAGGCAGTCCGTTGCTGGCGACGAATGCGCCCCCTCGTTCGGTAGCGATGGCGAAGCCCCAAGCCTTGGCGCGACCCACGAAGGTGTTGCCTGCCGGGGCACCGGTAATCGTCACCAAGCCGACCAGCACTGTTTTAGGAAAACCAAAATTGGAGCCAGAGGATGATGATGTCGCCCTACCACCCATTGTCGTAAAATCGGGCACTGCCAGTTGGAGCTATGTGCGAAACTTACTCATCATCGCGGCCCTTTGCGTGGTAGTGGTCTTCGTTTATCAGAAGTTGCAGATTCACCGCCAAGATGTGGCAAAAAAGGAGCAGCAATATCAAATCAAACTCAAAGAGGAAGAAATGCTCCGTCGTCGCGAGGCGCAGCAAGAGTTGGCTCGATTGCAGGGCGAAACAAAAGAGCCCCATAGTGCACCCACGATCAAACAACCGAAGGTTGTGGAAGTAAAAGAGGAGGAAACGGCGATGGAATCGCTCGACCGCCTTCAGTATGATCTTTCAAAAGGAGCGCGCGCCGAAATGCCCATTGGCACCAAACGCCGTGGCGAACTCGACTTTTTCCTCGTCACGGAACCGATGACATGGGACGTCGCATTATTTTTCGCAGAGAAACATGGCGGACACATTGCTCTCCCATCAACGGAAGACGACCTGACCTTTTTGACCTCCTTGTTGAAAAACAATGAAACAATCTGGATGGGCGCCGGCCGCACCGGTCGAGATCAATGGATACTCCTTGATGGATCGATGTGGTCGTTCCCTAAAACGCCACCCGGCTTGGGAAGTGTAGCCACGATTTCTCACCTTGGTAACGTGCGCGCAGCGGAATCTTCCCGCCAACTCCCTTTCGTGATCGCTTGGCATCGCGATGGCTCAAATCCATCGTCCCTCGCCAACCTGTTGCAAGTCTCACGCAAATCACTCGATAGCCAATCGCCGATCTACCCACCCGGCACGTTAGCCGATGCAGCTAGACATTATCTTCCGATCATTCGCCCCATGAAATACAAGGAAGCTCAAACTCTCGCACAACAAGCAGGCGCACACATTGCCGCACTCAGCAATCGGGAAGAAGGCTACTGGGTGAAAGACAACTTGGGGCATGTGAGAGCAACGCGCGGCATCTGGCTCGCTGGCGAAAAATCCGGCGGCGTCTGGCAATGGAAAACGAAGGAGCGTTGGACTTATGCCGATTGGGCACCGGACTCGCCCGATGAAGACGAAGACGCAACCATGCTTGTCTATCTCCCGGAAAAAGGATGGCACAATGTTGATAAAGATGAAGAGGTCGATGGAGTTTTGTTAGAGTGGAGCAAAGATGCGGATGCCGCCAATGCGCCAGGCACCAATCTCAGCAGCGCAACTCCTGATTTGGCTGGCTTAATTACCAAGTGTCGCGATTTATTGACCGCATCTGCTAAGGAGCATGAAAACAAAAAAGCGGCGAACCTCAAAGCCTTCCAGTGGGACCTCGATGTCTGGTTGCGTGGATTAAAGCCTTTCGAGAAAGCGCAGTGGCAAAATACGGTGACCTTACTCCAAGGCCTGACACGCAACGGTAGTGTGCCGTCGGCGGAAGAAGTTGCAGCCGAAATTTCCGGCGGCGATGACGGCGTACCAGCCATGCACGCTGGCATCGTCAAAATCCATACATACTCTTTTACTAAACAAAAGGATATCGAAGCCGAGTGGGAAGCGCGCAATGAAAAAATTCGTGATTCCTATGTCGCCAAGATCAAAGAGATGGGAAATGCCGCGCAAAAGACCGGCCAATTCGACTTGGTGCGCCAAATGAAAGACCACCTCGAAGATGCCAGCGATTTGAAATCGTGGGCCGAATCGATTCTGGAAGATTAAACCAACGCTGCGATGAGTGAGCCAAATCCACCACCTTACACTCATAGCGGTTCGGGGTGGCGTGACCATCAACCTAGGTCTAAGGCACCGCTTGTGTTTTTCCTGCTATTGGTCTTGCTAGCAATGAGTATCACTTTGATTTTTCTTGAGTCAAACAAGCGGAAAAACGAAATTTTTGCCAAGATTTCCGCCTTGCCCCAGCCTTTACAAATCAATCCACAAGCGGCTCCCAAAACGACTCCTGACGCTCGCCAAGAAGCCGCAGACAACCTGAAGATTACGGGATCACTACCCAAACAACCAAATCTTGACGATCCACTTGATTTGATCACCTCCATTGGCAATGCCTTAGTCAATCAAGATTTTGCCACTGCCGAAAAGCTGATCGGCGAGCGCGCGATGAACAGCGACACGCGCGAGCGACTGAAACAATTGGCAACGCAACAACCGCTCAAATTGCGTGCTCCGAATCCCGTTCGAGAAGTGGGCGAACTCGAACTAAACAAAAAAACCCGCTATGCCCTTGAGTTTGCCGATCGTGAACCAGGCCGCAATCGAATCTACTTTGATCTGACAAAAAACGGCACCATCTGGGAAGTCGAAAAAATGATTTTACCGCCTGCGGAAGGAGAAGCCGTGCCACGCGCGATGATGGTTGACTCCCTTGGCATTACCGATTCCTTCCTCCTTGCCGTCTTGAGCCAAAATTTTTCTTTGGCAAAAGAATTTGTGAATACGGAAAAAGTATCGGATGCAACACTAGCCGGACTTTGCATTCTATTTGAAGAGGGCAACTATCGCCTGCGCTCTGAAAAGCCGCTCCGCGCCGTCCTACAAAAGGAAAACCTTGCCTCTTATCTCGCCAATGTCGTCACGGCCGATGGCACGCAGGCAGCTCAATTTGCCATCATGGTGAAAAAAAGTGCCGAGCAACCGAATTGGATTATTGATGAATTGAACCTTGATCAACTCCTGAGCGACTACGCACAGCGCTTTGCCGGTGGTGACGTGCACTACACACCGTTGATTAAGAATCCAGCAGGAGGTGATACGCTTGTGCTTTATTTCGAATTTGATGAAGAACGACTGACATTGCGCACGCAGCGGCAAATGGCGATTGTGGCGATGATACTCAAAACTGATACCCGTAAAAAGATTCATCTATCCGGCCACACCGATGCATTAGGGTCCGCTGATTACAACCAAGGTCTCTCACTCAACCGTGCGAATGCCGTAAAAGCGTATCTCATTGAAACGGGTGTGAGCCCACAACAAATTATTACCGCAGCCAAGGGTCTAACAGAACCACGCCGACCAAACGTAAAAGCTACGGGCGAGGACGACCCTGCAGGACGACGTGCCAACCGACGTACAGAAATTTACCTCGATTTCTAGAAATCCCCAAGTCCTAGGGCAACGCGATTTTTTCTATCAAATCTCGTCTCAGCCAACCACGTGTCTCGCCGGAGGATAGCTTTGCATAAACATAATCACCTTTTTGCGACTCGATACGCACCAGCGATCCGGGTGGACATGGCGTAATTTTATCCGCACTAACGAATGGGGATAACAGAAGAGATTGATCAGTGGATAGCATTACCGCCCAGCGATCTTCACTGCGTCTCAATGCGGTGACCCATGTGGAGCTCGCGAGCATGAGGGTGCTCATGGTTAATGCGATAATGCTGATAACACGAGCTTTTTTCTGTGTGGTAAAACTGCACACCAATATTCCTCCCACCAGTAGCACAAGACCCAACAGAAAAACAAGAGTCCATTCGCCGCGACTGAGCCATGCGGTGAATTCCGGCAATCCATCTGGCAAAGTGCTAACTGCCGGCAACGATGCCTGTTCACGGAGTTTTGCAAGGTTGTTGCGGACATCGACGGCGCGCGGTGACATTGCCAAAGCGCGTTCATAGGCTAGCACCGCGCGACCGTGATCGACTTTTTTTTGATAGCAGAGACCGAGGTTGTAATAGACGCTAGCACTAGGACCTTCCTCTTTTAGCAGGGTTTCGTATTTAAGGATGGCGACATCCCATGCTCCTTGTTTCGCTATAAACTGAGTCTCCTCGAAGCTCGCGGCATGAGCCGCAACGAGCATTAAGACGCTAACAAATCCTTGAATCAAAGGTTTCATGAGTGAAGGTCTTGAAGAGCTTTTTGATGCAGGGCGCGCCACGATTCCCATGGCGGTTGCTGCGTTTCTGACCCGTAAGTGGAACGATCCGCTTCGCGGAAAAATGCGGTGATCGGTGAGTCCACACCGCATCGTGTGGCGACATCGTGCAAGGTGATAGAATGGGCATGCACCTGCCACTGCGCCGCTAAAGGGAGTTGCAAAGCGCGTCGTGCAGACTGCCAATAAGCAGCGACATCGTTTTGGCGAATGGATTTCTCTGCCTGCTCCATCGCCGCTGCGATCTCTTGCTTCCTTTCTAACTGCTCTTTCAAAATTGGATCGTTCTTTCGACGATACCAAAAGACTAGCAGAGGCGTGGTGGCACACAGCAACGACGCCACGGCACCCATCGCGGGGATGTTTACCTGACGGGAGAGTTGAGAAATCAAGGCGGCACTTCGATTGCTTTCTCGCAGTGGCGCGAGTCCATCATCGTCTGCTGCTGGCGGTTGCATTGCGTCTACAGCAGCAGTCGTTGTTTCGTCAGCAATTGGATCACCTGTGATCTGCACGCTTTGGGATTGTGAGCGAATCGTTTGATACAGGGCTTGTCGGGGATCGAAGTAGCTCAGTTCAAAGGCGACATCGTAAGAACCGCTCTTGCGAGCGAGAGCATTGTATTGAAAGACTTTGCTTCCAGAAAAGGATGCGACATCGCCCGGTGTGAATTGATCTTGTCCCGGATACCATTTCCACAAATCAGCAGGACTGAGCTCGGGTGCTTTCATAATGGCAAAATTGCCGCTGCCTTTAACACGCAATGCCACACGCTGGGGTTCGCCAGTGATCCAAGTCGCGGGAATTTCTAAAATATCAAACGCAAACTCTCCAACGGCGCCAGAGAAATTTTGAGGACGTCCCTCTTCTGGTAGCGGACGCACATCTAGCGACATATTTTGATTTTTTAGCGTGACGTCTTCCTCTACAAAACTCACTCCTCGTGCTTGTAATTGACGATTGCCTTGTCGCGGACGTAACACGGGTTTCGCGGGATCGGGACGCGCCACCACTACTTTGAGGGAGAGATTCACCGGCTGAATTCCGGCTTTAGTCGCAGAAATACCGCCAAACCAAGTCAATGCACGGTATTGTTTGCCATTTTTGTTTTCGACAGTTTGTTGCGGTTGTGGGCTGACGTTGTGCAGGGTAAAACTGCTATTTTCTGGCTGAAGTCCACTATCGAGTCTGACCTGCGCGTCCATCGAAAACAGAGCTTGGATGCGCACTGGCGCAATCTCGCCCAGATAAATTTCTTTTCGCTCAGGCACCGCGAGCTCTACTTGTAACAGACCAAAATAATTAGGACCGTTAGCAGCCGGATCGAGAGGATTATTCTGCGGTTTTGCGGTTCCATCATCGACTACTGTCAAGTTCTGCGCTTGGGTCTGCATCGCTTGCCCACTTACGTTAACTGCGATGGATGGGATCACATAAGTCCCCGCCACTTGCGAGCCGACGATGTAATTATAAGTTACAGCCTGAGTAGTAACGCCGTTCACAATGGAAATCATTTGGCTTTGCCCTTGGAACTGAATTGTTAGATTGGGCACAGCGGGGAAATTCGGTTGCTGTGCTTTTCCGCCTGTCACTCGCAAGGTGAGATTAGCGGCTTCTCCGACAGCGATCTCATTGGAATCTAACGTAACCTGCACCTCAGCCGCATGACTTACCAGCATCAGCAGAAAACTGATGATCGTCTGAGCCATCGAACGTTGCCAAAAACTTACCATGTTTTGCCTTTTGTGGTGTTGTCGGTCTTACCATCCCGTCGTTGCGGGATCGGGATCACACGGCGTTCTTCATGACGCAGAGATTCAAGCAACTGCTTCGCTTCCTCCGCTGTCATTTCTCGCGGTTGTTGAGCCTTCTCACCGACTGACGGCTCGCCCTCTTTTCCTTCCTGATCTTCCTTTGCTTGCTGTGCTTCTTCTGCTTTCTTTTCCTCCTCGGACTTTTCTTGAGGTTCCCCCTGCTGGTCTTTTTCTTCCTCAGATTTTTGTTCCTGTTCCTTTTTCTCTTGCTCTTGTTTCTCCTGATCTTCTTTTTGCTGTAGTTCTTTTTCCTTCTGCTCCTGCTCTTCTTTGTCCTTTTTCTCTAGTTGATCCTGCGGATTTTCTTGCTCTTGTTGCTGTTGCAATTGCTCCAATTTCTTTTTCACCAAGTCACGATTGTAGCGCGCGTCTTCATCATTGCTATCCAGAACCAGCGCGTCTTCGTAAGCTTTGATCGATTCCTGCCAATGCTTGATCGTTGTCTGCGGTTCTTTTTCCTGCGCTGCCTGACCTTGTCGATAAAGGGCATTGCCCAAATTGTAATAGGCACGCTGTTGCAGAGAAAGATCAGGTGTTCGCAGGGCATCGCGCAAATCGCTCACCGCATCGGCAAATTCACCGCGCTCGTAGGCTTCGGTACCGCGATTGTAAACGACCCGCTCATCGGCATGCAGGGGGGTCGGTAACAATATCAATGCCGCCAAGATAGCCAACGCGACGACTGGCTGGCGTAAGGCACGTTTGCGATCCGGCAGAAAATATTCCACGAGCAATAATAGCACCGCCAGAGCCAGTGGCCAAACGAAACGCTCTAACGGAATTTTTTCCATTTTCTGGTTCAGATCTGTCTTTGGCATGAGGCGTAGTTTCTCTTGATAAATGGTGTTGAGTCCCTCGGCGCCACGACCCAGCGGGACGTAGAGACCCTTGGTGACTCCGGCGATTTTCTTCAAAGTGCTTTCATCAAGCGAGGTGCGCACGATCTCGCCTTTTTCATCGCGCATGACATCTCGGCGGCCGTTATTGAACTGGATCGGAATCATCGAGCCCTCGGGATTTCCTACGCCAACAGTATAAATCACCATGCCATTGTCATGCGCCTTTTTCGCGGCATCGAGCACATCGCCTTGCAGGTCTTCGCCATCGGTGATGAGCACGAGGATGCGTTGATTATTTTGATTTTCGGTAAACAATCGCTCGGCTTCCTGAATCGCGCTAGCGAGGTCGGTGCCTTGATGCGGGATCATGTTGGTATTGACGATGTTCAACGATTCGCGAAATGCATCATAGTCCAGCGTGAGCGGGCACAAGGCATAAGCACTTCCCGCAAAAGGCACCAAGCCAATGCGATCGCCCTCGAGCCGATCCACAAAATCCAAAATGCCCATGCGCGCGCGGTCGAGTCGGTTCGGTGACAAATCATCGGCCAGCATGCTGTGCGACGTATCGAGCGCGAACAGCAGATCGATGCCCCGACGTTTCACTTCGCGAAATTCGTAACCCATTTGTGGACGAGCCAACGCGGCAAACGAGAGAAACACCGCACTCACCCAGAGGATGCGATTGAGAAGACGACGACGCGGCGAATCACCTGAAAACAGCAGCGGTAAAAATCGCGGATGTGCCATCTTTGCGAGGTCGAGCTGACGACGACGATCAAATTTACGATAGAAAAAAATCACTGCTAAACAAACAAGCAGACCAACAACCAACCACAGCGGTTGGCCGAATTGCAGTCCGGTTCTTTCCATAGGCGTATTCATGGCAATCGACGGTAACGAGTATGACGCAGCAGCCACTCGATCAACAACAAGCCCAGCCCAGGCCAGAGGGCGACGGCGAACCACTCATCGTAGTCCTCGTATTTTTTCTCCTTCCAAGAGGTCGTTTCAAGTTGGTTGATCACTTCGTAAATTTTCTCTAACGAATCAGTATCGGTGGCGCGGAAGTATCTGCCACCCGTGGCATCGGCAATCTGAGTTAAAGTTTTTTCATCGATCTCCACTTTTACCATCTGCATCTGCGTGCCGAAAAATCCACGAACAGGATAGGGAGCTTCTCCATTGGTTCCCGCGCCGATGGTATAAACTTTGATGCCCAGTGCCTTAGCCGCTTCGCTAGCAGTGATAGGATTGACAGAGCCGCTGGTGTTCACTCCATCGGTGAGCAAAATGACTACCTTACTCTTCGCATCAGAATCTCGTAAGTGGTCGACGGAGGAAACGATTGCCGAACCAATCGCCGTGCCATCTTCCACTTGACCGATACGCACATCCTGAATGCGTTTAGCAATCCATTCCTGATCGTTCGTCAATGGTGCGGCGAGATACGGACGTCCGGCGAAGGCGACCATGCCAATGCGGTCATCGGGACGCTGCACGACGAATTTCGCCACCACATCCTTGACCACCTCGAGACGGTTCGATTGCTTGCCATTCAGCGTGAAATCCATTGCCTCCATCGAGCCAGAAACGTCGAGCGTCAGCATGATATCAATGCCGTTCGACTCAATGTCGGTCGTGCCTTTGACCAGACGCGGGCGGGCCAGCGCTAAAACCAGCAAAGCAAAAGAAAGCAACCCTAGCGCCGCAAGCCACCCGCCTGCCCGCGAATGCGAACGCGCCCCGACTTGCACTGCATCTTCGATACTCGGCAAACGCAGCGCGAGCGGTTGACCGCGTCGGCCTTTCCAAAACGCCATCACGGGCAGCAGCAATAGCAGCAGCAAAAACCACGGATGAGCAAATTGAAACGAAGTGGTCATGCGGCAGAAGATGTTGGGGGTTCCTCCGCTTTTGGTAGCGGAGCCAGCACCATGTCTTTTACCTGGCCGAGCATTGATTGTCTGTCCATTGCCGTGAGCGAGCCAGCAGCGAATTTAGCGATGTCGCACGAGCGCAAAAAGGCACGTAAGTTTTGTAATGATGGCTCTGCCATAATTTCGCGCTGCAAGCATTCCTGCAAAAATTCTTCCGAGGTGCGTTGTGGTGCCGCGATGCCATAGGCCATGACTACATAGTTACGCAGCACATCAGCCACTTGCGCGGCATACGATTGATCATCGAATTGTGATTGCGTTTCCTCGATCACGCGCAAAGCGGCAATCGCCTTTGTCATCGCAGAAGCACCGGGCTGTCGCGAACCATGCCAACGCCAAAAAAATATCGCTATTACAATAAGAACGACAGTAGCAAGAGCCACCCACCACCAAAAATACGACGGATTTTCCGGCACTGGGATTTCGATCAATTCACGCGGACCGCGAATGTCTTCTTCCGGCGCTGGCGGCGTCTGAGCGACGACCAGTGAGCATATTCCGACGAACATGCTCAAGCTCCACCTGAAAGTTGTTAGACCTTTTGTCATGCTTCGCATCAGCCCGATCGTTGGCGGCGGTTTTGAAAAAATCCCATCAACTGCGGCATCCAGTTTTCGCCGTTGATGCATTCTAACAGATCAATGCCACGCGAACGGATTTTGTTCACGGTGTTTTCCCGTCTCTGCCGTGCCTGTTTCGCATAGCTGTCACGCACTTCCGCACGCGCGGTGTTCAGCTCTACGACTTCGCCAGTTTCGGCATCCTCAATGCACAGCAAACCCACATCCGGCAAGCTTTCCTCGCGCGGATCAGTGACCGATACTGCGATCACATCATGCCTACGGCTCGTCACTTGCAACTTCGTCAAAAGACTTTTCAGTTTTTCCTCCTGCGGTGCGCCGAGGCAAAAGTCCGACACCAAAAAAATCACCGCGCGTCGGTGTAGCACACGATTAGCGAAGTCGAGCGCATGCCCGATGTGCGTGCCCTTGCGATGCGGGCGGAAAAACAAAATCTCGCGGATGATGCGCATGATGTGCGAGCGACCCTTGCCTGGCGGGATGTAGAGTTCCACTTCATCGCAAAACAAAATTACGCCGACCTTATCGCGATTGCGAATCGCCGAGGCCGCCAGAACTCCCGCTGCTTCCGCTGCGAGTTCGCGTTTGGAGTTTTCTACTGAACCAAAGTCAGCCGAGGCACTAATATCGATCAACAATAAAATCGTAAGTTCACGCTCTTCTGTAAAAACTTTGATGTGCGCCTCGCCAGTTCGAGCCGTGACATTCCAATCAATGGTGCGCACGTCATCGCCTGGGACGTAATTTCGCACCCGATCAAAGTCCATGCCGCGTCCTTTGAAAACACTGGCGTAGCGACCGGCGAGAGCATCATTGACGAGCCGATGCGTGCGCACTTCCATACGTCGCACGCGTCCGAGAATTTCCGCCGCGCGGGCTTCATCCTCGGCAGTGATCGCTGGCTGGAGGGCTTTACGAATCATGGCACCGGCAATTCGTTGAGCAAGCGTGTGATGATTTCCTCGCTGTCCAAACCTTCCGCTTCGGCTTCATAAGTGACTGTCACGCGATGACGCAGCACATCCATCGCCACGGATTTTACATCGTGCGGAGTGACATAAGCCCTGCCATCGAGGAAGGCATGCGCACGGCTGGTGAGAGCGAGATTGATCGTCGCACGTGGCGAAGCTCCCACGCGAATGAGTGGTGCGATCGGAATGCCGTAGTCATCAGGTCGGCGGGTGGCATGCACCAAGCGCACGATGTAGCGTTTTACTTTTTCATCGAGATGCAGGCTGTTCACCACCTGCCGCGCTTGTTGGATCGCTTCGAGACTGACCATCGCACGTGGCACGGGCATGTCCTCGGTGGTGCCCGCGAGATCGAGCACCAGCATTTCTTCATCCTCGGTGGGGTAATCCATGATCACTTTCATCATGAAACGATCGAGCTGCGCTTCAGGCAAGGGATAAGTGCCTTCTTGCTCTAACGGATTTTGCGTGGCCAATACAAAAAACGGTGACGGCAGTGGAAATGTTTGCTCGCCGATGGTCACTTGTTTTTCCTGCATCGCTTCGAGCAAGGCACTCTGGACCTTGGCAGGGGCGCGGTTGATCTCATCCGCGAGAATGAAGTTGGCAAACACAGGCCCATGCTTGACGCGGAATTGCGCTTCTTTCGGATCATAAATTTCCGTGCCTACGATGTCGGCCGGCAGCATGTCGGGCGTGAACTGGATGCGGTGGAACTGCGCGTTCACAAGCGATGCCAATGTTTTCAATGCGAGCGTTTTCGCCAATCCTGGCACACCTTCCAACAAGATGTGACCTTTGACCAGCAGCGAGATCAGCAAACGATCAACGAGCGATGATTGACCGATCAAATAGCGGGCAATTTCCTGCCGCAGCGGTTGGATCCAGGCAGAGGAGCTTGCGACCTGAGCTTCAATTTGCGCGAGCGAAGGGCTGACTTGCGATGGAGGAATAGATGGAGAACTCATAGTGATGAAAAATCGCGGCGGCATGGGCCCGCTTCACACCAGAAATATCGACAGAACCATTCGCATTTGTCCATGCGATTTGTGACTCTCAGGGTTTCAACGATTCAATCAAGCGACGGATCAGCGTCGCGTCTTCTATTTCTTCATGGCGTTGCAGGGATATTTCCAGATTTCGCAAGGTGCGTATGAGAATTTCTCCCGGTGAGGCAGTGCTCGTCAGAGCTGTGGCAATAGCGTCATCAATGTCATCCCTGCGGTTCAGTATATCATTCAAATCATGCATGCGCCCACTATTGAAACAATCGACTAACAAGTGTTGTCCACCATGCTCCACCCGGCACAAAAAATGGCCGGGAAAATTCACTCCATCCACTTCGAGGTCGAGTCTACGCGCGACTAAAAGAAAAATCGTTGCCAAGCCGATCGGATTAGATTTTCCGTGCTGAATCGCCCATGCCAAATCGGTATTTAAGGGGTCATGGTATTGCTCGTGATTGCCCTTCAATCGACCACTTTCAAACAAATACATCCGTAGTCCATCGATACCCGCTTCGTCACATGCCTCACTGGCCTCCTCGGCCAATAAATCCAGTAAATCAGAAAGTGGCGGACGCAGCGATACTCCATCGTGAAGAAAATCGGAAAGCTGTCGCAAACAAGCTTCTAAGTGATCCCAGTCATCATCCATCGCACGCCAACCATGAAACGGCACTTCCCAATCGACCAGTAAAGCATCGCGCCGACACGGCTTGATCAGATCCGAGAGCAATCCAATTTCCGAATCTGTCAAGGGATGCGGACACTCCGCCAGCACCTCGCTGACATCACCGCCATATTCACGCAGCCTCTCCCCCACTGTCTGACGCACCGTCGGTGTATCGTCGTCCAATAAGCGGAGTAGTGAGTAAAATTCAGTGACGGACGACATGGAATTGAGGTGGTGTGAAAATCGTATGATTAGGCGTATGCAAGATCTATACCATGAAAGTAAGTCTTCTCGCCCACTCGGCAAGTGCATTTTATAAAATGTCTAAAATGCCACCAACTGCCTTTACAAAAATTTTTGACAATGCAGGCACTGAGTCCATAATGATGCTGTAATTCTCTTTTTCTAGACTTACGTGAGATGTTTCATCGTCTGTTAACTTTAAAAAACCAAGTCTTTGATCCTATGCGTTTTTTACCCCTATTTCTTACATTTTATTGCGCTAGTAGCGTCCATGCGCAACTCGTGCGCGAAGCGGCAACAACACTCAACTTCCCTGCTACTCTTCCCGTCACAACAGGGTTCGCGACCGAAAATGCTTTAGGCACTTTGACCTTTCTTTCACCCATTGATGTAGCCTCGCCACCGGGTGTCACAAATCGATTGTTTGTCTTGGAGCGCGGAGTGGGAATACAGATCGTGAATCTGGAAACGATGACAAAATCCACTTTTATGCCATTGGCTGCTCACACAGGGAGTGAGTCCGGCTTGTTATCGATGGCATTTCATCCGAATTACAACCAAAACGGATATTTTTACGTTTTCTACAGTTTACAGATTAGTGGACTAACCTTTCAGCGCGTGGCACGTTTTCAGGCTACGGGCACTGTGGGAAATTACAACGCGGCTACTTCTGCTTCTGCCACTACACTTGCCCCGATTATCACGCAGCGAGATCAACAAGATAATCACAATGGCGGAGACATCGCCTTCGGACCAGATGGCTATCTTTACATCTCCACCGGCGATGAGGGTGCTCAACGCGATGGTAGCGATAATGCACGACGCATCGCTAAAGATTTTCTCGGACACATTCTGCGCATTGATGTCGATTCAAAGCCCGGTTCTCTCGAACCGAATCCGCATGATGAAAGCAGCACTCCGGGAGTCGCTGGCGACAGTGCCATCAGTGC
Source organism: Akkermansia muciniphila (assembly GCA_945890645.1). Lineage (GTDB taxonomy): Bacteria > Verrucomicrobiota > Verrucomicrobiia > Verrucomicrobiales > Akkermansiaceae > UBA956. The sequence continues at coordinate 100,905 of CAMDCV010000005.1, forward strand.
CGGAAGCTATCGTATTCCCCCCGATAATCCGTTTGTCACGATGGCGCAAGGAACTGGCAATGCCACTTACAATGGATACACATTTCCCAAATCCGCGATCCGCACAGAAATTTACTCCTCGGGCTATCGCAATCCTTGGCGCATGAGTTTTGACCCTTTTACAGGGCGCTTGTTTGTGGCGGATGTGGGACAAGATAAATACGAAGAAATCAATATTGTAACCAATGGGTATAACGCAGGCTGGAGTTGGCGCGAGGGAAAACATGCCCATACACCCGCGATCGCACCGACCACCCCGCCCGTCGGCTGGACTTCTACTGATCCCATTTACGAATACGATCATACCAATGATGGTACTGGCAGCGGGAATGATGCGGTGATTTACGGCGTATCAATTACGGGTGGCGTGGTCTATCGCGGGGATCGACTACCCGAGCTTTTTGGCAAGTATCTTTTCTGTGATTATATCAGCGGGTTTATCGTCGCTCTCACTGAGAATGCGGAAGGTTCGTGGACTGGTGTTCGCATCGCTACTGATGAATTTATTTGTGGCTGGGGTTATGATCCCCGCAATCAAGACGCATTGTTCTGCGACCGCATCGATGGAAAGGTTAAACGCCTCGTCCGATCCAGCGTATTAGGCACCAACCCACCATCGCTACTGTCTCAAACGGGAGTCTTTTCCAATCTTTCCACACTCACTCCCGAAGCCGGTGTCATACCTTATGCACCGAATGTTCCATTCTGGAGCGACTACGCCATCAAGTCGCGTTGGTTCGCAATCAAGAATCTCACGGACACAGTCGGTTTCAGGCAAGATGGTAACTGGACCTTGCCCACGGGAATGACTTGGATCAAACACTTCGATATCGAAACCACGCGCGGAAATCCCGCCACACGTCGCAAACTGGAGACGCGAATCATCGTTAAGACTGCGACAGATATTTATGGCCTCAGTTACAAATGGCGACCGGACCAGAGCGATGCTGAACTTGTTTCAGAACAAGGTCTCAGTGAATTAATACCCGCCAGCAGCCCTGCACAAACATGGCGATACCCCAGTCGCACGGAATGTCGCGTATGCCACACTGATGTGGGCGGTCAGGCCTTAAGTTTCAATACTTATCAACTCAATCGTACACACCCGTATGGAGCGCAAACACCCAATCAAATCGAGGCATTGATTGCCGCGGGTTACTTCACTCCGGGCACTGCGCCAACTGCTGTAGACACCTTGCCCACCTATGCCGCAGCAGATGATGCTACGTCATCTCTTGAGTGGCGCGTTCGGTCCTATCTTTCAGTTAATTGCGCGCAATGCCATCAACCGGGTGGTGCGGCCATTGGCAACTGGGATGCACGGGCAACGACACCCACAGATTCTGCTCAACTCATCAACGGCCTGTTAGTTAACGACGGCGGCGATTCCACCAACCGCTGGTGTGTGCCAGGCGACACCTCGCACTCGATGATTCTAAAACGCGTCTCGGGCATCGGTGCCACTCGAATGCCTCCCTTGGGCACCAACGAGCGCGATCTCGTAGCCGAGCAGCTGATCACCGATTGGATCACAGCCACACTTCCGGCACGTCAAAGCTTTGCCCAATGGCAAGTGACTCATTTTCAAAGCACTTCTGCACCGAATGCGCAAGGGTCGGAAAACCCCGATGGCGATGCTCAAAACAACAATCTAGAATTTCTTCTTGGCACCAATCCGCTGGGCTACAACTCCCCTTACATTCCAATCACTAGTGACGAGGGATCACTCTTTTCCCTCACTTTTACACATCCTGCAAACCGCTCTGTAATGATTGAAACGAGCACCAATTTCCAAAACTGGTCACTCTGGAATGTGCCCGGAAATGCACTCTATTATCCTGCGATTTCAACGCAGCGAACAATCAGCGGCAATCGTGATGTGCCCTACCGGTTTTTCCGATTGCGACTATCCACTCCGTAATAAGGGAAAAAATGGTGCGCGGTGCAGGTTTCGAACCTGCGACCCCCACCGTGTCGAGGTGGTGCTCTACCACTGAGCTAACCGCGCTACTGCTTGCAGCGGGCGGGAAATTACACCCTCAGCCCCCCGCGTGGCAATCCTTTTTTTGCCCTTTTTGCATTTTCCCCATCACCTCATCAAGGCCTATTGGAAAAGGCATTGCGGAAACGCATTGTATGCGATAACAAAAACGCGTGATTGCAAACGTATTAGCCGAACGCTACGCCTCTGAAAGCATGCAGGCGATCTGGTCCGCCGAGGGCCGTATCCTCCTCGAACGAGAATTCTGGATCGCGGTGATGAAAGCCCAAAAAGACCTAGGTCTCGACATCCCCGAGGTAGCCATCGCCGCTTATGAAAAGGTCAAGCATCAGATCGATGTCGCCTCGATCATGCAACGCGAGCGCACCACCCGCCACGATGTGAAAGCACGCATCGAGGAATACAACGACCTCGCCGGTCACGAGCATGTCCACAAGGGCATGACTTCGCGCGACCTCACGGAAAACGTCGAGCAACTGCAAGTCTTCAAATCCCTTTTCGTGCTGCGCGACAAGTGCGTCGCCACGCTCCATCGCTTCCGCAAGCACGCGGAAAGCACACGCCATCTTGTGCTCACCGCGCGCACGCACAACGTCGCCGCGCAACCGACGACCATGGGCAAGCGCATTGCGATGTTTGGTGAAGAATTTTTGCAAAGCCTGCTATTGCTCGAATCGACGATTGAACAATACCGTGTGCGCGGCTTGAAAGGTGCCGTCGGCACGCAGATGGATCAGCTTTCCCTCTTCGATGGCGATGCGAAAAAAGTCGCCGATCTCGAACAACGCATCGTCCGCCATCTCGGCATGAAAGGCGTGTGGATCAATGTCGGACAAGTCTATCCGCGATCCCTCGATTTCCGCGTCGTATCCTGTCTCACCGATCTCGCCTCGGCGCCGTCATCGTTTTGCAAAACCCTGCGCCTGATGGCAGGACATGAAACGGCCAGCGAAGGCTTCGCGCCAGGACAAACGGGCTCCAGCGCGATGCCACACAAGATGAATTCACGCTCCTGCGAACGGGTCAATGGCTTTCACGTGATCCTCAAAGGCTACCTCGCCATGGCAGCGGGACTCGCGGGCGATCAATGGAACGAGGGCGATGTCTCGTGCTCGGTGGTGCGACGCATCATGTTGCCGGATTCGTTTTTTGCGCTCGATGGTTTGCTCGAAACGTTCCTTACGATTCTCGATCAAATGGAAACTTATCCAGAAATGATCGCTGCCGAAACGCAACACTACCTGCCTTTCTTGATGACCACCACGGTGATGATGGAAGCGGTGAAGACTGGCGTCGGACGCGAGACCGCGCACAAGGCGATCAAAGAACACGCCGTTGCCACCGTGCAAGATCTGCGCCGCGGGAAAATCGAACGCAACAATTTGATCGAACGCCTCGCCGCCGATTCGCGACTGGGTCTCAGCCGTGAAACGCTCGATACGATTCTCAAAAATGGCGAAAACGAAACCGGTGCCGCCGATCCGCAAGTCGATTGGTTTTGCCAGAGCGTCATTGCTCTCGAAGAAAAATATCCCCAAGCGCTCACCTACGCACCGGGCGCGATTCTCTAACATATTTTCACCATGTCACCCGCACCTGCCATCGTACTGCTCAGTGGCGGAATGGATTCCGTTACCGCGCTTTACCACGCTCACGCCAGCGGCGAAGTCAGCGTAGCAGTGAGCTTTGACTATGGCTCTAAGCACAATGCCAAGGAAATTCCGATGGCACAGTGGCACTGCGAAAAGCTCGGCATCCGCCATGAAATCGTGCGACTCGATTTTTTCACGCGCTTGTTTCAAAGCCACTTGTTAGAGGGCGGCAAAGAAATTCCCGACGGTCACTATGCCGAGGAAATGATGAAACAAACCGTCGTGCCTTTTCGCAATGGCATCATGCTAGCCATCGCCGCAGGCATCGCGGAAAACGCAGGCGCGGGCCGATTGGTCATCGCCGCGCACGCGGGCGATCATGCGATCTATCCCGATTGCCGCGAGTCGTTTATGCAGGGCATGTCGCAAGCCGTGCGCGAAGGCACTTACGCGCAGGTCGAGATCGACCGACCATTCATCGCGCTCGACAAAGCCGCGATCGCGAAACGCGGGCACGAACTCGGCATCGACTTTCGCCACACCTGGTCCTGCTACAAAGGCGGCGACATCCACTGCGGCACTTGTGGCACCTGCGTAGAACGCCGCGAGGCTTTTTTACTTGCTGGAGTGACAGATCCAACCGACTACCGCGAAACCCCTCCCCTCCCCCAAGCACCATGCTGATTTCGGAAATTTTCTATTCCGTGCAAGGCGAAGGCTCACTCGCTGGTGTGCCCAGCGTTTTCGTGCGCAGTTCCGGCTGCAATTTGCGCTGTGTCTGGTGCGATACCCCCTATGCCTCTTGGAATCCCACTGGTACCGAAATGACCATCAAGGAGATCCTCACCGCCGTCACCGCACATCCCGCCACCCACGTCGTGCTTACTGGCGGAGAACCAATGATCGCCAAGGGCATGCACGAACTAGCCACACACCTGCGCGACCTCGGCAAGCACATCACCATCGAAACCGCCGGCACCATCGCGCCGAACGGCATCGCCTGCGGTCTCGCATCGCTTAGTCCTAAGCTCGCCCATTCCACCCCATCGCCCGAACTCGCTGGTGCCTGGTCAGCCCGCCACGAGCGCGACCGCTGGCAACCCGATATCCTCCGCGCCTGGATCGAGCACTGTGACTACCAACTCAAATTCGTTGTCCGTGAGCACAGCGACGTCGAAGAAATCATCGATCTGTTAGAAAAAAATCACATCGCTGTTCCCGCGCACAAAATTCTCCTCATGCCCGAAGGCACAGACGCCAAAATTTTGCATACCACCGCCGCGCATGTCGCCGTGTGGTGCAAACAATACGGCTTCCGCTACACCCCCCGCCTCCATATTGATTTGTATGGGAACACGATGGGGACGTGATGGCACCAATTGCTGATTGGCAATGCTGGGTCGTTTTGCTAGCTTCGGGTCATGGTTGACATGTTGGTAAGATTGTATGCGTTGCCCGATAGCACAGCATTGTATGAAACCGTGGCATCGCATGGCGTGACGCTGCGTCGGGCGCGCGCGTTTGAAAAACACACGGTCGCGGAATTCGCTCGACAGCATTTCTCGCCGAAGTGGGTGAGTGAAATTGAAGTCGCACTCACTCGCCAACCGGTGAGTTGTTTCATAGCCACCAAGGACAAGGCGATTCTTGGTTTCGCCTGTTATGAAACCACCATGCGCGGTTACTTTGGTCCGACAGGCGTCTCAGAAGCCGCGCGCGGCATGGGATTGGGAAAGGCCTTGTTGTTCCTGTGTCTGGAATCGATGCGAGAGATGGGTTATGCGTATGCGATCATCGGCGGCGTGGGTCCGCGGGAGTTTTATGAAAATGCCTGCGGCGCGACCGTCATCGAAGGAAGTGATCCGGGAATCTACGGCGATATTCTGCCTTGAGGATTAGAGCAATTCTTGGAAGCCGCAGAACAGCTTGGATTGTTCGGGAGGCACGTCGGGCAAGAGATCATCATGATCGAGGGCGTTGCGGAATAAGGCAAAAAATTCTTCTTCGGTCTGCATGCGGCGCATCCCTTGTTCGATCTCATCGCCCAGCCCCTGCACGATATAAAGCATAGTTTTTTTCATCCGCTGGATGTGATGCTTTTCCACGTATTCTTTGCTCTCTCGCGCTAGCTCGGCATAGAGGTCTTCGATATATGCCAGTAAATCGCGGGCACGTGGCTGCGGTGTCGCACTGCCATCGAAGTGACTGCGCAACTGATCGAAAATCCACGGATTGCGAATGGCACCGCGCCCAATCATGAGGCCCTGCGCGCCGGTAAGTTGCAGATACTTGCGACCTGCTAAGGCATTGACGACATTGCCATTGGCAATCACGGGACAATCCAAGATCTCTACCGCCGCCGCTACACAATGCGGGCGTACCGGCGTTTGATAGCGATCTGCCACGGTACGTCCATGAATCGTGAGCCCATCGATCGCATGCTTGCGAAAAATTTCTAACAGTTTTTCAAACTCCGATTCAATAGCGAATCCAACACGGGTTTTCACCGTGAAGCGTGTCGGGATCGCCTCTCGCAGCATACCGATCATTCGATCGATTTCTGCTGGCTGACGAAGCAATCCCCCACCCGCGCTTTTTCCACAGACAGTCGGGCTCGGGCAGCCGAGATTAAGGTCGATGCCAGCCACGTTTTCACGCAACAAGAGTTTCGCTTCTTTCACCATCGCTTCGGCATCCGACCCGATGATCTGTGCGAAGATTGGCCGTCCCGTGGTGTTTTCACGGATTGAGCGCAAAATATAGCGATCTGGTTTCGAAGCCGGATGCACGCGGAAAAATTCCGTCACAAACCAATCGGGCCCACCGCGTTTTGCGATCACGCGCATGAACGGCAAATCCGTTACACTCTGCATCGGTGCGAGCACCAAAGCTGGGCGATCTACGGGGAGAAAATCGCGCACATCAGTAAAATGTTAGAACTGCAAGCGCACGCTGATCGTGCCGAAATTCGAGTCACCAGGCTGTTCTTTGTATTCCTCGGTGCGCCATGTGTGGGCATAGGTAAGTTCCACGGAGCGAATGCGCCAACCGATGCCTGCGTACACTTCACCTACAAATGGTTCGCGTGTATTACCGGTGGTGAAATCGTGAAACATGGGTCCATCAAGTGTCGCATCGTGGGCGATTCCCGTACCTTTAAATCCACTCATAAAAAACAAGGACCAATTGCTAGTCTCCACTTCGTTCTCCGTGTAATACTTATGAACGTAGGCGGTCTCACTAAGGCGAGGATCACTGAAATCTGTGGGCAAATGAAAACCCACACGCATCATACCGCCAATATGAGCCGTAGTGCGGAAGGTGCCCAATCGCGCACCCCACTCACCATAGCCATCCACGCTGATCGATTGCGTGAGATGCCCTAACGAGTATCGACGCTTTTGCACAAAACTTAAGTCGACTGTGACTTCGGTGGGAATTTGATCTTCCCATCCGAGAAACTGCTCGACGTCCCTGATGTCGTGAATAAAATCTTGTGCCTCTTGCGCATACGAATATTTCCCCGTTACACCGAGCATGAACTCCACAGAGTTGAGACAAACGTCATCTTTGGTGTGAAGTGAAAATCCGAGTGCCGACCACCCCGCATAACGACGCTCTCCGACCGGCTGAGTTCGCGAGGCGAAATCTTCGGGTGTGAACATTAACTGCGTGAGCGAAAAGCCATAGTTGTATTGCACTTTTTCCGGCTCATCGAAACCCGTGATAAACTGGAATGCTTCCAGAGAATCGTCATCCCCCGTAAAGGGACGCAAGGCACGCTGGATCGCGCCGATGTCTTTCAGCTTACGATTGCTAGAAATCCACGAAACGCGAGCGCCATTCGTGTAATCCTGGTCACGATTGCCAAAAAGATCATTGTCCAAATAAAACGTCAGGTAGCCCGGCCCGAAGTCGAATGGCGTTTCGCGGGCGGCATGCGCGACGGTTTGGCTCAAGCCACCGACGATCACAGCTACGGTTGCAATAATTTTCATAGCGATACCGTACACTTTTTCGACATATGATGCGAGGAGTATTTTTCTCGCCTTGACGAAGCGTAGGACACGCCCGCAGAATCACAATTCATGGAGCCATTCAAAGAAGTTTTTCATCGCAAAGCGATCTCCGCCATGGGTCGTGTGTTCGCGCGGCAGTCGAAAGATTTTGATGAAAAACGCTTCATGGCACTGGCCGCAAAAGATCTCGATGCTCTGGAGCTCAAACAACGCAGCGAGCAAATTTATTGTGCGCTGGTGACGATGCTACCTGACGATTTTCCCACTGCCGCCCGCATCATCCGCGCGACTTTGCATCCCGCACTCGATGCCAACGCGCAAAAACTTGGCGTCACTGATGACGGAATACAAGGCTGGATGATCATGCCACTGGCAGAGTATGCCGGCAGACAAGGCATCGATCACATCCCGATCGCTCTCGATCTTCTGAAAGAATTTACCATGCGATTCACGTCCGAATTCGGGATCCGTCACTTGTGGCTGGCTCGACCGCATGAAGTACTACCGATCGTGGCGACATGGACCACTCATGAGAACGAGCACGTGCGACGTCTGGTATCAGAAGGCTCCCGTCCCCGCTTACCTTGGGGCATGCAGCTACCCGCATTCATCGTGGAACCAATGACAACATTGCCGTTGCTCACAGCCTTACGCGATGACCCCTCCCCGTATGTGCGGCGTTCCGTAGCCAATCACCTCAACGACATCGCCAAAGACCACCCAGCACTGGTGTTAAGCATCGCGCAAAAGTGGCACCGTCGTGCGCCCATCGAACGTCAACGCCTACTCAGGCACGCCCTGCGAAACTTACTCAAACAAGGCCACTCTGCCGCTCTCGCACTCTATGAACTCCTGCCACCAAAACTTGCCAAAGCAACACTAACGCTTGTCCAAACACAGATACCGATGGGCGGTGAGCTTTCCTTCACTCTCGATCTGCGAGCCTTGGAATTACAACCTCAACGACTGCGCTTGGACATTGTTATGCACTACCAAAAAGCCAACGGGAGCCTAGCACCAAAAGTTTTCCGATGGAAGGACATCACACTGGCACCGGGTGAACGCCACAGCGCCACACGCAGGCAATCATTTCGACCGATCACCACCCGCGTCTATCATACCGGTCTGCACCGCTTGGAAATCAAAGCCAATGGCTTAGTCATCGCTGGGGCTGATTTTACTTTAGTGTGAAGATCGACCATATCATCTATCACCCATCGACACTCACATCCACGGCGACGATGATTTTTTGATTGCCAGCACCGAGGGTGACGCCGCGCAAGGGGCTGACATCACTGAAATCGCGGCCCCAAGCTAGCGTGATATGGCGCAAGGAAGGCATCAGGTCGTTGGTGGGATCGAGGTCCATCCAGCCCCATTCTTCGCCACACCAAAGTGATAGCCAAGCGTGTGAGGCATCGGCACCTATCAGTTTTTGTTGTCCGGGAGGTGGTAATGTTTCAAGGTAACCGCTGACGTAGCGCGCAGGCAGTCCGATGCCGCGAAGGCAGGCGATCATCACCTGTGCGTAATCCTGACAAACGCCGCGTTTTTTTCCCCAAGACTCTTCGATCGGCGTGGCGACATTGGTGGCCGTGGGATCGAAGGTGAAGTCGGTGCAGATGCGATGGTTTAATTCAAGCGCAGCTTGAAGGATTGGTCGCGCGGGCGTGAAACTTCGCAGAGCGTAGTCGCGCATTGGCGCTGATGGATGAATGAGCGGCGAGTCACAGACAAACTCTGACGCGAGCGAGGCAGTGGACCATTGTGAGGATTGGCAAGAATCGCGCACCCATTCCCAGGGTTGCGTTGTAGCTGCATCGACGGGAGAAATGGCATCGATTTCCACGAGGCAGTGGGAAATCACTTCGAGCTCTTCATGCGAGCCTTCGATTTCAAAATACGTAACGCCATTGCCATAAGCATCGTGGCGCGTGTAGCGGTGCAAGGGCTCGGGGCGTATCGTCATTTCGTGCCATGGGCATTGCTGGCTTGGCAGACGCCGAGGAATCAATTTCGCATGGTAGTGGCAGACACTGACAGGACTATCGTATCGGCAAATGGTGCGATGAATGACGTTGTAGCGCATGGTCAGCGAGAGCGGCGGGTGGCGTGACTGAAATAATCTTCGGTCAACTGGTTAGAAAAAGCTTCGAGCTGATCGATGAAATGCGCACAAGACTCGTGCAGCACAGCGAAACGTTGCGGTTGGCATTCAAGAGCTAACAAATTCACCTCGCGCAAGCAACCTAGCATTGTCGCAACACCCTTTAACGCCGTGGATGAACCAGAAATCGACGATCCCTGTGGTAACAAGCGCGCCTGTTGATACATCGCATCTAACTGAAAGGCAAGCGAGCGCGGATTCGCGGCATGGAGCATCAATAGGTCCATCACTTGCAGCAATTTCGGCTTGGCAAAATGATGGCGACGGTAAGTCATCGTACTATCGAAAATTTCTAACAAGGGCACGAGCACGGCTTCTTCGTCTTCGCAAAGTTGGATCGCCGCTTGCAGGAATGTCGCGCTTGCAGTGCCGCGTTCGATGCGTCGGCCGATTTCGAGAAAGCGCCAACCGTGTCCTTGCACCATGTTTTCCGACTGCATACCGCTGAAGGCCGCCATGTCGAGGATGATGCGGTCGAGTTTGGCTGTGATGCCGTACGCGCCTGCATGTATCAGCGGGGCGGAGACTTCTTCTTGCAAGAGATTGAACAAGCGCCAAGTATCGTCGGACAGTCGATCGCGCGCGGCGGCGGCATTGAAATGCAGTTTCTCTAACAAATCCGCGACGCCATCACAGCGCTCGGGGTTGTCCATCAAGTCTTTGATTTCCTCGAATGCCAGTGCCGTCGGGCCGTTGACAACAAAAGTTTCATCTAACAACTTCACCTGCTGCGCCAAGCGCAGACCATCGTGCAGTTCGCGCATTTGCAACTCACCGCCTTCCCCTCCGAGACGTTTGCTTAGCATGCGCAGCACGCGTGTGGTCTGCTCCATACGCTCGGCATATCGGCCTAACCAATACAAATGATCGGCAATGCGACTCGGCACATCGCCGGGTGGACGCGAAACGCGCAGCACTTCCGTGCGATCGCCTAACAGAGTTTTCGGCACCACTTCTTCATCGGAAATGACCCACACGTCCTTGCTGAGTGCGCCGGCCACCATCGATACGAGAAATCCTTCGCTCGCAGGACTCACACGACCCAGACCACCGGGCATGACATGCGATTCCTGCGCGGTGCCACACACAAACGAGCGCCACACAAACGAGCGTGGCTCCAATGCGCTACCGGTCCAAAACGGCGCGCTGGAAAGGGTGAGAGCTTCTTGTGCGACCCACGATTCCGGATCCGCACGCACTTCCGCGAGCAGGGCTTGCAAGGTGGCATCGGTCATCTTCGCCGTCGATTGGGCGGGGCGCTCGCTTTGGCAATACGCTTTTTTGAAAACCCAGCGTCGTGGTTGTGCCATCACTTCGGCGAGGGCGGACGACTGCCCGCACCACCACGTTGGCACAGAGGAAATCAGTAAAGTTTCGCCTAACAACTTTTCACATAAATTCGGCAAAAACGGCAACCATGCTGCCGCTTCCATCACACCCGAGCCCACGCGATTCGCGATGCGCACTTTGCCATTGCGCCATGCTTCTAATAACCCCGGCACGCCGCTGAAACTTGTGGGATCGAGCTCCAAAGTATCGCAGGCCTGATCTTCCACACGACGGATCAACACATCCACTTGCCGCAGACCTTCAAGCGTTTTCATGAACAGCCGCGTATCGCGCACAGTCAGGTCGGCGCCTTCGACTAACGGAAATCCTAAATAGCGCGCCTTGAAGGCATGCTCAAAGTAGCCGCGATGATGCGGCCCCGGCGTGACCATCACGACGTTCGGCGTCTTGCGATGCATCACGGCCAACTCACGAAAAATATCGCGCTCACGCTCGAAAAACGCGGCCAATCGTTGCACGCGGCATTGTTTGAATTCTTGTGGAAAGGCTTGCGACAAGACGATGCGATTTTCTAACGCATACCCGATGCCGCCCGGCATTTGACAACGATCCGCCAGCGCTATCCACGAGCCATCGACGGCACGCACGAGGTCCGTGGCGAGCGTATAAATCGAATCATCATCAATGACCACACCTTGCACCTGCCGCAAGTAGCCCGGGTTCGCATACAGCAGGCGCGGCGGAATCCACGACTCCTTGATCATCCGCTGCGGCCCATAGACATCCGCCATGATCGCGCGAAACAAACGAATCCGTTGTTGCAAGCCGCGCTCCACCGAAGCGAAATCCATCGAGCTGAGCAAAACCGGCATCACATCGAGAAACCACGGCCGTCCCGCTGCTCCGGCATCCTGGTAGGCATTGTAAGTGACACCGTGATCGCGCAGCAATCGTGCGATGGTATCAGCATTCGCCTTCATTCCCTGTGGGCCGAGATGTGCGAGCATGCGCGAGAACGATTGCCAGTGCGGACGCACGCTGCCATCGGGCGCAAACATTTCATCCCACACGCCCGGTGCTGGACGGTACGAAAATGCAGACGCAGCAATGCCCGGAAGAGGCGGCGAAAAACTCGATTGCATTTGCATGACGTGACAAAGAGAATCTGTCCCAATCACGGCTCTTTCGCAATGCAATTTGTCGGCTCGGGCGTGCGCAGATCGAGGGTAAACGGGTATACCGCGTTGCGCGGTTCGGGGTTGACGGTGATGCGTCCGGGGGTGTGACCGAAGGGCATGTAGCGCGCCATGCGACGGCTTTCTGCCTCGGCGGCATTCACGGGGAAACGTTCGTGGCTCAAGCCGCCTTGGTGCGTCACGTGATAGACACAACCGCCGAGACTGCGCTGCGACCAGGTATCGATCAAATCGAAAGTCAACGGTGCATGCACGCCGATCAGTGGCTGCAAGCAACTCGGCGGCTGCCATGCACGATAACGAACTCCGGCGACAAATTCTCCCGCACGACCTGTAGACTGCAAGGGAAGTGCGCGACCATTGCACGTGATTGCGTAACGTTGATCGGTCCAGCCAGTGACTTTGACCTGCATGCGTTCGAGCGAACTATCGACATAGCGCGCCGTGCCAGTGCCCGTCGCTTCTTCGCCGAGCACGTGCCATGGCTCCAGTGCGGTGCGCAGTTCGACCTCGATGCCGCGTTGCGCGAAAGCGCCAATGGAAGGAAAGCGGAACTCCGCATGTGGTTGGAACCACGCGTCGTCAAAATCGTACCCATGGCCGCGAAGATTATCCAATACATCCGTAAAATCCTGCCAAACGAAATGCGGCAGCATGAAGCGGTCATGCAGTTCCGTGCCCCATCGCACCAGAGGCAAATGACTCGGTTGTTTCCAAAACCTTGCGACCAAAGCCCGCATCAACAACTGCTGCGCCAAGCTCATGCGCTCATGCGGCGGCATTTCAAAACACCGTAATTCGACCAATCCCAAACGCCCCGTGCTGCTATCGGGCGAAAATAATTTATCGATGCAAAACTCCGCGCGGTGCGTATTTCCCGTGAGGTCCACGAGCAGATGGCGAAACACCCGATCCACCATCCAAGGCGGCACTTTGGCGTGATCGGGGATCTGGGAAAACGCGATCTCCAATTCATAAAGCGCATCATCGCGCGCTTCATCGACCCGCGGGTGTTGGCTCGTTGGACCGATGAACAAGCCACTGAAAAGATAACTCAACGAGGGATGATTGTGCCAGAAACCTAACAAGGAACGCAGCACATCAGGACGTCGCAGAAACGGTGAATCAGAGGGCGTTTCGCCACCTAACACAATGTGGTTGCCGCCGCCAGTGCCAGCGTGACGACCATCTAACAAAAATTTCTCCGTGCCCAGACGACACTGCCGCGCTTCGTCATACAAAGTCGTGGTGTGATCGACCAAGGCCTTCCAACTCGCTGCAGGTTGCAGGTTCACTTCGATCACGCCGGGGTCGGGAGTGATTTTGAAATTTTGCAAACGCGGGTCAAAAGGTGGGGCCTCACCCTCGATGATGACGGGGATTTTTAACTCCGCAGCGACGGTTTCAATCGCCTGTGCCAGAGTGAGAAATTCTTCCGCCGTTTGCAGGGGCGGCAGGAACAAATGCAGACGTCCTTCACGTGGCTCAAAGCACATCGCGCGACGCACAATCCACGGTGCAGATTCTCCGGCGCGCGGCGTGCGTGAGGTCGGCACGGGTGACAGGGTCGGAGACGGATGAGATGCCGCCATTTTTGTCGCCCAGGCGGGCGTGTCGATCTCGTCTTTCTTGAGACTCTTGCTGCGGGGAGGTAGCGGTTGCGAAAGTTGTCTAGGCAAGGGCGCGCGCGGTTCGTGCGGGTCTTGTGGCACGAAGAACGGAAACTCTTCCTCCTTCACCCACGGCAGCGAATCGAGCGGCAGTCGATAGCCCATCGGCGAATCACCGGGCACGAGGAACATGTGTTCATCGCGCAAAAACCATCGACCGCTTTGCCAGGAAACTACGCCATTCGTAAAACTCCCCTGCAAGGGCAGCGCGAAGCCGACACACTTGCCGAGACCTTCGTGGAAGATGCGCGCCAGACGTTTTCTCTCTAACGGATCTTTGAGATTATTTTCTAACGGATCGACATTACCCGGCAGTCGTTTTTCACGCCACAAGTAATAATAGACATCCTCATAGGCAGGCATTAGGCAGCTCGCGGGCACTGTAAGCTCTTCTGCCAAGCGCGTAGCGAAACGTTTCGCTTCGTCTTCGCCGTGGCCGTAGTTGCGTTTTTCATCGGCGATGAGTGCATCGTTTTTCCAGATGGGTTTGCCATCTTTGCGCCACCAACAACCGAGTGCCCAGCGCGGCAGCGGCTCACCGGGATACCACTTGCCTTGCCCGTAATGGAGAAAACCACCGGGTCCAAATTTTTCGCGCAAACGCTTTACGAGATCGCCAGAAATCAGTCGCTTCGTCGGCCCAAGAGCATCGGTGTTCCACTCTTCGCCGTTCATGTCATCGACGCTGACAAAGGTCGGCTCGCCCCCCATCGTCAGTCGCACATCGCCCTTGAGTAGTTCTTCATCGATCTGCTCGCCGAGTTCTTCGATGGCCTCCCATTGCTCCTCGGTGTAGGGCAAGGTCACGCGTGGCGTTTCGTGTACGCGCTCGACTTTCATGTCGAAGGAAAACTCCGTCTCACACGGCTCTAAGACGCCACTGATCGGCGCGGCACTGGAGGGATCTGGTGTGGCAGCGAGGGGGATGTGCCCTTCGCTCGCAAACAGTCCAGAGGTAGGATCAAGACCTACCCAACCTGCGCCGGGCAAATACACTTCGCACCATGCATGCAGGTCAGTGAAATCTTTTTCCGGTCCGCTCGGACCATCGAGTGCTTTTTGATCGGACTTCAACTGAATGAGATAACCACTGACGAAGCGCGACGCGTAACCGAGATGGCGGAGCAACTGGCACATCAGCCATGCCGAATCCCGACACGAGCCACTGCGTTTTTTCAGCGTTTCCTCCGGTGTCTGCACGCCCGGCTCCATGCGGATGCAGTACTTGATATCGCGGTTCAAGCGTGAGTTGAGCGAGACGAGAAAATCGATGGTGCGAAAGCCCGCGATTTTTTCCTCAGGATCGACCTTGGCCTTCTTCGATTTCTTTTCCTTATTGCGGATGCTGAGATTTTTCTCGTGGATCTCACGTGCGATTTGTTCGAGGTACTTTGCGAAGGGCGGTGACAGTGGACCTTTCTTGCGGAACGGCTCGAGTTCGTGATCGAGCGCCGGATCGTAACGGAAAGGCACGCACTCGGCATCGGGTTCGAGGAAGAAATCGAAGGGATTGAACACCGCCATCTCCACTACGAGATCCACTTCCACGCGGAACTCGCGCGTTTTTTCGGGAAACACCAAACGCGCCAGGTAGTTCGCTTGCGGGTCCTGCTGCCAGTTGAGGAAATGGTCGTGCGGTGTGACGCGCAGCGAGTAGGCCAGCACCTTCGAGCGGGCGTGAGGCGCAGGTCGCAGGCGCACCGTATGGGGTCCTAATGAAATTTCCCGTTCGTAGCGATAATGCGTGACGTGGTGCAGGGAGACGTGAATGGGCATAAAATGTGTGTGTGTTCAAAGCAAACCCCGTGCCAGAATCTGCCAGATTGCGGCAGTATTCAGCGCTCGATGTGAAACCCTTTGACGCCCTCAAGCGGCGGGATTACCTGCGCGTGCATCGACTGAATGTGATGGGCTACCGATGACTCCTCAGTCAGCTCGTTTAAGAACGCTTCGAGCTCAGCGCTGGTCTCAGCCATGATTTGTAGCTCGACGGTGCCGTCGGGCATATTCTTGACCCAGCCGCAGACATCATAGGAGCGTGCGATCTCTTTCGTCGCGTATCGAAAGCCGACTCCTTGGACTTTTCCGGCAAAAACAATTCGTTTGGCTACCATGGCGCGGCAAGGAATGCACTGCCTCAGCTCCCGAGTCCATCGATTTTACAAGCCAAAATCGTTGAAATTGTAAGGAAATTCGTCAAATTCACTAATTAAGAGAAAATATGTATTTACATTAGCAAGAAAAAGCGCAATGTGTTTTTAGTAATCAAAGCCTATGACACCTACCTTGATTCTCCACCAGACTGACTGTCCAAGCGTCCGCTACGCTACTGGGGTGTCATTTGTGGCATGGATTCGCAATATAGGTTCGATTTTTTCGTGTGTGTTTCATGGCGTTGCTGGCACTTCTCCCTTCTCATTGGGAAGGGAAGTGTCAGTCAACCGCACGCAACTAGCGGCTCCACCAATCAGTCCTTCAGCCGATTTCCCCCGTACTCCCTCGCCCTGAGCAATCAAAGCGAGCTATAAAAAACAAAACCCACCCCGCCGTGCAAGCTCCCCCCTGCACGGCGGCGGCGTTTTGGGAGCAAACAGCCCCTATTTTTTCCATAATTTCGACGGCGGCAGGTCCTTGGGACGGCAGACCGCGATACCGGCGTGGGTTTTCAACTCTTGCAAATAATCGCTGATCGGTTTGTCGAAAACGGTGCATCGACCTTTGTCACGGCTCGAGGTGGCATGGAGAAAATACGCCCGACCTTTGTGCCTCATAATCAGACCAACGTGCGACGTGTATTGATAGGGAGAGGTCGTGGTGATGGCACAAACATCGCCATCGGCGAGGTAGCGCTCGGCATTGGGCACCTTGGCTTTAGGTACATGATAGACGGGCAACGCGGACACTTTTTTCTCGATGTCTGCCATCGGGGCTAAAAGCGACGGATTGTTCTTGAGGTAGCGGTAACTTTTCCACTGGACCGTCATTTCCTGAATCTGTCGGTTCATCCGCTCAGCACCAGGAATGCGCGGTGAAATGTTTTCCGCCAAACCACGTCGTTGATTGTCGTAAAACACTTCTTCCAAGTGATGCATACGACTCAAATAGTTGCCAGTGCATTGTCCATTGCGATAGCGCTCGACTTCGACCATATGGATCAAATCCTCTGGCTTGTAAGGACCGGGCTTGTAGGTGAGCATGCGCGAAATTCCGAGTGAATTTTCATAAAACGTCCAACAATCCATGGCATTAAGATTCACCACGGGATTCTCGATACGATCGTGTACCTCTAACGTATAATTGACATATCTCGTCCCCAACAAAGCCCGTGCGGCAAGCATGGTGCGTTGACCAATGGGACGTGCGCGCCAATTTTCGCTCTCTGCCTGCTTCACAATCGCATGAAATTTCGATTCACCCTGAAACACCGTAGTCAGTGGCAAACGCAACGGACTAGGCGGCGTCACCGTATGCACCGAAACATTTTGCCCGTGCAGAAAAAGCGGCAAAAGCAGGAGGGAGATAAACCATTTCATAACCGCAGGCTACACGTCATGAGGGATTTTTGCAAGCACGCTATGGTTTATGAAGATAAGTGTAAGTGCCGAGTCAGCCGTGATCAGCCAATGGAGCGCGGACTTTAGTCCACTTCAAAATTTCACGAGTCAGGAAAAACTCAAAAATCAACCTCAACTATCATCAACATGTCCTGCCATAGCTGATTGGCGACGGCGGATCGTCAACTTTGCCTTCCCATCTTCCCTTTCGTGTATTTTGTGTATTTGGTGGTTAAAAAAAAACCTCAAAAAATCTGAGTAATCTGCGTAATCTGTGGTTAGACAAATTTCTATGTTAGTACTGAATAGTAATTAAGAGAGAACTCTCTCAAAGATTCCCCCTTGCGTGCCAACAATGCTGCGTTAGTGTGCGCCACATTTATGCAGCAGAAGCGTTTTCTCATTCAAGCCATCGCGGCCATCGTCGTGATTTGGCTCATTGTTTTCAGCATTCGTTCCTGGGCCGGATCGAAAAAAATCACTGCCGAACGCATTCAAAAGGAAATCGCCGCCGCGTCATTCGCCGACTGGTCCAACGCTGAGTCCTACGATGCCGGCACCGCCAAAAAGCGAGAAGAAAAAATCCGCGAGATCGCCGATCTCACCAACCGCCTCGATTTCAGCGAGCGCGAAAAGAACCGTGAAAACCGCAGCGGGGAAGCCTTTTTCCGCGTGCTCAGCCCAGACGAACGCAGTTTATTCATCGAACTCACCGTCGCCGAGAGCATGAATAAATTTATGCAAGCCCTCGATCAAATGCCGCCTGCCGATCGTCAACGCTTCGTCAAACAAGGGCTCGAAGAAATCGAAAAAGGCAAAACCGCCGAGGATATTGAACGCACACGCGAATTCGGTGACGACGTGGTGGAAAAAATCACACAGGAAGGCATGCGCGCGTATTTTGAAAAGGCCAGCGTCGATACCAAGCTCGATCTCGCTCCGCTCATGGAATCGATGAACGAAGTCATGCAAGGCCTGCGTGGCAATCGTTTCGGCCCACCGCAACGATGAGAACCATGAGGAAGCAGCTTCACTCAACGGAAAGGAGCACAGGCGTCTCGCCTGTGTTTCAATCTCCCTTCACAGGCAAGATGCCTGTGCTCCTTTCTTCGTCCCGTCGCGGCTTCACCTTGGTCGAGGTCCTTGTTGTCATCGGCATCATCGTAGCGCTTACCGCTTTGATCGTCCCGATCAGCCTCTCGATGATCGCCAAATCCCGCCAAGCCGCGTGCCTCAGCAATCTCCGCCAAATCGGCGTGGGCGTGGAATCGTATTTGCAGGACAATAACAACACCATGCCCAACCTCGCCGCCGGACGTAAATCTCGCAACGAAGACATCGCGGTAATGGAAAATACTCTCAACGCCTATCTCGAAAGCGAAGAAGTCTTCCACTGCCCCGAAGACAAAACCTTGTTTGCTGAATCAGGATCGAGCTACTTGTGGAACTCCACGCAAAGCAACCGCAATCGCGAGCAACTTGTATTTTTCAACATCAAGGGCGATTCCTCGCGCGTGCCCATCGTCACCGACAAGGAAGCCTGGCACCCCGGTGAGTCGGGCGTGAACATTCTTTATGCCGATTACTCCGCCAGCAAGGAATTCAAATTCATCACCTCTCCGTAAGCGGCCACGCACTTTCGAAATATGTTAGAAATCAACGACCTCTGGAAACACTTCCGCGGCATCCCTGCCCTCAAGGGTGTTTCGTTTCGCGTGGAACGCGGGCAAATCTACGGCCTGCTCGGCCACAACGGCGCGGGGAAAAGCACCACGCTCGGCATCATCCTCGGCATGGTCGCGGCGACCAAGGGCGATGTGGTGATCGATGGCATCTCGATCCAAAAGGACCGCAGTCGCGCGCTGCGCAAGGTCGGTGCGATCTTTGAAGCGCCATCGTTTTACGAATACCTCAGCGGCTGGCAGAACCTCAAGATTCTCATGAGCTACACTGGCCCCTTCGAGGAAAAACTTGCGCGTGAAGTCGTCGAACGCGTCGGCCTGACCAAGCGCATCGACTCGAAGGTGCAAACCTACAGCCACGGCATGCGACAACGCCTCGCTCTCGCACAAGCGCTGCTGCCCGAACCGGAAATTTTATTGTTAGATGAGCCGACCGACGGCCTCGACCCCGAGGGCATCAAGTGGTTCCGCGATTTCATTCTCGACCTGCGCAAGGAGCGCGGCATGACGGTGCTGTTCAATTCGCACTTGCTGGCTGAAGTCGAGCAGATGTGCGATCGCATCGCGATCCTGCAAGGCGGCGAGCGCGTGTTCGAAGGCCCGATCAAAGGCCTCGTCGAAGAACAAATCCGCTACGAAATCGATGCCGATCCCAGCATGCAGATCGGTGCCGTCATCGCGCCCCACGGCGGCATTGTGGAAAACGCCGGCGTGATCTACTTGCCCCACACAGTCGATGCCGCACACGTGCTACACGACCTGGTATTCGCTGGCATCAAAGTCCGCTCGTTCACCCCGAAACGCCGCTCGCTCGAAGACCTTTACATGGAAATCAAACAAGAACACAAACCACGTCTGATCGTATGAATTTCCTCTCCCAACTCTCGGGCGAAATGCGCAAGTTATTTGCCCGCCCCCGCACCTACATCGGCTACGTCGCTTTCCTCGCGATGGAAATCCTCATCCTCGTGGTGTACAAGCTCGACCGCACCCAGGACTACACTCGCAAGCAATTGCAAAACAACGGCCTCGAGTTCGATACCTACTACAGCTCGCTCTCCATCACCTTCACGATCATGTTGCTGAGCATGTTTGTGTTAGGCTCGGTATTCTTCGCGCTGGTGGCCGGAGACATCGTCGCCAAGGAACATGAAGACGGCAACCTGCGCCTGATCTTCGCCCGACCGATCTCACGCTTGCGCTTGTTGTTAGTGAAATATTCTGCCGTCTGCCTTTACACCGTGAGCTTCGTGTTTTTTGTCGGCATCAGTGGTTACGCCATGGCGGTGGCAGCCGTGGGATGGGAAGGTGGTTTATTTGTGATGGAACCCAAAATGAAAGTCTTCGCCGCCTACCCCGAGTGGAGCGAGGGCGCCTCGCGGCTCGCATTAGGAGCCTTGGGCATTAGCTTTAGCATGATCACCATCTCGTCGATCGCGTTCATGTTCTCCTGTTTCAAAATGAAACCTGCCGCTGCGACGATCATCACGCTGAGCATCTTGTTCGTGGACATGATCCTGCAAAACTTCCCCTTTTTCCGCCCCTACGAAGAATGGTTCGTCACCTGGCGCATGAGCGCCTGGCTCTTCCTCATGGAAAACCACCTCCCCTGGGCCAAAGTGCTCGAATCCTTCGCGTTCTTAGGCGGCCTCAACGCCACGGTTTTTGTGATCGGATGGCTGAGCTTTCAGTCGCGGGATTTTAAGACGTGATTTTTGTTAGATGTATTTTTCCTAACTGTTTTCAAACGGCAACGCCGTTTCCCAGTAAAGCCTAGGGTTGGCCGCGTAGCGGACTACCCTAGGCTGCTCGTTATCAAAAATCTTCTTCAACCTTGAAAAGGTTGCCTAGTGGCGTTTGCGCATCGATAGCGAATAACAATAGGCAACCCGCTTCGGGGTTGGAAATTTTTTGAGTCATTCATTACCCAAGCAACCTTGGGCTAGAATAGGAAACCTCGTTGAGGTTTTGGGAATTGTGATGCAAACTCCGATTTATAAAAAAATCATTGAGTGATCTAAAACGGCAACGCCGTTTCCTCGTATAGCCCAGGGTTGAACGCGAAGCGGGCTACCCTGGGTTGCTGATAATCAAAATCTTCTTCAACCTTGAAAAGGTTGCCTAGTGGCGTTAGTGCATTGAGACCCAATGACAATAGGCAACCCACTTCGGGGTTGAATAATTTTTTGAGGAATCTTTGACCCAAGGTAGCCCATACGGGCAACCTTGGGCTAGAGTAGGAAACCTCGTTGAGGTATGATTACATTGTAATTATTCCCATACATAACGTTCATCGTACGGGATCTTATATTTTTCGAGAAAGGCTCGATACTCTTCTTGAAAGCTACGTTTGCGATGATGTTCCTCTTGCTGGTTGATGTAAGAAATCACCTGCGGTGTTTCCAACTGACCCACGGAAAACGCACCATAACCTCCTTGCCACGAGAACTGTTGCTGAATTGGTTCATGCTCTTTGATCCAGAGACTAGAGGCGCGTTTGATATCTCTAACGAGATCCGCAACTGTCATCGTTCTTGGCAACACGAAACACAAATGAACGTGATCTTCGACCCCGCCCACCGCCAGTGCATGTCCCCCTTTTTCATTAATCAAACCTCCCAGATACCGATGAAGTTCCGAACGCAAGGATGCATTCTTCAAATAAGGCTCGCGATGCGCCGTAGAAAAAATCAAATGCACGAGAAGATTCGAGAGTGACTGGGGCATGGTTTTATTTCCCACATCGCCCAGGCGGAGGCAATCACGGATTTAAGGTGGTGCATCGTCGGGGGAGCTTTCATATTTGTCTATCGATAAACGGCAACGCCGTTTCCTCGTATAGCCCAGGGTTGGACGCGTAGCGGACTACCCTGGGTTGCTCGTCACCAAAGCATTCTTCTACCTTGAAAAGGTTGCCTAAAGGCGATCGCGCATCGATACCCAATCACATGAGGCAACCCACTTCGGGGTTGGAAATTTTTGGGGGGGATTGATTACCCAAGGTAGCCCCAGACAGGGCAACCTTGGGCTTTACTAGGAAACCTCTTTGAGGTTTTTGGGAAATTGACGGCCAAACCCTCACCCAATCCGATGCGGGTGAAACCTGCTCATGTTTCCGGTGATGGGCGATTGGTCGCCGCGGGCGGAGAGGGCGCAGCAGGTGTCATCGACCATCCATAGGCCCCAGACGAAGTGGCGACCGCCGGCTTGGAAGAGGGGTGTGCGTTTTTGATAGATCATCTCGGAGGACTCGGCTTGGCCAGTGCCTTGGGCGATGGCTTTGCCAAATTCGCAGAGGGAGATGCCGCCGCCTTCGCGGCCGTAGATGGGCTTTTCCACCCACTGCGAGATGCCGAGACGGCTCATTTCCTCGCGGGTGCGCGTGGCGGGCAAGAGCAGCGGATGGTTGGGGTTCAGCTCCCACAGGATGGGCAGCAGGGCTTTGTTCGAGAGCATCATCTTCCACGCGGGTTCGATGAAGCGGGATCGCTCGGCGCCGATTTCGGCGAAGAAAGGTTCTTTCACCAACCATTCCCAGGGATAGAGCTTGAAGAGTCGATCAATCGGACGCTCGATGGAATCGGTGAAGCGACCTTCCTCCGAATAACCGATCTCTGCCATGTCCATGAGGTTCACAGCTTTTCCGGCTTGCTCGGCAGTCTCGGCGAGATAGGCGATGGTTTGTCGATCTTCGGGGAGGTCCCACGCGCAGGCGAGGTGGATGAGCGGATCAGGCAGAGTTTTCCAGCGCTCGACTAAGGCTTCGTGCAAGGAATTGAGCTGATCCGAGCTAGGGTAGCAGTCCTTGAGCCAATCCCACTGAATGACAGCGGCTTCGAGCAAAGACGTGGGGGTATCGGCATTGTACTCGAGGAGTTTCGGCGTGCCAATGCCATCCCAGGCGAGATCGAAGCGGCCATAGAGCGAGAAATCCTGCGCCGTCCAGGAAGACTGAATGATGCTGGCGAGGTCATCGGAAATCGCGAGCTTGTGCCACCAATCGCGGCAAATGATTTGCTCACAGGCATCGAGACACATCCCGTGAAGTTCGTTGGCCGCGGCTTCGAGAGTCTCGGCGGCATCCAGGCTGAAGACGAGGTGTTCATTTTCATTCCAGTACGAATCTGCACCAGCACCGTGCCAGACGAGGCCGGATTCTTCGACGCGCTGGACCCAATTCGGTCGGGGCTTGCTGGCCTCCAGTCGGATCGGGACGAAGGAAAAATTATAGTTCATGGGCAGAAAGTCGGCGAACGAGAAATCAACTGCCAAACGACGACGAGCTTCCAGAGCTAGTGCCGCCGAAACCACCGCGCACGGATTTCCCTGCGGTCACGGGTGCACCGCTTTGTTTGCTTTGCTGCACGAGACGTTGGTAACCGGGATTAGCGGCGGCGTGTGACCTCACAGTATTGCGATCATTGTTCAAGGACTGCTGCCAGCCTTGTTGGCGCATTTGGGCCTGTTGATATCCGGCACCAGGAGTAAAGTTGTTGCGATTTCCGGAAAGCATCCAGTACATTAAAAGCATGCTGCCAACACCACTGCCACCATAATGATGGGTCGTGTGATGAGTCGCAGGAGTAGGGGAAGACGAAGTCCCTCCTCCACCTTCACCGGCTAATTCTTGCTCCTGCTCTTTCGCTAAAATGCCTTCCACCTTTTTCAATGCGGCCTCGGAAGGTCGGCTGACGGACATGCGCGGTGCTTTGGGTTGGGCATCCACCCACTCGCCATTGGCATACCATTTCCCATCCTTTTCATGACCATAGGCGTAGGGGAAAAAATCTTGGGCATCGGCATGGTAAAAACCCACGCCGGGAATCTCTAAATTGTGATCTACGTAGCCCTGCGTGAGCTGTGCGCGACGACGATCAATCTCATCGAGACTCTTTTCCAACTCGGCCATTTGCTGATCCTTCGCTGTGGCCGTGTAGGTCTTATCCGAATCGCACGACGTCAGTCCGACCGTGCCACTGGCCAGCAGACAAAGAGTGGACCAGTGGAGAATGCCACCGTGGCGGATGCGTGTGAGATCACCGTGTTTCTTCATGAGGGGCATACAATCATTGGTTAATGTCTCAGAGTCAAGGAGATGTGGATTCCAAAAAGGCCTGCTGTTTCTATGGAGGAAGAATTTTTAACCACAGAAAAGGCATTGTAGCAGCTGAAATTTTTTGTCTATCTACGCTGGAATGCGGCTTCTAGTTCTTGTCGGTTTACTCCGTAGGGCGCGAGTTGCGCTTCGGGAATATTCTCGAAGATTTCATCGATTTCGTAATGGCGAAGATGTTTGGCTAAGACATCGGCACGGGCTTGGGGAGTGGGATACCAATTCAACATTGACAGCCCATCCACTTGTTCTTTTGTGTTCGAGGAAAAATGATCTTGCAGCACATGATCCACAAATTCGTTGGCAAGATCGGGAGGCAGTTGTTTCGCCATGTTCTCTGCCGCCACCATGCGCGCCGCTGGTGCAGGATAGACTTCATTCAGGGCGCGGGCCATGGTTTGACGTTGTGCCTGATTCCCTTCGGTGAATTTTTCTAAAAGCCACCGCGCGGAATCTTCGTGGCCCATGGAATCTGCAACGGATTTATAGACATCACTCCATTCTTCAAAACCGACTTCGCCATTGGCGATCCACCAGGCATGCGCAGCTTCCGGATCAAGCTTCGCCCAAGACTTCAGCATCCCAGTAGGCGTGTAGGAAAATTCGAACCCCTCTTTCTTCATCGCGGCCATCGAATTGAGCAATGTTTCGAAAGAAAACCCCTCAGGAAAATCCTGCCCAGACCCCGAACTACCACCGTCTTTGGAGGGAGCGAGGCGCATCATTTCGGCGATCTCTCGCTCTTTGCCCGGCTGTTTGAGCAACACGTCAATTCCCGCAGACAAAACCATAGTGAACGGAAAATCTTTGTCTTGCGTCTGTAGTTCGCTCGCTAACTCCAAAGCACGGAACGGATCGGTTTTCGCCAGATCTCTGAGCATCATACTTTGAAAAAACTGTTGTAATTTCAGAGTCGACAAGTTGCCCGCCCACAAAAGAGCAGCATCCACGTCCTCAGCCACCCACAAGGCAACCGCTTTCTCAAGAAGTTTTTTTTGTTCGTATTCGATCCCTTCGAGTCCCGCCTCTTGTAAAAAAACTTCTAACAAATCCGGCACGTCACTTGCTTTGATTGTTTCCGCAAATTCTCGGCCTCCTTCGTAAGGGTCGAGATTCACCATCGTGCGGAGATGCTCGAGGCGAGCCGCTTTGCGTTTGTCCGCTTCCGCTACAAGTGACGACGTGGCACTGCGTGAAGTAGTCGACTTCGCTTCCGCTTCAGCGGCTTCTGAGGTGGAAGACTTGGCTTTTTGTGAACCCGAGGAAAAGCCAATGGCGACGCCCAACGCCACACCGGCCGCGAGGAAAAACCATTTGTGGTGTGAGTTGTGTTGCATAACCTTAGTGGAAATCGCTCTCCGTCTTTTTTACTCAATCATCCCATTTGATCTGAAACTCGATTTCCTGTGAGCCACCTTCGCGTTCGTGCTCAATGCTGTAGGTAGCGCGCACCGGTGTATAAATGCGCTCTCCCGCAATCTGGATTTCAAATTGCTCGCCGGATTCAATACAATCCGCGAGGCGGCGCAGCTTGGCAATGAATTCTTCTTTCGGATAGGTTTTCTCGATGTCGCGTTCGGGTTTCATGATGTTGAGGAATTACCCCACCTTAGACAGGCGATGATTTATGATCAAGAAAATGATAGCAACGATTTTGCAGGGATGACAACTTGTCTGTCCCGCTCTGATACGATTCCGTATTGCCAGAGGAAAATACGGTATTCGTCTTGGAAGGTCTTGGTCCGGTGGTGTTCTTCCTGGTTGTCGATGTATTGAATCACGGCATCGAGATCGCGGGGACCGATGGAGAAGGAGCCATAGCCGCGCTGCCAGGAAAACTTGGCAAGATCAGGGGAACGCTCTTTCAGCCACTTCGAGGAGGATGTTTTCAGCTCGCTGACAAGATCGGCAATGGAGATGGTGCGGGAAGGCGGATCGCAAGATGGACGTGATCCTCTACGCCTCCGACGCGGTAACATTCGCCATCCCCGTGCCGGGCGACAGTAGCCAGATAGGCGTGTAGATCGGGACGCACCTCCGGGTGGAGGAATGGCACACGGTCCTTTGTGCTGAAAATGAGGTGGATCAGAGTAAGGTTGAGCGATTGCGGCATGGCGGGATGGAGGGGTAGGGTGACTCGGATCGAGCGGGCCCTTGGCCCTTGAAAATTTGTGGGGGATCGTGACCTAGGCCGATGGCCCATAAGCGCTAACTTGTTTTGAAGCGATGTGACTGCGTTTTGCGGTGTCTGGGTGATTCGGATAACTCGGCGGAGATTGCTTTCCAGTCGTCAATCACTTCGCTCAGACGCAGGGTTGGCTCTATCGCCCGAATTACTTGATGAAA
>CAMDCV010000006.1 GCA_945890645.1 Akkermansia muciniphila
CGCATCGACGCTGTGCGTGAGATGATTCTGGCCGACAACCTGGAAGACCGTAAGAAGGCTCTCGCGAAGCTTCTGCCTTATCAGCGCGAAGACTTCACTGGCATCTTCAAGGCTCTGAAGGGCCTGCCGGCGACGATTCGTCTGCTGGATCCACCGTTGCATGAATTCGTTCCTCATGACGACAAGGCTCAGGCCGACCTCGCCAAGAAGATGGGTGTTAAGCCGGACAAGGTGAAGGCTCGCGTCGCTCAGTTGCACGAGTTCAATCCGATGCTTGGTCACCGTGGTTGTCGTCTTGGTATTGCTTATCCGGAAATCACGGAAATGCAGGCCCGAGCGATCTTTGAAGCCGCTGCTGACGTGGCAAAGAAGAAGATCCCGGTAAACCCTGAAGTGATGGTTCCACTGGTTGGGTTCAAGAAGGAACTCGATCTGCAGGTGGAAATCATCCACCGCGTGGCGAAGGAAGTGATGTCTGAGAAGAAGATCACTTTCAATTACATGGTTGGCACCATGATTGAAGTTCCTCGCGGAGCGCTGACGGCTGACGAGATCGCAAACACTGCGGAGTTCTTCAGCTTCGGCACGAACGACCTCACGCAGACCGCTCTCGGCATCAGCCGCGACGACATGGGCAACTTCCTGCTGCCTTACACCGAAAACGAAATCTTCAAGAAAAACCCCTTCGCCACCCTCGATACGACAGGCGTGGGACAACTCATGGAGATCGCCGTTGCCAAAGGCCGCAGCGTCCGTCCGGACATCAAGCTCGGCATCTGCGGTGAGCACGGTGGCGACCCAGACAGCGTCAAGTTCTGCCACAAACTCGGCCTGAACTACGTCAGCTGCTCGCCCTACCGCGTGCCCGTAGCCCGCCTCGCCGCTGCGCAAGCCGCGATCGAAGAAAAACGCGCCGGTGGCAACCCCGCCCCAGCGAAAAAAGCCGCCAAAAAAGCAGCGAAGAAGAAGTAATCGAATCTTCTAACAACAATCACAAACCGCCCACCAGCAACCCTGGTGGGCGGTTTTTTATGTGGCGGAGGCGTCCTCGCCTCCCATCCTTGCCTTCAACTGCCAAACAATCCAGATGCAGCTCGCTACGGACTAACTCAGAGCCGCATGTCTCCCCCCCCCGAAAAATACATTTGCTTTTCGTAACACTTTTGTGGATATTTCTTCCACAAAGCCTATGAAAAAAACCCAAGCCCGTTGCCTTACAATGTCATCACACCGTCGTGGTTTCACGTTGGTGGAATTACTCGTCGTTATTGCCATCCTCGCCGTGTTAGCCACACTCATTGTAGCAGGTGCGCAAAAGGTAAAACAAAAAGCCTATGAGGCCACAGCGCTCAATGGCATCCGTCAGATCTCGTCGGCCAATATGAGCTATTCGATGGAAAACTTCGGTGATATCAATGTGTTGCTGGATGCGGCAGATCCCCGAAATGCCACCGGCTACGTATCAAAAAATTATTGGGGTCGCCTGACTCCCTATTTATTTGACGACATTACAACTACTGATGAAAAACAAATGGCTAGCGAAATCAAGGTCAAGCTCGCTGGACTTTTTGCTACGAGCGAGCTTTCCTCTATGACGAAAACTTTCCAGCAAGGTGCTCAAATCTATACTGACGAGTCAGGGATCTCCGTACCATTTGCTTTCAGCAACAGTATTTACAAATGGAATAAGTATCTCAAAACCAGTGCCTATCCAGATCCCTCACTCACACTCTACATGACATATGGTTTTTACCGCTTTAATGCAGAAGATGGAGAGGCCTACGCGCCCCTTACGAAAAAAGGCGGAAAACGCACGAACAACATCGACTATTTCCCGAGCAAAAAAGCCGTTTTCACCTTTCTCGATGGGCACGTCGAAATGCTCAACCCGCCCATTAATGATCGCCATTTCCCAGAAGTTCCTCAATAACGAACGAGTTGCATTTATCCCATAATCGATTGGGTTTGGGGAAATACCCCATCCAAACGCAAAGCCGCCGAGAAACAGGTTCGTCCTACTTCTCGGCGGTATTTTATTTCTTCCGACTACGGCGCTGTCGCAAAGGGATTCGCCGTGCTGCGCTGCTTGACTTCGCCCGGCATCCAAGTCCAAGGATCGAAGCCTTTTTCGGTGTACACGGCGATGCCAACTACACCCACATTCCGCGTATTGCCGTGACGCAAATTAGCGTAGGATTCGGATACACTACTGAATTGAAAGGCTGACACAGCATCGTAGCTGGTGCGGAAACCTTTGATTTCCAAAGTTTTGCCGGGATCAATCACATATCCAGGTCGGCTCACACTCGCGGGTTTGCCATCGAGCACATCGAGCCCGTCCACACTGGCCACCACTTGCACGCGGCTCTTGCAACGGTTCTTGATGACGATGCTGTATTGGCCGCCGTGCGCGCCCTGGGCAAATCGACGATAGCCACCCGTAGTGTAGGATTTGTAGGCGGGCAGATAACCGATGCCACCTTTGATGCCCCACTCGATGATGCCGCCCGCGGCGGTTTGAATCGCATCGACTTTCATATCCATGGCATCCATCGCTTCCAATCCTTCGCGGTTGTTGTAGAAAATCGCATCAACTCCCACCGGAGCATTCGAGGCACGAGTGAAACGCAAATCACCCATCGGCGCCTTCACCGACTTGCCCCATGTCGTGGCCAATCCCGGACGCTCTTTCGCCGGTTTCGCAAACGCTTCGGAGGAATCGACCGAATTGTCCGATCTCGGCCCCGATTTGATGGAACGCGCCTCGGGAGAGGCCGGCTGATAATTCGAACCCGCCGGACCAGAAGCACAGGAAGCCAGCAACCACGCCGTGGCCGCGACGCTAACCCATCCGAATCCACTTCCACCGCGCGTGCGCAGTGCCGTCATTGTTTGTGTCAACCAGTTCATGGTGCTGGAAAAACAGCATTTAATTCATCGACCGTCAACAATAAAATGCACTTTTTTCAGCATTTCATATTTTTCCCTAAAATGCCAGGTCATGGAATTCCTGCTTTCCCTCGCTGGCATAGGTGCTACAATACACGCAATGCAGGAAACTACCTCTCCCCAAACCACATGGGAATCTCATGCTCGCAACGTAGCGCGCAAGGTGAACCTTGCTTGGTGGCTGCAACGTTTTTCCGCACCTCTCCTATTGTGCAGTTTGATCGGCACAGGCTTGCTCCTCTGGCTGCGCCGGCAGTATCCAGACCATGGTCTTGAGCCCTATTTATTTGCCGCAGGCGGTATGATCCTAGTCATCGCAGTGATTACCTGGGCCATCGCTCAGCGCAACTTTGAAAAGCCGGAGCAGTCTCTCGTACGCATAGAAGCCGCGATGCGTTTGCGCAGTGGTCTGTCCGCCGCACGGGCAGGCGTCGCAGCATGGCCGACACCACCCGCTAAGATTGATGCGGGTCTGCGTTGGAATTGGCAGCGTGTGCTTTTGCCCCCGATTGCCGCATTGTTGTTATTAGCGGCCGGACTGTTCATTCCTTTGCATCGTTTTTTACCACCGGTCACACCACCGGATGAACCACAAGCGTGGGAGCGCACGGAATCGGAGCTCGCCAAACTGGCAGAAGAAAAAGTTGTCGATGAAGAATACATCGAAGAAGTGCGGAAAAAAATTGAAGACCTTCGTGCGCAGGACCCGGAAGAATGGTTCAGCCATGCCTCCATGGAAGCGACGGATAACATGCGCAAGGAGCATAAGTCGGAGAGCAAGCGTCTCGAACGCGAAATGAACCAGGCAGCGAAAACCTTGGAGACGCTGCAACAAAATCCCCAACTGGGAGACAAAGAGAAGGCAAGGCTTGCCAACGAATTCCAGCAAGCACTGGAAGGTATGAAGAACGGCGCGATGAAACCGAATCCTGCGCTGATGGAACAACTCAAGCAACTCGACCCGAACAAACTCGGACAATTGACGCCAGAGCAAATGAAGCAGATGCAACAAAACTTGCAGAAGGGCGCGGAACAACTCAAGGAGCAGGGCCAAGGCCAAAATGGCGAAGGCGGACAAGGCGAAGAATGGCTCGATGAATTGCTCGCCGATGGCAGCCATCCGGGTGACAAAAAATGTCAGGGCGAGGGAGAAGGTAAAGGCGAAGGAGAAGAAGATGGCGAAGGTCCCGGCAAAGGAGGCGTCAATCGCGGTCCCGGGCACGACCCGAATTTGTTAGGCAAAGCATCGCAAGAACTCGAGACCGGCGATATGCAAGGACTCAAGGCCACCGATCTATCGAAATCACTTCCCGGCGATTTACTCGAACTGCAAGACGGCGAACACGATGTCGATAAAAGCGCCAGTCAAGCCAAGGCCGGTGGCGATGTTACCGATACCGGCAAGGGCGGTGATCGCGTCTGGAAAGAATCACTCGACCCCCAAGAACAAAAAGCACTTAAGAAATTTTTCGAATAACGCACTATCATGTCACACGCCACCGAAACCGAAGTCGCCGATGCCGCCAAGCACATTCGCTCACTCAACCAAGCTCTCAACCAAGTCCTTTTCGGCCAAGAAGAACTCATCGACCTAGTGATCACCGGCGTGCTCGCACGCGGACACATTTTGTTAGAGGGCCTCCCAGGTCTCGGCAAAACTGAGTTGGTCAAAGGTCTCTCTCGCTCGCTCCGTCTCGACACCAAACGCGTGCAGTTCACACCCGACCTTTTGCCTGGCGACATCACTGGCAACCCCGTGTTGCAAGAAGTTAATGGCAAGCGCGAATTCATCTTCCAACCCGGTCCGCTGTTCACCAACATCCTGCTGGCCGATGAGATCAACCGCGCCTCCCCGAAAACGCAATCTGCTTTGCTGGAAGCGATGCAAGAACGCCGCGTGACTGTACTCGGTCAAACCCACGACTTGCCCAAACCATTCTTCGTCTTAGCCACACAGAACCCGATCGAACTTGAAGGCACATATCCCCTGCCCGAGGCGCAACTCGATCGCTTCCTTTTCAAACTCGAAGTGACACGCAATAACGTCGCCACCTTGGAACGCATCGTCAATCACCGCGAACTCGGCACGGATCCCGTGGTCGAGCCCATCATGAGCTCCGAAACCCTCGACGAGGTCCTCGGTCTGGTGCGTCGTATTTATTTACCCACTCCCGTGGCTAACTACATCGCTCGCTTGGTCGATGCCACACATCCGGGACAATCGACTGCATCGCGCGGCATCCGTTATGGCGCTTCGCCTCGTGCCGCTCTATCGCTGGCTTCGGCTGCCAAGGCCCGCGCATTGATCAATGAACGTCCGCATGCTTCGTTTGAAGATGTGCGCTTCGTCGCCGGTGCCGTATTACGTCATCGCATCGTTTTGGAATACAATGCTCGCATCGAAGGATTGACCGCTAACGATTTGGTTCGCACCATCCTCGAAGAGGTCCCGTTCCAAGCGACTGCCACACCACGCACCATGGTGAATTCCTGATCTCACCCGAGCACCCAGCGAATTCCGAGGGCGATCATCCACGGCAGCGTCAATAGACTCAGCACGGTCGTGACGACGATGATTTGTGCCGCGATTCCCGGACGTCCACCATACAACTTGGCAATCAAGAGCGGCGACATCGCGGCAGGCATCGCCGCTTGCACGATTAGCACTTGTTTCAATTCTAACGCTAACGGAAAAAACTTTGCCACCGAGAGGATGATCAGCGGGATCACCAACAAGCGCAGCACCGAGCCCATCACCGCAATGCGAAGCGATGGTTTCTCCGCATGCACCATGTCGATCATAATCGCGCCAGTCACCAGCAGCGCTAACGGAAACGCACCGCTGCCCAGCCATTTCATCATTTCACGAATTGGACCCGTGATACTTTGATCGACTCCCAGTGCCACCAACAACAAGCCCGCTACCACTGACAGCGCTGGACCGTTGATCAGTTTTTTCCAGGGGATTTTTTTTTCGTTGGACATCACCATCACCCCGAAAGTCCAGATGGAAAGTTCGACACCGAGATTGTGCACCATCAAGACCGATACCGCCGCCGCGCCCCACAGCGCTTGCACAATGGGAATGGCAGTGAAGCCGAAATTTTGTATGCCCACGGAAAACGCAAACGTGCGTAGGCCATTGCCTTTTTCCAGTTTGATCAACTTCCCCGCCACGATGCCCACCATCATACCGACCAGCAGCTCACAGAATCCGATACCGATGCTCCATCCCACCACCCCGCCATTGCGCAAGGCTTCGCTACCGAGAATTTTATCCAAGATAAAACACGGATACATCACATGAAAAACCACGTGCATGAGCGGCTCATCATGCTCCTGACGCAAGATGCGTGTCTTCCGCAGAATGACTCCTAACAAAATCAGCAAATACGCCGGCAACACGGCGGTCATAATGGCACTCGCTGATAACACAGACACAGCATCCACATTTGCCCCCCCATGTGCAAGCGCATTGATTTTTTTGCAACACTCTCTATCATCTCCCCATGGACCATGCTGAAATCGACCGCGATGACTTCCGCCGCTTGCTGGCGGACATCGGGGTGATGCGCATGCCGTATGGGAAATTCGGTCCGAAGGAGTGCCCACCCAAAGGCGTGTGGATTTGTGATTTACCCGTGGAATACCTTGCGTGGTTTAAAGAGCGCGGCTTTCCAAAAGATCGGCTTGGCGAATTGCTCTCTGCTGTGTATGACATCAAGTCGCATGGCATGGATTCACTCTTCGATCCAATCCGCCAAGCTCACGGCGGACGCTCCGCCTTGCGACCCAAACGACCCAAATCTTTCGATTTCGAATAATTTCCCTCAACACTCATGAAACGAATCCTACTTCTCGTCGCGTGCCTCTGCACCACTTCTCATGCTGCGCCAACTCACCTCGTCACACAGCCCGCTGTCAGCGTAAAGACGCTCGAAGATGGGATTATCCTCGTCGATTTTGGCAAGGTCGCCTTTGCCAATATTGATCTCCTACAGCTCACGGAATCCCAAACACTTACCGTCCACTTTGGCGAAGCTGCAAAAGGTGGACGCATCGATCGCAATCCCGGTGGCACCATCCGCTACGCCCAAACGAAAATCACGGCAAAAGGGGAAAAAACACTTGTCGCCCCCGCAGCCGATAAACGCAATACCAGCCAACCGGCCGCCGTTCTCACACCGAAAGAATGGGGCGTCGTGCTGCCCTTTCGGTGGGTTGAAATCGAAGGCTGGAAAGGCACTTTCACCGCTGCTAATATCCAACGCAGTGCCGCTTTTGCCAAAACGTGGCAAGACGATGCCGCAAGTTTTACTTCATCCGATGCCACACTCGACCAGATCTGGGAATTGTGTCGTTACTCGATCAAAGCCACTACTTTTGCCGGCGTCTATGTCGATGGCGACCGCGAACGCATTCCCTACGAGGCAGATGCTTATCTGAATCAACTCAGCCATTACGCCTGCGATCCCGATCCGCAGATGGCGCGTGATACCTTTGACCACTTGATGAAACAACCGACCTGGCCGAGCGAATGGGCTCCGCATTTAATCTTCATGGTCTATGCCGACTGGATGTTCACCGGTGATGCTAAGTGGATGAGCGAACGCTACGAATCACTCAAACCTAAAACGCTAGGCGAGCGAGCACGCGAAGACGGATTGCTAGTGAGCAACGATAAACAAATCAAACGCGATGACATCGTCGACTGGCCCGCCAGAGAGCGTGATGGCTTTGTCTTCACACCCGTCAACACTGTCGTAAATGCCTTCCACCTGCGCGCTGTGCAAATGATGGGCGAACTCGCCATGGCAGCGGGCAAAGCCGACGACGCCAAAGTCCATCAAACACAGTACCAAAAAGCCTACGCGGCGTTTCAAGCGAAACTTTTCGATCCCGCCACGGGCCTCTACACCGATGGCGAAACCACCAAACACAGTTCCCTGCATGCCAACCTTTTCCCCTTAGCCTTTGGCCTTGTGCCAGAGGATCGCAAGCCCAAGGTCATCGCCTTTCTCATCCAAAAAGGCATGAAGTGCTCGGTGTATGCCGCGCAGTATCTGCTAGAAGGTTTGTATGAAAATGGTGCCGGTGCTGCCGCCCTCGATCTCATTCTCGCCGATGGTGATCGCAGTTGGAAACACATGCTCAAAAGTGGCACGACAATTACCTGGGAAGCATGGGACAACAAATACAAACCCAATCAAGACTGGAACCACGCTTGGGGTGCCGCGCCCGCGAATCTGCTACCGCGCTACGTAGCCGGAGTGCGCCCCTTGCAAGCAGGATGGTCGAAAATCATCATCCAACCCCAACCCGCTTCTCTAACGAAAATTTCCTCCAAAGTCCCCTCACCCAAAGGGCCGATTGAACTAAAGTGGGACAAGGCCAGCAAGACATGGAATTTTTCCTTGCCTGAAGGCATCAGTGCGACAATCGATCTACCTGCCACCGCTACACAAAAAGCCTACGTCGGCACCAAAGTGATGGAGTCTACCTTCGCCAATGGCCGCCTGCGACTCAGCGAAACTGTTACCGGTAAAGGTGCGGTAATCGTAAAATAAAGAATTATCCCTTCGGCGCAATCTCTTCTTTGCCCGCCTGCCAAATGCGATAGCGCAACTCGACCCCCTCAGGCAAATACACCACGATCGGCATACGCGAATTATAACGCAGCAACGGCACGTTATGATTCATGCGCACAAAGGATTCCACGGGTTTTGACCCCGGCGGAATATGGATCATCGTGCTGGCCATCGGCCCTAGCTTCTTCACTTCATAATAACTATAACCCCAGCCTTTCAGTTCGACCTCTTCCATTTGTCCGCCAAAAAACGTGCGATTCACCCCATCAGTTTGGACAGTTTTCCCAACGATCAACTCGACTTTATGACTTTCCTCCGCCTCCATTTTCGGCACTGTGATCACATATCGCACCTGACCCTCCTTAGCCGCAGGAAATGCCGTCAAAGGGTCCGATTGCCCCATGCTCATGCTCGCAAAACAGAAGAATACAAGTAATGAGCTGATGTGCTTGTTCATGATCGTGTGATTGAGTTTCCGATATCTATGACACATCAAACGCAATGGTATTAGAAAAAAATCAAAAATTTGCCAGCGGATGGCAGGACTTCATATCGCGCATTGACAGCCTGTCATTTCCCAGTAATTTTATTCCATGACCAAATTACGTCTAGCATCTCTCGTCGCACTATCCGCTTTCGCTTTTTCCATGACCTCTTGTGTGCCTCTTGCTGTCGGCGCGGCCGCTGGTTACGTTGCGCACGACAATGGCTATCGCGTACAGTCACCCGTCAAGAAAACCGATGACGGTGATTCTTACGAAGACTAACACTTCGACCCAAGAGCGAAATTTCCGCTCACAGTTTCGCCGCGTCACGCATGGATCGACCCTGAGCGTAAGATCATGGAGAATCGGATGATATGACTGCGGAGAAAATTCTTTTCCATCGACTTCGCATCACTTATACCCGACCAGCTCTATGAAATATTTTTTCCTCTGTTTTCTAATCGCGTGTCCCGCATTTAGTCAGACAACTGTGCCCGCTGAGCCCGCGAAAGCAGAACCGACAACGGCGGAAATCTATCGCTCAGTAGTCAGGGTAGAAGTTGCGACCCAGGTCCCGAATTATTCCGCTCCATGGAACGCAGGTCGCTTCAGTGGCGGCATCGGCACAGGATTTTTGATCGGGCCCAATCGCTTTCTCACCAATGCCCATGTGGTATCGAATGGCCAACGTTTTCTCATCACCATCTACGGATCGCCGGAAAAGCATCAGGCCAAAGTCGAGTTCATTGCACACGATTGCGACCTCGCGATTCTCTCAGTGGAGGATTTTGCCCCATTTGAAAAATTACCTGTCTTCACCATTGGACAGGCTGTTCCCGCACTCGAGTCTCAGGTCCGAGTGATTGGCTATCCGATCGGCGGTGAACGCCTTTCCGTCACGCGCGGCGTCGTTTCCCGCATCGACTTCCAACCTTACTCGCACTCACGCGCCGACTCGCATTTGATCGTGCAAATTGATGCCGCCATTAACCCCGGCAACTCTGGTGGTCCCGTGCTCCAAGATAACAAAGTGGTCGGAGTCGCCTTTCAAGGACTAACGCAAGCAGACAATACCGGCTACATCATCCCCACACCAGTGGTGAATCGATTTTTGAAAGACGTCGAAGATGGCAAGTATGATGAATACACGGATCTTGGCATCACCGAGTTTCCCTTGATCAACCCTGCGATGCGCGCGGCGTTACAGTTGCAAAATAACGGCCTCGGTGTGCTCATCACTAATGTTACCGCGACCAGCGCCTGCGATGGAATCGTCAAACCGGGGGATGTCTTAATGAGCATCGATGACCATCCCATCGACGCGAACGGATCGATTTTGATTGATGGAGAGAAGGTCAACATGCACGAAATCGTGGAACGCAAATTTGCCGGTGATCCGGTAAAACTACGCGTTCTCCGCAATCGCGAATCGCTGGATCTGAACGTGACTTTGAAGTCGCTTCCCCAAGGTCGCATGTATGCCATCAAGTATGAAGAAAAGCCGCGCTACATCGTCTTTGCTGGACTGCTTTTGCAACCACTCGATACCAATCTTTTTGCCACACAATCCTTCCGCGATGTAACGGTGCGCCGCATGTATTCCGATTATGTTTCCAAAGGAATTTTTCAAGAATACAAAGACATCGTCATTCTAACGGATTTTTTGACCGACGAACTCAACAGCAGCATGCCCAGATATGAAGGCCGAGTAGTGAAGACTATCAACGGCTTCAAAGTCACCTCGCTGGCGATAGCGCAAGAGTTACTCTATCCAGAAAAACCTCCTGAGCATTTTGTGATCGAACTCATGGGAGTCGACCGGCCGCTGGTGCTACCCGCAGCCCAGATCAAGGCCGCCAACGATCGTGTGCAAAAAAATTACAACATCCCACGCCTGAGCAATTTGCAAGCCCGCTAACATCGCACCGATCCACCCATGAAATCATATTTCTTTCTGCCTCTGTTGTTGCTCGTCGCTTGCCAAAAGCCCACAGCAGTGCCCCCTACACCAGAGCACGCAACCACGAACATCGTTGACACCAATTTGTCGGTAGTGCGTGTGAATGCCACGCTACAAAATTGGAACGTCGGCCAGCCTTGGGAAAAAAATCCACCGCGTCGACTTCGTTCGCTCGGCACGATCGTCGGCGACTTTCAGGTCATCACCACTGCAGAGATGGTCGCTGATGCGACATTCCTCGAACTCGAATCGACCGATGGCACCCGCCGCGCCCGCGCCGAGGTCGTCAATGTGGATTACGAAGCCAACCTCGCCTTGCTGCGCCTGCCCGAAGGCGAGGAAGCTAAGAAATTTTTCGTCGGCATGAAAGCGCTGGAGATTGCGGCGAATCCGCCACTGCGCGATAGCTTGGAGATCATCCAAGTCGAAGACACCGGACAAAGCCTCATCACTGCGGGGCAGTTGTTGTCCGCTGACGTGCGCTCGACTTTTCTGCCAGGACAAATGTTTCTCACCTACCGCGTGAAAGCATCGATGCAGTCCTCCGTTTCATCATTTACTTTACCGGTACTCAATGAAGGAAAACTCGCGGGCATACTCAGTTCCTACGACAGCAAGGACCAAATTTGCGAAGTCATTGCCACTCCCTTGATCTCCCGCTTTCTCAGTGAATCGAAAAAAGAAACGTATCAAGGATTTCCGAATCTCGGTGTTAGTATTTCCGACACCGAAGACAGCCACTTCCGGTCCTATCTGAAAATCCCTGAGTCCGTTGGCGGCATCTACATCAGCAAAGTCCGAAAGGGTTCGGCGGCCGATACCGCAAAGCTGCAGCCCGGTGATGTCATACTCGCCATCGAGGGCAAGGCCATTGATCGTCGGGGTTATTACAATGATGACCTATACGGGGCACTTCACTGGGTGCAATTGGTTCGCGGCAACAAGTCCGCCGGTGACACTATCGCGCTTACTTTGTGGCGAGATGGCAAGGAAATCACAGCCAATGTGACACTCACACGTCAGGAAGAAAACACCCGCCTTGTGCCCCTCTATCAATTCGGCACTGCGCCTAACTTCCTCATCAAGGGCGGCATGATTTTTCAGGAACTCACAAAGCCGCTGCTCGAAGCGTATGGCGAAGAATGGGAATCCCGCGCGCCCCTTCATTTCCTCAATGCATTAAGCAATCCCGAGAGCTATCAAGAAAATCACGACCGCATGCTGTGCCTCACGGGTGTTATTCCCACTCAAGCCACCGTAGGCTATGAAAGCTTACGCAACCTCATGATCAGTAAGGTCAATGGCAAGCCCGTCCGCAATATGAAGGAATTGATCAAAGCATTCCAAGCGCCACCCCTCGGCACCAAATCACACAGCATCGAATTTATCGATGAAACTCTCGTCATTTATCTCGACGATTCGGTTTCTAACATGATCGATAAAGCCCTGCTCCAACGGGGCTTGCAACAACTCTCACGTTCGGAATAACTCATTCAAGCGCCGATTTTTTTCCCCTTTCTATCACAACCCAACGCCACCCGCGATGGTTCTCAATTAACCCATTTACTCGCTCATCGAAAACATGAGCCGATCACCCAAACCCTTGTTACATTCCCCAGCACAGAATTGAAAAGAAAGTCTGTTTCCCGCAACTTCCTGCTTTTCCTCTGTGCAAAACTCATTCAGAATAATCCCACTCAGTATGGAAGAACGTTACGACATTCTCGGAAAAATCGGCCAAGGCGGACTTGGTGCAGTCTATCGTGCCTACGATAATCATCTGAGCCGGGAGGTAGCGATTAAGCGAATCTTGCCGGGCGTGGCCTCTGATCTCGAAAGTGAAGCAACACGCCAACTTACAAAGGAAGCAGGTGCTCTCTCCGCTTTGCAACATCCACACATTGTCACCATTTATGATGTCGGTGTGGACAAGGACGGCTCTTTCGTAGTCATGGAATTGCTGCACGGCGTCACCATCGACGATGTTGTCAAAAAAGCTGTTTTCACTTGGGCGGATTTCCGCGAGTTCGCGCTGCAAACCCAAGAGGCGCTGATCGCCGCGCAGGACATGAATCTCGTCCATCGCGACTTGAAACCAGCCAACGTGATGCTCACTTGGTTGCCCTCAGGAAAATTCCAAGTCAAAATCGTGGACTTTGGTCTCGCGAAATTCACCCCTAAGCCATCGCTACAAACCATCGACCAAAAGGATGGGATTTTCGGCTCGATCTTCTTCATGGCACCCGAGCAGTTCGAGCGCGTGGAATTGGACTCCCGGACTGACATGTATGCCATTGGTTGCGTTTACTATTACGCACTCACCGGCATGCACCCTTTTGATGGAGAGACTGGCCCACAAGTGATGGCCGCCCACCTTGACCATCGTGTTTTCCCACTGCAAGAAATCCGTCCCGACCTGCCACGCTGGGCTACAGAATGGATTATGTGGCACATCAATCGACTGCCCGAACATCGCCCCGTGAAAGCCCGCGACTCACTCGCACTCTTTATTCAAAATGACCAGCTCGGCGACGCCGCCCCCGTACCCGAGGAAGCTCCCACACCGCGTGGCAGACCCGCTCTCAACATTCCGGGTGCCGCGGTAAGCAACACGCCCGATATGCCCAAGCCGCCCATGACCTCGCTGCTGCGATCAGTGCCGCAACCGATCATGCCACCGGAAAATTTCGGTCGCGCCAATGTTCACACCTCTTCGCAGCCCGCCATCGAGACCGCATCGATTCTCGTTGCTTCACCGAACGCCCCTGCGCCAGCGGAAATTTCGACTCCTCCTGCGAACACGCCACCACCGCCAGCGCCGACCGTAGCTCCTGCTGCCACCGATGACTCCGCCGCGAAGCCCAAACCTCGCTTACTTATACCCGGCTCAAAGCCCACCGAAACGGTCACTGTCAAACCTGCGGCCGTACCGCAAGCTACCGTGCCTGTAGCGAGCGTCACTCCGCCCGACAACGTTTCCAAAGAAGTTCCTGTGGCGATTACTCCGGCTGCCGCTCCACCGCCTCCGGTGTTGGTTTCGCCTAAAGCTCCTGCCCCCGTGCCCACAGGCAATCTCGGAATGAAACGGCCCGCCAGCCCCGTAACTGCGGCCTTGGTGAAACCAGTGCCGAAAGGAGGCGCCGCACCTGTCATTCCTGCTCGCCCTATACCCACAGCAGCCTTGGCTCCCGGCTCTCCGCGAACGGCAGCCATGCAGCCACAGGACAATGCCAAAGCAGCTGCTGCAGAACAAGCTGCCGGCCCTCAGCACAAGAAATCGAACATGAACAACGGTGCCAAAGCAGCACTCGCTTCCATCCTTGGCATTATTATCATTCTCGTCGTCTGGTTGATGATCTCTCGCAGTGCCCAGAGTAAAATCAATCAGCGCTACAACGTGCTCGTCACTTTAGCAGCAAAAGAGGGAACAACAGCACTGCCTGTTGATAAGAAAGATCTCGATATCTTGTTAAACGCTACTACCGGAATTGCTTCCAAAAACAGTCGCGAAACAGTGTATCAAGCGCTCTTTATCGCTGAGGCTACCGATGGCACAGATGTGGATGAAAAACTCATCAACTTTGCCACCACGGCCACCATGCATAAGGAAATCCGTGTCGACCTGATCAGTCGCGTGATTGGTGGACGCATCGCCAAAGGTCATAAGAGTGAAGGCACGGCCAGTGCCTTGATGCAATTCATTAACTCAAACCCCGAACCCGAAACCGCAGTAGCAGCACTCACGGCATTCAAAGGTATGGCGGCCGATCAACACCTGCCGGTGTTATTGCAACTGATACAAAACACGAGCGAAAGCGCCGTTCGCAAGAGCAGTGAGGAAGTGATCGTCAACCTGATCAAAAAATCCACCACCCGCGACGCCCTGGCATCCAGCGTGGAAAGTGCTTATCAGTCCGCCTCTACTGCAGAGATAAAACAAGCACTGCTTCGCGTGTTCGGCGCCACGGGCACACCCAAAGCGCAGGAAGTGATTCTCGGTCACCTCAAGGGAACGGACAAGCTGATGCAAATCGCCGCCGCCGATGCCTCGAAAAATTGGCCCGATGAATCATTGATGGAACCACTCTTGGGCATTCTGGATGAAGTCAAGGAGCCCATGCTTCGTGGGCGTATTTTCAACTCCTGCCGTGAAGTTCTGTTGCAACAATCCGAGCGCAGCGATGACGCGACCCAGGCTCTGTGGAAACTCCTCGCCACCGCCGCAAAGCTGGAAGCAGAACAGGAAGCCGTGATCCGCTCACTTGTCCAGAATTCTGACATCAATGCAAAACCTTGGGTCCGCGCCATCATCAAGAACTATGAAGACACTGCCTCAAGCGACCGCGTCATCGATGTCGCGGGTAAAGCAATTGATCGCCTCGACGATATCGCGCCAGTGGATCCAAAAAATGAAAAGTGATGGGAGTCGCAATTCAAAAATAACTTACAATAAGAGTCACGATCGCTCCGCTTTTCAATACAGGGAGACTGAGTGAACAGTGAATTGAATCTCCAACAATCAACACGAAAACATGCACGAAGAAATTACTTTAACACGCGACGTCGCAGCCATCCAAATCCCCAGCGGTGATAGCCTCACCCTGCCGATCGGCACCGTCGTTTACATCACGCAACGACTCGGTGGCACGTATACAGTTGCCACCTCATCCGGCCTCGCACGCATTTCCTCCCAAGATGCAGACGCACTCGGCATCAATCCAGAAGCTGAGCAAAAAAAAGTCGAAGAGATCGAACGACTGAAAGACGCACCTCTCGAAGAACAAGTCTGGGCTCAACTGAAAGGTGTATATGACCCGGAAATTCCCGTTGATATTGTCAACCTCGGTTTGGTGTATGATTGCGCCCTCGAAAAACAAGATGGCAAAACCGTAGCCCTCGTCAAAATGACCCTCACGGCTCCCGGCTGCGGCATGGGTCCGGTGATCGCTGCCGATGCCCAAGCGCGCATCATGTCGCTTCCTCAAATCGATGACGCGCGCGTCGAACTCGTCTGGGATCCGATGTGGAATCAGGATATGATTTCCGAAGAAGGTAGAATGATTTTAGGCATGGTCTAACATAACTTTTCCCCATGAAGCATATCATTCTACTCGCCGCCGCTCTCTTCTTGTCACAATGCGCGGACAAGGCGGAAAGCAATAAGCTCGCGAGTGAGGCATCGAAGCCTCGTTCGATGAATGATCGCTTCAACGGCAAGGGCAAGGAAGGATATTATCAAGACGCCGAGGGCAATTGGAAAATCCAGAATGATAAGCGCAGTTCGTTTGAAGGGATGGGACAGTCCACCCTTGCCAATCGCGAGTTTGCTGGTAAGGCCTATACACCTGCCTCGGTGAATAAAAAATCATGGTGGGGCAATACCGAGCATTCCAAGCAAGCATATACGGGTAACACAACCACCACACAATTCAACAAAAGCCCAAACGATGCGGCTAAGAACGCGCAAGAAGGCGGATTCCGTTCCTTGTTCTCACGCAAGTCGGTGAACACACCACGCATTGCCAGTCAGACAGCTCGCGAGAGTTCCACATCCGGCATTGCACGACCCCGCGCAACGCAAAACGAAAGCCAGCGCTCCTCGATGGAGCAAGCGGATATCATCGACTGGAAAGAGCAGCGTGCGATGGATGTGCAGGATACCAAGTCGTGGCTGAAGAAGTAGCAATCACAAGGACGGCTTACAGCAGACCATAGCGTTCCATGGATCGATAAGCCCACCAAACCATCGCTACAACTGCGATGAGCAATAGCAACATCACCCACAAATGGCGCGTCACTTCGCGTTTGACGTTGCCGATTTCACCGCGTCCTGCCAATTTGTCATACTCATTCTGACGAATGCGATGCTCAATCAAATCCGAGGGCGGCAGCGTATTCATCCGATCGTGTTGCTCTTGACGAAGTTGCTCAGGCAATTGCTTTAATCGCTCGATTTCCGCATCAATCTGCGCCTTGCTGCGGTGAACCTGAGCAAGGTCGGGAATGGCGCTGTCGGAATACTTCGTCATGAACTTATTTCAAATAGTATAGTACCATCGCTACCAGCGCCAGCGTGATGATAGGCAGATTGAATGCCAAGCCATTTTTAAGTTGCGCCAAAAATTCGCCCGTTTCCGCATGCATGGTAGGCTTGCGACGACGACCGGTGCCAAAAATTTCGCCCGAGCGCATCGAGGCAAAGTGCTGTGCCGCTTGCTCATACTCGTCCGTAGCTTGATCGATCACGCCAATGGCTTTTTCCAAGTTGAGCTTGAGGTTGTCTCGCGTCCAACTTTCAGGATCAAACTTGGCGATTTTTTTCAAACGATTGTCAAAGGCATGACGGCACTGCTCGAGCTCATGCAGTTCGGTACGCATGGCAAGTAACTCGCGATCGATCAAAGTAACCGCATTGCTCAGCTTCTCGGTAATTTCTACCTGGCTGGAGAGGAAAATCCGCTTCTTGGAATTCAGCTCTTCCAGCTCTTGCGCGAGACGCTCCAATTCCTGCTGCTCCGCCTGCAACTGGTGCAAACGCGCCTGAGATTCACGCAGCTGATTTTCATAGTCATCTGACAAAACAGACTCACCCACATAGTTGTCGTGAGACATTTCGAGCTGTCGTGAGCCGACTTTAATCTGATGTCGATAGAGAGCTTCTTCTGTCATATGCGTGTATTTTCAGACGCAGGCATAGCAGATTCGGTGCCTTTTACCAGAAAAAAGTTCATTTATCTTGATTTTCTGGACTAGACGGTAATCGGGCATTGTAAAACGTTCTTTTAAAAAATTTGTTTCAGACGGACGAGTGAGCGGACGGCGGACTATGCGCGCAGGTGACAAGTGGAATTTCATCCTTGTTTTCCACTTGTCGAAATGACTATCGCCCTACA
The DNA here is from genome assembly GCA_945890645.1 of Akkermansia muciniphila. Classification (GTDB taxonomy): domain Bacteria; phylum Verrucomicrobiota; class Verrucomicrobiia; order Verrucomicrobiales; family Akkermansiaceae; genus UBA956. The sequence continues at coordinate 17,876 of CAMDCV010000006.1, forward strand.
GCTTTCGCGCATGACTTGGGCGTGGGTAATTTTCATTGGTTTCGTTTTCATTATGTTGGCACTGGATCTGGGGGTATTTCACCGCAAATCGCATATCGTAAGTTTCAAGGAGTCTCTCTCCTGGTCTGCTGTGTGGATCACCTTGGGCTTATCTTTTTCCATCCTGGTCTATTTTGCCTACGAGCTGCATTGGTTTGAACTCGGTCTCTCGGTGGATGCCGTGGATCAAATGGTGAACACCGGAAAATTGGCTGCGACGAAATATCTGACCGCCTACGTCGTCGAAAAATCTCTCAGTGTGGACAATATTTTTGTCATAGCCATGGTTTTCAGTTCATTGGCTGTGCCCGCGCGCTATCAACACCGTGTGCTCTTTTGGGGGATTCTCGGGGCACTACTCATGCGCGGCATGATGATTGGCTTGGGTTCGGTTTTGGTGCAGAACTTCCACGCGATTCTTTACTTTTTCGGCGCTTTCCTGATTTTTACCGGGATCAAGATGCTCGTGATGGAAGAGAAGGAAGAGCATCCAGAGAACAATCCGATTGTACGATGGTTGCGCAAGTTTTTCCCCATCACACGCGACTACCATGGCCAACACTTCATGGTTAGAGCGGGTAGTGACTGGTCACGCGAAGCCGCAGAACCTGGTGAGGAAAAAAAGCTAGACCCTGTGGTTGAAGCTGCCCCCGTGGGTAAGTGGTTACTCACGCCCCTTGCGGTCGCTCTCATACTTGTGGAAGTCACCGATTTGATTTTTGCAGTCGATTCCATCCCTGCCGTGTTCGCCATCACGGCGGATCCCTTCTTAGTATTCACCAGCAACGTTTTTGCGATTCTTGGACTTCGCTCACTCTATTTTGCCTTGGCAGGATTGATCACGAAATTCCGTTATCTCAAACCGGCATTATCGCTGATCCTGATTCTCGTAGGTATCAAAATGTTAGCAGCCAAATGGCTCAAAATATGGCTCGGTGACTCTTTCAATCTCACGGTGTTGGCAGTGATCCTCGCGATCCTAGCCACAGGAGTCATTACTTCGTTAATCGTCGGCGCGAAGGAACCAGAGAAATAGTCCGCGCGCGCTTACTTTTTTTGACGATCTTTGAGACGCTGGGGCGCAACGCCGGTGAGCGGCCAATCAGGATTCTCACCGTGCGATGCTTTCATCAACTCGATCGCTTGCTCGACAATCTTCGGTTGACTCTCGGCAAGGTTTACTTTTTCGCTAGGGTCTTTGATCAAATCATAGAGCTCCAGCTTAGCTTTTGGACCGTTTTTAATTGCTTTCCATTGCAAATCTTTGCCAAATCGAACGGCTTGAATCGGCGTGCCTTCATGCAGTTCCCAGTAAAACGAGTCGCGCGTGGGCGCAGGACCACCCTTGAAAAAAGAAACCAAAGATCGCCCATCTGTTTTGCATTCCGCAGGAATTTTTGCACCGGCCAACTCAGCGGCAGTGGGGAGAAAATCCCAAAATGCCCATGGATCATCATTCACTTTTCCTGCCGGAATCTGCCCCGGCCAACGAGCAATGGCGGCCTGACGCAAGGCTCCTTCATATAGCCCGCGCTTGAAGCCTCGCATACCGTTCGATGCCTGATCAAAAAGTTTGCCGATATCGGAATCCGGTGAAAAAGACGAACCATTGTCACCTGTAAGTATGACGATGGTTTTTTCATCGATTTTTAATTCACCCAGCAGATCCAGCAAAGCGCCAATATCGCTATCGAGTCGCGTTACTTGGGCAGCATAGGCTTTCTGTTGTTCGTTCCAGGGCTTATCTTGATAGATGCCAAGTTTGTCGATCTCGTGTTTTCCATGAGGCAAGGTAGCGGCGTAAAAGAGAAAAAATGGTTGATCCTTTTTGGCACGCACCCATTGCAAAACATCCTTCTGAATCAACTCTTGCGCATAGGTCTCTCGACCATTGGCCGTATTGCCTGCAAGCTCGATGCGTTGATCATTGCGATAGAGATAGGTGGGAAAATACGAGTGCGCGTGACGTTGACAGTTGTATCCGAAAAAATGATCGAAGCCTTGTTTCAAAGGATCGCCTGTTGTGCCGAACATGCCCATGCCCCACTTGCCCATGGTAGCCGTCGCATAGCCCTGCGGCTTGAGAATTTCCGCAACGGTGATCGTTTGATCCGGCAGTGGATACTGACCTTCGCCTTTGGCGATTTCCCAATTTCCGCGCACAGGTGCGTGACCGCTGTGCAGCCCTGTCATGAGCGAGGTTCGACTCGGTGCGCAAACGGTCGTACCGCAATACGATTGAAGAAAACGCGTGCCCTCCCGTGCCATCTGATCAATGCGCGGCGTTTGGATCATTTTCTGACCATAACAGCCGAGATCACCTTGCGCGAGGTCATCACTCAAAATGAAAATGATATTTGGTTTCTCGGCACTTAGGCAAGGCGAGGAGAGGAAAACAAATGCCAAGATAGAAAATAACAATTTCATGAAGAGTAAGCGCGTGAGTGATCGTGATAAAAATATAGAGCCAAGGACGTGGCAATCATGCACCGCTGTCCTTGGCTTTCGAAAAATTTAATTCGCAGGGGTTAACGTGAAATCCTTAATGGTCACGCCTTTGCTGCCCGCTAAAAGCTCGTATTGAATCGTGTTTTTGCCTTGCACCAAAGTCAACTCAATCGGAGCTGTTGGCTGCCACATGCCGAGCGTGTAGGGCACACCGGATTCCACAGACGCGCCACCATTCGCGGACACCGTGAATTTTTGTCCGTCTTGCACTGTCGATACACGAGCCGTGAGAAGATATTTCCCGGCAGCTGGGGCATCAATCTCATACTCGGCTTTGTGTCCACCGAGCGAATGGATCTGCATGCCACCAGAGAAGCTTTTCATGGCGGCGCCTTTGCCGCTGGTTTTCACGTGCGCGACAGAGGGAATCGTGATCACGCCGTTTTTTACCGTGATCTGAGTGTCCGATTTTGATACGGCAGCGGACTCGACTTTCTGTTCGCGTTCATTGGCTTCCGCGAGTTCCTGCCCCAAGGGACCGAGAGCCGATGCAGACGAAGCGAGGACTTTCGATTGGTAAAGTGCGACGTTGCTCCAAAGACCACCGGCCTCTTTTTTGCGCTCGTTATAAGAAGTTTCACCGAGGATGCGGCTCACCCACTGGGCGCGCTGCACTTTCAAATATGCATCATTATGCGCACGGGCCTGAGTCTCTAACAGAAACTGCGTGCCGCTCATCGATACCTCGTCTTTATCCCACCAACTGGCATGATAGCCTGCGCCAAGATTGACGACCCAACCCTTCGGCGTCCAGTGGCTCAAAGCAGCATGTGCTTTCTGAGTCACACCCCAGGTAGGAATGCCAAAGCTGCGCAATATGAAACGACCGAAAAACGCACGACGTCCGCAGACGCCACCATTTTTGATGATGTTCTGATAATGGTGCTGGGTAGGAATATCATGGATGACATTTTGCGAACCATAGGGCACTTCGGTTTTGACTGCTAATACATAACGCCAACCGTAATCAGCGCTGTAGATGTGATCGGGACGATAGTTGCGCAACATGGTGCGACCCCACTGAAGAATTTCATCCGGTGCATCGCAATTTACCACATGACGGTATTCCCACACGCTGAGGTTTTTGAAGACCGGATCCAGTTCGCCATCGAGAAAGGCTTTTTCATAATGCTGATAACGTTTCACTGGATCAATCGTGGCTGGGCCGGTGGTGTCCGACTTCGGATTGCTCTGCTCGATCGGCTTTGCGTGTTCCAACGCCGTGGCGAGAGCGAGACGCTGGAAATTTCCATCAGCGGCCTTGGGGCTGGCCTTTTGAATGGCGGTGTAAATTTCAATGGCTTTGCCATATTCCGCAAATTTTGCGCCACCAGCGATGAGCATAGCTTTCATCATGGCAGGATCATTCAGAAGCTTTTCCACAAGAGCCGCCTTGTCCGGACCCTGCGCGGCGAACGCGGCCAACTTAGCAGGCGTAGCGTCCAGCATCACCACACACTTGGTGATTTTAGCATCCATTTTATCGCTGTTCAAAACGGGACTCATCTGTGTCATCAATTCTCTCGCCGCTGTAGTTTCTGCGGCTTTCGCATTGGCCAATGTCGCTTGCGCAGCCGCAAGTGCTTTGCGACTCTCCGCGTCACTTTTTAACGCCTGGTCCAACAGCGCCTTACGTTCGGCAAGAGCCTTGAGGCCCTCCGCTTTGTTGGCTTCCCACTTGGCCAATTCTGCTTCCGCCGCCGCACGTGCCGCAGCGTCGCCCGCTTTCGCCAACGCAGCCTTGGAGGCAGCGATGCCTTTTTCCGCACCTCCAATCCACTTGTCAGTGGCATGTTTGACCAAGCCTTGTGCGCTAGCCACTTTATCATTATTTTTGGATGCCGCATCGACCGCAGCGGCCGCCACTTGAACGGCATCGCGCGTTGTCTGCATGGCAGACTTTTTCTTTTCATCCAACTTTGGCAAGGATTTGATGATATCATCCTGCAACGCAGTGAGCATCGCTGTATACTCGGCTTGAAGTTTGGTTCCTTCAGCACTCAAGGTGACTGCCGGCGCGGCAGACTTGGGTTTGGCGCTCGCGACTGCTGCGCCTAAGGTCATCGCCAGGCCGCACACTACGGCTCGTGTCATCGGTAAAATTTGCATCAATGCCATTACGGAGTAATGCACGAGTTTTATCGATCATTAGGAAAATAATTCATTTTGAACACTCGAACGAATCGTGCAAAATCACACCTTGCCAAGAAAATTACTGAACTCCGTGCACGTTCTGACATAGTGGCATCCATCACATGTCCCTCACTTCGCTCAAGCAATCTCTCAAACAAACAATCTCACGTTGCCCAACCTGTCACTGCGATGTCCCGGGCGAAGTCTGGAAAACCACGGCCTCTCCCGCGAAAGTCTATCTCTCGCGCACTTGCCCGGCTCACGGGGAAACTACGGTCTGTATCTCCAGCGACGCACGCTTTTACTGGCTCGCTCAAGGAAACCCCGCCAACTCCTGCGGCGCCGGATGCGCCTGTGCTGCGGGCGCGGGCGGCATCGATGGCACTCTCGGGAAAAATGCCCATCCCACGGATTCGAGCACGGAGATCTTGTCCACCTGCCTGGCGCTAATCGAAATTGTCGATTCCTGCAATCTCGCCTGTCCGACCTGTTTCGCCGACTCACCCGTGGGAGCTTCGGCTGATCGACTGAAATCTCATTCGTTTGATTCTCTCGTCGCACGCATCAAAGGCGTGCTGGATCGCAAGGGCCATATCGAAATTTTACAACTATCCGGTGGCGAGCCGACCTTGCATCCAGAATTGTTTCGCTTGCTCGACTGGATTCACGATGAACCGCGTATCGATTACTGCCTCATTAATACCAACGGTGTGCGCATCGCCAAGGAGGATCATTTTCTGCAACAACTCGGCGAACGGGCGCGACGCGGCCACTTGCAACTTTACCTGCAATACGATGGCCCGCAAGAAGCGGGCCAAAAAGAACTGCGCGGCAGCGATCTTCGCACCATGAAACAACGTACGATGGAACGCTGCGAACAAGAACGCATTCCCTTCACCCTAGCGATGACCGTCACCGCCGATAACTTGCCGCATCTCGGCGCGACCATCGATGTCGGTCTCGGCTTCGAGGCTTGTCGTGGAGTTTCTTTTCAGCCAATGTTTCGCTCGGGTCGCAATGGGCAAATCGAGAGCGCGATTCTCAACACTGCCGACATCATCCTTGCCAGCGTGGCGCAATCGCAAGGGCGACTGCGTTTCGAGGACTTTACGCCCCTGCCCTGCGGTGACCCGAACTGTGCGACCATCGGCTATTTGCTTCGCACGCCGATCGGAGTCCGCAGCATTTCTGAATTCATCGACTTCGCCAGCGTGCAGGGCTTCCTGCGCGACAAGGTCCGCTACGAACTCGCGGATCTCATCCAGTGCGGCTGCGAAAACACCGAATTAGGAGAAATTTTACACCGATTTGAAATGAAGGAAAAAGATGCGTTTCGCTTGTTCATCAAACCGTTCATGGACTCATGGACATGGGATCAAGATCGCATCGATCGTTGCTGCACCCATGTGATTCGCCCCGATGGAAAACTGGATTCTTTCTGTCGCTATTACTCCCAACAATCGTAAAACATGTTAGAACAACCACCGGAACGTTCTTCGTTAGAGATCGCAGCTGAGGCTGCCGTCGCCGCTCAGATTTCGACGCATCGTCGTCCCCACGGGTGTTTTCGTCTCATCATCTGGTGCATGCCCACGTTTTTCTTTTATGCGTCTTTGATCGCAGTTGTCTATGCCACCAACGCCCTCTTTCGTGGCCGCAATGAATCACTCACCACCGCAGTGTTTTTCATCCTGATGCTGGGACTGACATATGGCGTGGGATTTTTCGATGGCTACTTTAGCGTCAACTCGATTGTCTCATCACCGGAACAACGACAACGCGAAATCCTCTGGCACGCCGCGAAATTCACTGCATGGCAAGTGCTGCTCATCCCGGCGATCTCAGTTCTTATATTCGGCGCCTGCATGGCGGTCGTCACGTATTGATCGGAAATTTTTTCTCCACACAGCCGCATTATGTTAGAACAACCACCCGAGCGTTCTTTGTTAGAGATCGAAGCGGAAGTAGCCGCTACTGCCCAAGCACCGCCGCAACGCAGCATTCATGGGTGTTTCCGTTTTGTCTTATGGTGCATGCCAACCCTATTGTTTTACGTCATTCTTGCCGCAGCATTCTACGGCAACTATGTCTTCTTTCGTGAAGCTCATCTCACCACTGCATTGATTATAGCATTCACTTTCTTTGCAGGAATCACTTTTGGTATTGGTATGTTCAATGCATGTTTTTCTAAAAAAACCATCAGCTCGTCACCAGCAATTCGGCATCGCGAAATTCTCTGGTATGCTGCCGCCTTCACCGTCATGCAGTTTTGGATTATTCCCGCACTCACGGTCGTAATGATTGTTGTATGCGTGATCGTTTTTGACCAATTTGGTATCATTGACTAGTGAGTGGTAATATTCTTATTCTTTATCAGTTATGCTAGAACAACCTCCAGAGCGCTCCCCAATGGAAATCGAAGCCGAGATAGCGGCGCAGGCACGCAATCACCCCAAAAAGCAGTATGGCTGCATTCGTTTGGTCGTCTGGGCAATGCCCACATTTCTCTACTGGGTATTACTCATCTTTTCCATCTTTGGAACTCGCTTGCTTAACCCTCTATTGAATAAATCAGGACAAAGTGTAGTATTTTGGTTGCTCTCCATAGGACTTTTACTCGGTCTTGGATGCTACGATGCTTCTTTTACGGAATCGGTCAGGCGCGCAATGCCATCGAAACGAATCATCCGCATTTTCATTCACACATGCATTTTCAGTTTGGCGCAGGTCTTAATCGTTAGCGTGATCTATATATCTATCATTTATATCGCGTGCAGCACTATTCTCAAATAATATGTTAGAACAACCACCCGAACGCTCCGAATGGGAGATTCAAGCCGAGATCGCCGCCGTCGCAGAACAGCGGCCACCAGCAAATCGCGCGCACGGTTGCTTCCGCGTCATCATCTGGTGTTCGCCGGTGATTGTCGTTGGAGGAATTGCTTGGCTATTGGCTCTAATGCGAATGGGATATTCGACCTTCTTCCCAAAACAAACATTATTCTTTGTCCTCGCTCATGCTGCAACCTTTGGCATCGGCTACTTCGACGGTATGCTGTCGCGCAAGACCTTTGGCCCGACCGATCAAGAACGCCGCAGCAAGCTTCACGTCCTCGCTTTGAAATTTCTTTTATGGCAATATCAGATCACTCCTGCACTGGGCGTATTGCTGATCGGGGGCGCTTGCATGGTCATTTATTACTCCACCTGGTAACGTCTTCTCCTCGCCCGATTCATGCATCTTCCGCTCTACCAAATTTTTGCGATTCTCGGCATCCTTGTCGGGATCGCCTTCTGGTGGCGCGCGGCGCGAACCGATTCCCAAGTTCTTTTTCTTTATGGCGCCGGGCTCATCGGTGGACTTCTCGGCGCCAAACTTGCTTATCTTCTGGCGGAAGGATGGTTATACATTGATCACCCGCAACGGATGGAGATTTGGCTCACCGGAAAATCGGTGATGGGCGCTTTACCCGGTGGCTGGATCGGAGTCGAGATCGCAAAAAAAATCCTGCACTACAATCGCATCACCGGAGACCGTTTCGCGATCACCTTGCCGCTGCCCTTGATGCTGGGTCGCATCGGTTGCCTGCAAGCAGGTTGCTGCTTGGGTGTCATCACACCTCAGGGACGATGGCCCGCAGTGGAAGTGGAAATGGCGTTTCTCGCGCTACTACTGCTCTTGTTACTGATTCTGCGCGCCAAAAACGCATGGCCCACGCAGCACTTCCATCTTTTCCTGATCACCTATGGACTGTTTCGTTTTAGCCATGAATTCCTCCGCGCCACGCCAAAGCCTTTTTTCGGGCTGTCCGGTTACCAACTCATCGCACTCGCCACGGCGATCGCAGCAGCACTCGCGTTTCGACATCGGAGTAAGAAAACTTTCTTCCCAGGCCCTCAATGAGCAATTCTGATGATAGACAAACGCATCTTTTTGCGTATCGTTTCGTTGGATGAATATAGTCTCTCGAACCATTTGGATGTCGATTCTTTCTGCTATCGCACAACCCGTGCTAGCCGTCGATTTTGTGCATGAGGTCGCGCCTTTGCTCAAAAAACATTGTGCTGAATGCCACATGGGCACCAAACACAAGGGCGGCTTCGCCATGAACACCCGCGAGGAGTTGATGACGGAAAACGACAACGGTTTCGTGCTCGCTCTAGGCGATAGTAAAAAAAGCCTGATGATGCACCTTGTCACCTCCGATGACGAGGACGAGCGCATGCCCCCTAAGGGCGATGGCCTCAATGAAAAAGAAGTCGCCATCCTCGCCGCATGGATCAATGCTGGTGCCCCATGGGAGCCAGGCTTCACATTCAAACAAAGCGGCTACGAGCCCCCACTCAAACTAAAACGCCCGAAACTCCCTGCCGCTCAGGACAATCGCACGCATCCAATCGATCGCATCCTCGATGCGCAACTCACCAAGACCAAGGTCGCACGCCCTGCCGCGCTCGACGAAGCTGCTTTCGTCCGCCGTGCCCATCTCGATATCACCGGCCTACTGCCTTCGCCCGAGGTCCTGCAAAAACATCTCGCCGATAAGGACCCCAACAAACGCGCGAAGCTCATCCAGTCACTCCTTTCTGACAACCAAGCTTACGCGTCGCACTGGATGACATTCTGGAACGACCTCCTGCGCAACGACTACGCTGGCACCGGATACATCGATGGCGGACGCACCCAGATCAGCCAATGGCTCTACAGCTCGCTCTACACGAACAAACCCTACAACCAATTCGCCACCGAACTCATCGCTCCCACCAAGGAAAGCGCGGGATTCGCCAACGGCATCAAATGGCGGGGCGAAGTCAGTGCCGGACAGAAAGTGCCCATCCAATACGCTCAATCCGTCGGCCAAACATTCCTCGGCATCAACCTCAAATGCGCCTCCTGCCACGACTCCTTCACCGATCAGTGGAAACTCACTGACTCGTACGGACTCGCCGCCGCATTTTCGCCTGAGAAAATTGAAATTGCCCGTTGTGATAAACCCACCGGAAAAATTGCCGAACCCTATTGGCTCTACCCCGAGCTCGGAAAAATCGATCCTTCAAAACCACCCGCCGAACGCCTCAAACAAGTGGCCGCTCTGACCACAATGCCCGAAAATGGTCGCTTCAGCCGCACCATCGCCAATCGCCTCTGGCATCGCCTTATGGGCCGTGGCATCGTCCATCCCGTCGATGCGATGGGCACCGAGCCATGGAACGAAGCATTGCTTGATTACCTCGCCATCTATCTGGTCGAAAATCAATACGACGTCAAAAAAGTCCTCGCTCACATCTGCGAATCACAAGCCTATCAAGCGAAAACGCAGAGACTCGTGAGCGATGACGAATCGAAGTGGACCTACGCCGGCCCCCGCGCCAAGCGCATGACGTCGGAGGAATTTGTCGATGCCCTATGGCAAATCCTCGGCACCGCTCCCGACAAAGCCCATTTCGTCCCCGCAAAAATCGAAGGCTCCCTCCGCGTTCGCGCCAGCCTTATGAAATCGGACATGCTCATGCGCTCACTCGGTCGCCCGAACCGCGAGCAGATCGTCACCTCGCGTCCGAACGACCTCACCACACTGGAAGCGATGGACCTCAATAATGCCAATATTCTCGCAGCGAAACTCGAAAGTGGTGCCAAGCAAATCCTCGCAACGCAAGGCGCTGATTCCTCCAAACTTGTCGATTCCCTCTACCTCGCGGCACTCTCCCGCCCACCCACGGGAGAGGAAAAACAAATCTCCCTTGAAGTCCTCGGTGCCCAGCCCTCTGCGGAATCCCTTCAAGATTTCCTCTGGACCATCCTCATGCTTCCCGAATTCCAACTCATCCGCTAATCTCATCCCTTTGCTCTTATGAATAATCGACGTGAATTTCTCAAAGCTCTCAGTGCCGGCACCACTGCTGCCATGATGGCCCGCGCACCGCGTTTATCCGCGGAAGAAATCAAACACCCTGCTGCCAAGGCCGATAGCTGCATTCTTCTCTGGATGGCTGGCGGTATGGCAGCACCCGAAACCTTCGACCCAAAGCGCTACCAGCCGTTTGAAAAAGGCACCCCCATGTCGCGCATCCTTAGCACGTTTCCTTCTATCCGCACCGCTGTCGATAATATCAATTTCTGCCAAGGTTTGGAAAACATCGCCTCGGTCATGGATCGTGGCACCATCATCCGCTCGCACGTGCAGCAGGATCTCGGCTCTATCCTCCACTCGCGTCACCAGTACCACTGGCACACCGGCTACGTGCCCCCACAAACCGTCGCCGCTCCTCACATCGGTGCGTGGATGGCAAAAGTGTTAGGCCCGAAAAATCCAGTCATGCCCGCCTTCATCAACATCGGCCAACGCCTCGAAGGCATCGGCGAAAGCGAGGAACTAAAAGCTTTCACCACCGCAGGATTTTTCGGTTCAGAATTCGGCCCGATGAATTTGCCATTCCCTGATCAAGCAGCGGCCTCGGTCCGACCTCCGCAAGGCATGACGCCGGGACGTTTTCAGAGCCGTCGCGAGCTACTCACGAAGCTTCTCAAAAATTCGCCGCACCGCGAATACATGTCCGACCACCAGCAAGAGTCCATGCTGCGCTCGCTCGATAACGCCCACCGCCTCCTTTCATCGAAAGAGCGAGACGCCTTCGATATCACGCTCGAACCAAAAGAAAATTACGACCGCTACAATACCTCTCGCTTCGGTCAAGGTTGCTTGCTCGCCCGACGCCTCGTCGAAAACGGGGCACGCTTTATCGAAGTCACCACAGAATACGAGCCCTTCTTCCAGTGGGACACTCACAAGAACGGCCACGATGTAGCTGCAAAGATGCACAAGGAAATCGACATGCCCATCGCCCAACTCATCAAGGATCTCGAAGAGCGCGGGCTTCTCGACCGCACCCTCGTCATCATTGCCAGCGAATTCTCGCGCGATGCCATGATGGAAGGCGGCCCCGGCTCAAGTGCGAAAGACCAAGCCACCGTCAAAGGTGACACCCTCGAAAGCCCCGCACACTACGGTCTGCACCGCCATTTCACCCAAGGCTCCAGCGTTCTCATGTTCGGCGGCGGTGTGAAAAAAGGTCACGTCCACGGTGCCACGGCAGATGAGCGCCCACTCGTCGCTATCAAGGATCCAGTCACCATTACCGACCTCCATGCCACGATCTTCACTGCCATGGGCATCAGTCCGAAAACGGTTTACGACATCGAGCAACGTCCCTTCTACGCCACCCTCGACGGCAAAGGAAAATCAGTCGATTCCATCTTCGCCTAATTCAAAGGAAAGGAGCACAGGCATCTTGCCTGTGTTTTCATTTCTCTTCAGTGGAGAGATGCCTGCCTGTCTCGCTGAGCGGAGTGCACCTTACCATCAAGGATCAAAATCCGTACCGAGAAACTTGCTCGCCGCCTGACCAGCATAACGTTTTCCTTCATGATACAGCACGAAGGATCCGCCCGTCTTTTTCGCAATTTCACTAAGATCATAGGCAGGTGAGCCGGGAAGTTCAAAGGCGATCGTGTCGACAGGAATGCCCGTCGGATTGAGCGTTTTCATGTCGTCCAAGACCATGTTGCTGTCGCGTGCTTCACCATCAGAAAGCAAATAAATCACATCCGGTGGTGGCCCCATCGACAGTGCCATTTTCATCGGCGAAAACCAACCCGTATTGCCTTGCGCAGCCGTGGCATTAATTTTAGCGATCGCTTTCGCTTTCGTATCTTTATCTGCCGGCATCCAATCGACCATCGGCACCTCGCCCAAACCATTCCATCCCTTATCCACCTGATTCGGGCCGGGAGTCTCATCAGTCCACGCGTTGTGAGAAAAGTAAATCACCTTAAAGCGCATGTTGTCAGAGAGCCCGTTGATCGAATTGATCAGCTCTTTTTTCAGCAATTGAATGCGAGTGCCCCCTGCGCAATCACTTTCCATCGATAAGGAAAAATCGACGATATACGCCACGCGGCGACCCGTGCGCTTGGTACCGAAGAATGACGAACCACCGCCGCCATCACCATCACCATCACCCGAACCAAAGCCGGCATTAAAATCATCGTCCATGCCGAATGGCCGCGTCGGGTCCACTACCTCAGGCACGGGCACTGCAATCGATGAGGGCGTCGTCGCTGCAATCACGCGCGCCATCGAAGAACTCGAACTCGCGGGCTTCGGCTTGAGACCGCGTGCCATGTCTTTCGGACGATCAACGATTTCTTCTTTTACGACGGGTGCTTGATAAGTGACAATAACCGGCACGTCACGAAAGTTCGGTAAGATTGCAATCAAGGCCAGAATCGCACCACACAAGGCAACCACCACAGCCGACACTATGATCGATTGAATGCTATCCTTCTTCTTCTGCGCAGCGAGATGCATCTCCATCTGCTGTTGGCGCGAGGCGAGCTTCGTCGAGGGTCGGGTGAGGTTCAGTTGTTGTTTCATGCAGCAGTGCTGTCAGCTTTTCCCAAAGCTACTGATCTATGGCTGCCTTGGCGAGTGAAAAATCGAGCCCATCCTCGTCGTCGAACACAAATTTTTTCCCTTCTTGTCGAGCCGACCATTTTCCCGCATAATCGATGCCATGGCTGCCAGCAATAAAATCCGCACCGTCAACGCCATCACCGTCGGCGAGTTTTACGAACATCACAAAGACGCGCTCGGACTGGAATTGCTCAGTGAAAAACACGACCTGCAACGCCTCATCCGCGAACCCGCCGTGAACCGACCCGGCCTCGCCTTAGCAGGATTTCTCTCTTACTTCGCTCGCAAGCGTATCCAGATTCTCGGCAACTCAGAACTTTCCTATCTCGAAAAATTGCCACCTCTCCGCCAAATGGCTCGCTTCCGACGTCTCTGCAAGGAAGGCATCCCCTGCCTCGTCGTATCGCGCAATCGCGGCCTACCAGAAAACCTGCTCGCTCTCGCCGCCGAATACGAACTGCCCATCTTCGGCACCTCGCAGGTCACGATGAAGTTCCTCAACGCGGCCACCCTGCGCTTGGAGAATGATTTTTCACCCATCACCACGCTTCATGGATGCATGGTCGATGTCCGCGGCATCGGCGTCCTCATCATGGGCAAGAGCGGCTCAGGAAAATCGGAAACCGCGATCGGTCTCATCGAAAAAGGCGCGTCGCTCGTAGCCGATGACATGGTGCGCGTGAAATTCGTCGGAGGCGAACTGATGGCCTACTCACCCGAGCTCTCACGCGGCTACATCGAAATGCGTGGCATCGGCATCGTCAACGTCGCGAACCTCTACGGCCTCGCAGCGATCCGACCAGAAAAACGACTGGATCTTATTGTTACCCTCAAGCCACACGCCGACCTCAACAACGTTGATCGGCTCGGCATCCAGACCAACACCTTCGAAGTGTTAGGCCAACCGATCCCACACGTAGAGATCCCCGTAGCGCCCGGTCGCGACAACGCCCGCATGATCACCATCGCCGCCCTCGATCAACAACTCCGACGCCTAGGCTACAACATGGCCGACGAATTCAATCAACGCCTCCTCAAGCACATGAGTGAGAAGTGAGATTGAAAGTGCAAAGTCAGCAGTGATCAGTGAGTAGTGTTTTTCGACAACCAAACCATCCCGACTCAAATCCCTTTCGTGTATTTGGTGGTCAAGCATGCCTTAAAATCCGGAAAATCCGTCGTTAAAATTTAACCTCTCTACTAACTGCCTCCCAGGCCTGGCGGATCTTCTTCTCGGAAATACTCCCGCGCACCGGAATATTCGGCGCAAAAAACGATATGCGATATTCCATCAACATCCACCCGATCGCCCATAACTCCACGCGCTGCGGCTCGCGTTTCCACGCGTCAAACCACGGCTCCCACAGGTCTCGCACGCGATCCATTTTTTCCAAATCTTTCTGAATCGGTAGACTTTGCAGTCGATCGATCCGCATCTGCATCGCTTGCAAATGCCTCGGATAATCGCACAACACCGCATGCCCCGCCCGCCACACGAATTGCTCGCGCATCAACCACTCCAAACTCTCGCGAATGTCTTCTCCCACCGCGGCTAAAAATTTCGACGCCCGTTGCGCCTCACACCATTCCTGCAATCGCGGCACTTGCGACACCACCGCATCGAGCGCCTGACCTATCGGCACGGCCGCCGCATGCCAATCACCACGCGCCTTGGCAGCGAGCTTCGAAAACTCATCTGCGGTTCGCGGCACCGCGCCCAACGCCCCTTCCGCTGACAACTGAATCAAAGTCTCCAGCTTCGTGCCACCCACCCCCAAGCGCGGCAACTCGACCCGCGCCGCGAGACCGATCGGAAATTTTTTCGTGAGATACGCGACTTGATCGGCCTGCGCCAGCATCAGCAATCTTGCACAACCCGCCCGATGCGATTGACGCGCCTGCTCGGGTTCATGAAAGGCCCTTACGCCCACACACACACCTTCATCCACCAGCGCGGGATAAGCAAAGCCACCGATGCTTTCGACTTTCTCGGGCAAGTCCATCGGCCACGTGGTCGCACCACTGCACTGCCACTCTTCGTTCGCATGTTCTTCGAGACGCTTGCGCAACAGGGGTTTGAGCTTCTCTCGCAGCGCCGACAAATCCGTGCCTAACAAAATCTCATTGCCCTCATCATCGCAGACCCAGCATTTCACCTGCCACTCGGGCGGCAGCGCTGCGAGATCGATATCGGACTCAGGCACGCTGTAGCGCAAACGACTTTGCACCTGCTGAATCAAGGCCTGCACCAGCGTGATCCGCGGCGTTTGATCGGCATAGAGCTCGACAAATTCGCGCACGAAATCACTGATCGGCTGACACGCCTTGCGCAGGTCTTTCGGCAGTGCCCGCACGAGAAATTCCACCCGATCCGCCAAATGCCCAGACACGCCCCATTGCAGCAAGGCCTCGGGGAAATCGCGCAACTGATCGATGTGCACACCGATCGTCACCCCATCATCGCGCTCGCTTGGTGCCATCGCGTAATAGACGCTGTATTCCTGATCCTGCCACGTCAACGAATCAGGAAAGCCCGACATGTCCTCTAACAAATTTTCATCCCACACCACATCGCGCACCTCGGCGAACAAAGTCTTTTCATAATCCATGCGCCATTGATGAAAGGCCTTCGCGGTGCACATGCCTGCAGGAATGCGTTCGTCGAAAAACGCATAGACTTGCTCTTCGCTCCACAAGTAATCGGGCCGACGCATCTTCGCTTCCATCGCCCGCACCTCCTCGCGCACTTGTTGCAAGTGCTGCAACGACGGACAAGCCGCACGTATGCCGCCGCCGAGCAAGCCTTCGCGAATGAACACTTCGCGCGCGGCAGCGGGATCGATCCGACCCCAGTGCACGGGCCTATCTTTCACCACCACCAGCCCACCACACAGGACGGTCTCTTTCGCATACACCGCGCCCTGTTTTTCCTCCCAGTAGCCGTGGCTGTAGCGGTAGGTGCACAGGTGCGACGCGACTTGTTCCACCCAGGTCGGATCGATCCTCGCCAAGCGCCGTGCCCACAAACGCGTGGTCTCGACAATCTCCATGCCGATCACCCAATCAAAGCGTTTCGCGGAAAATAAGCCCGACCCCGGAAACACGGCGAAGGCGCCACCGCTCGCACTCTTATAAATTTTCTCCTGCACATCCCACAACGCAAATTGGCGCGGCACACCGGCGAGCAAGGAGCGATGAAACGGATCGTACGCCGCCTGCCACTCGGCATCGTTGGACTCCAAACGCAACAAGGGCTTCGGGATGTCCCACTTCAGTTCGCGTTGGCACAAGTCTAACAATTCTTCGTGAATGTTCCCCCACTCCATCGCCCGACGCATGTTCAAAAATGCTTCGTTGCAGTACTTGCGCAAGGCATTGCGACGCCACTTGCCCTTTTCCTGAAAGCGTTGCAAGTCGAGCCACAAACGCAGCAAGGAGAAAAAGTCGGACTGCGGGTGCTTCCAGCGCGCATGGGCGGCATCGGCTTCTTTTTGTTTTTCCGCAGGACGCTCGCGCGGATCGCTGCTCTCGAGTGCTGCGATCACGGGCAACAATTCGCGCAGGCATCGCTCGTGCGCCGCTTCTAACAACATCCGCGCCAATCGAGGATCGACGGGCATGCGCGCCATCTGTCGACCGGCTTCGGTGAGCTGCTTGTCCTTGCCCAGCGCCCCGACCTCGCGCAGGGTTCTATAGCCCTCCGACACGGCCTTAGGCGCGGGCGCATCAATCAGAGGAAATTCTTCGATCGGCGGCAAGCCTAACGAAATCATCCGCAAGATCACTCCAGCCAAGGAACTGCGACGGATCTCCGGATCGGTAAATTCCGAGCGTTCGGCGAGGTCATCTTCGTCGTAGAGCCGCACGCAAATGCCTTCCTTCACCCGACCGCAGCGGCCCTTGCGCTGTCGGGCGCTGGCCTGGCTCACGGGCTCGATCTGCAAGCGCTGCACGCCGCGCGCGGGGCTCCATCGACTCACCCGCGCCACACCCGAATCGACGACGCTGGTGATGCGCGGGATGGTCAGTGATGTTTCCGCAACATTGGTCGCAAGAATCACCCGACGCAAATTCCCCGGCGAAAACACGCGCTGCTGATCACCCATACTCAAGCGCGCATACAGCGGTAAAATTTCCGTGCGAAAGTAGCGACGCCCTTCCAAGGCATCGGCGCACTCGCGGATCTCTTTTTCGCCGGGCAAAAATACCAACACATCGCCCACCGGATCCATGTCGCTCAGCCAATCGACCGCGCGTGCGACGTGCTGCGGCAACTCCTCTTCCTCCTCGGGCGGCAGGAAAAATTCTTCCACGCCATAAGTCCGACCTTCGGCCTGGATGATTGGCACCTCTTGCCCGTCCTCGCGAAAAAATTCCGCAAAGGCACCGGCATCGAGCGTCGCCGATGAAATCACGATCTTCAAACTCGGTCGCACCCGACGCAGCTCTTTCAAGTAGCCTAGCAGAAAATCAATATTGAGCGAGCGTTCGTGCGCTTCATCGAGAATGATCGCATCGTAGCGTTTCAGCATGCGGTCTCCTTGCGTCTCCGCGAGCAGAATGCCATCGGTCATGAACTTGATCCGCGTCGCCGCCGAAGTCTTTTCATCAAAGCGCACCTGATAGCCCACGAGACCACCGAGGGCTTGCTTCAATTCCTCCGCCACCCGCTTCGCCACACTCACCGCCGCAATCCGCCGCGGCTGCGTCACGCCGATCAAGCCCATCTTGTCCGCATAAATTTCCCGCAAAACTTCCGTGACCATCTTCGGCAACTGCGTCGTCTTCCCCGATCCCGTCTCGCTCACCACTACCAACACATCGTGTGCTCGCAGTGCCTCCATGATCTCCCCACGCAAGCCCACCACCGGCAGCTCCGCCGGGTAATGCCACTTCATCTGCAAGGACTCCTCCACTCACGAGCCATAGCTCTTCTTATCCAAATTGAAAAGCCGAGTTTCCCAAAATCAAAAATCAAAAATCGTCAACTTGTCCTTCCATAGCCGAATGGCGACGGAGGATCATCAATCGTAAATCTTCCAACTCTTAGCGCCAACGGTGCGCTCCTATACCAGCCTAGTGGCAACGCCCTAGGATAAATACCATCCAAAAAAATCCCCGAGCTCTGAAGGAGCGGCACCCTGCTTTGAAGATTCTTCACCGCTAAGGACGCAAAGACGCCGAGACGCAAAGGATTGAAAAGTGCTTTGTTCTTTGGTTTTCTCAAATCAAAAATCGACAATCAAAATTCGAAAATCGTCAATTTTCCAAAAGAAAAAGACTGCTCACTGATCACTGATCACTGATCACTCGCCACTTTGCCCAATGAAACAGCAACTTTTCGCCCTCCCCGTAGTTCAAACCCACATGCTCCGCTATCTACTCACTCTTTTACTCTTCTCCGCTTCCCTACCAGCCGCAGAAAAGCCCCTCTACGATCCACTCAAGACCGCCGACAGTAAAATCGTCTCGGAGACATTCGAGGCCACCGACGCCGCGCGCAACCGCACGCTGCCCTTGCGCGTGTATCTGCCCGAGTCCACCAAACCGTGTCCTGTCATTCTGTTTTCTCACGGACTCGGCGGCTCGCGTGATAACAATCCTTATCTCGGCAATCATTGGGCCAAGCGCGGCTATGTGGTGGTCTTCGTGCAACACCCCGGCAGCGACGAATCCGTCTGGAAAGGAGTGCCCGCCCTGCAACGCATGACGGCGATGAAAAAAGCGGCATCGCTCGAAAATGTCATCGCCCGCGGACAGGACATTCCGTTCGTGATCACCACGCTGAGCACTTGGAATCTCGACAAAAAACATCCGCTCCACGGGCGAATGAATCTCGATGCCATCGGCATGTCGGGCCACTCGTTCGGCGCCAACACCACCCAATCCGTCGCGGGGCAGGAATTTCCGGGCAACAAGCTTTCCTTCACCGAACCAAGAATCGATGCCGCGGTGATGATGAGCCCCGGCCCACCAGCGATCGGCGACCCCGCCCAAGCCTTCGGCAACATCAAGATCCCCTGCCTGCTGATGACCGGGACAAAGGATGATAGCCCGATCGGAAATCAGACGCCCGAAGATCGACTCAAAGTCTTTCCCCACCTGCAAAAAGCGCCCGCCTGGCAAGTGGTCTTCGACGGCGCCACGCACATGGACTTCGGACAGCGTTCCTTACGAGGTCAGGAAATCAAAAACACCCGCTATCACCAAGCCATCCTAGCCCTCAGCACCGCCTTCTGGGACTCCACGCTCAAAAAAAACAACGCCGCCACCACATGGCTCAAAGGAAAAGATCCCCGCTTCGTTCTAGACGCCAAAGACGTCTGGCAAACGAATGGGAAGTGAGCCCTACTTCGTTCCGCTCAGCGGAACTACGAAGGGTGAACTTTGTGCTTTGTGCTTTGCGCCCTAGTTCTCTCAAATCAAAAATCGACAATCAAAAATCGACAATCGTCAATGATCGTTAAGAGAAAAGACCGCTTCGCTTTCAGACATAAGACATAAGACTTGAGCAAGAAGGAAACGCAGGAAGAATTGCCTCGCGCAAAGGCGCCAAGCCGCAAAGGATTGAATAAATTATTTGTGCCCTACTTCGTCCCGCTCAGCGGAACTCCGAAGGGTGAACCTTGTGCCTTGTTCTCTCAAATCAACAATCAAAAATCATCAACTTGTCCTTCCATAGCCGAATGGCGACGGAGGATCGTCAATTTTCAAAAAGTCCATTCACTACTCACCATTCACTACTCACTACTCCAAAAACCAAGCTTGCTTGTCTAACTTCATCCGCTATGTAAAGAGCCATGGATGCATCTCCATTCTCACGCCGGAAATTTTTAACGATGGGAAGCGCGGCCCTGATGACGCAAAGGCTTTGCTCGACGGCTCGCGCCGAGGGCGTATTGGGGCAGGCCGATTTTGTCTACCGCATCGTCCCCGCTTGGGGCGTTCTCGGTGCAGCGACGCCGGTGAAAAACTGTCATGGCATCGTCTGTGATCGGGAGGGCAACCTCATCCTCCTCACCGACGAAGTACGGAACAACTTCATCGTCTATGATGCCGCGGGAAAGCTCCTCCACAAATGGGACTCGGCCTACCCCGGAGCCCATGGTCTTTCGCTTGTCACCGAAGGAGGAAAAGAGCTGCTGTACTTTACCGATTTGGAGCGACACATGGTATTTCGCTCCACCCTCAGTGGGGAAATCACGGGTGAGTGGGAATGGCCGGCACAGACAGGAAAATACACCAAGAAAGCCGAATACCGTCCCTCGTGGACACTGCACAAAGCGAATGGCGAGTTCTTTGTGCTCGATGGCTATGGCCGCGATTTCATCATCCATTATGGCGCGGACGGAAAACAGAAGGGCCTATTTGGCGGCCAAGAAGGCGGCATCGCTCACTGGGGACCACATGGCGGGATGATCGATGCCAACCGCAAGGGCGAGGAAACACTGCTGATCGCGATGAGCGACCAACAACATCTCCTACGCCTGGATCTGCAGGGAAACAAGCTCGGCGAGATTGCGCTGCCGGGAGGAAATCCACGACAGATCAAAAAGCACGGCGACCATTACTTCGTCGCGCATCTGGCCGACAACTGGCCCGCGGATCGCGACAGCCACGGATTTCTTTCGGTGTTGAATTCGGATCTGAAAGTGATCTCCAACATTGCAGGCCACGCCCCCGAATACGGCGACGACGGAAAGCTACGAAAAATGTCCCACCGCGAACCCGTCTTCCTCCATCCGCATGATCTCGCCGTCGGCAAGGACGGTAGTTTGTATGTGGCCCAATTCGCCTCAAAAAACACCTACCCGATCAAGCTGGAGCGGATCTGAGTGAGTCGGAGGTCAGGGGTCAGGGGTCAGAAAAATCAAAAATCAAACGTCAACAATCGACAATCGGAATTCAAAGAGTAGAAAATAAGACCGCCGCGCTCCCAGACATAAGACATAAGACTTGAGCAAGAAGAAAAGGCAGGAAGATTTTTTCAACGCAAAGTCGCAAAGACGCAAAGGATTGAATAAATTATTTGTGCCCTACCTCGTCCCGCTCAGCGGAACTACGAAGGGTGAACCTTGTGCCTTGTTTTCTCAAATCAACGATCAAAAATCATCAACTTGTCCTTCCATAGCCGAATGGCGACGGAGGATCGTCAATTTTCAAAAAGACCAAGCACCAAGAACCATTCACTCTTCACTCTTCACCATTCACTATTCAAAATTCACTACTCACCATTCACTACTCACCATTCACTACTGACTCCCCCAGCACCAACGGTGCGATCCCATACCAGCCTAGCGGCAACGCCCTAGGAAAAATGCCACCCAAAAAAATTCCAGCGCTCTGAAGGAGCGCACCATTTCAAATTCAAGACTCTCACCACGCCTCTAACGCCATTTAGCAAGGGAGAATTGTATCGCCTTGTCGGGAAATGCTTTGCTGAGAGCTTCGATGCAGGAATGGGTTTTGGGTCCCCACATTTTCGAAAAGACATACGTGCGTCCTTCAAATTGTATTAGATCCTCATCCTTGATAAACCAACGTGCCGACAGGAATAATTTACCACTGTCAGTGGGAATTGCTTGTCGAGAGACCTCAGCGAGAAAATCGTCTGTTGTCAGGAACTCTCCCTCAATGCCATAAAAACGTTGCATCTGTCCGCTCGGAAGGGCTGCTTGAATCTGATCGGGTGAAATCCCTGCTGCCACCAAATGCTTTGCAATCGAGAAGATCGCTTGCCGCTTTGATAATTGCGACTCGCAATGCCCCGCAAGATTCAAATCATAATATGTTAGGTCCCTCGTATTTTGTCGTAATGTCGCTTTCTTCTCTTCCCCTTTTGCGCGCAATTTCACCATGTAGTCGGATGCTTCTGGTATGGGAATGACTTGTTGAATATCGAAAAGTATTTCGGCACCATTCTGATAGGGAACCATGCGCACGCATCGGATTTCTAGACCCTGTGAATTTAACCACAATACCGTTGTTGTGATTTCTTGCCCGAAATCTGCAGACACCAAGATGATTCGAACTTGTTTGCCAATTTCATCGTCTCCTTCCGCATCCCATCCGAGATGGTTTAATAAAATTTCTACGGCGTTCCCATCCTTTTTAAGAACGGCAAGATGGTTCGCGAAAACCTCAGCTACGCGTTCAAAGGTAAGTGCAGATACCATCGCAGCATAGCGCACTGCCTGTAAATCCATGTGCCCACCATCGTTCGTCCGCTTCAACTCAATTACAACAATCGATCCATCGGGATCAATGCCTAACAAATCAATACGGCGTTTGCTATCTTCCCACTCGGAAAATTCTTCAGCAACAATCAGTGTGCCCGGCGAAACGGCATCGATGTTTTCCCGCAACACACTTTGAAGATCCTGGCGCTCACGAATTCCAAGATTCGACATCGTGTCGGTTTTCACGGCTGTGAGGCCAGATTCTGTTAATTTATAAATTGCCATGAATTTGTAATCGGGTAGTTACATTTTTTAATTATCAAGCAGCCACACCGCGAATGAACGTCTGTACGTAGTCCACCACCTTTTCTAGCACTCGCTTCCTAGTGGGGCCTCGCTCCAAAATAGTAAGAGGTTTTTTGATCAGTTCCACGATATCGGGATCTGGTAGCGGCTCTTGCCCGGTGTAAACGAAGCGATCGATCACTTTCTTCAGCTTTTCGGCGTCGAGTTGTTCTTCTTTGCAGAGTTGATCAAATGCCGCTACGCGTTCCTTCTCCCAGAAATCCTCGAAACTATCCGGGATCTCTGCTGATGATTCCAGTTTCGGCAAATTGCTGTCGATAAACTTCTGGATTAGCTCACGCTTGCTGCGGAGTTCGATATCGCCAGAGACAGTATCGAGCACGAGCTTGCGCACTTGCTGACGTTCCGGTTCTTCTGCATCGTAGAGTTTGGCGAGCAGACTGAGGATGTACTGGACGTTGATCACGTCGCGATGGATGAGCTCTAACTCAAAGTCCACATCTTCGAGGATGGAGGCCTTCTCTTTGGTGTTATCGGTTTTGACCTTGTCGTACAGATCCAGATAGGCGCTGCGGTAGTCGGCGAAGAGCTGGGCGGGCAGGGTCAAATCTCCGTCATCGAATTCGGAAAATGATTCCAATATATTCATCAGGCGCATCAGCTCGCGGAAAATTTTTACAAACTTCAGCTCGGCTTCTTCATCGGGCAGGGCTTTCACGCTCTTTACCGTGGGTGTCAGTGCCAGCAGTTCCATCACGGTTTGATTAAAGACCTTCGCGTATTCGTCATAGGGAGGCACGAAGATTTCCTCCTTCGCATTGACATTGGAAAATAGCGCGATGGCCTCGTCCGTGCGTTTTTTGAGGTTACGGAAAACGACGATGTTTCCCTGCGACTTCACTTCGTTAAGAATGCGGTTCGTGCGGGAGTATGCCTGCACCAGCCCGTGGTAGCGCAGGGTTTTGTCCACATAGAGAGTATTGAGCGTTTTGCTGTCGAATCCAGTGAGAAACATATTCACTACCAACAGAATGTCCACCTTGCGCTCCTTCACTTTCTTGGCGATATCTTGATAGTAGTTGTAAAAACTCTGTGTGTCCTTGGTGGAAAAATTCGTGCCAAACATCGCGTTGTAGTCGGCGATGAAACCGTCGAGCTTCTCCCGCGTGTGCGGGTTGCCGCCTTCGCCACCGATGATCTCGCTGTCTTCATCGAGAATGCCATCCGCGTCTTTGTCCTCCTCGTTGCTGGTGTAGCTAAAGATGGTCGCTATGCGCAGATTGTGCTTCCCTTCTTTTTTTCGTTGAGCAAACAGCTCGTAATATTTGATCAGCACGTCCACCGAGCTGACGCACATCATCGCGGTGAATTCCCTGCTGCGCGTCTTTAAGGCATGATGTTCGATGATATAGTCGGTGATCTTCGCAAGCCGCTGCGGCGAATCCATCAACTCCTTGGTATCGATACTTTCCACCTCGATGTCCACCTCCGTCGCGACACCTTGTTTGCGTTTGTAGCGGCCCACGTATTCCACGGCAAATCTCAACACGTTCTCATCCTTGATCGCATCCGTTATGACATAGGAGTGCAGTTTCTTGTGGAAAAGGTCTTTGGTTGTTCGCTTGAGTCCGCCAGCGGGATACGGCGTTTCGTCCTCCGCCGCGAGGCTCAGCGCAGATGCCTCTTTTTTGCTCTTCTGCGTTTCTCTAACAACTGCAGCATTCGCGGCGAAGATCGGTGTGCCGGTGAAACCGAACATCTGATGATTGCGGAAAAAGGCGGTGATGCGCTTATGCGTGTCACCGAACTGGCTGCGGTGGCACTCGTCGAATATGAAAATGATGCGCTCATCTCGCAGCTTTTCCATTTGCGCCAGATACTGTGGCTTGCTGATAGCAGTATTCAGCTTTTGCAGGGTCGTTACGATCAGCTTGGTTTCATCGGTGAACTGTTGTACCAGCTTCTTGGTGTCATTGGTGCTGTCCACACTGCCTTTGCTAAAGCCGTTGAATTCCTTGATCGTCTGGTAATCCAGATCCTTCCGGTCGACGCAGAAGACGACTTTATACACGCTCGACAGTCCCGTGAGAATCTGCGCCGCCTTGAAAGAGGTGAGTGTTTTGCCTGATCCTGTGGTATGCCAAACATAGCCGTTTGGATCGACTTCCGGCGGGTGGATCACACGTTCCACGATCTCCACGGCGGCGTAGAACTGATACGGGCGCAGCACCATCAAGATCTTGTCCGTCTCGTTTAGCACCGTGTATTTGCCGATCATCCCGCCAAGATGCTCTCGGTTCAGAAAGGCGGTGGTGAAGGCGGGTAGCTCGCGGATGGTCTTGTTGTCCTCGCTGGCCCAGTAAAAGGTCTGCTTGAAGGACTGTTTGCGGGCGTTGGCGTAATACTTCGTGTTCACTCCGTTAGAGATCGCGAAGAGCTGGACGAAATGGAACAATCCCTGCGCGCTCCAGTAACTGTGCTTCTGGTAACGCTGGATTTGGTTGAACGCCTCCTTCATTTCCAAACCGCGCCGCTTCAGCTCGATCTGAAGCAAAGGCAAGCCGTTGACGAGAATGGTCACGTCGTAGCGGTTCTTGTAGGAGCCTTCCTCCATGGCCACCTGCTGGGTCACCTGATAGAGGTTCCGCAGCGGATTCACCGAGTCGAAAAACTCAAGGTAAACCGTTTGCCCGTCCTCCCGATCCAGCTTCATGCGGTCCCGCAGCGTCTTCGCCTTCTCAAAGACGCCCGCCCTGCGGTTAAGATGATTCAGCACCTTGGCGAACTCGCCCGCCGTCAGCGTGAGGCCGTTGAATGCTTCCAACTGTGCCTTCAGGTTCGCCAGCATCGACGCCTCATCCGTCACCGCCACGGGCGCGTAACCCTGAGCGGTGAGCTGGGCGACGAGTTGATTTTCGAGAACTTGCTCTGATTGGGTCATGGCGCTACTTTTGGGAGTCGCTTCATTTATTGGCTTTTAAAAGGACTTCATGAATCCGATCTGTCTCATCAAACCCACAAAACAGTTCACACTTTTCCTCGCCAATGTGACGACTGTAGCTATCGATCATCTGCGTATTTCGATCGTAGAGCATGATCGGCTTCAGGCCTTGGTAATTCTTTTTGAGCTCATCCCAACGGAATCCCCACTGCTCCATCTTGCTCGAAAGATCGTTTTTTGCCCGCAGCAATTGCACGGCTATTGGAGTGGCGACTGGCATGTAGAAATCCACCTTGATCGTGCGCTCCTTGGTAATATTAAGACGACGATTGCGCTCGGCCGCCATCCCAGCATCATGAAACACACGCTGCACCACGCTTTCCGCTACATTTTCCTCGGTGACGCGGGGATCGTGCAAGAGATGGAGCTGGGAAATGCTAAGCAGCCCCTCGGTGAAGACCTGAATTTCTGTTGCATCCATGGGAACCTCTAACCAGCGGTAGAGCTCATCACCGTTTATCACAAGCCCACATTCGCCACTAATTCGAGCAATATGTGCCTGCAAAGCCGGCGTATCTACATTCTGCCCCTGCCCTGCTAGCCATCCAAGTGTGCGGCCTTGGTCACTGAGGCGAAATCCCTTGGGTGTCTTTTGACTGATTTCCAATACCATCTGCCATCCATCAGGAAACGACGCTGGCATCGTAAAAATATAACCATCGCGATGGGATTCAATCGAAAGCAAACGATCCCAAAGTGTCGTTAATGACTCGCGAAGCAGAGTAGATGTGAGTGACGTGTTGTTGCTCATGAGAATAACCCTCCATCCCATTGAAAGCCAAGATCAATATTCCACATTTTAGCCGTCTGGCTAATGAAATCCTGAAAGTCCGAGGGCGCAAACCCCTCCAAAGGGTGATGAATATTTTGCCGCACATCATTCGTCGGCAGGTTGGGATCACAAACGTTTTGGTGCCAACCCTTCGGAATTCGATTCTTGTAGCGAAGATTCTCGCGAGCAATGGGATTGTAACCCACGCCGCGCACCCGCTGGTTGGCTATGAGAAAACTTGCATCATAGGTTTCTGGCTGGTCGAGCCTCGGCGCACTGCCAAGAAAGCGCATGTCAATGAAGCCTCCATTGATCAAATGCGGCCGAGTCTCAAATTTCATCGATTTGCGTTCTTTGCCGCAACGTTCCAATTCGACCGCCTCTCCTGCCGGAAGGCACTTCGGCTTAGAGATGATCTCCTGAATCTGATGAGTGGGATAAGGATAGGACATGATTGTTACGGGTTAGACAAACATTTGCTGCAAAAGCCCTTTCTTGAAGGTTTGGGTGTGGGTGATCTGCTGGGCCACGCTTTCGATCTTGCGGTCGAGGGCGGTGAGGAAGTTGGCGATCTTGGTTTGTTCAGCGTTGCTGGGGAAACGTAGGGAAAGCCCCTTCAGTTGGTCGGGGTAGAGGTGAATCACGGAACTCCCTTGGGCAACTCTCGCGATAGCGTGCTTGCAGGCGTTGTTGAGATAGTAGGCGAGGAAAACTCCGTTCAACTTCGTGCGAATGATGTTGAGATCTCCACCGAGTGCGATGCCTTTGGACATGACGCAGGAAGCTGTCGCAATATCGATGTGGGTTTCGCCAGAGGCAGGTATGATCACATCGTTTTCTTCACTGAGAACAAGCTCCTTCTCAGGCACGTTAGTGCGAGAGTTCGTTTCCTGAATCAACTCGGAGTAAATGGTGTAAAGCTCCCCATAGCGGATGCAAGGGATTTCACCATCCTCCACAAGATCAGCTTTCGATAAACCTTTCCCTTTTAAGATCCGGCATACCGTACCCAATTTCTTCTCCTCCCACTCGGGGAAGTCGTTGCCGTGGTCGTCTTTGAAGCGGAGGGCTTGGGTGAAGAGCTGTTGCATCACGCCCTTCTTGTAGTCCTCCAGCAGGGCTTTCTTTTGGCTCAGTTGCCCAATCCGCCCATCCACCACCGTCAAGAAGTCCGCGATCTTCCGCTGCTCGGGGAGCGTAGGGAATGCGAACGGAATACTCTCGATGTCACGGCTACCGATGTTCGGCTGTGCCCCGGCGACCAAGAGTGATGATAGCGAGTCTTGGAATTTCTTCGCACCCACGTAACCCGTTAAAAATCTCGTATCGTGATCGGTGCCCAAACGGCGAAACAAACCGACGCGCTGATTTAAGTAAGCCTTTTGATCGAGTGAGTAGGTGCAGGTTTTTCCCGTCGTCGCGCCCGACATTGCGATCAACAAATCACCGTTCAGTATCACAAAAGCGCTTTCGTTGCGAATTTCCGGATGATATTTCACCCCCGAAAGATCGATCCCGCCTACTGTAACGTTTGATATTCTAATTACTGGAACACCCTCCGTTGTGAAATCTTCGCTTTTAAAAGCGTAACCGCCTTGCAGGCGGTATGCCGTACCAACGGTTCCCTCCTCCCATGGCGTGTCAAAGCCGGAGAACCGCAGTTGTGGCATCGTTTCAAGGTCAGCAATCATAGATCAGAGTGGAGTTTTGATTCCCAGTTCCTCGCAATATCCTGCAATTACCTTTTCGGTGTCGCTCATATTCTTCTCCAAAGCCGCTAGCTTCTCCGCGACGTATTCCAAATCGATTGCTTCTTCAGCATCGAAGGTATCGACGTAGCGCGGAATGTTTAAGTTGAACTCGTTTTCCTCTACCTCGCTCAATTCGGCGACGTGACTGAATTTCTCGATACTCTCACGTTTCTGGTAAGTGCTAACAATGCGCTCGATGTGTTCGGGGCGCAGGTAGTTTTGATTGCCTACTTTTTCAAAGCCTTGGCTGGCATCGATGAAAAGGATTTCGTCAGGGTTTTCGCGCCGTTTTTTGAACACCAGAACGCAGGTGGGAATGCCCGCACCGTAGAAGATATTGGCCGGGAGGCCGATGACGGCATCGAGGTAGTTGCAATCCTCGATGAGGTATTTTCTGATGTGCCCTTCCGCACCACTGCGGAAGAGCACGCCGTGCGGTAGGACGCAGGCCATAATACCATCGTTGTCGAGGTGGTGGACCATGTGCTGGACGAAGGCAAAGTCGGCCTTGGTTTTCGGAGCCAGTTTGCCGTAGGCGCTGAAGCGGTCGTCATTTTCATGGATGGCGCTGGCGGACCAGTTGGCGGAGAATGGCGGATTGGCGACGATGGCATCGAAGCGCAGATCGGCGTGTTCGGGCGCAGGATGCTCCAGGGTATCCTCGTTTTTGAGGTCGAAGCGCTGATAGTGGACGCCGTGCAGGATCATGTTCATGCGGGCGAGGTTGTAGGTGGTGGGGTTCATCTCCTGCCCGTAGAAGTGGCCGACGTCCTTCACCTCCTTGGCCACACGCAGCAGCAGGGAGGCGGAGCCGCAGGTAGGGTCATAGACGCTCTTTAGTTTCTTTTTCCCGGTGGTGACGATCTTCGCCAGAATGGTGCTGACTTCCTGCGGGGTATAGAACTCGCCCGCCTTCTTCCCCGCGCCGCTGGCGAACTGGCCGATGAGATACTCGTAGGCATCGCCCAGCACATCGGCCTCGGTATCGGCGAGGCGGAAGTCGATCTTATCGAGGTGGCTGAGCACCTTGGCGATAAGTTCGTTTTTCTGGCTCTCGGTTTTCCCGAGCTTGGACGAGCCGAGATCGAGATCCTCGAAAAGTCCCTCGAAATCGTCCTCGCTGGCGTGGCCCATGGTGCTGGCCTCGATGTGCTTGAGCACGGCGGTGAGGTCGGAAAGAATGAAGTTGTCTGTTTTCTGTGCGCCCTTTTCCGCGATCTTGTGGAAGAGTTCGGTGGGTTTCAGGAAATAGCCGAGGCGCTCGATGGCCTCCTCCTTGATGGCGGAGAGCATTTCCTTGCCCTGCTTCGTGGTGTCGTCGAGCTGATCGAACTGGATGCCGTCGTGCTTCAGGATCTCATCCGCGAAGAGGTGCATCCGCTCGGAGAGGTATTTGTAGAAGATGAAGCCCAGGATGTAGTCCCGGAACTCATCCGCTCCCATCTTCCCGCGCAGGGTGTTGGCGATGTTCCAGAGCTGGCTTTGGAGAGTCTTCTTGTGGTCTTCGGACATACGGATGAAAAGGAACTGTAACGGTCCACACTCTCTAGCAATTTAATAGATCAAAGGGAAGCACAAAAGTAAGCCGTTCATCTGTATTTTTTGCCGATGTGTCGTTTTTGTAATAGGGTCATTGAAACGCAGGACGTTTCGAAGGAGTTTCTCTATCCGACGTCGAGGATGGTGTTGAACTCCGCATTGAGGGATTGCTGAAAGTCAGTGGCGAGCGGATGATCGATTTGTAGATCTTTCACCTTAGTGGCCATGGATTTCACGAGAGCGGGCTCATTCATTTTTAGCCCATCGAGAACGCGCCAGAGCAGAATGCGCGATGGGAGATGATGGGGATTTTGAAGGCAAAGGTAGATGATGCCATCCAGAATTTCCGCTGGGTTGCTCAGTAATCCAGACGTGGCACCCGACATCATGGAGCATCGCACGGCTAGAGTCTGCTCCAAACGAAACAAATAGTGATCAAGTTCAGAAACTTGGATTTGAGACTCAGGAGGTGGAGAGCAAGAGACGATACCCGCTTCGCTAGTGAGAGTTGTTAAGAGATCTTCGATGACCCGGACCGCAATACGGTGGAAGTCCCCTTCTGCGAAATCATAAGAATAGGAGACGAGTTTATTTCCATCGATGGTGCGCACGATCGATAGCTGAAGTTTCCAGTTTTCTCCCAGCGTAATGAGATGGGTACTCACGAGAAAATCGGCCGGGCGTGATTCTTGATCGCTCTTCGTCAACTGTCGCACTTGATGGGCTATTTCGCCGAGATTCGGAGCTTTACCAAAAAGACCAAATCCACCGCCACCATTCGTAATCCAAGGCACGAGTGTAGTAGTGCGAGCATCGCTACGCAAATATACGATTTCGTTTAGAAAGAGAGGTAAGGCGCGGCTCATCCGACCCGGTCCGTCCGCGGGCTGAAGGGTGCGAGCGGTAGGCATGCTAGCAGTCTCATAAGAACTGCCGAGAAATACAATGTGCGGAGCATCCGGCACGCGCTCGGAAGCGATGTGTGAAGTATCATGATCTGGTATGCACCAGAGTGGCCCGCACAATGTGAGCATCGTCATGTTGATCTCATCTTTGGGAAACGCATCTTTTGTTTCTAGCTTTGCTTTGAGAAGTTCATTCTCCCAGTATCCGAGGTTCTCCCTCCAATCCGGGCGCTGACAGGCTTCCAACTGGCGAAGAATGTTATGGGCGTTGTCGAGATGGCCGGTATCGATGCTGGCCTTGATGAGATTATTACCGACGAGGATGCCATGCGTTTCTACATCAAAGTGTGGTCCTACGAGTTCCAAAATATCGGGTAGATGTCCATTTTTTCCCAAGTCCCCACTCATTTGCACAAGAAGATCGGTAGGTATCGGGCGCTCCACGATGCGTAAACACGCCCGATAAAGTTCCAGCGCGGCATCGAGATCACGAGCTTCCAGCGCAGAGCGCGCGAGCCACAAGCGGGCACGCCAACTTCCGGGAATGGCAGCTATACGCTTGAGTGCTTCCACACCGGCAGAAGGTCCACCCTTCTCGCGTTGGATTACCTCGTACCAAGCGAGGCCGTTGTCTAGATTTGGATCTTGTTCCAGTGCGCGCCATAGTGTGCGCTCCATTTCCTCGTTACGGCCCATGGCAGCTTGCGCCTTGGCTAAATTTGTAAGTACGACACCATCATCGCCATACTTGTTTAAATAATCGGACAATACCCGTGCGGTTTCAGCAGGTCGGTCGGTGTGAAGATACACAATGCCCAGCAGCGTCGCTCCACGTGACGGATTTGTATCAATCGAATGAAGATGTTTCACCGCATCTTCGACTTCTGCAAAAA
The DNA here is from genome assembly GCA_945890645.1 of Akkermansia muciniphila. Taxonomy (GTDB): domain Bacteria; phylum Verrucomicrobiota; class Verrucomicrobiia; order Verrucomicrobiales; family Akkermansiaceae; genus UBA956. The sequence goes on from CAMDCV010000006.1 coordinate 49,376, forward strand.
AGCCGTCATTGAAAGACTGGATCAATAAACCCGCCAATTCATCAGGGTCGTTCCAATGCCTGTTAATTTCACGGGGTAATATGTCAGTGATCCAATCGTGCCGGGCGATCGAGATTTCCCTGCCAAACTTATCGTACGCTTTGATCGGTTCGCCTTCTGAAACAGCAGGTTTCGCAGGTGACGGCGGGAGCGCAGGTGTGGGTGATGAGGAAGGCTCGGACTTCTTGCCGGAGCCAAAGAGTTTTTTGAAAAAGCTCATGATAGGCGAAACGAGATGATAGGCTGCACTGTAAGAAACAACAATGACAGAAGAGACAATCTGTTTCTATCAGCTTCGCCTTGTGGCTCAAGAACAAAAGACGGGCCGTGAATGAATTTTTGCCGATGAGTCGTTTTTGTGAATGGGTGAGAGCGCGGAGACGCGAGGAGCGAGCAGCGTGCGATTTGAAAGTGGAAAATGGAAAGCTGGAATAGAGAAACCGCGAAATACCGCGAATGGGAAAGGGAAAAATAGTGAAGAGTGCAGAGTGAAAATTTCGATTCAAATTTCCTGCGTTCCAGCCTTCCTTATGAAATTGCCATTCATCATGAGGAATAATTCCCTCCCATGCAAAAGGCAATGAGGCGTCCCGTTAGGATGCAAGAGGGGTGGTGGGGGTATGTCCCATGATTAAAATCATGGGCTATGATGAGTCGTCCCGTTAGGACGTTTGAGGCGGCAGGTCCTCGGGGTTGCTGACGATGGGTTCTAGTCCTGCGGCGCGGGCGCGGGCGATGGCCACGGCGGCGGCTCGTTTGAAGGCGGCTTCGGCACCGATGAAATCAGGATCATCGAGTGGCTCGATGCGTGGCTTTTGTGGGCCTTTCGTTCCGTATGTTTCCGGTTCTTGCATGAGTGTTTGTGGGGGACAGCTGTCAAATCAACCTAACAAAAACATAGCTTTACTCAAGGATAAACTACGACTCCTACTCTTGATTTAATTTAACCACAAAGAGCACAGAGAACACATAGCTTGAGATTATAAGGTTTTTGCATTTCTCTTTTTTGTGGTCCTTGTGATCTCTGTGGTAATACACTCTTCACTTTTCAAGACCTGAAGCCCGCATCTTCGATGCACGTTTGCGGGGAGGATCACTAGCAGAAAAAGCTTCTGGTGATGGTGCGCGATGCAGGGTTCGAACCTGCGAAACCAATTTTACTATTGATAGCCCAATAAAACATTGATAAATCAACAAAATAAAATGTCAAAAACTTGACAGAACGCCAAAAATAGGTGACAATATGGGTGACAACAAACCACCAATCACCCTATGGCATCAGTATTCAAACGCAAAGCAGGCGGAAAAGCGGACGGGAAAAAATCCGCGATTTACACCGCGCAATTTTACATCACCAATCCCGATACGGGCGAACTCGAAAAAGTGTGGAAATCCACGGGCGAGACTAACAAATCGAAAGCACTCGCCAAGGCGGTGGAAATGGAACGCTTGGCGCAAGGGGCAATGCCAGCGGATGACAGCAAGCAAGAGCAAATGAAATCCCTATACTCGCAGCTAGGGCAAGAGATGGCGCGGGAAACGATCACGAGCGTATCTCTCAGAAAATTCTTTTCATCCATGATGCGGATTCTCACGGGCGAGGAAATGGAAATCGTCACGATCAAATCGTGGTGCAGTGAATGGCTTGCGAGAAAAGAGCGGGAAAGCAGCAAGGCAACGATGGCGCGATACAAGGGGCATGTGAAAGCGTTCATTGCATGGATGGGAGACAATGCCGCCAAACCACTGGAAACGCTCACCACGGGGGACGTGGAACGCTGGAAACGGCATTTACTCGATCAGGGCATAGCGGGAAAAACCGCGCTTTCCTATCTGAAAGACCTAGGGCAAATTTACCGCTACGCGATCAGAGAGGGATTGATTGCGTTCTCACCCGTGGGAGCCGTGGCAGCACCTAGCACCGATGATTCACAAGAGCGCAAACCGTTCACATCAGAGGAAGTCTCGAAACTTATCGCAGCAGCGCCAAGCGAGCAATGGCGGGGCATGATACTTGCCGCCGCATTTACAGGCTTGCGCCTTGGTGATGTGGCACGTCTCAAGTGGTCATCAGTGAACCTTGAAACGAAGATGATCGAACTCATGCCAGCAAAAACCAAGCGCAAGAAAAAAACAGTCTCAATCCCGATACATCCCGACTTGCTCGCCTATCTCTCCGCCGCACCCGTGGCAGATGATTCACCGGATGCGTACGTTTTCCCCGACATGGCGCGTTTGAAAGAAAATGCAGGCTCGAAACTTTCCGACCGTTTCCCCGAAATCATGAAAGCCGCCGGAGTGAGCAGGGGCAAAGCGTCCCGAGAGATACCGGATGGCGATGAGGAAGCGGCGAAAACGAAAGGAAAAGGACGCATCACTTACGAGCGCGGATTCCACAGCTTGCGCCACACGTTCACGACATGGCTACGCACGGCGGGAGTTAGCGAAGAAGATCGTATGAGCCTCACAGGACACAGCACCCGCGACACACACGCGATTTACTCGCACACCGACGAAAAAGTCTTGCGCGATGCAGTCGGAAAACTCTCAACCCTGAAAGACAAAAAGAAATGAGCGCGAAACCAAACAAAGTCGGCAGACCGAAAAAAGAACTACGCGCAAAGTCTATTTATCGCGTTCCAATCCTAACGGAAAAAGAACTAGTTATGACCAAGACTAAGAAAAAAATGCGACCGCTTGAGAAGCTAGCGAATGACCCAAAATTCAGAGTGATTATTCAAAACGTCACGCGAAAGGGTTATCTTGTAAATGCCATAACTGACCCTCACAGTCAGGAAAAAATGCCAGCCAAGGCGTTTGGTTATTCTCTTGTCGTAAACGACCACGACGAAGACGAATCAATGGGGGCAATGCTTTGTGAGTTCATGAGAGACATGAGCGCGGATGACTTGCAAAAAGTTTTCGATTCAATCATGCGGATGAAACGCAATGCAGAATTCTGGCATCGCAATTCCTACGCTTACGATGCTTACAATAAATACATTGAAACGTATGGGAGAGAGCCAAGCAAAAACGCTTTGAAATGCTTCATCATTGATCACCCGAGAGAGTTTAGAGACGCACCAGACCCCGACGAAAAAAGCGGATGGACTCGACTATGGAAAGCCGTGGGGCTTGAAAAACTTAAATCAAAGTAGGCATGAAACCCTAATTCAATGCCTACGACATAGCGCATAAAAATCCCAAAAGTGCTTTGCGGTATGAAAAACGCAAGTGCGATTCAACAACGACAGGCGCAACCAAAAACGGTAGCGAATAACCAAGCGGCAAAACAAGAACCCGAGTGGTGCGATGAAAAAACCATCACCCGACTTTTCGGCATAACCCACACTCCGCTTTTCAATCTCAGGAAAGCGGGAAAAATTCGCAGCGTATCAACGGCAGTTGACGGGGCGAAATACGGAAAGCGATTGTATCTATTGCAATCCGTTCGTGATTTTCTGGAAGCACAAGAGCGCGACCAGAACAATGCTAACAAGGAGGGCGCACTCGTATGAGCAATCCTGATTTCATTGCCGTTAGATACACGCACGGCGCAAAGATAGTCACAGATGAATTGCTTGCTGATTTGCTTGCGCCACTGATTGACGAAATGAAAGAATCATCTGCCGAAGCGGGTGAAAATATTTTTTCACGACAAGAGTGGCTAGCAATCATCAAAAACGATATTGCCAAGCTCCCTAACAACTTGCCAGCAGAATTGAAAGGAGAGCAAGCACAATGATTGCCGACCTATTCAAACAAGCGCGGGAATCAATCACAATCCCCCAAGCGTGGAAAATGTTAGGTCTCGCAGGCGAACCCAAGGCATCATGCAAATCACCTTTCCGTGATGAGCGCACACCGTCATTCACGATTTACGAAAACGGCACACGATGGAAAGACCATGGCGAACAAATCGGCGGTGACGTTGTGGAGTTTATCAAGACCGCTATCGGCGGCGACTACCAAGCCGTGAGGGAATGGCTACAGTCTCGCATTGGCACAATCGAAGCACCACGAACCACCGCCACGGCATCAGTGAAAGCGAAGCACATCGAATACCCCGCGACGATCACCGAGGGCACAGAACGGCATTGGCGCACACTAGCTAGGGCACGTGGTCTCGACCAGATCACCGTGGAATTTCTCGCCAAGTTTGGAATGGTGAAATTCATGCATCACGATGAAAAAAATTGTTTCATTGTCACCGATGCGACCAACCGAGCAGCAGAGATCCGCAGGCTCGACGGTGAACTTTTCAGCAATGGCAAAAAGGCGTATGCACTAACGGGCGTGGACAAGTCGTGGCTCGTCGGTGCTGACCTGCTACGCCATACGCCCGAGGCTCATGTTTTACTTGTGGAAGGTTGCACCGATTTTCTGACCGCATGGGACATGAATGTCGTTTTCCGCCAGGACAAACATGTTAGGGAATCGAAATGGCTACCCGTGGCACTACTTGGCGCGAGCTGTAAAGCATTGCACCCCGAGTGCGCGGAATTACTCGCAGGGCGACACGTTCGGCTTGTGCCAGACGGCGACGATGCAGGCGATAAGATGCGCGATGACTGGACGGCAACCTTGCAAGCTATCGGATGCACCGTGGACGTTGTTGTCGTGCCAAGGGGCAAGGACTTAACCGACCTTAAAAACGAAATCGAACCCCAAGAACTTTTCACTCTATGAGCGCAATTCAAATCATCAAACCAGCATTGCAAGTGAATACTGAACCAGAGAAAAAACCACGGCGCACGCTCGAATCGTTTCGCGTAAATCATACTGACACCGTGGGCATGTCGTGGGAACAAATCGACAACTTGCGACCACCTTTCGTCGTGGACGGATTTGGACGGCGTGGGGAACTCATGCTGTGTGCCGCTGAAAGCAAATCGCGCAAATCGTGGCTTGTGCAAGACCTAGGTTTTTGCGTGGCTATCGGCGAACCGTGGCTTGCTAAGGAGAACGGCACAGGCGGATTTGAGACGGCACAAGCAAAGGTGCATGTCATGGATTTGGAACTTAGCCAAGGGGAGATGCGTTTCCGCTTTGCTAAGGCGCGGGGAAATCGAACGGCGAACATCGCAGAGCAAAATCATCTCACCGATCAATTCGCGCATTACTCACTCGATGATGTGCAAACGCTCGACGTGTTTGTCCTACTCGATGAACTAAAGGGCACAGTGGCCGCTGGTGATTTGGTAATCGTGGACTGTCTCTATCGCCTGCATCCAGACGGCAATGAGGCAAAAGAAATTGCGTCCGCATTCACTACGCTGAAAGACTTTGCCAAGGCCACCGCCGCGCTTGTCGTCGTCGTCGATCACTTTCGCAAAGCGGGTGCCGATAAAGCAAAAGACCGCATTGCCGGAACCTTCGTTAAATCGGCATCGGCAAGCACCATCGTGGCGATCCAGACAAACGCCGAGGGAGTTCTCGAAATGTCAATCGACGCTCGCACCTTCCACGGCAACGATAAAGTGCATGCACGTTTCAACGTGGACAACTACCGATTCGAGACGGTGGGCGATGACTACGCGGCACCCGTCACGGTGGACACGTTCACTCAACACTTGTTTGATTTGTGGCAAAGCCATGACCACGGCGCAACAGTGACAAAGAAGCAAGCACAGGCGAAATGGAACCTCGATAACCTACAAGCAGCCGACTACCGATTGAAGAAAATGGAGGGCATGAAATGGCTTTTCAAGCGGAAGGACGGCAAGGCGTGGACATATTCACTCTCAGGGCGCGGAGTGGAGATTTTACAAAGTGCAAAACCGCTTGCACATTCACTTGCACTTGGTGAGGGAAAACAGGCTGAAATGCTTATGGAATAAAGGAGAAAACTACAAAAAGCATTTTGCACATAAGTAACCAGAAAACTCGCCTTTGTCTGTCAGTAGTGCGCTTTTCAAGCACTACTGACAGGCAAGTGCAAAAGTGCAAGTCACCTATAAGGATTGCACTTGCACTTGCACTTGGTGAACCAGAGCAAAAACAGAACTCAAACCACCCCATGCAATGAATGATTTTTTCCCAACTATCCCGAGCAAGAAATCACCAGCGACCCCGCGCAAGATTGTGAGAATCTTACTAGGCGAGACGGCATCACAAGCCCTCGATGATACTGGTATCCCCGCCTTCGCTATCTGTGGATGCGAGAGAACACCCGACCACCCGAGGCGATGGGTAATTTATCTGGCAGAGACTCGACACCCCGCAGCGCAAGAGTGCATCAAAATGATGAGAACCAAAGCCGCCAACCAATGACAAACAATCGTTTTATGAACTTCCCGAACATTTGTTTTACACCGCCGTCACCTAAACGAAGCTCAGCGCGGAATGGTAGCCGCAAAGATGGCTAATTTGCAGCATGGGGGAGATCGTAAAAGCGATGAAATCAAAAGTGCTAAAGCACCATTGATAACCCAAGCCCAAGCATCGGAAATGCTGAACATTTTCGACACCGCCGCCATTCTGTATGGCATTCGATACAGGAGACCAACAAACCGCACAAGATTGGCTGGCACAAGAAGCGCAATGGATGAACGAACCCGAGGACGAGCGTATTGAAAAACCGATACACAATTTGGATGCAGAAACGGTCCGAGCCCTCGTATTGTTGGTGCTGCCACCAGTCGAAAATCATGTTACAAACGTAAGATTGAAAACGGCATTTAAGCGTTTCCTGATATTGGCGGCACTCATCGATGATTCACTTGCCGCGCGTGGTCTGGGTGCTATCGCCAAAGCACTCACAGAAATCGGATTGACTACGTCCAGAGCGTCACTCTCGCAGTTGCATGTCGCACTTGCTGACATCGTCGGAATCCATCGACTTGGCAGATCAGATGCAGCTCGGGAATCGTATCGGCAAAGCGCAAAAAAAGTCTGGTCACAAAAGAAAAAAGCTCATGCACTATGATCATCGTTTTATTCCACACAATCGCCTTTCTAGGGCGTTTCACTCGATTCTGGTATGGACACACTAAAACAATCCGAAACGCTCGCACAGGGCAACAGGAGCGGTGAGGGATAGCCCCTATAACTAATATCTTACGATAAAGCTCCTATCCGGTGTCCGCATCATAGCGTCTTGTCCGTGTGAATAACATTTTTACCACCTATCTATGCAAAAAAAGGAATCACTCTCATCAATATCCCGCAGAACGGGCGTTACGCTGGCAACCCTTCGCGCTTGGCGTGAATCCGGTGTTGATTTGCATTCACCCAAGGCACTAGCCGACAAGATTGCGAATCGGCAACCCTCGAAGCCGACCCTGGCAGGAAACGCGCTTCACGATGCAAAATTGAAGAAGCTGTTAGCCGAAGCAAGAACGGCAGAACTCCGCGCTGACATTGCCGAGGGTAAAGCTATCAACCTCGAAGACCTCACGATTTGCCTAACGAAAATCGGATCCGTTTTGAAAGCCCAGTTGTCGAAACTCCGCGCAGATATGCCGCCTATGCTCTACGGACTCTCACAAGCGGAGATGACAAAAAGAATTGGCGATGCAGTCGAAAAAACCTTGCAAGGCATCGTCGATGAATTGGAAGCGATTAAGACCGACCCGCCCCGTCCCGAGTAAAACTTGCGAAACTTTTTGACACTATGTCTTTAGTGATGACTGTCACACCGCCTAACATTTCACGCATCGCAAATGCCTATGGAATAAGCGAGCAAACGCTCCGCAAATACAAGCGTGAAAGGGGCATCACAAACGCCGACTTGCTCAATCCGTTCACCCTCGCCGCCAAGCTCCGCGCTAGTGCCGTGAATGATTCCCCACGTTTGCGCTTGCTCGAAGACAAAACCACTTGCGGACAAATTACTTTTCGTCTGGCAGTTGCCGGACTCATCGAACCTTAAATTCTCACCCGTAAAATTATGACTGAAACAAAACAAATGACATCGCTCTTTGCGAATAAAGCCGACTTAATCGCTTCACAATCGCGAGTGAAAGAACTCGAAAAGGAAATCACCGCGCTGAAATCATCGCCACTTGGCGCACAGCTTACAGCGGCAAAAGCTACCATCACACTACTCACCGCCGAAAATACGGCTTTGAAATCGCGACCGTTGGCTGTGACCGCAACCAAGGCAGCTACCGCCCCCGCTAAGGTATCCCCCGCGCCTGCTAAGGTATCGACAGCCCCCGCAGCCAAGCCGATCACGGCAGAAGAATATCGCAGCACACTCGCCCCAAAAATGACCATGACCATTGCAGATTTTAACACGCTGACAACTAACGAAAAAAACCTATTCATCAAACAGGGCGGCAAACTGACACCAACTAACTAAAATCGTGAAATCAATCCTCGAAGAAATCAAAGTCGTGAAAAAATCACTCCGCAGCTCCGCAGAAATCCGCGCCGAAATTCAATCTTTTCCGCGCTGGCAGAGGCTACTTCGTTTGAACTTAATCGCCGCCCGTAACCGTGCCGAGGAGTTACGACAAGCCGTTGTCCTTTATTCCTTGCAATCGAACACCCATCTCGACATAGCAAACGGCGCAGATCAAAACCACGTCGAAAACGCCGCTGGCACTTTCTCCAATTCAATGAGCATAACCAATCTTTTTGCGCCGCTGGCATCGTGCGAAGCCGTCTTGAAAATTCTCGAAGGCGACCAACAGCATCAAGCCGCTTATCAAAAAATTCAGCCATTGCAGGACGAACTTATCGAAGCGGAAAATCGCGAGGCATTGTTACGAGCCGAGGCAAACCAAGCCGCAAACGAATTGGAAGCCGCCAAGGAAACCGCACGCGCTGAAATGGAGAGCAAGATCGACGATCACCCCGCAGTCGTGGAAGCGCAACGCAAGCTCGAACCCTTTCGCCGCTTGGGTGAAGTCATAGTATAATCTCGCATCGGCTTCTCATCACCGGATGCGCCCCACCTAGGTTTTGTTTTCCCTAGGTGGGGTTTTTTGTGTCGTGGTGGGAAAATCTGAATAGGTGACACTTTAGGTGACAGGAAACCCGCGAAAACCACCTCGAAACGCCGGAAATCATTGATTTTACAATAAAAAAAGAAATGGTGCGCGATGCAGGGTTCGAACCTGCGACCCCATCCGTGTGAAGGATGTGCTCTACCACTGAGCTAATCGCGCGTTGCGGGTGGAGGGGCGTTATGCGAGCCCGCCTGAACTTTGGCAAGGCAAAATGCAATCGTGGCGAAATTTCATCCTGTAATCAAACGTCATCGCTCACCCGACGCGGGCGAGTGGCCATGACGATGCGTAACAAGGCCAAGGGCAGCAATGAGATGCCTGCCGCGGCCAGAGCAATCTGCCAACCGGGGTAGACGCGCGCTTGATCGGCATCCATCGCGCGGATCGCCTGGGCAACGACTTGTTCTTTTTTCACGTAGAACCAATCGCGCATGCCATCGAAGGCGTTCGCTTCGCCACGGGCGGCAACCGCGCCAAACTCGGTGTGCACCGGGCCGGGACAAACTGCGAGCACGGAGATGCCATCGCTGCGGAGTTCGATGCGCAGGGCCTCGGAGAAACTGGATACGTAGGCCTTGGTGGCGGCGTAAACGGCGAAATCAGGGATAGGCAAAAGGCTGGCGAGCGAGCTGATGTTGATGATGGCCCCGCGCTGGCGAGTGCGCATCGCGGGAAGGAACAGGTGGGTGAGATGCGTGAGTCCTTCCATGTTCAGTCGCATCATCGGTTCCATTTTTTCCCAATCGGCCTCGGCGAAGGTGCCGTAGTCTCCCATGCCGGCATTGTTGATGAGCAAATCTGGGAACAGCGATTTTTCCGTGAGTGCTTCCCACAGTTGCACGCGTTGTTCGGGATCGACGAGGTCGGCTTCGAAACAACGAACTTTCACATCGTGAGTTGCGGCCAGCTCACCCGCCAAAGTAGCAAGGCGATCCCCGCGTCGTGCGACGAGGACCATCGCCCGGCAACGCGGTGCCAATTGTCGGGCAAATTCTTCTCCTAAGCCCGCAGAGGCTCCCGTGATCAATGCGCAGTCGATGTCTTTCATAAAGTGCCATGGTAACACAGGAAACAAAAGATCTCAAGGTTAGAAAAAGTGGCTAGTGGGAAGCGATCAGTGAGCAGTGTTTTATGCCTATGGAGCGCGGACTTTCTATGGCCTTCATAGCCTTCTTGGCCTTCGTAGTCCTGCTGAGCGGGACGAAGTAGGCGGCGAAGTAGGCAGTCCGCTTCAAAATTTCAGGAGTCACCGCTGGAAAATCAAAAATCAAACCTCATCAATCAATCTGCCTTTTTGCCTTTCTATCCCCTTAATCCGAGTTCATCCGTGGTTATACTTGCCGCTTCGGTAGGGCCTGCCATTTTGACAGAATTACCATAATTTGCAGAATTGCTTTGAATTGTTGCTTTCTTTCCCGACCTTCGACTTTCAGACCTTCTCGGCTCAATTCCTTTCGTGTATTTGGTGTATTTGGTGATTAAAAATTGCCTATAAAAAAATCCGTAAATCCGTCGTTAAAAAATCGCTGCACAAAAAAAGGAGGAACGCCGAAACGTTCCTCCTTGGTGTGAAAATTTGTGAACCTTACACGGGCTTGCCTTCGGCATTCACTTGCAGAATGCGCAGCGGCAGGCGTTGCAGCAATTCGCCATCGCAACCGATATCCACGGAATAAATGCCAGCATGCGGGAAGCGCAGGCCTTGCAGATTGAGAATCAGGTTGCGGGTCAGGAACGGCACATTGTTGGGCAGCGCAACGTCGAACTCGGGTTCGATCGGCATGTTGTTCGGGTCGAGCGCGGTGCCGTCCTCATCGATGATGGTGATGGAAAGTTTATGACGACCAGCATCCTGCGGAGTGAAGCAGAAACGCAGGGCGAGAGCGCAATGCGGATGCACCACCGGCAGAGCACGAGCGGCAAGAGTATCGAACACACCAGTCACCACCAATTTGCCTTGGTAGTCAGCGGCGAAGTCACAGAGGGATGCAATTTGAATATCCATAAAGTTTGTTGAATCAGTTGGGTAAGGGTCGCAACAGTGCGCTGCGGCACGCGGTTGTAGCGCATGCACGCCAAGCGTCCAGCACGGAATGAGAAAATTTTGCCTAACAATCGGCAGGGCCGACGAGTTTCTTTAACCCCATTGAGAGAAAATCATTTGCCCAAACTGCCTAAAAAAACACTACAGGCTTGCAAGATGGGCGGGATTGGGGCGTAGTCATGCACGTAATTCCAACACCATGAATCCACTCACCAATCGCCGTACGTTCATCAGTTCCGCCGCCGCTACCACCTTTCTGGCGGGATTTCCTAACATTTTGCGCGCTCAAGGCAATACCGCGAAGCTCAAGATTGGCTTGATCGGCTGTGGTGGTCGTGGCACTGGTGCCGCGCACCAAGCACTCACCGCCGACCCGAATGTCGTGTTGTGGGCCATCGGTGATGCTTTCGGCAGCCAGATCACCGCCAGTTTGAGCCACTTCTCAAAATTCGGTGCCAAGGTCGATGTGCCTGCTGAGCGCCAGTTCACTGGTCTCGATGCCTACCAAAAAGTCATCGCGAGTGGCGTCGATGTCGTATTGCTGACGACGCCTCCGGGATTCCGCCCGCTGCACCTGCGCGCGGCGGTGGAAGCCGGCAAGCACGTGTTCGCCGAGAAACCCATGGCGGTGGACGTCGCCGGTGTGAAATCGGTGCTCGAATCCGCTCGCATCGCGAAAGAAAAAAATCTCACTCTGCAACACGGCTACTGCTGGCGTTTCTCTCCGAATACCCGTGCAGGCTACAGCAAAGTAACCAGTGGCGAACTCGGTCGCGTGGTTTCCGTTTACGGCACCTACATGGGCGGCGTGCCTAAGCCCTCGACTCATGTGGACCAACGCGATCCGAATTACGGCGATGTCGAGTGGCAAATCCGCAATTGGATGGCGCACGAGTGGCTTTCCGGCGGACCGCTGCTCGAGCAGGCGATTCACACCGTTGACAAAGTCGCTTGGGCGATGAACGACGTAGCTCCCATCGCCGCGCGAGGCAGTGGCGGACGCACGCAGCGCTCCGATGACGGCAACGTTTGGGACAACTATCAAATCACTTACGAGTATCCGAACGAAGTTCTTTGCCACGTAAGCCAACGCCAAATGAGCGGCTGCTTCAGTGAGGTAAAAGACCGTGTTCTCTGTGAAAAGGGCATTATGGAAGCACCGGATCGCGTCCTCACCAAAGATATTACCGGGAAAACCGACTGGGCCTTCCGTGGCGACAAGGCGGACATGTATCAAGTGTGCCATAACGAATGGTTTGCCGCGATCCGCAAGGGTGAGGCGATCAACGCGGGCGTCTATATGGCGAACAGCACGATGCTCGGCATTCTCGGTCGCGAAGCCGCGCATTCCGGCCAACGCGTTACTTGGGAAGAACTCTGGAATGCTGATCAAGACCTCGCACCAGATACCCTGAAGATGGACGACAAGCACCCCACAGCTGTTGTTCCGACTCCTGGGAAATACAAATTGATCTAAACCTCCTTTCTAACATTCAACGGCTGCCTTTTTTCACAAAAAGGCGGCTGTTTGTTTGACCAACCAAACGAATTCCACCAATCCTCACCCGCCATGCTGCGCCCCGCCACACTCCTTTTCACTTCCTGCCTGCTCGCCTCTGGCGAAGAAGCACTGCCTAACGCTTCCCTGCTGCCTACCACCAAAGCGATCTACGAATTGATCCGCAAAAAAGCCGATCTCGAAGCCAAGGACATGCAGCCCTATGCCGACAAGGTGCCACTTGCAGAAAATGCCGAGATCGCCCTCGTGCCGATTCCCGGCGGAGAATTTCTCATCGGCTCGCCCGCGGAAGAAGAAAAGCGCAATGCCCACGAAGGTCCACAGCGCAAACTGAAAGTCGAACCATTTTGGATGGCGAAAGTTGAGACGACATGGAACTTTTACCGCCCCTACATGGAGAACGGCAAGAACCGCAACAAAGACGGCACGCTCAATCGCGATTCCAACCTCACCACCAGCGAGGCCCCTGAAATCAAAGATGCCGAAACTCTCGTCGACACCGTCACGCAGCCGACACCACCCTACGTGCCGATGCATTTCTCGATGGGCGATGGTTACTCGAAAGAATACCCTGCCGTCGGTGTCACGCAGCATGCCGCGAATCAATTTTGCCAATGGCTCAGCGCGCAAACCGGCCACTTCTATCGTCTCCCCACCGAAGCCGAATGGGAATACGCCTGTCGCGCCGGCACGACCACCGCCTACTCTTGGGGGAACGACACTAGCCAGATGAAAGACTACGCATGGTATGCGGAAAATTCCGAATTCCAGTACCAAAAAGTCGGCACCAAAAAACCAAACGCTTGGGGCCTGCACGACATGCACGGCAATGCCGCTGAACTCGTGCTCGATCAATTTCTCGCCAACGCTTACGAAAGCTTCAAAGACGGTGCGACGAACCCTTTCACCTACCCCGCCAACCGCTACCCCACCACCGTGCGCGGCGGTCACTGGGATGCCGATGCCGATCAACTCCGCAGCGCCGCACGCCTCGGCACCACGCCCGCTTGGAAAGTGCGCGATCCCCAAATCCCGAAATCGATCTGGTACTTTACGGATGCCCCATTTCTTGGTTTTCGCATCGTGCGCCCTCTAAAAACGCCTACGCTCGAGGAAATGCATCGCTACTGGAATACCTCGCCGGGTGAGTCGGAGTAAGCGTATAAAAACCTGCGAAAAATTTTCCGCCATTGACCGCATCGCGCTTTGACAAGTGGGGTATCCCTTCGCAGACTACGCGTCCACACCCATGCCTACACCCAAACTTTTTATTCCCGGTCCGATTGACGTTTCCCCTGCCACCTACGCGGCGATGTCGCGTCCGATGATCGGCCACCGCGGCTCTGAGTTCGAAGCTCTCTACGCCTCGACTCAACCCGGCCTGCAACAACTCGCGGGCACGAAGCGTCCCGTCTTTCTCTCGACTTCCTCGGCCTGGGGTGTGATGGAGGCATCGCTGCGCAATCTCACGCAGAAAAAAGTTCTCACGCTGTGCAATGGCGCGTTTTCCGACAAGTGGTTCGATGTCGCCAAAAAGTGCGGCAAGGAAGTCGAAAAAATGCAATACGAATGGGGCCAAGCGATCGACCCCGCGCAAGTGCGCACGAAGCTCGCCGAGGGCGGATTTGATACTGTCACTTTCATCCACAACGAAACCTCCACCGGCGTAATGAGCGATCTCGCGGCGATTGCAAAGGTGGTGAAATCCTTTCCTGATGTGCTCTTGATCGTCGATACCGTTTCGTCATTTTCCGCCGTGCCCATCGCGATGGATGAGCTCGGCATCGATGTCTTGCTCGCCGGTGTGCAAAAGGCGATCGCTTTGCCACCCGGCCTCACCGTTTTCGCGATTTCCGAAGCCGCGCTCGAGCGTTCGAAGACCAGCAAAGATCGCGGTTACTACTTTGACTTTGTCGAGTTCGAAAAGAATGCCGCTGCCAACAACACGCCCTCCACTCCGGCGATCTCGTTGATCTTTGGCTTGCAGCACATCCTCGAAACCATCGCCGCCGAAGGCCTCGAAAACCGCTTCGCCCGCCATCGCGATAATAACCAACTGATCCACGCCTGGGCCGCGCGCCATGGCTTCCAACACTTCGCACCCGATGGCTTCCGCTCGGTATCGCTGAGCTGCTTCCACACACCCGAAGGCTTCGATCAATCCGCGTTCATCAAGAACCTGAAAACGAAGCACAACTTCCTCATCAACGGCGGCTACGGCAAGATCAAAGGCCTCACCTTCCGCATCTCTAACATGGGCAACGAAACCGCCACCACCATGAACGAACTCATCGCCGCCATGGACGATGTCTTAGGCTAACGGATTCCAATCTGACAAATGCAACTCCACATTTCGATCGATGACCAGTGGCTCACTTTGTCCGATGGCGATGAAGTGATTCGAGAGTATCCCATTTCCTCGGGTGCGAAGGGAGTGGGTTTCACCAAGGACAGTTACCGCACGCCGACGGGGCAATTTCGCATCTGTGAAAAAATTGGCTACGAACAAGCACTCGGCACGATTTTTCAAAAGCGCGAACCTGTCGGACTGTGGACGCCTGGCGATACCACCGATGGCGATCTGATCACTTCGCGCATCCTTCGCCTCGATGGCATGGATGCGCAAAACAAAAATACCTTAGAGCGCTGCATCTACATTCACGGCACCAACCAAGAAGAACTCATCGGCATTCCCGCGAGCCATGGCTGCATTCGCTTGTCGAACATTGACATCGTCGAGCTCTTCGATCTCACTCCGCTCGATACCGAAGTTTTCATCGAACCACCGACCCGCAAGCGCGGCAAGATCGCGTTCTTTGATTGCGATTCCACTTTGTCCAGCATCGAAGGCATCGATGAACTCGCACGCGAACGCGGCGATGCGGTGTTCCAAGAAATCGTCGCACTGACAAATGCCGGTATGAATGGCTCTGTGCCCTTGCATGAAGTTTTTCCGCGTCGCATGGACATCCTGCGACCAGACAAAACCACTTGCGATGCAGTGGCGAAGCGCTACATCGACACCATCGTACCGGGCGTCAGAGAAACCCTGCAAACCTTGCGCGACGACGATTGGACCATCGTCATCATCAGTGGTGGCTTCGCGCCACTCATACAGCCACTTGCCGCGGAGTTGCAGATCCCCTTCGTCGAGGCTGTGCCCTTGCACCATGATGCAGAAGGAAATTACAGCGGCTACGGTGCAGACTACCCGACCACCCGCAATGGCGGCAAACCGGAAATCATCCGCGAGTGGAAACAGGCGATGCTCCCCAAGACCACCATTATGGTCGGCGACGGCATTTCTGATTTCGAAGCATCGAGTGAAGTCGATCTCTTTATCGGCTTCGGTGGCGTGGTCGCCCGTGATGCCGTGAAACAAAAAGCCGCGCATTTCATCGAATCATTTCCCGACCTTCTCCCGCTGGCCAAACAGGCCACTAAGAAAAAGTCGTGATCGAGTGAAACGCGCGGCCTTCGCTTTTTCGACTCAATAAAGCTCCGCGAGATATTTCAGCAGATCACTCGTGGTCACGATGCCGACGAGCTTGTGATCTTCCACGACAGGAAGGCAATGGAAGTCGCCTTTGCAGAGGATTTCTGCGGCTTCGTGCACGGTCGTTTGGGGTGTGACGGTGATAGGATCGCTGGACATGACTTGTTCGAGCGTGAAGGTGTGGTCCAAGGTGGCATCGACGGCGCGATCATCGGCACCAAAGGCATCGCCGAAGCTGATACGCAGCAAATCGCTCCACGAAATAATGCCTTTTAACGCATCGCCGCTGACGACTGGCAAATGATGCACTCCGGACTCAACCATCAGTTTGCGGGCTTGGGAAATGGGCTCACCGTGATGAATGCTGATCACAGTGGTGGACATCAATTTGCGAATGGGTTCGTTCTTTCTCATAGCGGAATAAGAATATTCCAACCGATCCCGTTAGGCTCTGCCTTGATTGCTTTTGATGATGCATCTTTTATCAAAAATTAAAAATCTCGTGAAGAAACAGGGTGGAAAAGCAAAAAAACCATGGCATGATCTCCGCGTGAGTTATCTCCTGCCAGCGCGCGAACAATTTCCCATTCTGCACCAACAAATCAACGGCCAGCCCTTGATCTATCTGGACAATGCCGCCACCACCCAGAAACCACTCGCCGTCCTCGATGCCTCGCGCGCCTACTACGAGACCATCAATGCCAACATCCACCGCGGCACCCACGCCCTCGCCCGCGCCGCAACGGCGGCCTACGAAGCTGCGAGAAAAACGGTCGCCACCCACCTCGGCTGCACCGATCCTGATGAGTTGATTTTCACTTCAGGCTGCACCGACTCGATCAACCTCGCCGCCCACTGCCTCAGCGCACGACTGCAGCCGGGCGATGAAATTCTCATCTCCACCCTCGAACACCACGCGAACATCGTCCCATGGCAAATGGCCTGCGAACGCACTGGTGCGATTCTCAAAGTCATCCCCTGCGATGATCACGGCGTGCTCGATCAAGAGGCCTTCAAATCCCTGCTCAACGAGCGCACCAAAGTCCTCGCTCTCGGTTGGATCTCGAATGCCTTTGGCACCGTCCATCCGATTGTGGCAATGACCGCTCTCGCCAAACAACAGGGTGCCATCGTGCTCATCGATGCCGCTCAAGCCGTGCCGCATCTCACGATCGACGTGAAATCTCTCGGCTGCGATCTGCTCACCTTTTCCGGCCACAAAGTCTATGCCCCGACAGGCATCGGCGCACTGTGGGGTCGGCGTGAATTGTTAGAGTCCCTACCGCCCTACCGCGGCGGCGGCGAGATGATCAAAGAAGTCAGCTTCACCGGTACCACGTACAACGACCTCCCCTTCAAGTACGAAGCCGGCACCCCGAACATCGAGGGAGCGATTGCCTTCGCGGCGGCATTGGATTTTGTTGATTCTATCGGAAAAGCCGCCATCCAGCACCACGAGACTGCTCTCATGCGGGCGGCGGAAATGGAACTCCAACAGATCGACGGAATCCGCCTCTACGGTCCAGCAGATCGCTGCGGCGCTTTGTCCTTTGCCGTCGATGGCGTCCACGCCTATGACCTCGGCACTTTTCTCGATCAAATGGGAGTCGCCGTGCGCACTGGCCATCATTGCTGCCAGCCGCTCATGGCACGCTTCGGCATCACCGGCACCACACGCGCGTCCTTTGCTCTCTACAACACGCTTGAGGAAATAGCCGCCTTTGGTACTGCCACCCGCCGCGCCGTGCGTATGTTACGATAATCAACTATTCTACTCGATTCATAGAAAGAATGGATCAAGTTATCGTTTATATAAACAAAACAGCCCTGGCGAACCAGGGCTGTGAAGGGTTAGGTTTTTATACAATTGCTATCAAACAATTACAGACCAGCTTTAAGGCTGCTGGATGCTTTGAAGCCCACGGATTTCGAAGCGGCGATTTTCATCGACTCTCCGGTCTTCGGATTACGACCCATACGGGCGGCACGCTTCTTCACGGTGAAGGTTCCGAATCCGATAAGTTGTACTTTCTTGGTCTTCTTGATTCCTCCAGCGATAGCTTCGAGGACGTTGTTTACGGCATCTTCAGCGGACCGTTTGGTCGCTTCTTTGCCCATTGCTTTTTGCACTGCTTCAATAAGTTCGGCTTTGTTCATGGCGGGAATCTTTTTGACGAAAAAACCCCTATACTTGCAAGATAAAATCAACAAACACCGAAAATATTTTTTGCCCCACAACGCAACATATTCTTGACATTATTCAATCGATTCCTGAGCGCGACAGCGCATTCGAACTATATTCCACTTGCCACTAACATAGTAAAATCATTTTATCTAACGAAATAACATTGTCTTGTCATCTCGATGATTCACAGCGAAAACAGACAAAGTCATGCAGGAATTTGACATCACTTTGCCGCGCGCGGTGCGCAGCGTGGAGGCGGCCGCGCTGGGCATCCCGACGCGACAAAGCCTCAACGAAGAGTTGATGATCGTCGAGCGGGCCCAACAGCGCGGATGGTTCACTCCCGATGAGGATGAGCAGATCCGCACGCGCTACAGCCAATACCTATCTTCGCGCATGGCACTGCTATCCACCTTGGAGCAAGTGGAAAACATGTTGCAGGGATTGAAACGTGATTGGAATAGCAACTTGCCCTATTTTGTCACCGCTTTCACTGCCGCCTGTCTATTGGTGCGTGGTTCTACGTTTGTGGTCGAGCTCGCCCGCTCACGCCCGGTGGTTTGGAAAAAGCTTGATGAACCGGAGCAGCGTTTTGGCCTGCCACGCTATACATTTTCCTCCTTGCACAAGTCCGTCACGGATCGCAAACGCCTGAAACAATTCCGCCAGGCTGTGGATTTCTATCGCGCCAACCGAGACGAAATTCTCGCGCTTGGTGATCAAGAAGGATACCGCCCCCTCATCGCCTTGCTGCGCGACGAAGAAGAGTATCTGCAAAAACACGCCCAAGGACAATGGCGCGGACGACTCTGGTATCGCTGGTTTTCTTTTTTGCGCAGCCACCATTCGGGCTATAGGCGGGTGATGTTTCATATCTTCCGCTGGTCGGGCTCTGCGATCGCTGAAATGCGCCAACCTGGTGTTAAAGCAAGTGGCGCGCCGAAGCGCATCACGGATGACCAACGACAAGCACTCGTATCGATGGCCCGCCCGGGCGATGTGTTTATCACACGTCATGATGATGCCGTTTCGAACTGGTTTCTTCCGGGGTTCTGGCCGCATGCCGCTCTCTATCTCGGATCCGCCGCTGACTTAGAAGCGATTACTGGTGCACTCCCGCCGGCTCTACGCACGCGCTACCGCGACGCCACTCGATTTTTGGAAGCTAAGAAGGACGGTGTACGCTTGCGACCTGCCGAGGAGACACTGGCCGTCGATGCCTGTCTCTTACTACGTCCAACGCTTAAGGCAACAAGCTTATCCGAGGCTTTGACTCGTGCGCTTTCCCATGAGGGGAAACTCTATGATTTCCTTTTTGATTTCCGCACTGCGGATCGTCTGGCCTGCACTGAGGTGATCTACCGCACGTATCATGGCTTCCCGCCCGTGGACTTCCATTTGATCATCAAATCCGGCCGCGCCTGCATTCCCGCGGAGGAAATGATCGATCAAGCACTCGCCTGTGGATTCACACTGATCGCCTCGTGCAACATCGAAGACGGCACGATCCGCACCGGAGAGCACGCGCTCGCTGATTTGCAACAGTCGCGAGGTTCCCTTAGCGCTGAGGCCCGTTCAACCAAATAACGGCCAAAGCGCGCGCCCTGTGACCCGGCGCTGCATCAGCCAGCTTCCTAATAACGCGAAAAATCCGATCGGCAGCCAAGCGGCGACATACGGCGACAAATTGCCGGATTCTCCTAACGCCAGTGCGACCGACGTAAACAATACCAAATGAATCGCGAAGATGATGGTCATCGCCATACTACCTCCATGGGCTCGTCTCGTGACAAACAAGGACATGGGAACGGCAAGCATCACATACACCAAGCACGTCATGGGCAAGGAAAAGCGATAGTGCCACTGCGTCGTGTAACGCGAATAATCGCCCTCCATTCCAGCCTCACTCATGTCACTGCGTCGCATGCTAGTCAGGTCGGGCACACCGAGGTGACGAACATCGAGCCCGACTTTCACAATCTGTGCCGGCGTTTCCTTCCAGGTTTTTTTGATGTAGGGCTCGGGTGGACTGACAAATACCGGCGCTTCGTTTTTGTGGTGGTCTGTCAATTCAACACCCACAAATTTCCACTGCCGCTCCGATTCTTCCCAGCTCGCTTCTTTAGCATACAATCGCGATGCCAGTGATCCATCCTTGTGCAGAGTCGTGACTTCCACACCTTTCAAGGGCATGCCTTTGTCATAGTCGCGAGGGATTTCCGTAACCATCCACATGCGACGCCCTTTCGCGTAATAAAAAACGGTGTTGCCCATCAACTTGCCGGACTTGCCGCGCGCTTCATCGAAATTTGCCGACTTCATGCCCTCGGCCATCGGCGCCCATTGATAATTGCAGCCAAGATAAAACAAGGAGGCTAGCAACCCGCACACATACAAGGGCATCATGACCCGCCACATACTGCGACCACTTTGCAACGCTGCAATGATTTCACGGGAACGCGATACGCGCACCACACAGTACATCGCCGCAAACAATACGCCAAACGGCAACAGCAGGTTGACAATCGATGGCGCCAAACGGGAGTAATACAACCAGGTGCTCGTGCCGAGACTATCCCCCTCTCCCAAACGCGTCGCATTCCCGGAAAAATCGATCAGGAAATAGATCAACAAGATGCCGCCATAACACACCAACAAGGCCTGCAAGTACTCGCGGGTCAGCCAACGCGCTAAAATACCCGCTCTCCAATACAGCAAGGATGCGATGAAGGGCAAAAAAAACACCACCGCCAGAATGTGCGGTCGCAAGCCGTGCATGAAGCGATCGGCATCTGGAAATCCTCGCAAATGCACACGCACCTGCTCGTGCTCAATGGGCAGCCGCCACCAGCATAGCCCAATCCCCAACAACAGCATCAATGCCGCCGTCCATCCTCTCTTGCTTACTAATACCCCCTGTTGCAACGTGCCACTTACTTACGCAAAATTTCATTTGCTGGCAATCTCGCATTCCGACAAATGCAAAACTCATCGCGCACGACCAGAGATCATATCACCATACCGTCACAAAGTTTGGCATTGGATTGCAGGCCTCCTCATACTACAATTCCCAATCACCCGATGAAACGACCCCACGGAGTTTGGAAAGCGCAACGAGTATTCACCGAATCCTCCTCCGCCGCCATGGCGCTCGAATACAGCCTGCCGACCACCCACAAGGCCAGCGAACGACTCCTGATCGGACGCCACGAATGGATAGGCCTGCCGGAATTTGGTTTGCAACCCTGGGTTGCGAAAACGGATAGCGGCGCTCGCACCTCGACACTCCATGCCACTGACATCACCGTATCCCCCGATGGCCAGAGAGTCCGTTTCACCACGACTTGCAGCGATCATACCACACTCATTTGCGAGGCTCCGATCGTGCGCTGCAAAATCATCCGCAGTTCCGCAGGGATCGCCGAGCAACGCGTCATCATCGCCACCACTGCCATCTTCGCCGGTGGTCTATCATTTCCCATCGAGCTCACCCTCGCCGACCGCAGCAATATGAAATGTCCCGTTTTGCTCGGCCGCCGCGCCATGGCCGGCTATTTTCTCATCGATCCCCAATCGGACTACCTCCTCGGCAATCAAAACGATTTTTTCCAAACCGCAATTCCCTCTTCATGAATCTCATCATCCTCTCGCGCAATGCTGCCCTCTACAGCACCGATGCCCTCGTTCAGGCGGCCATCGCACGCGGCCACTCGGTACGCGTCGTGGACTACCTGCGCTGTTACATGAACATCACCTCCAGCAAACCACGCATCTATCTCGAAGGCGAAGAACTCAAGGCCGATGCCATCATTCCCCGCATCGCCGTGCAACACACCGCTTATGGCAATGCCGTGGTGCGACAATTTGAAATGATGGGCGTCCTCACACTCAATGATAGTGTCGCCATCTCGCGCTCGCGCGATAAACTTCGCAGCCTCCAATTGCTCGCGAAAAAAGGCATCGGTCTGCCCGTCACTGGCTTCGCTCACTCGATCGATGCCACTAACGAACTCATCACCATGTGCGGCGGTGCACCGTTGGTCGTCAAGCTTCTCCAAGGCACCCAAGGCATGGGCGTTGTTCTAGCAGAAACGAAAAAAGCCGCCGAGTCGGTCATCGAAGCATTCAAGGAAGTGCGCGCCGACATCCTCGTGCAAGAGTACATCGCTGAGTCCAAGGGCGCCGACATTCGCTGCATTGTCTTAGGGAAAAAAGTCATCGCATCGATGGAGCGACAAGGCACCGATGGTGAATTCCGTTCAAACCTCCACCGCGGCGGCAAAGCGAAAAAAATCATCATCACTCCCGAAGAGCGCAAGACCGCGATCAAAGCCGCCAAAATCATGGGACTTAATCTAGCAGGCGTTGATCTCCTCCGCTCCAAGCGCGGCCCTTTGGTCATCGAGGTCAATTCCTCACCAGGACTGGAAGGCATCGAAAATGCCACCAACAAAAACTGTGCCGATGCCATCATCCAGTTTCTCGAAAACTCTCTCAAAGAAACCAAGCCCAAGTCCATCGACGGGAAATAGGGAGAAGGGGTTTGCAACCCCTTAATCTTCTCTCTCGCACTCAGTTTCAGCTATGAAAGCTGCGCGATGTTAGCAATAAAAGGGGTTACAACCCCCTCTCCATACTAACAAGGCACCGCCACGATCACTTGACAATCTTCAAGAGTTCGACGTCGAACACGAGCGTGCCCGCAGGGGCTCCTGGTGGTGGATTTTTGCCATAAGCTAGTTCCGCAGGAATCCAGAAGCGACGTTTTTCGCCTTCTACCATCAATTGCACGCCTTCGCTCCAACCGGGAATCACACGGTTCAAGGGGAAGGTCGCCGCTTCGTCGCGAACGACTGAGCTATCAAACATCTCGCCATCAGTGGTCCAACCGGTGTAGTGCACAGTGACGTTGTCGGTCACTTTGGGACGCGCTTCACCTTTTCCTTTGGCAATCATTTTTGAGGCCAATCCCGAAGCCGTTTTTTCCGCATCAGCTGGTGCTTCTTTGACATCGGCAGGAACATCAGGTGGTTTCGGTGCGGCTTTGATGGAGATCAACTCTACATCAAAAACCAGAGTACCACCGGGACGACCGCCACCAGGATTTTCACCGTAGGCGAGGTCCGCCGGGATCCAGAATCGACGAATTTCACCAGCGGTCATGAGCTGCAGCCCTTCGGTCCAGCCTTTGATCACGCCATTGAGCGGAAAGCTGGTCGGTTGCCCACGCTGCACGGAGCTATCGAACATTTGACCATCGGTCTTCCAGCCGGAGTAGTGAACGGTGACGGTATCAGCGCCCGCAGGCTTCTCGGTTCCGGTTCCAGGTTTCAAAACCTTCGAGGCGAGGCCCGATTTGGTTTTCTCAGCGTCTGCGGGTGCTGCTTTGACGTCAGCGGGTGTTTCAGTAGTCATAGTAAATTCAGCTTTTTTTTCCTCAGCCAATGTTGTGGTGAGAGGCAGGCACACAAGGCCTAGTAAGGTTAAGGGAAGGAGTGAAGATTTCATATAGGAGATGGAAAACAAGATGCATGTGAGGAAGCGACAGTCAATCAAACAATCCGTCACACAGGAAGTTTAGGGCAGGACTTTTACGCGGATGTTTTTGTAAAGCGTCGTACTGCCTTTGTCGTGGGCTTGGATCGCGAATGTACCGCCTTCAGGGAGCAACTTGGTCTTGCCGGGTTCAGTTTTGTAATTGACGAGTTCTTTGTCATTCACTTTCACGGTAACGACCCCTTCATTGACGATGATCACGTATTTCATCCAGGTATCATCGGCGAAGGGTTCGAGATTTTTGACGGTATTGTAGAGACCACCCGACTTCTGTGGATCTTTCTGGGTGTTGTTGACTTGGATTTCGTAACCACTCGGCCAGCCTTTTTCTTGGAACACGCTGTGGATGAAAACGCCACCATTCGAGTTCTTGCGCGTCATGACATCCATGCGCAGTTCGAAGTTCTTAAACTTGCCGCCATTGACTTTGCCTTCATAAAATAAATGGCTGCAATCGCCATTCGCACGGATCGCGCCCTCTTCGATCGCGAATGATTCGGGCGCGGTATTGATTTTCCAACCGTCGAGCGATTTGCCATCAAACAAGGATACGAAACCTTCTTCTTGCGCGGAGACCATCAAACATGAGGCAGCCAGCGCGGTGATCAGAGAAATAAATTTTTTCATACGCACATTTGATACGAGTTATCAGCGCCGCCGACAAGAGAAACTCGTCTGCGATTCAGAACAAAAATAACTCGCCCGTGCCTTCGTCGGTCTTCCCTTTTTTACAGCGCGCGGGTTTCGAAGCGGCAACAGCGGGCGTGAACTCTTCTTCGATGTCGACGCCATTGATCACTGTGGTCGGCGGTTGATCATCCTCATCGGCCTCCATGACCGCGGAAACTACCTCTGCCATTTGCCGCATCGGCGCGGTGGACTTGGTCTTGGGACGAGTCGTGGATTTTTCTCCGCTGGCCCGACGCTCCTGCACGGAGTCGGCATCAAATTGCGCCACGCAGGCTTCGACCCATTGTGCGATCGCTTTCGAAAGGCGGAAATCATCCTGCACCGTCGCGCCATGCACGAGAAGATGAATCAAGGCACCCTGCGCAAAATGCAATCGCCACGCGATCTCATCGGCCTTCCATGCCGACAATCGACTGGCAACAACGCGCTGCAAGGTGGCATCCAGCAATCGACTCGCCGCACTCGCTTCGGCAAACGTGCCCGCTGCGAGGACTTCGAGACAGCGACCCAGCACACGCGCATGCGCTTGTTCGTTGAGGCCTTTGCTCGCCGTGGAATGCAATAGCGGCTCGGCCCATGCTTGGAAAATTTCGCGCAAGCTCGATGCTTCAGTGAGTGCTTCGAGACCTTGTACGCGCTCTGCGGAAAGTGGTTTCATGCGGAAATCCAGCACCGCACCGAGCAAGCCTTCACGACTGCCGTAATGATAATTCACCGCCGCCACATTGGCTTTCGCCAAACCGGTGATGTCACGCACGGAAACCGCTTCAAAACATTTGTTCGCAATCAAACTTTCCGTTGCTTCAATCAAACGATTTTTTGTAGCCTCCCCTTTAACGCGCAAGTCAATCATGTCTCAGCGAGTTCACGCCCGCAGCTTTTGACTGTCAAACAAGCGCTCAAAAAATTCACACAATGCCACAAAAACCAACGATCATTTTAACCGAGCGTTTACCGAAAAAACTCAAGTTTTCCAAAGCATTTTGCAATCGACCTCCCGACCTTTGACTTTAAGACCTTCCGACTCTTAGACCTTCAGATACTTGCGGATCGCCGTCACCAAGCCCGGGATATCATGCTGTTTTGCTTCGAACGCGGGCGCGTGACCCAGCTCGACCAAGGCCTGCGTGGTCACCGGACCAATGCTTCCCGCCACACAATTTTCCGGCCACGGCACACCGAGCGCAAAGAAATGTTCCGCCGTCGATGCCGAAGTGAATGTGATCACATCCGCACCATCCTCACGCAAGCGCGCGACTGCACCGGTGGGATCTTCGGTTTCGGCGACTGTGCGATACGCGATGCAGTCATCAACAATCGCACCCATCTCTTGCAAGCCGATCGACACCACATCACGCGATACCTCGGGCTTCACGACCATGACGGTGAGATTCTCGATGTGCTCTTTTTTGAAAGCTTCCACCAATCCCTCGGCAACAAATTTTTCCGGCAGCAAATCACAGCCGATGTGATACTCACGCAGTTTGCTCACCGTGCCCGGTCCGATCGCAGCGATCTTCGGCTTGCCGAGACAGCGGGCATCATCATGGATCGAGTAAAATGCATCAAAAAATCGCGAGACACCATTCGGCGAGGTAAAGACCAACCAGTCATACTCATGCGCCGATGCCACCAGTTCGGCGAAACCCAGTTTATCTTCCGGGTCTTCAATACGAATGACGGGCAGCTCGACCACATCCGCGCCGAGTTGTGCGAGTTCCTTGCTCAGCGTGCCCGCCTGCTCGCGCGTGCGCGTAACGATGATGCGCTTGCCGAATAATGGACGTTTTTCAAACCAGGAAATTTTTGCCCGCTCTCTCACCACCGTGCCGATCACAGCGACCGCCGGTGAAGAAAAACTCTGCTTCTCCGCGATGTCCGCGATGGTCTCGAGCGTGCCCTCGATGGTGCGATGAGAGCCCGTCGTCGCCCAGCGCGTCAACGCGATCGGCGTACTGGGATCGGCACCGTGTTTGACGAATTGCTCACAGATTTCGCGCAGCCGCGCCACGCCCATGAGAAACACTTTCGTGCCGGGAGCCTTGGCGAGTTGCTCGTAATCGATGGAGCTCTCCTCCTTGGTCGGGTCTTCGTGGCCGGTGAAAATGGTCAACTGTGAGCAATGATCGCGATGCGTCACTGGAATGCCTGCATAGCACGGACCGGCAATCGAAGAACTAATCCCCGGCACAATCTCAAATGCCACACCCGCATCGGCGAGCTCGGCGGCTTCCTCACCACCGCGCCCGAAAATCATTGGGTCGCCGCCTTTGAGACGCACGACATTTTTTCCCGCCTTGGTGCGCTCGACGATCAGCTCATTGATCTTGTCCTGCGGCAGTGCGTGATCCTTCGCGCGCTTGCCGACATAAATTTTTTCGCAGTCCTTTTTCGTCCAGCGCAACAGCTCGCCGCTGCTCAACGCATCATAGACGAGGACGTCGGCCAGCTCGATGCATTCCTTGGCACGCAAGGTCACCAAGCCCAAATCTCCCGGACCCGCGCCGACCAAATAACAAATTCCTTTTTTACTCATACCAATGTTTCAAACAACTGTTTCGCCACTTCTAGCGGCTCATTCCGCGCTCCACTCACTGACGCCAAACGCGGTTCACCTCCTGCCTCCGGAAATACCCGTGCACTCATGTGAATCACCTCATCATCAAGTGCGGAAAACACTCCCACAGGCGTGTGGCACCCTGCATCCAATAAACGTAAAAATTCGCGTTCTGCGGTGACGCGCAACATGGTATCGCTGTGACCAATCGCCTCTACGACTGCGCGCATCCAGGCATCTTCGCTGCGGATCTCCAAGCCAATCGCTCCCTGCCCTGCGGCGGGATAAAACGTTTGTTCATCGAGCACATCGTAAAACAAACGTTCATCGGAATTCGGTAAATACCCCAAGCGCTCCAGTCCCGCCTCAGCCAGCATGATGGCATCGTAGTCATCGGCATCGCTCAATTTTTTCAGACGTGTCGGAACATTGCCACGCAGATCAGAAATCTGCAAATCCGGACGCAGCCACTGCAGTTGTCGCGCCCGCCGCACACTACTCGTGCCCACCCGTGCGCCCTCGGGCAAGGCGGCCAATCCACCCTCCACTTTGCAGACCAGTGCATCGCGCACACCTGCCCGTTCGAGTGTCGCCGCGATGCAAAAATGATCCGCGAGCACCGTCGGTACGTCCTTGAGACTGTGCACTGCCACATCGATTTCCCCGGCTTCCAGAGCGATTTCCAATTCCTTCGTGAACACCCCCTTGTCGAGTGTGCCCTCGCTTTTCGCGACTTGGCTCAGCGAAACATCCGTGCGCCGATCGCCGGTCGTTTTGATCACACAGCGCACGACTTCCACATCAGGAAATGCCGCACGCAACAATTCTTCGGTCGCATGGGCCTGCCACAACGCCAGTTCACTGCCTCGGGTTCCCACTCTGATTATTTCTCTCGCTGCTGCCATGGTTTCGCGCTCGGGCGCGCAGCCTAAACCCCACCCGCTACTTCGTCAATGAATCAGACGATGAAATGCAGCGGCAATGAGAGTGACCGTGTCACCAAGGAGATGGCAGCAAATCGGCGCGCACAAAGACGAGAATTTTGCGCTGCACCACGGGTCCTTGACCATTCATTTTGGGGGATAACGCACAAGTAAATTCAAACTTCCCGGGCTTTAGGGTGATGCTCGAAGTAAATCGTAAGCAATCAAAGATCGGCATGCGCATGGAGGCATCACCCCATTGATCTACGTGCTCCATCCAGTTCTCCATCCTTACTTGTGTAACGATTTCGGGTGCCAGACGAAGTTGGATCAGGCCATTGGGGGATGTAGTCACCTCGACTTCGAAGGTGACTCCAGTGTTGCGGGGTTCAAAAGAGTGATAATTTCGCAGGGCTGGATGCTTGCGTTGTTCAGCAGTGAATGGAACGTGCATTGACAATACTGGTGGCTCATATTCTGTCGGATAAATTACTTCTAGAACCGATTCAATGCTAGCTCGCTGTCCGATACGACTGACTAACATACAAGATTCAATCAGTTTCCCTTGCCCGCTTTTCGTTAAAGCCATGGCTTTGTCATGCAGGGTTTGGCCGTTCTTTTCATGGCTCGCGAGCATTTCGGTTAGAGCGGTATGCGACACTTCAATGAACTGGAGACTCACACGGAATTGCCTTGGCGCGCCTGGCTTGACTTGAATGCCAAGTGAGAGTGGCTTTAGAGGAAAATTCTGCTCTGTTTGACTTTGCAGTAGTTCGTCTTGCCCGCCAAGCGCGAGCTGGCTGCCCGTCAACATAAGCGTAAGGATCACTTTTCTCATCGCGGAGTTGTCGGTTAGGGCTTGTTGGTAATGACATCGGCTTTTACGAAAACCATCAGCTTTCGTGTGGCATCTACTGCGCCCTCCTTATTTTTTGGAGTCAGCGCAGCGGCCAACATGTAGTGCCCATCAGTGAGCATAACAGAGGTGCTAAGACGCAGCACATAGAACTTCGGCATTTGGATGGGAGAGTTGCCGTGTTTGCCTTTCCACTCGGCCCATACTTCGTTGCCCACGTGATAAACAATTTCAGGAACGAAGCGCAGGTCGATGATTTTATTGTCAAAACTCAAAGTTGGTTCAATTTCCAGAGTCGAACCGACATTGCGCGGCTCAAAGGAAGTAGGCTGAGGACCGATCGCTGTGTCAACGCGAGCATCCGCAGGCTTTTCTGCTCCTTCGCCCTCTTTCTCTTCCTTTTTATCGGGCAATGTCGCCGGTTCATACTCCGTGGGATAGATGAATTCCTCGATTGATTCGGTGGTCGCTTTATGGCCGCTAATGGCTGTGCACAGAAGTGTCTCCATCACACTAGCCTTACCGTCTTTGATCAGTTGGGCCATCTGCTTGCGAAGCTCGCCATCGTTCGCTGCAGGCTTGGCTCCGAACATCAGCTCGGTAAAAAGCTCATGGGAGACATCGATGAACTCGACTTGGACACGGATATGTTTCACTTCTTCCTCTGCTTCACTTTCTGCTAACGTCTGAGCGTTAAGAACTGTAAAGAGGCTGAGGCAAAAACAGGCGATCGTGAGGTGACGAAGTATTAACGGTTTCATAATCTACTGCGAACACTAGCAAAATGATTCGGTCATACGAGTAGATTCGTTGAAATCGTCTGAATAACCCTAGAGGATGATGTAATAAATAGAACAAAAAGAACCGCCACACTTTGTAGTGTGACGGCTTCAACACAACGATAGACAGAGAAATTATTCTGTGGGTGGCATGATCACGGTGTCAATGACGTGAATGACGCCGTTGCTGCACTCGATGTCTGCTTTGACAACTTTTGCTGAGCCATTGAGCATCAGGCTACCATCTTTGACAGCGAGCTTGATGTCTTTTTTGCTCAGTGCGGTTGCTTTGTCCAAGGTAACAGCAGTTTTCGAGGGCACATTGCCGCTCACCACGTGGTAAGTGAGAATGTCCACGAGCTTCTGCTTGTTCTCTGGCTTGAGCAAGGTTTCCACCGTGCCAGCAGGAAGTTTGGCAAAAGCCTCATCCGTGGGTGCGAACACCGTGAGTGGGCCTTCGGCTTTCAGCGCGTCGACCAAGCCAGCGGCCTTCACAGCAGCGACGAGAGTCTTGAAACTACCAGCGGCGACTGCGGTATCTACGATATCCGTTTTCGCTGCTTTTTCTTCAGCGGTGGCGATGGTGGCCATGGCGAGAAGTCCGACGATTGATTTAACTAATGTTTTCATGTATGTAATAATTGTTCTTTTGATTTGTGAGTCAGCCCAGGAGCGGGCTACATCAAAGGTTTCGCCACTACCCACAAATTGGATTCAAAAAAGATGCGATTTTATTTTTGGCAGAATAATCACAAGTCATACGCAGGAGTATTTCCCACAAACAGACGTTATTTCTTGGCAACGCCGACCACTTTTTCCTGTTTGGATCGCACTACCCCACCCACTTGTTCCACGGTGATGATGAAGGCTTGCGGTTGGCGAATGTTTAATTTCGCTTCGATGGGAATCACAACCGAGGCATCGCCCGTGGGAGTCACATCGAAGACACCGCCATCGACGGGGATCTCATCGCGCAGCGGATCCACAATCCACAGTTGGTATTGATAACGTTCGCGATCATTCGCGGGTAAGTCAGAGAGCACCAAGTAGCCTTCTTGCTTTTCATCGCTCCACAGTACCTCGCCCTGAGTTTGCGCATACGCGCCCGTGGTGCCAGCGAGTGGCAGACGCAAGAGATCGGGAGCTTCTTGGATGAAAATGGTTTTGGATAATTCCAGCGGCACAGCCTTTGAACCGGGCGCTAGCTTTTGCGATTGCAAAACAAGCAGCACAGCTAAACAGGCGGCAACAGACCAACCCCACCAAGGACTATGACCTCGACGAGGTTGAATTTTTGACTGCGTGGGCTCGATGGCCCCGACTTGCTGGGAGCGATTGTGGGCTTGTTCCTTAAGCGTGGTAACGAGCGAAGCCGGTATGATTTCCGGTTCATTCATCGCCGCTTCAATCTCTAATTGCAGGACGATCCACTCGAGTTGGGCATCTGGCGCTATGCCCTGATCATTGGCCCTGACATACCACAGATCCCATTCCTGTTCGCTCAGGTCCACCAAGGCATGACCTGCTTGCAGTTCTTCATCGGGAGTTTGTAGGGGAAATGAATTCATCAACCGGCCTCCGTGGTTAGGGATTCAGATGAGGATTGGCGAAATAAGCGTGAACGAATTTCTAACAATCCTCGACGCAATAAAGTTTTTACCGTGCCCAAGGGCAAATCGGTGGACTGGGCAATTTCCTGCTGCGTCAGTCCGCGATCAAAATGCATTTCGAATAATTGCTGCGTTTGTTCGGGCAAGGTTTTGACCAGCGACGCAATGGCTTCATGGTCAGCAACCGAAATTGCGGGAGATTCAACCGATGTAGGAAGGTCATCGATATTATCCGGTAACGCCACCAATTCAGGACCGCGACTTTGTTTGCGCGTCCAGTCGATGACGCGTCGGCGCGTAATCATCGCAATGAAAGTCGTTTCATTGCCTTGCGACGCATCGAAGCGCCCGGCGCATTTCCAGATCTCTGTGAAAATTTCCTGAACCAAATCTTCCGCAGCTGCGTGGGACGAAACACGACGTTTGACCAAATTCCAAACGAGCGAACTGTATTCCTGAATGCACTGTTCCATCGCACCCACATCATTGTTTGCTACTCGTGCGAGCAGAAATGTTTGATTTTGAGATGGATGGGAAATGGCGGACAAAACAGATTTGTGTTCTATAACATCGTTAGAAGACCTGTCAAATGAGAACGACAAATGCTGCTTTGCCATACGCATCAACCAATCCGGCCTGACCTTCGCAGGTTGGGCAGATGCCATACGCGTCGCGACCTGCTGGCCGAAGGCGCTTCTGATTGTGGCAGTGATGACGTTCACGGGGATAGAATACGGATTCATCCTTACATTCGCAAACCAGAACTCCCTGGATTCAACAATTTGCATGCCCCACTCTCTTCATTCGCCCAGTCGCCCGCCTCCTCCTGAGCTTGCCAACCGCATGTTTCCTGCTAAGATCCGATCATGAATGAATCGCTGCCCCCTTCCGATGAAACGCGCAATCGTTTTACCGATGCCATTCTCGAACTCATTGGTCGCATTCCCGATACGAAAGAAGTTCCCATCACGGATACCACCTCTCGTGCGCGACATATCGCCAACTCCGCAGCCGTAAAAGCCGCCACGGCTGCCGGTGCGCTCGCACTTCCGCCGGGTCCTCTCGGGTGGCTGACGATCGTTCCCGAACTCATGACTGTCTGGCGCATCCAAGGGCAGATGGTCGCTGACCTCGCCGGTCTTTATGGCAAGACCGCCACTCTATCGCAAAGCCAGATGCTCTACTGCATATTCCGCCACGGCGCTGCCATGGCCGTGCGCGACCTCGTGATTCGGGTCGGCGACCGCTACCTCGTCAAGCAAGCCACACACCAAGTCTTGCAGCAGGTCGCGAAAAAAATCGGCATCAATCTCACGCAAAAAGGCATCGCCAAAGGAGTCGCACGTTGGTTGCCTGTCATCGGGGCGGTCGGCGTAGGCGGCTATGCCTACTACGACACCGCTCAAGTTGCCAAAACGGCGATCGAGATGTTTCAAAAAGAAATCGATCTGCTACCTGCGTCACCCCCACCCCTGCCCATCACGACGATCGATGTTTGATGACGGCTTGCTCCAGCGCCTCCACAGCAAATCGCAATTCTTCCTCGCAACTGCACAGCGGCGGCATCAACACCACCGTATCGCGAATCGGTCTTGTCAATAATCCGAATTTCCGCGCTGCTGAACAAACCTGAACTCCCATTCGCATCTCAGGCGGAAAAGCTGAACCATCCACTTGACGCAATTCAATCCCAGCAATCAACCCACAGGTGCGAATCCGATGTTGAGGAAACTTTTCACGCAACCATTTCTCCATTAAAGCGGAATTTTTTTTCACCCGATTCAAGGTGTTGTCCTTGGCAAAAATATCCAAACTCGCCAGTGCAATCGCACAGCCCAGAGGATTCGCTGTGTAACTATGTCCATAGTAGAAAACATTCTCCGGCCCCTCAAACGTACGATAGATTCTTTCCGTCGTCATCGTCGCGGCTAGCGGCATGTAACCCGCACTCAAGCCCTTGGCGAGACAGAGAAAGTCAGGCACTACGTTTTCCTGTTGGCAAGCGAACATCGTGCCTGTTCTGCCAAAACCAGTCATCACCTCATCGAGAATCATGTGCACTCCCGTCGCATCACACCACTCGCGCAACTCGCGCAGCATTCCCTGCGGCCAGACGTGCATCTGATTGACCCCTTGCACCAAGGGCTCATAAATCACCGCCGCAATCGAATCGGCATCGAGAGCGCGCAGCTCTTCGACATCGCACACGAAACTCACCGGCATGCCGAATTTTCGAAAGCGTTCAAAAAAAACACTCACCCCGCCCAACGAGGCCGCGCCCATGGTGTCACCATGGTAGGCATTGTCGAATGCCACCAAGCGCGTCCGCTGCGGCTCACCCGTTTGCATCCGATACTGCAACGCCATTTTCACGGCACATTCGACAGCTGTGGATCCATCATCGGAATAAAACACCCGCGATAATGCTTCCGCTGGAAAAAACGCACACAAACGCGCGGCGAGTTCCGAGGCCCGCGGGTTCGCAAAACCTAGATACGAGGTATGCGCCACTTGCGACAACTGCCTCTGCGCAGCGGCATTAAGAGCCGGATGCGAATGACCGTGGATGTTCGTCCAGATCGATGAATTGCCATCAAAGTAGCGGCGCCCCTCCGAGTCCCACAGCCAAACACCTTCACCGCGCACGAGCATCAATGGCTCATAGTCCGCATCACACCACGCGCGTTGATCGGTGAACGGATGCCAGCAATGCCGACGATCCCAGGCCAGCCATTGCTCGGTTTGCTCATTCATCGGCGGGCTCGCTGATGATGCCAAATTGTTTCTCTAACAGCTTGTCGATCTTCTCAATAATCGTCCACGACCCACGCTTGCGTTGGTAGCGTTTCCACAAAATTTCGCGTAAGGTCTT
Organism: Akkermansia muciniphila; assembly: GCA_945890645.1. Taxonomy (GTDB): domain Bacteria; phylum Verrucomicrobiota; class Verrucomicrobiia; order Verrucomicrobiales; family Akkermansiaceae; genus UBA956. The sequence goes on from CAMDCV010000006.1 coordinate 83,459, forward strand.
CCACAGCTCGGCATCGGGATGCGGGATCTGCTCCCAATCAGGATCTGTCTTCAAGGTTTTCTGGAACCGCCAAGCCCCGGCATGATAGATCGCACGAAAATAAGTCGTGCCCTCTTCCTTGCTCTTTACCCGCCACTCATGCGCTTCCATGCCGCCAGCATGCCACGCAAGTAGGGTTGATTGGCAATCAAAAAATTACTTACTACAAAGGAACAGCCAGACTTTCCGCTTCCGCGAGGATTCGCTGATTTTTATCAAACGTGAGAAACGCCTTCGCACCGAGCTCAATCGCAGTAGCCACGTGTAAGATATCCATAGAACGATGGCCACTTGCATCCGTATAAAGTTCGCTAAGTCGCTCAGCAGCAAGGTGAACTTCCGGCCAAGGTGCCGGCACAGTGACGACGTCGCCACTCACTAAATCCGCTTTCAAATCGGCCAACATGGCAAGTCCTTCCGCTTTGGTATATCCCTTCGCTGCATCATGACGATGCAATCGAATCTGAAATCTCACCGCTTGTCGGAACTCGTAAAGGAGCAACGTTGAGACTTCAAGGGGCCCTAGCATTTTAGCAAAATACGCGGCAGCTTCGGGAGAATTGACTTGGAATCGATACAAAGCACAGAGAAACGATGTGTCAGGAAACGCTTTCATTAGCCCAAATCAGCATTCAATTCATCAGCGCGCATGCTCTCCACTTGCTCCATCGTAAAAATACGACCTCCCCATCTCTTTTGCAGTCGTGCCATGATGTCCACTTTGGGAGTAACATGTTGGGTCGAAGTGGCAACGGTTGCGGGAACGAGCGTGGCAATCACCTTGCCTCGCTTGCTAATGCTCACACACTCGCCCTCATGCACCCAAGCCTCGATGCGAGGAAAATCATTTCGCAACTCTCTGACTGTCGCCGTTTTCATGTGATCCACAATATGTCTCACATGCACCTTTGTCAAGAGGTGAACTTGCCAATGAGCATACCCCCCTCCAGAGTCACGCCGTGAATCCTCTGAAAATCGAAACCATGGCCATCATCGGCGAGGAGCTATGTTTGACCTTTAACGACGGCGCCGAAATTTACCTGCCGCTTCCGCTACTCCGTCGTGCCTGCCCTTGCGCGGCTTGCCAGGGCGAACCGGATGCGCTGGGTCGTGTCGTGCGGCCCAAGGTTGAACTCAAGGAAAACTCCACGCATCTACGCCAGATCACACCGGTGGGGTCATATGCTTTGCAGCTATTCTGGCAAGACGGGCACTCGTCGGGCATCTACTCGCTGTCCTATTTGCGCGAACTTTTTTCCCACGTCTGAATCATGCCCAACGCCCTGATCCACGAAACATCTCCGTATTTGTTGCAGCACGCGCACAATCCGGTCGATTGGTTACCGTGGTGCGAAGAATCGTTTGCCCGTGCCGAGCGCGAAAACAAGATGGTCTTTCTCAGCATCGGCTACTCGACTTGCCACTGGTGCCATGTGATGGAGCATGAGTCGTTCGAAAACGAACTCACCGCCGCGCTGATGAACGAGCACTTCATCAACATCAAAGTCGATCGCGAGGAAATGCCGGACATCGATGCCACTTACATGGCCTTTGTGCAAGCCACCACCGGGCAAGGCGGTTGGCCGATGAGCGTATGGCTGACCCCTCGCGCCGAGCCGTTAATCGGCGGCACTTATTTTCCGCCAGAAGATAAATACGGTCGTGCCGGCTTCCCGCGCATCCTTCGCGAGGTCGCTCGACTTTGGCGCGAGGACGAAGCCAAAATGCGCTCCAACGCAAAAAAATTGTTAGAGCAATTGCAACAACAAGCCGCTGCTGTGCCGAACCAAGGCAACATCGCCAGCGAGCGAGTCTTCGGCGATTTTCTCGATGCTTGTGAGCACTCGTTCGATGAAGAATTCGGTGGCTTCGGCGCGGCTCCGAAATTTCCTCGGCCCACATTAGTGCGCACCTTGATGCAGCTCATCGACCGCTGGGGCAGCGACCATCCCGACAGCCAACGTGCGTGGCAAATGGTCGAACGCACCCTTCACGCGATGGCCGATGGCGGCATGCACGATCAACTCGGCGGTGGCTTTCATCGTTACTCGGTCGATCGCTACTGGCACATTCCGCATTACGAAAAAATGCTTTATGATCAAGCCCAGCTCGCCGATGCTTATCTCGACGCGTGGCAGCTTTCGCAAGATCCACTCTATCGCGATACGGCAGAAAAAATCTTCGCTTATCTCTTGAGCACCATGCGCGATCGCGGCGGCGCCTTTCATGCCGCAGAAGACGCCGATAGCCTCCCCCAAGCCGATGCCACGCACAAACGCGAGGGCGCGTTCTGGACATGGGAAGCGCAGGAAATTTCACAACACCTTGAGCCGTGCACCGTTCTGATTTTCTCGCTCGCGTATGGCATCGAGGCCGAAGGCAATGCCCGACCCGAAAGCGATCCGCACGAAGAGTTAGTCGGACAAAATACCCTCTTCCGTGCCATCAGCCCCGCAACCCTCGCCATACGATTCGATACCACCGAAGAAGAAATTTCCCGCACACTCAGAGAAGCAACGCACATGCTATTAAAAAAACGTTTGAATCGTCCGCCGCCGCATCGCGATGACAAAATCATCACTGCATGGAATTCGATGGCTATCCGCGCCCTTGCTCGTGGGGGTAACATCTTTAGTCGCGCTGAACTCAGCACTGCAGCGCGGGAAGCATGCCTTTTCCTGAAAAAAGAACTGTGGGATGGTCGCACGCTTTACCGTTGCCATCGCGGCAAACGCTCACCCCATCCCGGCGGCCCCGCTGACTACGCCAATCTCATCGGCGCGCTCATCACTTTACATGAAACTTTTCCCGCAGATGAATGGCTCGCATGGGCACGTGAGTTACAACAACGTCTCGACCAACAATTCTGGAGCGATGCCCATCAGGGCTATGTCCTGCGCGCCAGCCTCGGCGACCGCGAACTTCTTAGCGTGCGCGAAGACTACGACGGCGCAGAACCAGCCCCGAATCACGTAGCAGCGATCCACCTGCAACAACTCGCCGTGCTCTGCGATGAACCACGATACCACACCCGCGCGGAGGCTCTGTTACGCGGTGGCAGCCCCTTGCTGCAACAACACGGATTCGCAGCACCGGTATTAGTCGCCGCGCTCGACCTCCATGAACGCGGCATCGCCCACTGGAAAATCCCTCTAACAGAAACCATCAACAGTTACCGTCCGCGCGCCGTAATTACCCAAGACAAGGACGTTATCGCGACTCTAATCTGTGAAGCTCAACACTGCCGCGCTTTTGACGCCATAAACGATGCCGCCACTTGCATTTCTCACAAGTGACCCACGAACGGCAAACTCGCCGCCGCCACCGCTTGACCGTGACGCTTCGTTTTTTCATCCGGCACCACTAGCTTGATCTTCAACTGCGGGAATTCCGCAGCTAATACCTTCTCTGCCTCGCGGATGATAATTTCACCACCCTCGCCCGAAGTCACACGACCGAGAATCAATAAATTTTCGATGTGATAAAAATCGGCATAGTGAGCGATCGAGTAGCCAAAGCACACACCGATGCTTTGATAAATTTTCTCAGCGCGTTCATCGCCTTGTTTCATCGCCTTTTGCACCTCCACGAGCTGTTCCGGAAAGGGCATCTTGCCAAAATCAAACCCTGCCGCCGGAGCCAAACGCGCCACGGCCTGTTGCGAGAAATACAACGCACCACAGCCACGATCGCCCGACCATTCATCGAGCGGTCCATTGTCCCGATAGTCCACGGGAGCAAAGGCAAGCTCATTCAGCCAAGGCTTGATATGACCTTCCGCATCCACATAACCCACCGCTTCCGAGGTTCCCATTGCTACGCCTAGCACCGAGTTTGCTTGCAAGCCCATCGAACCCGCCAATGCCGTCACTTCGCCATCATTCACCACTTCAAACGGCACACCCTTCCAACGCTCATCCCGCAAAGTGGAAAAAATATGGCGCACATGCGTTTCGTAATCCACAGCACTCACCCCACGAAACAGCGACGAAGCACGCACTTGATTGTTCATGATCACACCCGCCGAACTGCCACCAATCGCATCCACACGCGGCAAATGCGCCGCCGCTCGTAACAACGAATCGTGAATGCCTTCGATATGATACTGCGGATCATTCTGGAAATAGGGATCCCACACGATCTCTTCAGAAAACACTACTTCGCCATCAATCACTGCCGCGCACTTACGATCGGAACCGCCAAGATCGAAGCCAATGCGACAACCCTGCAAATTACGCCCCAAGGGCATCGATTCGCCCTGTTCTGCGGGCAACATCTCCGCGCTGGCCACGGCAGTCACCGAAATCGGAGAACCGAAAATTTTGGTGCCAATAAATTCACGATCAAACTTTCGCGCGCCGTCCAGCCCGTACGTTTCTGCTAGCACGGTCACTACCTCATCCGCACCGGCGATGGCAATGCGATTGCCACCCTTATGCCAGAGCAGAAATTTGATCAGTCGATCCACATACTTGATGGTGTCAGCCGTGTAAGTCGATTCAGCAGGAAGCAGCCGACCCGACCAACGAAAGCAGGTTCCATCCTCTCGGCTAAGCGCAAGAGATACCGAACGTCCTGCATTCGCGGCTTTGGCTTCATACGCACGATTCCACAAAACTGCGGGAACAAATCCTGGATCAAGAATCGGAGAAAACAACGGAGATATCGAAATGTGACTCATAGCGGCGCGCAGAAAATAACAAACCATTTGCATCGATGAAAATGCAAATGGTAAATTGTTAGAAAATCATCAGACAGGGATCAGGCCTCTTTTTTTTCACTTACCACTTGGAAGTGTGGCTCGAAGCTATCTTTAGAACCGTTCGCCCATGGCAGACCAAGATTCCGGCGCAGGTATTTTACCATGGCCTTGCGAACACGAATTTCTTTCACATCGGAGCTCATGCCATAATCCATTTTCACAGCGGCTCTCGCTTCCTTACTCAGTGAGGCATTCGTTTTCAGCTTAAGAACCACGAATGTTTCCCACTCCACATCATTCGGGGGCTCCTCCGCTTCCGTCTTCGCCCAGCGGCACTCTTCCATCCGGCCCAGCACATAGTCGCGCCATTCCTGATGCTCGCCGTCCCAGCAACGCGCATGCCAGCGCGTGCCATCCCATGCCAAGGCGCGGGGAACTAAGGTGCGCATTTTGCGCGATGCACTGTTCACGGAAAGGTAACGCACATCCACAGCCTGCTTGCGCAATATGGCCATCATCAGCACTCTTGCCGCGCGATCATTGACCACACGCTGTGGCATCAGAACCATATCCACCGCATCACCAGCCTGCGCAGGTGCGGGTTCCGAACGCATCGATAGCGCCGCATGCCCTGGATTTTGACCAAGCAGCAAGGTAACGGCTTCTGCGATCGACGGACGATGCAAACGACAACTAAAGTTATCTCCTGCTTCATAGCGTTTCCGGTTGGTTTGATAAATCACTCCCGTGCGATTCAATTCAAGAAACCTCTGCAAGTCGCCACTCGCTTGCGCAGCAGAAATTCCAAAACCACTGATCAAATCACCGCGGCGCACCCAACCGCGCCACCATAGCATCACTTCGATCATCCGCAAGCGCTCACGCGCGGCCCAATTTTCTTCGTTTGTTACATTGCCCATAGGAGTTTTTTGCTTCGCTGCGCATTGTAGGACACGTTTTATAAAATGTCATGCAATTTGTTCCTAGGCGTATTATACTGATGGATCGTATTTTTAGTTTGATATAAAAACGATTTGTGGATAGTATTATTGCTATACCAATGACATTTATCTGCCAACATTGCGAAATCCACTTCCATCACGCTGCACGCTACTTTAACGAAAAATGAGCGCAGCACAATAGATCGTGGCCGTTCCGCAGAGAGTCATGAGGGTTGCAGCTAAAACTCTCGGCGGGGCGGCCACCTCTGGTGTATAGCATAATGCCATGCATAGACTACGCCATCAGCAGTAAGCATCTTGTGATAACGGATTATTTGAAATTATATACATTACTATGAGCCATATTGCTACAGTCAAAAAACTTCTCGCTCAGCCTTTGATCAAGTTTGGGATCTGCTTGATGGGGTTGATACCGATTGCCCAAGGCATTGGATTCGCGTTGCGTTGGAACACGCCAGTAAATCAGTTTCGCAGGGCGCTCGAAGATCGGCACGAATACCGTTATCCGACAGACGAGTTCGGGGATTATTCGCATTACTTCACGGGACGCTTGCCGATTAGCCGTTTTCAGGAAATGGTCGAACTCTTCGACGCAAGCCCACACCGAGTGGTAGAAACGAAACCCCTTTCACAGTGGCAACCAGTTTCTGAACCATGGTGGAAAATGCCCAGTGATTTCGATGAACAATATTTGGATATAAATGAAAGCTCTATACTTTTACTTGGACGCGCGGGGGAACATGTTTACTTTCAATGGATCAGTTGGTGATCTTACAATCAACGTCAGTAACTCATGAAAAAGCGCATCCTCTTCCTTTGCTCGCAGAACAAACTCCGCAGCCCGACAGCGGAGACGATCTTCTGTGATCATCCCACCATCGCAGTAGATTCCGCGGGTCTGAATCACGATGCCGTGGTGCCGTTATCTCTCGATCAAATCGAATGGGCCGACCTCATCCTCGTGATGGAAACCGCTCATCGCACTCGCCTCAATCGAAAATTTAAATCGTCTCTAGCAGGCAAAAGGGTCGCAGTGCTCAACATACCCGATGATTTTGATTACATGGATCCGCAACTCATTACATTGCTGAAAGCAAGATGCGCGTGTTATATTCCGTAGTGAGAAAGTTCAGGAAATACAATCAAAGTCCGTTTCCCAGTGAGTGAAAATCCAATAGCCGCAAAAAAACCATCGCTCTCATTTCCTGCCGTGAGTGCTGGAGTAGCGATTCCAGCTACGTTACGACGCATCTCTCTCACAGAAAAGTGTACTTTCGTTCCTGCATATCCGTGGCAAGAAACCATGCTCACTGCTGGCAACAGCTACCTGCTCTGGGCGTTCACTTGGTTCCAGTTTGTCATCCTCTTGTCGTTATTTTCCTATCGAGGAAATAACCTCTGGCTTTACACACTGAGCACAGAACCTACAGGGCTCACGATCCCTGAATTATTCCTAACAATTTCCATCGCACTTTCCGTTTTTGCGGTAGCCGCTGTCACAGGAGCCACTGGGAAAACACCCCGTTTATGGAAACGCATGTTCACTGTGGGACTCTTCGCTTTTTTCGCTATCGGACTATCGTGTCTCAATCTTCATTTTCGACACTACAGCTACACCGCAGCACTCCGTGCCCGGGGATTAGCATTCGAAATCTACCACCGAAATCTCGTAGTAAATTATCAATCAACCGATCGCGACATCCAACAGGCACTCCAATGGGACAAGCTTGCAGTAGATCAGTATGATAAAGTGATAAGCGAGTATGAAGAGAAGTATCAGATCGAGGTCACCAAATAAAACGACAACTCAAAGCCGTAATCTACCTTTCGTGTGTTTCGTGTATTTAGCGGTTAAAAAACCCTGCCTATAATCTCCTACATCGTTGGTTCAAAATTTGTGGTGACTTGCTATAACAAAGATACTCATGCCTAAAACCCAAAGCGGTGATCCTCACCGCAGTCCAAGGCCTACGGCTAAGAAAAAGCCGACCTTCTTGCGAAGATCGGCTTTTTGTAACAGATAGTCGGATTATTTCGAATCCGATACGAAGCTCGCTTGGGAAGCTCCCTTGGCGATTTTCTTGCTCTTGATCCAGCTCATCTGACCGCGCAGACGCTCGCCGACTTTTTCAATCGGATGGTTTGCTTCGGACTTGCGGATCGCATTGAAGTTTTTATTGCCGCCCGCGAACTCGTTGGTCCACTCCTTGGCAAACTTGCCGTCTTCGATCGCCTTAAGCTGCTTGCGCATGCGCTCTTTCACCGACTTGTCGATGATCTTCGGTCCGACGGTTACGTCGCCGTATTCAGCGGTCTCGGAGATCGAGAAACGCATGCCAGCGATGCCTTGTTCGTTCATCAGGTCCACGATCAATTTCAGTTCATGCAAGCACTCGAAGTAGGCCATCTCTGGCTGATAACCGGCTTCCACCAGCACTTCGAAACCAGCTTTCACCAGTGCGGAAGCACCGCCGCAAAGGACGCACTGCTCGCCGAAAAGGTCGGTCACGGTTTCTTCGCGGAAATTGGTTTCAAACACACCGGCACGGGTACAACCGACACCGCGCGCCCAGGCGAGTGCGGTTTCTTTGGCTTTGCCCGATGCATCGTTGTGCACAGCGATCAAGCCGGGAACGCCTTTGCCATTGACGAACTGCGAACGCACCGTGTGGCCCGGGCCTTTTGGCGCTACCATGATGACGTCGATGTCTTTCGGTGGGGTGATGGTTTTGAAATGAACCGCAAAGCCATGCGAGAACAACAAGGTCTTGCCCTTGGTGAGATTTTTCTCGATGTCCTTCTTGTAAACAGATGGCACGACGGTATCGGGCGTGGCGACGAAGATTACGTCGGCCGCTTTCACGGCATCGGCGGTTTCCATGACTTCAAAGCCAAGCTTCTTCGCAACAGCCCAGGACTTCGATTTTTTGTAGAGCCCGATGATGACTTTCAGACCACTGTCTTTCAAGTTTAGCGCGTGAGCGTGACCTTGTGAACCAAAGCCAATCACGGCGAGGGTTTTCTTTTTCAAGGGAGCCAGCGAGGCGTCTTTGTTGGTATAAATTTTAGCGGCCATAGTAATGTTAGTGGGTATCGGATCAATGCCGTTTGCTCACAACGGGAAAAACGGCGGGCGCGCAAACTGCCAAGAAATGCCGACCCCGTCAAGAAAATGCTGCGAACCATTTTGGGACTAAAAAATACGATCCCACACAAGACATAAGAAATTCCAATTCTGAAAATTCTGAAATTCTGTCAAAAAATGGCGAGTTCGGCCGCACCAACATTTTTAACCACTGCAAGAACTGATACCACTGATTTTGAAGATCATTCAAATTTCAAACCCACTGATCAATGCTGACGATTCACTTCAAACTCTCACTGGCTCACCACCGCCTGCAACGCTTTGACTTTTGCAAAATCCTTGACCCCTGGAGAAATTTCGGCACCAGAGGCAATGTCGATCGCAGCAGGTCGGACGGTGGAAATGGCGGCTGCGGCATTCTCTGGCGTGATTCCCCCCGCTAACAGAATCGGCATGGTCGGCAGACGAAATTGCGCTTCGATTGCCAAGGACCAATCAAAGGTGGCCCCAGTGCCACCATAAACGCCCGGCGCGGCAGTATCGAGCAATAGGGCGCTCGCCGCTTGATAGTCGTTGAGCTGGCCCAGATCATCAGCATCTCTAATGCCCATGGCTTTGATACACGGGATACCTCGACCTAACAAATCATGCAAATCCGCCGGGCTTTCGTCGCCATGCAACTGTGCGACGTCGATCAAACCTTGCCCGTGCAGTTCAGCAATAAAATCATTCGACGCATTCACAAACACGCCGACCCGCAGAATCGCGCCGCGCACTTCCCGCAACCACAGTGAGGCATCATCGGGAGAAATGTATCGTTTCGACAGCGGCCAAAAATTCACCCCCAGCGCCGCGACACCGCAATCCACCAGTCCCCGAGCGTCTATTGCCGTGGTTACGCCGCAGATTTTCAAAGCACAGCGTTGCGTGGAAAAAAACGAGTCAAGTAAGGAGGAAGAATCAGGCATAGCAGACATGGACACGCTTACACGCCCCCAAGCGAATGCAAGCGGGAAAAACATAGTAGTCAAAGGTCAAATCAAAAATCAAAAATCATCAATCGTCAATAAATCTGCCTTTCTGCCTTTCCTTCACAGCTTCGTGACTTTGACATTCCAGACTTTCGACAGTATGACCTTCTGGACTTTTCCACTTCATGCAAGACATCCTCTTTCCGCAACCCTCCCCTACCGCCACGAGGGCGGAAGCATTGGCACAGCTCGATATCTTTGCTGCGCGCACGCACCGCTACGCTCGTGAAAGAAATTTTGTCGTTGCGGGGCATGGCAATGTTTCCCAACTTTCGCCCGCGATTCAGCATCGACTGATCAGCCAAAACGAAGTGATAGACCGCGCCTTGCAAGCGCATCCCTTCCCCGCCGTGGAAAAATTCGTGCAGGAAGTACTGTGGCGCAGTTATTGGAAAGGCTGGCTCGAAATGCGTCCTGGCGTGTGGACGGACTACCTCCAGCAAATCTCCGCTTGCTCTGAAGACGAACTCGCCAAAGCCGCTACGGTCACCACTGGACGCAGCGGTTGCGCGGTCATGGATGATTTTTCCCGTGAGCTGCTCGATACCGGCTATCTCCACAACCACGCTCGTATGTGGTGGGCATCCTTCTGGATTCACCAACAAGGTCTTCCCTGGGCACTGGGCGCACAGCATTTCATGAAGCACTTAATCGATGCCGATGCCGCTAGCAACACACTCAGTTGGCGCTGGGTCGCTGGCATTCAAACCATGGGGAAAAGTTATCTTGTCCGACGAGATAACATCGAACGCTACCATCATGACCCCGCCGTGGAGGGTTTCGCGATGTTAGAAAATATCGCACCGCGCTTGCTGACCGATACCGCCTCACGCGCGAGCATCGCCCTGCCCACTCTCACAGAAGAATGTCCGTCGTCTTTGCAACGCACAGCGCTACTGCTTCACGAAGAAGATTTATCCGTAGAAACGACGGCACTGGCCTCACTAACGCCGCAAGCCTTGGGAATGTTCCATTTCTCTGATCAAAACCAATCTCAAGCCCGGGCTGAATGGCGTGACCGAGCGTTTGCCGATGCACGTAAACGGGCGGAAAAACACTACCTCCATTCCTGCGCGATGATGCATTCACCGCAAGAAATCATCGAATGGCTAAAACGCGAAAACATCACACGCCTCGTAATGATGCAGCCTTTTGTCGGGCCATTGCGGGATACTCTTTCACCTTTATCAACGCTACTCAAAAGCAACGGCATCGAGCTCGTCACCGTCCGACGCCGTGAAGACACAGAACTATTCCCCATGGCAAAAAGCGGCTTCTTTCCCTTTTGGGAAAAAGCCTCCCGCCGCTTTCAAGCATAAAAAAAGGGCGACCCACACGGGCCGCCCTTGGAGATGAATTCAGAGGAGATTTACTGAGCTTTTGTAGCTTCCTCCACAGTGAGTGGACGATAACCACCAATCGTCTTAAAGTAGATCAACAGCAAAAGATAAATCACAGCCATAGTCAACGGGATGAAAGAGTCGGCTTTTAACGTGCGACGGTCACCTTGTTGGTCAGCTAACACCACAGTGGCTTGAGCAGGAGTTTTCTCCTTAGCTTCTTTAGCTGCGGCAAGTTTGGTGCCATCCAGACCATACGCGGCCGTAGATGACAAGTTCAGGAATGTCGAAGGCTTCTCTGCTTTGTATTCCGCATAAAGGGCAGCATCTGCTTTTTGCAGCTCCTCACCAGCGAAACGGTCTTTGCCGTAGCCCAGACCAGGACCACCGATCAGACCAGCCGAAAGCATACCGATGCCACCCATGATCGACATCGCGACAGCACCTGTTTGCGGATAGCGGTCACCCACCACAGCCAACATGGTTGGCCAGAAGAAGGTTTTACCGATCGCATAAATGCCAAGTGCGACGAGAGCCATACCGAAAGTTTGCATACCACTGGCCAAATTCAGGCCGATCCATGCGATCACCGAGCAAGCGAGCAACAATCCGATAGGAGAAAGCTTTAGCTTGGTTTCAATGAAGTGTGCGCAGAAACGCAAACCGAACATGATCAACGAAGTCCAGATGAAGAGGAATTTTCCTTGCTCCGAAGTGAAGAGGTTGCCAGTGATGTTTTGAATCCATCCGTCTGTGCCTAACTCAACAGCACCTACAAGGGCATGAGTGACGAAGAGAACGAACAACAAGATCGAACCGATCGAAAAACGAGTGATCACCGAAATAGTAAGGAGTAAAACACCGCCAATTGCGTAACCAATGTTAGCAGCATTATCAGGGAATTTGATTTTTACGATGTCGCCGAAGAAAAGAGCCAGCAGATAGCAGGCTACGATTGCGCCGAGAATACCAACTGCTTTGAACATCGAAACGAAGCTTGTGCCTTTTTCCGCTGCTTCCGATTGTGGGAATTTTTGGCCCAAGAACATCAATCCATAAAGAACTGTTGGTACTAAGTAGAGAGCGAGTTGCAATTTCCAGCTCAGGGCGAATTTGTCATCGAGCACCCAGCCAATGATTGCGCCGATGATCATACCAGCAGGCCAGCTGGCGTGAAGAATGTTTAGGTAATGCGTGCGCTGATTCGGGAATAGTGTCGATACCAGCGGGTTAGCAACTGCTTCCAGAGTGCCGTTCGCAAAGGCAAACAGAAACATGCCCCAGAACAGGAAGTCATAGGCATTAGCGGGAGTGCTTGCGCCGAAAGTCACAAACGCTGACAAAATGTGTGCAATCAATGCCAAGAACACCAATTTGCCGTATCCGATTTTGTCCACAATCAGACCACCGAGAATAATGCCGAAACAGAATCCCGAGAAACCCGCGCCACCGATCGCACCCAATTGAGTTGCGGTGAAGCCGTATTCCTTGCCCCAGTTGTCGAAAATACCACCACGAATGGCGAATCCAACACCTGCGGCGAGAATCGCCATGAATCCCGCCCAAAGCAATCGCTTTGCATTAGGCGCCGTCGTTATATCTGCTGAGTTACTCATGTGAGTTAGTGTGTTTTTGAAGGGGGGGACGCCACTCATAGGGATTTCCGATTGCGATGACAAGATTTCATTGCGTCAAATCAGGGTTTTTCCAATCTGGCTCTATTTCCCTACTTCGAAGCCATGAATAAAATCACTTATCATTGATAATCAACACTTTTAGAAGCTTGTGAAATTTTTCACAAATAAAACTTGTCAATTTCGCGGAAAATTGTCTAAACCTCCGCGCCCATTTCCCACTTTCCTGATGCGCAACATTTTTCTATCTCTTGCTGCCTTATTTCTGAGTGCCGGACCAGCCTTAGCTGCAGGTGCTGGCCACGACCATCTGCCCGTTCATGCAGAGGAACTTTTCCGCATGGGGCCGATTGCGATTAGCAACTCGATGCTGATGGTCTGGATCGTTGCCGCAGTGATCATCTTGGTCGCGCAACTCGCCACACGCAACATCACTCTCATTCCAACAGGACTGCAAAATTTCGTCGAGTGGTTGGTCGAGAGCCTCTATAATTTCCTCGAAGGCATCCTCGGCAAGCACTTGGTCAAAAAGACCTTCTGGTTCTTCGGCACGATTTTCATCTTAATTCTGTTCACCAACTGGTTCGGGTTGTTCCCCGGCGTTGGCACCATTGGCCAATATAATCCCGATGGCTTTGGTGGAGATACCCACGATACCTTCCGCCCGTTCCTTCGCGGTGGCAATGCCGACCTCAACATGACCTTGGCAATGTCGATCTCTTTCGCGCTGCTCTGGTTCTATTGGGCCATTAGTGAAAACGGCTTGGTCGGATTTTTTAAACACATCTTCGCGCCGAAAGGGAAGTTCTCTGGCATCATGTCGGTGATGATGTTGGTCGTATTCGCCTTTGTCGGCGTGCTCGAATTGGTTTCGATCATCTTCCGCCCCGTAGCTCTCTCCTTCCGTTTGTTCGGCAACATCTTCGCCGGCGAAACCACATTGGAAACCATGACCGCCATCACAGGCAAATGGTATACCGCATGGTTGCCACCGATTCCCTTCTATTTCATGGAGCTGCTCGTCGGCCTCATCCAAGCTCTCGTTTTCATGTTGCTTACCGCCGTTTTCCTCAAGCTCATTTGCGAGCACTCTGAAGAAGAAGGCCACGAGCATCACTAACCTTTTCCCGTTTTGACCATAGACTGAACTGTGGGAAACGGAAAACCAACAACAACCACACACTACATATATGTCCACACTCCCTATCCTCGCTGAATTGACCGGTAATTTCCACGTTGCTTTGGCCGCTATCGGTGCTGCTATCGGCATCGGCCTGCTCGGTTCTAAAGCTGCTGAAGCCACTGGTCGCAATCCAGGCGCTGCTGGTAACATCCTGACGCTGTCCATCATTTTGGCCGCTCTGATCGAAGGTATCGTGTTCTTCGCGATCTTCCTTGCTAAGTAATCTGCCTTCTACGGGAGCATCCTGCGGGGTGCTCCCCACTCTCTCTTTTTCGCTTCGGCGAAACCTATTCCTCTCCGCTGTTTTTTTCCGAAAGTCCACTTCTTTCCTACTACCACCTCTTTATGTTCACTCAATTGACTCTACTCGCCAAAACCGCTGCCGCACCGGCTCAGGACGCAGGCATCGCCGGAACCGTCAAGGACATCGCTACCAATTTCAAAATCCTGCCGGAGCTTTTCATCCCACAGGTCATCAGCTTTTTGCTGGTCGCCATCTTGCTGAAAAAATTCGCGTTTGGACCTGTGCAAGCAATGCTGGAACAGCGCAAGCAACGCATCGCCGACGGCGAAGCAAAACTCAAACAGATCGAGAAACAACTCGCTGAGTCTGCCAAGCACACGGAAGAAGTCATCGCCAAAGCCAATGCTGATGCGAAACGCATGATCGATGAAGCCAAATCCAGCGCTTCTGTTCTCACCGAACAAAAAGCCCAAGAAGCGATCGCCACTGCCCAAAACATCATCGCCAAGGCCGAAGCCGCCGCACAAGCCGAGCGCGCCCAAATCGCCGCCGACCTCAAACGCGAGTTTGGTCGTCTCGTCGCCACCACCGCGCAACAAGCGACCGGCGGCAAGCTCACCTCCGATCAACAACGCGCCATCAACGAGGAATCGCTCGCCCGCGTCGAAGCCTAACATTTTCCTGACCCATGAAAGTTTCCAAAGTCGCCAAAACATCTGCCAACCGCATCTTCCGCTTGTGCATGGCCGCTGGCTCGCTCAATGAAAACCTCATGCGCAGTGCCATCCAGAAATTGGTCACCACCAAGCCGCGCGACTACCAAGGCATCCTCGTGACACTCAAACGCTTGGTGCGTTTGGAAATGGAACGCAAGCAAGTCACTGTCGAAAGCGCCACCACCCTCGATCTCGAAGAACGCAGCCGCGCCGCCGACTTCGTCATCGCCCAATACGGCAAGGACCTAACCTTCTCCTACAAAGTCACCCCCGAACTCCTCGGCGGTCTCCGTATCCAAGTCGGCAACGACGTCCTCGATGGTTCCGTCAAGGGCCGCATCAACCGCCTCGCCAACGCATTTTAATTTCAAAACACTGATCACTTCACTTAACACTTCCCACTTATTATGAGCACCATCCTGCAAGAACTCGAAAAAGAGATCGCTAACATTTCCTCCACCATCGACAAAACAAACGTCGGCATCGTCCGTGAAATCGGCGACGGCGTGGCTCGCGTCGAAGGTCTTTCCGACGTGATGCTGAATGAGATGATCACTTTCCCGGGCGGCGTCACCGGCCTCGCAATGAACTTGGAAGAAGGTTCTGTCGGCGTCGTGTTGCTCGGCAACTACGCATCGATCAAAGAAGGCGACCAGTGCTCCACCACCGGCAAATTGCTCTCCATCCCCGTCGGCGAAGCCCTACTCGGTCGCGTAGTGAACACTCTCGGTGAACCACAAGACGGCAAAGGTGAAATTGCTGCCGCTGCTTACTATCCGATGGAAAAAATCGCTCCTGGCATCATCAAACGGAAGTCGGTTTCGGTTCCTGTGCAAACGGGCATCATGGCCATCGATGCGATGATTCCGATCGGTCGTGGTCAGCGTGAGTTGATCATCGGCGACCGCGCCACTGGCAAGACCACCATCGCTGTTGATACCATTATTTCCCAAGCGAAGCAAAACAAGGCCGCGGAACAAGGCAAACTGCAAAACCACAAGCCGCTTTATTGCATCTACGTCGTCATCGGCCAGAAGCTCTCCAACGTAGCGCGGATCATCAAGACTCTCGAAGACGCTGGCGCGATGGAATACACTACCATCGTTACCGCATCGGCATCGGACTCCGCCGCCATGCAATACCTCGCTCCCTATGCTGGTTGCTCGATCGCCGAGTATCTCATGGACAAAGGGCAAGACTGCTTGATCGTGTTCGATGACCTTTCCAAGCACGCCGTTGCCTATCGTCAAGTATCGCTCATTCTGAAGCGCCCCTCCGGTCGCGAGGCGTATCCTGGCGACGTGTTCTACCTCCACAGCCGCTTGCTCGAGCGCTCCGCTCGTCTTTCTGAAAACGCTGGTGGTGGGTCCTTGACCGCTCTGCCCATCATCGAAACCCAGGCTGGCGACGTTTCCGCTTACATCCCGACCAACGTGATTTCCATCACCGACGGTCAGATCTACCTCGAAACCGACCTTTTCTATCAAGGCATCCGCCCCGCGATTTCGGTGGGTCTCTCGGTGTCGCGTGTGGGTTCCGCTGCGCAAACCAAGACCATCAAATCCGTGGCCGGCACGACCAAACTCGACCTCGCCCAGTATCGCGAGTTGCAAGCCTTCGCCCAGTTCGGTTCCGACCTCGATGCCTCGACCAAGAAAAAACTCGACCGCGGTGCTCGCATCGTCGAGCTATTCAAGCAAAACCAATACAACCCACTCAGCATGGAGATGGAGTCGGTCTTGCTCTTCGCGATGCAGAACGGTTACTTCGATGACGTTGCTGTGAACAAAGTCCGTGAGTTCCAAGCCGCCCTCGGCGAATTCTTCGAAACCCGCAAGGCTGATGTGCTCGACAACATCCGCAACAACAAGCCCGACCTCAAAAAGGACGCCGCTGCCGTTGCCATCGTCAAACAAGCCATCGAAGACTTCAAAACTTCCTGGAAATAATCTCACTGACGTCAAGTCCACCATAGCTTCGGCGACGGTGGATCACTTCTCACTGATCACTAACAACTCATCTACACATGGCCAACCTTCGCGACATTCGCCGACGCATCAAATCGGTCAAGAACACCGCTCAAATCACCCGCGCGATGCAGCTCGTCGCTGCCGCGAAGATGAAAAA
Organism: Akkermansia muciniphila; assembly: GCA_945890645.1. Classification (GTDB taxonomy): domain Bacteria; phylum Verrucomicrobiota; class Verrucomicrobiia; order Verrucomicrobiales; family Akkermansiaceae; genus UBA956. Next base: position 100,522 of record CAMDCV010000006.1, read on the forward strand.
AGCGCAAGACCAAGCTGTGGCCGGTCGCGACTACGCCGACCAACTCAACCAAGTGCTGGTCAACCTCAAGAGCAATGTCGAAGAGGAAAGCCATCCGCTTTTGCAAAGCCGTGATGGTAAGCGCGAGCTGATGCTCGTTGTTTCCACCGACAAAGGCCTTTGCGGTGCACTCAATACGAACTTGTTCAAAAAAGTGCGCAGCGAGAGCGGCACCGAAACACACTACGTCACCGTAGGTCGTAAGCTTCGCAACATCCTTGGCAAACTCGGCAAGGAAATGCTCGCTGACTTCGAAGTGAAAGACCCTGTCCCTTTTGCCGAAGCTCGTCCCATTTCCCGTTTCCTCACGAAGCAGTTCCTCGATGGGAACTACGATAAAATTTCGATCGCCTTCAATAACTTCGTCACGGTGATGAACCAAGAGCCGACAGTCATTCAATTGCTGCCACTCAGCAACGAGAGAATGGGCGAGAAACTAGAGTTTGAAGGCGTTGGCAACCACGTCGAAGAAACAAACAAGTCCGCTTCTCTCGGCAAGGATTATTTGTTTGAGCCAACACCCTTGCAAGTGCTCGATACCTTGCTGCCACTCTACATCAACTTCCAAGTCTACCAGACCCTCGTCGAAGCCCGTGCCTCCGAGCACAGCGCGCGTATGGTGGCCATGAAAGCCGCCACCGACAACGCCAAGAAATTCATCAAGGAGCTCACCCTTGAATACAACAAAGCCCGTCAGGCCGCGATCACCTCCGAACTCCTCGAAATCACCACCGCCATGAAAGCGATGGAATAAAAAGTGCCGAGTGGGCAATGATCAGTGATCAGTGCTCACCCAACGAAACCTCACAATCACATAACACTCCACTAACCAACCACTGATCACTGATCACTAGCAACTAACCACTTCTTACTATGAGCAATCAAGGAACCATCGTTCAAGTCATCGGCGCCGTTGTCGATGCCGACTTCTCTAAAGCCAGCAGCCTGCCCGCCATTTACAATGCGCTGGAAGTGCGCTTTCACGTCAATGGCGTGGAAACTTACCTCGTGCTGGAAGTGCAGCAACACCTCGGCGATGGCTGGGTGCGTGCCGTTGCGATGTCCTCCACCGACGGTCTCAAGCGCGGTCTCGCCATCCTCGACACTGGTGCGCCAATCTCTGTGCCCGTGGGCAAACAAATTCTTGGACGTATCTTCAACGTCACCGGCGACCTCGTCGATGAAAACGTGCCGCTCGAAAATGCTTCGATGCGTTCCCCGATTCACCGTCCGGCTCCTTCACTCACCGAACAAAGCGCCAACACCGAAATTCTCGTCACCGGCATCAAAGTCATCGACCTGATCTGCCCACTGCTCAAAGGCGGTAAAGGCGGTATGTTCGGTGGTGCTGGTGTGGGCAAAACCGTTGTGATCATGGAGCTCATCAACAACATCGCTAAAGCACACGGTGGTTTCTCCGTATTCGCTGGTGTGGGTGAGCGGACTCGTGAAGGTAACGACCTCTATTGGGAAATGATCGAGTCGGGCGTTATCGCCACCGAGAAAGACGAAAACGGACACGTAAAAGTCAGCCCCAACGGCACCCCGGTTCTTACCGAAGGTTCGAAAGTAGCTCTTTGCTACGGTCAGATGAACGAGCCTCCAGGTGCTCGTCTGCGCGTGGCTCTCTCCGCCCTCACCATGGCCGAGCATTTCCGCGATGAAGACAATCAAGACGTTCTTCTCTTCGTGGACAACGTTTTCCGTTTCTCCCAAGCCGGTTCGGAAGTGTCCGCTCTGCTCGGACGGACCCCGTCCGCTGTGGGTTACCAGCCAACACTTTCGGAAGAAATGGCGACACTGCAAGAGCGGATCACCTCGACGAACAAAGGCTCCATCACCTCGATTCAAGCGGTGTATGTTCCTGCCGACGACTTGACCGACCCTGCTCCCGCAAACACCTTCGCTCACCTTGACGCCACCGTGGTGTTGGAGCGTTCGCTCGCAGAACAGGCTCTGTTCCCTGCCGTGGACCCACTCTCCTCGACCTCGAAAGCCCTCGCTCCCGAAGTCGTCGGAGCCGAACACTACCGTGTCGCCCGCGGCGTGCAGCAAGTTCTTCAGCGCTACAAAGACCTGCAAGACATCATCGCGATTCTTGGTATGGATGAGTTGTCCGACGAAGACAAACTCAGCGTGTTCCGCGCTCGTAAATTGCAGCGTTTCCTCACGCAGCCCTTCCACGTTGCCGAAATTTTCACCAACGTTCCCGGCGCACTCGTATCTCTCGAAGACACCGTCAAAGGTTTCGGCGAGATCCTCGACGGCAAATGGGACGACGTGCCAGAAGGCAACTTCTACATGCGCGGCGGCATCGAAACCGTTTCACGTAGCTAATCTGCATTTCAGCGTTTCAAATTTTCAGCTTTTTCAACTCATGCCTCTTCACTTGGAAATCGTAACACCGGAAAAAAAAGTTTTTTCGGATACCGTCACCAATGTCTATCTGCCCGGCGCCGATGGAGAGTTGGGCATTTTGCCCGCTCACGGTGCCTTGGTGACAGCATTGGCTCCCGGCGAACTGCGCTATGAAAAGGATGGAGTCGTCACTGCTTTAGCGATCGGTAGCGGCTTTGCGGAAGTCACTCAAGAGAAAGTAAGCATCCTTACCGACATGGCATTAGGCGATACACAAATCGACGAAGCCATGGCCGAAGAAGCGATACTCCGCGCTGAAAAACAATTGCTCAATATGGATCACAGCGTCGATGCCGAAGAAATGGCTCACCTCCAAGCTGTCATCGCGAAATCCATGGCGCAGCTTAAGCTCAAGCGTCGCCCGCATTGATCTGATTACTTCCCACTCTCTTGCAAGTATGGCAATGCCGCACGAATCGCCGCTCCATGAGCGGCGATTCTTTGTTCTAAAGGGATCGCACAGCTCGGTGTCTCAAACGTGAACGACAAGGGGCACCCTCGTTTTGCGAGAAAAATGGCCTCGGGCCATGAATCAGGAAAATCCGCTTGAGGCTCATGATGAATCCACCCTTGCTCACGGACATCATGATCATCGATCACCGCGTTTTGCTCAATCGGACAATGAACCCGCACCGCTTCTAAAATCTCTCTTGCCCGCTGTGGGTGATCATCGTGCAAACTGATTTCATAAAAATAAAAGCCCTCCGTTTCCCAGTCTTCGTGCAAACTCAACAACAAATCCGGAACCACCTGCCGTTCCAACCACGCTGCGTGCGCATTCACTTCTTGTGATTGCCGGATCAAATAATCCCGATTCATGTCCAGCCCTTGTGCATTATCGCGCGAACGCGCACGAATCCCCGTGGGGTTTAGCATCGGACACACCAACCAATTCACTCCACAAGTATCTGCTTCTCGCCAAAATGCCTCGACGGCAAGGGGACCAGCAGGCTCGTCGCCGTGCATCCCCGCCGAAAGATAAACCGTAGGCAAGTCCTTCCCCTCAAACCTCGACCACGCCACAATCGGCCCCGCATCGGTCATGCAAATTTCTTCTCGCAAAAACCCGCGGAAAAAAAACAGCTGATCCAACCCTTCAAACAATTTCCCCAAATCAACACTATCAGAGCAAACCCTCATCTCCAAATTTTCTACTAAACGCCAATCGCGGATCTCATTTGTGTCGCTTACCGTAAATGGAGTCTGAGAATCCGCAAGATTTCATCAGCCACTTCGGGCAACTCTACGCAGCCGTGAGAACCGTTAACCACCAACTCCGACTGCGCTTGAGCCACGTGCGAACTCCAATAAGCAACGACGCCGTCGGTGGTTTGACGTACATCACCCGTTTCTTTAGTTCGAGCAATGATGGAGTGACAAAGCGCTTGCATCGGCCGGCGCTGGAGGGAAATGAGCATGGGGTGATGAGGGGATAGTGTTTGCACGCTGCGACAACCCATATTGCGAAACTTTCGTAACTCGGGATTAAGCCCATCATGCGCGTGCAGTCGGATGTCCATCGTAACCGCATCCAAATTACTCGTGGGATTGACTAGCAACCCAAATGCCCTGACGGCAGGGATTTGAGCCACCGAGCTTCCTTGATGCGGAGATGCGACAAACACCGTACGTTTCACAAAAGGCACACGCTTGAAAATCATCGCGTCTTTAATCAATTCCTTAGTCAGCGGTTTCAAGTGCATTTCATCGAGCGGCTTTGTGAAATGGGCGTTGTAAATTGTATCCTCGCTATCGATCGTTTGCATGCGGCTCAGCAATCCTCCCATGCTGTGGCCTACCAATACCATCTGGTTCATTTGCGGATTATTTTTTCCGGGATCATAATGATCGCGGGCAATGTAGAGCATACGACGCAACTTCGCAGCGGAGGCATAGACGGGTAATCCAGTCGGGTAGAGGAAATACCAGCACTGGTATTTTTTCCGCAGTTCCGGATCGCGCAAGACTTCGTTCATCGCATTCTGCCAAATGTGCGGGTCACTTTTTAATCCATGCACAAACACGACTGGAATTTTCGCAGGATCATACACGTCCGGAAGATAAATGCCCGTATCGTCAAGGTATCGGTCGGAATTGATCAATCCGTGAAATGCCATGTTGTCGCGAATCGGATCGCCCATGCTGCGGTGAAGAGGCGTGCTGAGATCGTATGCGAGATCGCGCGTAACTCCACGCACGACCGCTTGTTGCACGTTGCGCGTGTGATGGAAGCGAAGAACAATGGATCCATTGCGATCGAGGTCGGCGATCACAGTCGCAGGCAGATGACGACCATTGAGGGGAAACAATTTTTTGCCAGAGGCTTTCTTCGTATTGTAATTCTGCTTCATCACGACCGGGATGCCGATTCCTCCTCGGGCCACAAATGTTTGCACCTGCGCACCGCCTTCGACTTTTCGTATGATCGAAATGTCATCAAACTGACGGGGGTTCAATTGCAACAATTCGCTTTTGCCGGCATCGATCACCACTTTCTTCCCCTCAAATTCCAGGGTGCCCTGCAACGTTGCGGGAGTTTGTTGGCGCAATAAACGCGAGATGTAAGAATGGAGCGCGGCATTGTAGGTGGCTATATCTGTGGCACTAGCGGATGCGGGAAGTGCGGCAATTGCTTGGCTCACATCAGCGCTGCGATGCGTTGACGAGTCGCCAAACGGTGCGCTAGGAGCGGTGCAGCAAATAAGAACTTGCGAGACTACCAGCAGTAAACCAATCGAAAGCAAACGTTTGGGTAGGGATGCGAACATAAGTTGTTAGATGAGGTGAGAGAGTTGCACGTGTTGTGAATACTCGCGCCCTACTTCAATGAGGTAGTCGCGCATTTTCAAGTTATCGAGAGCAAATTTGCCGCCGTATTTGGTTTCCACAGCGAGTATCTCCTTTTGGTTGAACTCGCGATTGTAGCGCACGTAGGTAAAATTTTTATCACCCGCGGCATCGATCAGATCACCGATTTCTGAATCGATCGCTCCACCGTGAAGACAGCGACCGAGTATCCGGCAGAGCATGTCCTGCTCCTTGGAAATCGATTCCATCAAGCCCGAGGGAACCACCGCCGCGTAACTGAGTGCATTGACGTAACGACGCAAAAATTCACTCACTTTCGCGCGCGTTATACCCGTGCCAATGGATACCACCTGCATGCGCTCCTCGCCCTGCGGCCAACTCATGCCATAGCAAGGTAGAGTCGCCATCAAATAGGCGATCAGCGCGGGATTGTTGTAGGCTGTGATGCCACCATCGATAAACGAATGAGTGCGACCGCCGAGTTCGACGTGTTCGGGAGGGAAATACACAGGCGCTGCTGCACTCGCTCGCACCAATTGCCACAGAGGGAAATCGAGATTGCACTCGGAGTTTACGGTGCCATCCGGAAAGACACGTGCATTATATTTAGCACCCGGATGATTCGTCACCGGCCACGCGGATCCAGTGCTAGCATTGCGCATGACCAAAAGTAAAATCGTTTTCAATCGCGCCGTTCCCATCGTCGATAGCGTGCCATTTTCCTCAACAAAAAATTCCCGCAGAAAGGCCGATAGATTCGCCGCATCGAAAAGCCCGCCACGCAGCTTCCACCACGGGGCTTTGCAAAACATTGCGCCGGCATTTTCTTCATACAGTTTGCGCACGCGATCGACCGGTTCGCCCCACGATAAAAACGAGCCAATGATGCCGCCTGTGCTCGTTCCCGCGATTAAGTCAAAATGATCCGCAAGCACCATCTGCGGACGACCATAATGCTGCCGCAGCAATTCCTCGATGCGTGCAAGAATTTCGATCGAAAAAACGCCGCGAATGCCACCGCCATCAAGGGCAAGAATGCGTTTCTTTTGCGGAATTGGTTCGCTCATCTGCGGCAGCAGAGTAACTATTTATCCCACCTTGACAAGCATCGATGCTTTGATTGCGAATGGAGAAATATCAGAAATTTTCTCGCCCATCGCTTCGTCTATGCGCCAGTCTCAGGCATGCCGGATCGCTTCGTCGTATTTTCTTCGACCCATTTCATCACCGTGGCGCTGGGTTGTGCGCTACTGGTCATTCTTCTGCTAGGGGCAAGGCGCTCACCCGTCACCGCGCAACCGCTCGCCCGTGGTGTACTGGCCTTTTTCTGTCTTGCTGCTTATGCCTACTCGCAATTTGCCTGGAGCACCTGTGAACATAAACTTGATTTGGAAAACATCCTCCCTTTTCACCTCTGCGACTTCGCAGGATTTCTCGCGGGTTATGCTTTGCTCACGCGCAAACCCTGGGCTCAGGAACTCACCTACTACTGGGGACTCGCCGCCACGCTACAGGCACTGATTACTCCAGCCATTACACACACATACCCCCATCTCACGTATTTTGCCTTTTTCTTCCACCACTTCGCTATCGTCGGCGCGGCATTGTTTATTGCCATTTGCGATGGTTGGCGTCCGCTGAAACCATGGTGGCGCAGTCCTGTGCGCGCGTTTTTTAGCGTTAACCTCTATCTTCTTTTCGCGGGAATCATGAATGTGATTCTTGATACGAACTTCGGCTTCCTCTCCCACCCACCACCGACTGCCAGTCTCATCGATCATCTCGGCCCATGGCCTTACTACATTCTCTCGTTTGAGGTCATCGCACTTCTTCTCTTTCTTCTGCTGACCCTTCCGTGGCTGCGCAAAAATCGCGCCATTGGCGGAATCGCGGATTGAATTTTCTCCAAAAGCAACCGATGCTCCCTCGCGCATGGCCATCACCACCTCACGACCCACCGGAAAAAAAGTTCTGCTCATGGGCACTTGCTTGTGCGATGCCTTCTTCGACGATGTCGCCAAAGCTACTGTCGAAGTGCTCGAGCACCTCGGCGTCGAAGTGATTTTCCCCGAAAATCAAACCTGCTGCGGCCAACCCGCTTTCAACTCCGGCGACTGGAATGCCTCGCGCAAAGTCGCACTTCACACCGCCTCGGTGTTCGCCGGCGAACTGCCCGTGATCGTTCCCTCTGGCTCCTGCGCGGCCATGAATTTCCACGGCAACAAATTGCAATTTGAAGAATGCCCGGATGCCTCGATCGACTCTCTCGCCAATCGCACATGGGAAATCATGGACTTCCTCGTTCACGGACTCGGCGTCACGACGTGGCCCGGAAGCCTCCCCACTGCCACCAAGATCGCCTTCCACCGCTCTTGCCACTCGCGCGGCACCTGCTCTGGAGAATCGACCCGCACCCTACTTTCCTCCATCGGCAATGTCACCTTGCTCCCCTTCGGCCAGAGCGAACAATGCTGCGGCTTCGGCGGCACCTTCTCGGTCACCTTCCCTCACATCTCCGGAAAAATGGGAACGCTCAAACTCGACCACATCCTCGAACAAGAGCCCGACCTCCTCATCAGCGGCGACATGTCCTGCCTCATGCACCTCTCTGGCCTCGCCACCAACCAGGGTCGACAAGTGCCCATCAAACACGCCATCCAAGTCCTCCGCGACGTCATCCCCCACTGATCACTGCTCACTTCACACTCGCCACTTCATTCCATGTTCCAATCACTCGCCGACTCCCTCGACAAAACCTTCCGCAACCTCCGCGGCGTCGGAAAAATTTCCGAGTCCAACGTCAGCGATGCCCTCCGCGAAATCCGACTTGCCCTGCTAGAAGCCGACGTCGAATTTTCCGTGGCCCGCGATTTCATCAATCGCATCAAGGACAAAGCCTTAGGTGTTGATGTCCTCAAATCCATCAAGCCCGGCGAACAAATCGTCAAGATTTTCCACGACGAACTCGCCGAGCTCCTCGGTGGCGACAACAGCCCGCTCGACCTCAATCCCCCCGCCCGCATCCTCCTTTGCGGACTCAACGGTGCCGGTAAAACCACCACCGCAGCCAAACTCGCCTATCGCCTGAAAAAAGAAGGCAGACGCCCTGTTTTGGTCGCGATCGACCTTTATCGCCCTGCCGCCATCGAGCAGCTTGCCATGCTGGCGAAACAAGCCGAAGTCCCCTGCTACACCCCCGCCGCCTCCGAGACCGATCTCGTCAAAGTCGCAAAGGACGCCTTGAAATGGGCAGAGACGCAAAACCACAGCGTCATCATTTTCGATACCGCTGGCCGTCAGGAACTCGATGAAGCACTCATCATCGAACTCAAAAAACTCCACCAATTCCTCGCGCCCAAGGAAACTCTTCTTGTCGCCGACTCCGCCGCCGGCCAACAAGCCGTTTCCGTCGCCACCCACTTCAATGATGCCATCGGTATCACCGGCATCATCCTCACCAAGCTCGATGGTGATGCGCGCGGTGGCGCGGCCCTTTCGATGCGCGCCGTCACTGGCAAGCCGATCAAATACATCGGCGAGGGCGAAAAACTCGACCAACTTGGCGAATTCCACCCCACCCGCATGGCGGACCGCATTCTCGGGATGGGTGACATCGTCGGCATGGTCGAACAAGTCGCCGATAAGATCAACGAAGCCGATGCCATGCGCAGCGCCCAACGCATGGCCGAGGGCAAATTCGATTTCACTGATTTTCTCGATCAAATGAAGATGATCCAGAACATGGGTCCGCTCGAGGGACTGTTAGGTATGCTCCCCGGCTTCAGCAAAATCAAAAAACAACTGCCGTCAAACGCCTTCGATGGCAAAAAAATGAAACGCACCGAGGCCATCGTGCTCAGCATGACCAAGGACGAGCGCCGTCGCCCGGAAATCATCCGCGGTACTCGTCGTAAACGCATCGCCAATGGTTCCGGCACCACCCTGCAAGAAGTCAATGCCCTGCTCAAACAATTCGGCCAGATGCGCGAAATGATGCGCTCCCCTCACAAGATGAAAAACATGATGAAAGCGATGTCCGGCGGCGCGGAAAACATGGGCGACCTCGGCAATATGATGCGCGGATTCGGCAAAAAATAAGCACTTTTATCCGATTTTGGCATCATTTTATATACACTTAAGTTTTGTTAACTAATCGCGGCCAATCAATTGGCTTTACAAGGTTTTTCCGTTAGCTTGCAGGACAAATCAACTTTACGCTAATCGCTTATATGCCATAAAATGAGCCAAAACGCTTGCGCTAAGGGGAAAAATGCCCTAATTCCTGCTCCGTCATGAATAGAAATGTTACACTCTTGTTGCTCGCAGCTCTCTCTACATCGCTGCTCAGCTCTTGTGCCACTGGCTCCACAGCCACAGCAAAACATAAGCCGACAAAAGAAGAATGGAACGTAAATACGGTCCAGCATGGCAAAGCCTCTTGGTATTCGATCAAAACCAATTATGGCACCCGCACCGCCAGCGGTGAACGACTTTCAAATACCGCATCCACCGCGGCCCACAAAACGTTGCCCATGGGTACGCTGGTGCGTGTCACCAATGTTGCGAACGGCAAGTCAGAAGTAGTTCGCATCAATGACCGCGGTCCCTACACCAAAGGACGCATCATCGATGTCACCGTCGGTTGTGCCGAACGCCTCGGTTTTTACTCTCGCGGTGTCGTGCCAGTGAAAGTCGAGGTTCTCGATAAAAAGCCTCAGCGTTGATTCTTTAACGAAAGACTCTGCGGCGGGAGTACAGCACCCATGGCATCCGCCGTAGCTCGCAAAAGCTCGATTTCTGGGTCATTGACCACCTGATCCGATTGCGTCACCCAGAGTCCCAGCTCTAGAATTTGTCGTTTCAGGGTTGGCGAAGCCGCATCCAGTGTCTCCAGTGCTTCATTGAGCCCGGTAAAATCTGCCGTCACGGGAGCCAACACGCGACCATTGCGCTTTTGATACTCTGTCACAAAGCGCGACCACGTTGATGCATCGTCAGAGAGTGAGCACAAGCAGGCAAACAATTTCGCCAGCGCTTCCTCCACCTGCGCCATGTGATGCCATTTCATCGGCGTGCCATCGGTCCGCTCGAAGCAAACATGCAGATGTCGATCAATCGCATGATGCATCATCCACTCAAACAAGGTGATTTCTTGATCGCGAGCGACCCAAGCCTGAAGAGTCTCGCGGAAGGCCCGATACTCCGCTAGCGACATCTGCCGCATCACCGGCAGCGCCACATCCATCCATGCGATTTTTTGCGCCGAACTCATGGGCATACACTGAGCGTGCCAGTGGTCGAGCGCGGACTGCTCCGCCGCAGCGAGTCGCCCATCAGGAGCGGGAGCGACCGTTCTCTCACCCGATGACACCAATGCCAGCAAGAAGCCCTTGGCTTCCGCGACTGATGAGATAGAACCGAATTCTTGCATCGATTCTCGCAACACCGCTGCTGCGGGAACATCAATCTCCGACAGTTCGCCCACCGCAGAAAAAGCCGACACGGCAGGGCTACGGGAAGGATTTTCCCACGTGGGTCTCACTGGTGCCTTACTCGGCTCTTCCGCTTTTCGCAAATCACCATCCCAGTTCGGATCAATGGCGAGAATGCGTTGCACCAGGGGTGGATGGGTTGCTAGAAGGTTCGGGAAAAAATAACCGACCGGTCCACTGAAAAATATATGGGCGGCCTCGGTGGCTTTTGGCGCAAAGACCCGTTGTTGCGGCAGCCTGGCAATTTTTTTCAAAGCTCCCGCGATGCCCGAAGGATCGCGCGTAAATTGCACCGCCGAAGCATCCGCCAAGAACTCACGCTGCCGCGAAACAGCCGACTGAATGATGCGTCCGAAAAATGCCCCCAATGAGCCCACCAACCACAGGCAGACTCCCGTCAATACCACCGCCAACATCAACCCACCGGAACCCTTGTTGTCACCCGAATCTCTCACTCGAACATGGCGCAGAATCGAAAGCATGCCGCGACCCAGCATCGCGATCATCAACAACCCAAACAACCACCCGATCAAGCGCATGTTGAGCCGCATATCGCCGTTCAATATGTGGCTGAATTCATGGGCCACCACGCCCTGCAATTCGGAACGCGACAATTTTTCCAGACAGCCACGACTTACCGCCACCACCGCATTGCTCGGTTCGGTGCCAGCGGCAAACGCATTGATCGAAGGCTCGTTGTCCATCACCCACACCTGTGGCACGGGAATGCCCGAAGCGATCGCCATTTCTTCGACCACGTTCAGCAACTGCCGCTCTGCAAACTCCTTGGTAGAGCGATCCACACGTCGCGCGCCCATGTCCCGCGCTACCACTGCGCCCCCTTGCGAAAGCTGCATCAACTTAAACACACTGCCGAGCGGTATGATCACCATGGCGCCCAATGCCGTTGCGATCGCCACCGAGTTTCCGGACCATTTCAGCTGACTAGGGTTACTCACCAAATGCCACTGAGTGAGCACGATCGCTAACGCATACAGAGAAACCACCGTTCCCAACACACCCAGCGCAAACCACAAGATCAACCACCTGGTGCGCTTGCGAGCCTGCTCTTGTGCGGTGAAAAAATTCATCCGAGGGGGGCTGCCGATTCGTTAGAACGAGACCTTCACCGCCTCGCGCTCTTGCTCGTTGGTAATTTCAAACAACGATGCGGCCCCAAACGAAAAGAAGCCGGCGATGATATTGGTCGGAAATGTCTCACGTTTGTTATTATAGAGCGTGACGGCGTCATTGTAAGCCTGACGTGCAAAGGACACCTTGTTTTCTGTAGTGGTCAACTCCTCGCTCAGTTGCATCATATTCGCGTTCGCCTTAAGGTCGGGATAGGCCTCCGCCACGGCAAACAGGCGACCGATCACTCCACCCAACTGCCCTTCCGCTTGCGCCAGTTTGCCCACCGCAGCCGCATCGCTCGGATTCATCGCAGCAGCAGAGCGCAGGGACTCCGCATGATTCCGCGCGGCGATCACGGCTTCCAGTGTTTCCCGCTCATGCGCCATGTAGCCCTTGGCCGTCTCCACCAGATTTGGAATCAAATCATGTCGACGTTTCAACTGCACGTCGATCTGCGCGAAGGCATTGCGAAACAAATTTCGTGCCACCACAAGACCGTTGTACATGCCCACCACCACCATCACGAGGATCGCAAGAACTCCCAACAGCACTACTATTACAATAATTGGCATTCCCATACTATTTTTCTCCTAACAGAGGATGACGATAACAAATTCACCGAGCAAAGCGATTCGAAAATGCGAATTGTTTTCCAACGACGGAACCATGGCCATGGTTGGCATGCTCTGCGCTTGCATTTCTCCTTGCAACATTGCCCTTGCTAAACATCGCGTGCGATTTATCGTTCGCCTGTCCGAGCGTCAATGCGCTTCACCATACTTTTGTAGGCAGTCATTCTTATGCATCTCCGCACTTTTTTCAACAACGCACTCGTAGCCGGTTTAGTGATCGGCGTTTCTTCGGCGGCAGAAACAAAAGCTCCGGTGGTGCCGGGACTGCATCAGAAACATCCACTCAATGAAGCGCAACAGGGTGCCGTACTGATGTCAGAACTGCGCTGTGCCTCCTGTCACGAGGGCATGGATTACAGCAACATGAAAGCGGCACCAGACTTGCGCGAAGTGGGTGGTCGTTTGAAATTAGAGGCTCTTCAACAAATCATCGCCAATCCCGCAACCGCCCATCCCGGCACTACGATGCCGCAATTGCTCGCAGGGGAAACCGAGGAAAAACGCCGCGAAGTTAGTACGGCGATCAGCCACTATCTGCTCTCTCTTGCGAAGCCTGTACCAGAACCACAACCACTCCCGAAAGAAGCAAAAGCGGGACAGGAACTCTTTCACAGCGTCGGCTGTGTTGCCTGCCACTCACCGCGCGATGAGGCAGGGAAAGAAATTGCCCCCGCGGGAAATATTTCGTTAGACCATGTGGCGAACAAATACCAGCCTCATGCACTGGCGGACTTTTTGTACGAACCGCTGAAAGTGCGACCCTCCGGTCGCATGCCCGACATGAATTTGAGCAAGGAAGAGGCCTCCGCACTCGCAAGTTATCTGATGGCGGATCAAGCGGACAAAGCGGAAGTGGCAGCCAAATCAGACCCCGCACTTGTCACCAAAGGAGAAAAACAATTTCGCGAACTGAATTGCGTCGCTTGCCATCAAGTCGGCGATGATTTCAAAGCGCCACTTCCTACCAGCCCACCGCTCGCCAAGCTCAAACTGGATCAAGGCTGTCTCTCGGCACAACCTCAAAACTCACCACATTTCTCTCTCGATGACGCGCAACGCAAAGCAATCCGCGCGGCGATTGCCGTTGCCGACCAAAAGGTTGCGGAAGCAGATCGCATTAAAATGCGTCTCACACAACTCAACTGCATCGCCTGCCACACCCGCGATGATTACGGCGGCGTTCCAGCGAACCGCGATGCGTTTTTCCACTCCACGGAAGAAGCCCTCGGCAATGAATCGCGCATCCCGCCACCGCTCACGATGGTCGGCGCAAAGCTGCGCACCGAGTGGCTCAATCGTCTGCTCTATGATCGTGAACGCGCCCGCCCTTACATGACCACCCGCATGCCGCACTACGGTGATACTGCTTTAGAAGGACTCATCGATTGGCTCGGTAAGGTGGACCGCATGAAGCCGCTGGAGATTCCCGAACCTACGGATGAGCTCCGCAAAAAACTCACCGATGGCGGAAACCAGCTGTTAGGCGACAAAGGACTCAACTGCATCGCCTGCCACAATTTCAATGGCACCGAGTCCCAAGGGATGAAAGGCATCGACTTGATGACGAGCTATCAGCGCCTGCGTCCCGAATGGTTTTTTGCTTACATGAAAAATCCCGCTGCTTTCCGCCCAGGCATCATCATGCCGAGCTATTGGCCGGATGGCAAAGCGCTGCAAACAGAAATCCTCGAGGGCGACACTGATTTACAACTGCAATCGATGTGGTATACTTTTTCGTTAGGCCGCTCAGCACGTGACCCTTCCGGCTTACGACAGGCGGACATCAAACTCGCAGTCAAAGACAGAACCGTTGTGCATCGCGGGCGCAGTCGCATGGCGGGCTATCGCGGTATCGCCGTTGGTCTTCCAGGTGGATTGAACTACGCCTTCAATGCCCAGAACGGCTCACTCGCGGCTGTCTGGAAAGGCGAATTCGTCAGCATCAACTGGAAGTCCCAAGGCGCGGGCGATTTTAATCCGATCGGAAAATTCGTCAGTCTGCCCCAAGACGTATCGTTCCTACCCCAAGCCGAAGCCCCCGCCGCATGGCCGTTGCTGCCGCCGCTGCCGAGCAAGGAAGATTCCGTCAACGCCGACCCCACTTACCCACGCGAATACAAATACGCATTCCAAGGCTATGCGCTCGATGCCACTGACACCCCCACCTTCACTTACCGCAGTGGTGATGTCACCATCACCGACCGCATCGCGCCCATGGACTTCGCTCCCAGTCAGGCACTGCGCCGCACGCTTACTTTCACGACGGATCAAGACGCCAAGCTCACGTTCCGCGTTCTCACTGGCATGATAGCCTCGCCCAAGGCACAAGTTTTTCAAACCAAGGAAATCCAACTCGTGCTCTCACCGACCAAAACACTCTTGCGCCCCACCGCTGATAACCAACAAGAACTCTTGATCCCTCTCACCCTGCCCAAGGGTGCCACCACTCTCACCATCGATTACATCCTGACCCCTTGATCGCATGAAACAACTTTGCCCATTGTTAGGAAAACTCACCATTCTTTCGCTTACCGTATTTCCATTAGTCGCGGAAGAAGTCGGCGAACGCTGGGGCACGGAAGCGCGCGAGCGTGACTACTATCGCATCGTCGAGCTGCCTCTGCCGAAAGGTGAAGTCATCGAAGCTGGCGCCTTCACAGCTCTCCCCGATGGCCGTATCGCCGTCGGCACACGACGGGGCGACATCATCCTCATTTCGGGGGCCGATGAAGAAAAGCCCCAACCGAAGTATGAAGTCTTCGCTTCGGGCCTAGATGAAATTTTCGGACTGGCCTGGAAAGACAATGCCTTTTACGTCACGCAGACGCCCGAGCTCACTCGCGTCACCGATACCAATGGCGATGGCAAAGCGGATCGTTTTGAATGTCTCTCGGATGCCTGGGGTTTCAACACCTATCATGAATACGCGTTCGGCTCGAAGTTCGATCCGAAGGGCAATCTCTACGTGGCCCTTGGCCTCTCCATGTCGTATCACTCTTGGCAGCTCTATCGCGGTTGGGCGATGAAAATCACACCCGAGGGCAAAACCATCCCCATCGCCAGTGGCTTGCGCAGCCCCGGTGGGATCGGCTTTAACGAGCACGGCGCGTTGTTTTACATCGAGAGCCAAGGTCCATGGAATTCTTCGTGCAGTCTAAAATTTATCAAAGAAGGCGGCTTCATGGGCCATCCGGCCAGTTACAATTGGTATCCCTACGCGCCCAACGTCGGCCCTGCCCCGCCCGAGCCCGCCAATGGTTCGCGCTTGATCACCGAGAGCGCCCGCATCCCACAGCTCGATCCTTATGCCGTGATTTTCCCTTACATCCGTATGGGTCGTTCGATCACGGGCTTCGTCCTCAATGATACCAAGGGCAAGTTCGGTCCATTTGAAAATCAGATGTTTCTCGGCGATTACACGCAGTCGCTGATCATGCGCGCCACCACCGAGCAAATCAACGGCGTATGGCAAGGTGCCTGTTACCCCTTCCGCGAAGGCCTTTCCACGGGCATCCTCAATGTGCAGTTCACCCCCGATGGCAACCTCCTCACCGGCGGTACCAATCGGGGTTGGCCGGTGCGTGGACTGAAACCCTTTTCGTTAGAACGACTGGACTGGACGGGTCGCATGCCTTTCGAAATCGACCGCATCACCATCACCCCCAAAGGATTCAAAATCGCCTTCACCAAAGCCGTCGATGCCACCACCGGCGCCGATCCCGCCTCGTATGTGGTGAAAACTTTCACTCATAAATATCACGGCGCGTACGGCGGTCCGGAAGTCGATCAAACCACTCCTGGCGTGAAATCCGTCACCTTAGCCGAGGATGGCATGTCCGCCCTCATCGAAGTGGACCAAGTCAAAGGCCACTGCCACGAAATCGATCTAGTCGCCCTGCGTTCCCGCGACAAAGAAGAGCTACTGCATCGCAATGCCTTCTACACCGTAAACGAAATCCCGACGAAGTAACTCAATGGAGCGCGGACTTTCTATGGCCTTCGTAGCTTCAGCGAAGTAGGCAGTCCGCTTCAAAAAATTAGGAGTCAGGCTGAAGATACTTTGAGTAATCACCCCGCACATTGCGCAGATAGCAATTGAGATAAAGGAGTTTCAAACTCCTTCTCCTTATTCTATGCCGAGTGCACCGTGTCATTTCTTCTTGTAAAGCCCCAGAGGAGCAGGTTGTTTGTCCGGCTTGTTCTTCGGCTGATACATATCAATCCACAATTGAAACTTGCCGCCATCGCTGAGCGTGATTTCATAAATGTCCAAGGGCTTGCCTTCCGCACTCGCACCGCCACTTCCCAATCGACGGAACTTCAATGGTTTACCGGCGGTATCCAGGAGAGATTCCAGATAATCGCGCTCAGCTTGAGGGCCACCATATTCTTCCTTGCTACCGACTTTGATCGGGTTCTTCTCAGTATAACCGTAGCTCGCATCATCAGACATTAGCTTGAGGTCCACACCCGCAGGATGCTTCGCATCCTTAGCGATGGCGGGCGGAGTTTTTGGTGCTTTTTCTGCATAAGCCGGAAGCAACAGCATAGCAATGGCGAGTGTAATGATTTTGAAGAGTGTTTTCATAAATTGATTTGGTGTTACGATAAATATATGGAGTAGAATCAGACAGCCGAAGTCAATCGTTTTCTGTTCCCAAGTAGCATGTTGCGGAAAAAATCACAAATCCCCCCTTGACGCATACCACGTAAATCGCTATTCAATCAACTTTAACTACGGAAAAGTTGTGACAGAGAAAAAACCATTTTACGCCCATACCTTAACCAATCGCCCGCAGAGCGAATGGGAACCTCTCTTCACTCCTTTCGCTCAAGCAGCAGTTGAGTGCCAACGCGATACCTGCGTAAAATGTGAAGCAATGGAACCCCGTCATGGCCACCTCAATAAAGTTGCCTACTGGTCTGCCAAGTTTGCCGCAGAAATGTTCCCCCAAAATTCCCCCGAAGCAAAATCCGCCCACCAATGGGGCTATCTCACCGGCCTCTGGCATGATCTTGGAAAATTCGCACCCCAATGGCAAAATTACCTCTCAAGAGCATCCGACACTCACCACGACGAAATTTTCGAAACGATCGATCACACCACAGCCGGTGCCAAACACGCCATTTCAAAATCACCCCTCGGCCATTTTATCGCCACAGCCATCGCAGGCCATCATGCTGGTCTTCTGGATGCCCGCCACGAATCTCACGCCAGTCTCGAAAAACGCTTAAGCAAATCCTTCGGAGTAGAAATACCCGAAATTTCCGCTCCGCCTGAAATCATCGACTTCGATCTGCCCTCGCTGCCAGAATTTATCAAACAAAAGGAGCCTAGTTTCTCTGCTGCGTTCTTCCAACGGATGCTCTTCTCCTGTCTCGTTGATGCCGATTTCCTCGCCACCGAGGCATTCATGAATCCAGCTCAAGCTGCGTTACGGCCCGCCCCTAACTCTAGCGTCTTCTCTAGCGCGCTCGAACTTCTCAATACTAAAATCACAGCTTTTGGCCTGCCAAATCCCATCGATCAAGTCGCAACCGCCCGTGCCACCGTAGTCCAAGATTGCGCACAAGCTGCTTTATCTTCACCTGGCATTTTCACTCTAACTGTTCCAACTGGCGGTGGAAAAACCCTCTCATCGCTCAACTTTGCTCTTCGTCACGCTTTGGCACATGGCAAACGCCGCATCATCTACGTCATCCCATTCACTTCTATTATTGAACAAAACGCTGCCGTCTTCAGCGATCTGCTTTCTCCACTTGGTGAAAACGTCATCATCGAACATCACTCCAATCTAGCACCCGAGCAGGAAGAAAATCAAAGCACCACCTCCCGTCTTGCTACCGAAAACTGGGACGCACCCATCATCGTCACTACCGCCGTTCAGTTCTATGAATCCTTGTTTGCTGCCAAAACTTCCCGTTCAAGGAAGCTTCACAACATCGCAAACTCCATCGTCATTCTTGACGAAGCTCAGTGTTTACCTATCCAGTATCTCAAGCCTTGCCTCCGCGTCCTCGAAGAACTCTCCACGCGCTACCACACGACCATTGTTCTCTGCACCGCAACTCAGCCCGCTGTCGCGAAATCCTCCGACTTCCCAATCGGCTTCCCAAACTCCACCGAAATCATCCAGGACACAAACTCCCTTTTTCAAACCCTATCGCGTGTTGAAGTAACTTATCGAGGTTCTCTATCCGATCAAACCATCGCCTCTGAACTCGCCGCCGCAAGGCAGGCCCTGTGCATAGTCAACACCCGCAAACATGCGCGTGCACTATTTGAACTCCTACCTCCTTCCGAACAAAATTTTCACTTATCCACTCTCATGTGCCCGCAGCACCGCCTCAAGGTGCTCTCCACCGTCCGTAAACGACTCACGGAGAAACTTCCCGTCCGTCTCATCTCCACACAACTCATTGAGGCCGGAGTCGATATTGATTTCCCCATCGTCTATCGCTCCATGGCCGGCCTCGACTCCATCGCCCAAGCCGCAGGCCGCTGTAATCGCGAAGGCAAGCTATCCGCCAAAGGACAAACTCACGTCTTCCACTCCGAACACACTTCCTCCGAACGTTACTTTGCCCAAACTGCAAATGTCGGTCACGAAATCCTCGACCTCCACGCCAAGGATCCGCTCTCCACAGTCGCCGTCCAAGCCTACTTCCATAAATTTTTCCATCAGCAACAATCGCGATGGGACAGCAAGGACATCCTCTCCGATTTCAAATACACTGGCAAAAAAGACTTTCCTCTCCTCTTCAACTACCGCACCGCCGCCGAGAAATTCCAACTCATCGAGAATCAACAAATCGCCGTCATCATCCCCTGGACCGCTGAAATCAAAAAAATCATCGATGAACAACTTCGACCAAAAACGGCGAATCTCCACCGTCAACTTCTGCGTAATCTTCAACGCTACACTGTTCAAATCTATGAAAACGAATATCAAAAGAACCATCACCAATTCGAGACCATCCGTGACGGTCAATTCCATCTAATCATCTGCCCCGAAACCCATTACTCGGAGCAATTCGGTATCGACTTCTCCAATGAACCAACCACCCTCATTTGCTAGACTATGAATTCGCCCATTATTCTCGAAGTGTCCGGCGACTACGCCCTATTTTCTCGACCTGAAATGAAGGTCGAGCGCGTCTCTTACGACGTCATTACACCCTCAGCCGCACGCGGCATTCTTGAAGCGATTTACTGGAAACCCCAGATCCGCTGGATCATCAACCGGATCACCGTCATCAATCCCATCCGCTTCACCAACATCCGCCGCAACGAAATCAGTAAAAAGGCTTCCAGCCCAACCGCCGCTCTAGTAGCCGAAGGCGGCAATGGTTCCCTTGGCATTTATGTGGATGAAGAGCGCCAGCAACGAGCCTCCCTGCTTCTCCGTGATGTCCGCTACATCATTCACGCGAGCGTCCACATACTTGACACCCGTCTCGAAAGCGGTGGCGAAAAAGCACCCGCCAATGAGGCTGCTGGCAAACACCTTGAAATGTTCAAGCGCCGCGCCCGCAAAGGGCAAACATTCCATCACCCATACTTCGGTTGCCGCGAATTTCCCGTCAGCTTTACCTTCCACGAAGACGAAAGCACCCTTCCAATGCCGCATGATTCCCTAGCCGGTGAAAAAGACCTCGGCTTTATGCTTCACGATCTTGAATTCGACCAAAACCCGAAAACCAAAGCAGTCAAATCCACTACCCCCCACTTCTTCCGCGCCCATATGACAAAAGGCATTATCGAAGTCCCCGCACTGCCATTCAAAATCTAACCCGTGGCGGCGGATTGCAAAAGACCTGACACAAAATCAAACATATCATGATACTCAAAGCTCTGAATGACCTTTACTCACGCCTGGTTGAAGATCCAGACTATGAAGTAGCCAACCCCGGTTACTCTCCACAAAACATATCTTTCCGTGTCGTCCTCAAACCCGATGGCAAACTATTCGCCATACAAGACGCTCGCATCAGCGACGACAAAGGTAAGTTGCGAGCCGACAAACAACTTGTTCTCGGCGAAGCAAAACCATCAGGAGCAGGAATCAACCCAGGCTTTCTCTGGGATAACACCTCCTACATGCTCGGCTACAAAAAACCAGACAAAGACGAATCTAAAGCTGCAAAAGAAGCAACAAGAGCAGTGGACTCATTTGCAGCATTCCGCGATGCACATCTCGCTTTGGAAACAGAAATCAACCATCCTCACTTTTCTGCTGTCTGCCGTTTTCTTGAAAACTGGACACCTGAAGAGGCTTTTGCGCATTTTTCATCTCATCCGGAACTTGATGAACTTGCGACGGGATTCGGTATTTTCGCTATCCAGGGCGAAACCAAATCCGTCAACTCCCAACCGGCCATTATGCGCTGGTGGGACAATCGCAATACCGTGGTAGGAGTCACTCTCGGTCAATGCCTTATTACGGGTGATGAGGGGGTGCCCATTGCTCGCCTGCATCCGAAAATCAAATCCGTAACAGGTGCGCAATCCTCTGGCGCGTCTCTTGTATCCTTCAACGCTCCTGCATATGAGTCTTATGGCAAGGATCAATCCTTCAACGCCCCGGTCTCCGAAAATGCCGCGTTCCAATACGGCACCGCTCTCAACTCACTGCTCAATGGTCCCAAATCATCCAAACACCGGATTCGGATCGGCGACACCAGCTGTGTCTTTTGGACAGACCAACCTTCCATCGTGGAAGACGTATTCGGCCTCTTCGCCTCGGAGGGTTCGAATGCCCCCGCACAAGCCCAAGACGAAGATACCCGCTCCAAGCTCGAAACTCTCCTGAAAGCCATCCGGCTCGGCGGTGAAGCAGAATCTGCCCTTGGCATAGATCCTGAAGAAACAAAATTCTACCTGCTTGGCCTAGCTCCCAATGCCGCCCGGCTCTCCGTGCGCTTCTTCCATCGATCCACCGTGGGAGAGCTTCTCGAAAACCTTCGTTCTCATCACCGCGATATTGCCATCGTCCGAGAATGGGAAAGTGCCCAAGGAAAACGCCTTCCCGACCCGGAGTTTCCTGCATACTGGCAACTCCTTAACCAAACCGCCCGCGTATCTGACGAAATTCCACCACTCCTCGGTGGCTCTCTCATGCGCTCCATCCTAGAAGGCATTCCATATCCAGAAGCTCTCTACTCAGCCGTCATACGCCGCATCCGCGCTGATCGCACCATCAACTATCTCCGCGCCGCCATCATCAAAGGAACCCTCACCAGAAATCATAATCAATCCATTACCACCATGTTAGATAACGAAAATATCGATCCCGCTTACCTCCTAGGTCGCCTCTTCGCCGCCCTTGAGAAAACCCAATACGACGCCCTCGGCGACCTTAACGCAGGGTTGCGTGACAAGTTCTATTCCAGCGCCTCGGCTACGCCAGCGAGCGTCTTTCCTCGCATTATCCGCACCTATCAGCATCACCTTGCTAAACTACCAGGAGGAGCAAAAGTCAATCGCGAACGCCTCGTGCAAAATATCCTCGATGGAATTCCCTCCACTGGCTTTCCACACAACCTCAACCTCAAATCTCAAGGTATTTTTGCTCTCGGCTACTACCACCAGCGCAAAGAATTTTTCACCAAGAAAGAAACCACCGACCTCCAAGAACCCGCTACCGCCTAACCCATTTCCAATCTCAAATACTACAACCAAACAAACATTATGAATAACCGCTACGACTTCCTCTTCCTCTTCGACGCCCAAGACGCCAATCCCAACGGCGATCCTGACGCTGGCAATCTTCCGCGTATCGATGCAGAATCCGGCCAAGGCCTCGTCACCGATGTGTGCCTCAAACGCAAAATCAGAAACTTCATCGAGCAAACAACAGGCCACAAAATCTATTTCAAAGAGTTCGCGGTGCATAACAACCAGCACGAAGAAGCTTACAAAGCTCTTGATTTGGGTGACCCCGCCAAAGCAACGCGCGCCGAGAAAGACAAAGCACGTGAGTGGATGTGTCAAAATTTCTTCGATGTGCGCACTTTTGGTGCAGTAATGTCCACCAAAATCAATTGCGGTCAGGTAAGAGGCCCCGTCCAAATCTCGTTTGCGCGTTCCATTGACCCTGTAGTTGCCAGCGAGCACGCCATTACTCGCACTTCTGTAACAGATGTGAAAGACATCGAAAAAGAACGCACTATGGGACGTAAATTCACCATTCCCTACGGTCTCTACAAAGCCCATGGCTTCGTGAACCCCTTCCTCGCCGCGCAAACTGGATTTTCCAACAAAGATCTCGAACTCCTCTTCACCGCCTTGGAAAACGCCTTCCAATTTGATCAATCCGCCGCCCGCCCTGCTGGCAGTATGAACCCACGCGCCCTCATCGTCTTCAAGCACGATAGCCAACTTGGCAACGCGCCCAGCCACAAACTGTTCGAACTCGTATCCGTGAAGAAGAAAGAAAGCGTCGAAGTCCCGCGCGCTTTCGCTGACTACGAAGTTACGATTGATCGCGGCGGACTTCCCTCCGGAGTGGAGATTATTGAGCGCATTTAACGAATGATCCCATCATCCGCGCAAAGCTGCAGTGCGGAATGCAGAGAGCGCGGATGATGGTGCATACAATTATTGGATAGCAGTGGAGAACTATGAACCTTTTCCCTGAAGAAGAACTCCTAGCCATCTCTGCGCTCCAGCATTGGCTCTATTGCCCGCGCCAGTGTGCGCTGATCCATCTGGAGCAGGCATGGGCAGAGAACAAATTCACCGCCGAGGGCCGTGTCATGCACGAGCGCGCCCACGATGGCCCGGACGAATCGCGCTCCGGCCTGCGCATCACTCGTGGCATGCCTGTCGCTTCGTTGGCGCTTGGAATCACCGGCCAATGCGACGTCGTCGAGTTTCACACCGATGGCAGCATCCGCCCTGTCGAATACAAACGCGGCAAGCCCAAGGCCCATCGCGCTGATGAAGTCCAACTTTGTGCACAAGCCATGTGTCTCGAAGAAATGCGCCAAACGATCATTACGTCCGGCGATCTCTACTATGGAGAAAAACGACGCCGCACCGAGGTTGTCTTCGATGCCGGACTCCGCACTCTCGTTCACGAAACAATTGATGCCTTCCGGCAATGCCTCGCTTCTGGCATCACGCCACTGGCTGAATACGAACCTCGCCGCTGTGATGCTTGTTCACTCATCGAGCAATGCCAACCCCACGCATTACGTTTCAAACGCGGGGCATCTGTATGGTTCCAAGCACAACTCAATCATGCCTTATCGCCAGAATAATCACTTTTAACCACTAACATCTCACCGCATGCGCAAGCATCTCAACACCCTTTTCGTCACCCTTGAAGGCTCCTACCTGCGAAAGGACGGTGCCGCTGTAGAAATTCGCCAAGAGGGCGAAACCAAGCTCCGCGTGCCGCTTCACAACCTCGATGGCATCGCCTGCTTCGGCTGGGACATTTCCTGTTCCGCCGCTCTCATGGCTGCCTGTGCCGAGGCCAAAGTTGCTCTCTCTTTCCACACGCCACACGGGAAATTTCTCGCTTCGTCGAATGGCTTTACCTCCGGAAATATCCTGCTCCGGCGCGAACAATACCGCCGCGCCGATCACGAACCCGCCTCCGTTGCCATTGCTGCCAACATGATCGCTGCCAAGCTCGCCAACACTCGCCACGTCTTGATGCGGGCCGCTCGTGATCATGGAGTAAAATCTCCTGAGCGTGCACTCGCTCTCAACCAGTCCGCCGATTTTCTCGCCATCCGCATCGGCCTCGTTCCGCAAGCCACCGCGCTCGATACCCTGCGCGGCATAGAAGGGGACTCTGCTGCAGCCTACTTCGCCGTCTTTCCTCATCTCCTCACCAATCACGATCCCCAAATCACCATGAACGGACGCTCCCGCCGCCCACCGCTCGATCCCGTCAACGCCTTGCTTTCCTTCCTTTACGTCCTCCTCATGCATGATTGCCGCAGTGCCCTCGAATCTTGCGGGCTCGATCCTCAGTGTGGATTTCTGCACCGGGATCGCCCCGGACGTCCCTCACTTGCGCTCGACCTCATGGAAGAATTCCGCGCCTTCCTCGCCGACCGCACCGCACTTTCCCTGTTCAATCGCCAACAAATCACCAGCAAGGATTTTGATTACAAAGAAAACGGAGCCGTGCTGCTCAAAGACGATTCCCGCAAAAAAGTTCTCGCTGCCTGGCAAGAGCGCAAACAGGACGAAATCACCCATTCCTTTCTCGATGAAAAAACCACCATCGGCCTTCTGCCTCAGCTCCAAGCGCGCCTCTTAGCTCGTCACCTCCGAGGTGACCTGGATGCCTACCCTGCCTTCCTAGCCCGCTAACGTTTTTACGCCATGTATGTTCTCATTACCTACGACGTCTGCACGGTAAATGCCGCTGGAAAAGCCCGTTTGCGCCGGGTTGCAAAAACTTGTCTCGATTACGGCCAACGCGTGCAAAACTCCGTCTTCGAATGCAAAATTGATCCGGCCCAATGGATCACCATGAAACACCGCTTATTGGAAAACATCAACCCTACTACCGACAGCTTGCGATTCTATTATCTTGGCAGCAATTGGCATCATAAAGTCGAGCACCATGGAGCGAAAGAAGGGTACGATGTCGAGGGAAGTTTAATCGTTTGATTGTTTCCAGGATTTTTTTACTGTGTCAGCGAAGCAAGCGCCCTGACTGGCGCGAACCCACAGTTGTCTTAAAAACACCGGTAGGTTCGCGATAGCCTGTAAGCCTTGATTTAACGTTCTTTGACATCATGAAACAGAAAACCGCCTTTCTCTGCCAAGTACAAAGAAAGGCGGTTCGCGAATCAACCTCTTCTTGCCCTACAGGCAAAAGGCTTCTAGGCTAACGCTGATCGCCCCCTTCGCGGGGGGCGCGGATTGAAAC
>CAMDCV010000007.1 GCA_945890645.1 Akkermansia muciniphila
TGCTGCGGTGTCGACCAAGCCGATTCGCAATCTCAGAAATCTTGATGTATTGCCCACGCATTGCAGCAACCGCATAACGCTCCTCAGTGTTCATGTGTTCGTAGTTCACGCTCGACATTCTGTCGCACTTTGGTCTTGAATCCAAGAAGCACAACAAGCCGCACCATCCAACCGCTAGTAGCCGTTCTGTTTCGATGATTTCCCGTAACCACAACCTCAACCCTGTTTTAGTCTTCCGCCGTCGCTACTAGCGGCGGATGTGCTTTACGCTAGCTAGATAAAATGAAGACGACTGCAAATCATACTCTGACTGTTGCGATAGTAATGGCGATAGGCGCAACTAATTTAGTTCATGGCATTGAGTGGTATGAACATGCGTCGATCACTGCCACGGAAGATGCTCACTACTTGAAAGCAGTCAAGGAGTGGCATTCTGACGAGTATCTGCGAGCAAAGGGGGCTATCAACATGAAGTATTATGTCGAATCGGCGATGGTCGATGCGCTACCTGAACGAATCAAGAGCCTGAAAATTGGCATGAGCGAGGAAGATGTGCAGAGTCAGTTATCCAATGGATTTTCCTATGCGTGGGGATTTAATACGGCTTCCCAAGGTATGATGCCAATCCCGGAGGGAACAAAACCACAAGAAATAACATTCCACTACAAGTTGACCGAGATTAATCAAGACCGTTCCGCCCAGCGAAATCGCTTTGATCTTCTCATTCACTGGAAATGCCATTACGATAAAGATGGTTTTAAGATGACTTATTTAGATGCTAGACTAATCCAACCGCGAAAAGGCTAACAAGCCACAACAACCGATCGCGAGAAGCCAACACAATGAATTCGGGCTTCCATCCCCACCGTAGATGACCTATGCCGTTGGCATGAAAATCAATGTAATGAAATTCACGCTATTACTCCTAACCACGCTGGCAACTTCCGTCTCTGCGTCTCACCTCGGTTTGACATCGGTGAAACAGCCCGTTTACCTCATGGGCACCGAGTCGGATTCGGTAATTCACATCATTGATGTTCCGTTTGCGACAATGTGGGCGGACCCTGAATGGAGATTCACGGCGATTGCTCGGCCCTTTGTTCCGGCGACAGATGGCTCATGGAAAGAGCCCCATGATGTCAACCTTGCTTCACTTTATGGGATCACAGTAGCTGGCACCTACAAGAAGGATTCTCGTGATGTCGAGGTGGTGATAGATGCCTCGAAGGCTGTGGTGCCACCCCGCTACCCATTCACAATCGCGCAGGTCATCGATTCTGTTACGACATGCGTGAAGCTCATGTATCCTACGAAACCGGAGGAAGAAGGGAAATTGGAGATTAAAATTATCTCACCAAAAACCCCAGCCGAACCGGCCACGCCAACCGATGGCGAGAAGCCACCAAAATGAATTCGAGCTTCCATGATGTCGTGAATGACCTAGTAGTTCAGCGTATAAAATAAGAGATGACCGATACGCAACTGACGATCTACTACGTTGTCCTACTTGGCCTGTCTTTTGTGGTCATACCTTTCGGCTATATTGCTCTCTGCGCACTAATGCTGTTCCGCCGTGTTCACTGGTACTCATATTTAGCTAATTTTTTCCTCTTCGGAACCGTTGGCGGCTGGTTCCTGACGTTCGGTTTATCACCATCACCATTTGCAGCGGCGGGAATCATCTTTATGCTATTTACCTCACCGATTTGCCTGATAACCTCTCTCTTCTTGCAGTGTCGCAAGGATCGGAATCGATTCGACTCAGTAGCGATGCTTGGCGGATATGCGTATTCAATTCTATTGATTATAGTGTTCTTATCTTAGCCCTTCATGAACATTTAGTAATATGCAAACAACACTCTCTAAATCTTACGAGGCGAACAAGATGCCATCCAAAGGCGGGTAACGTCCCATTTTGATTTCGGGCTTCCCTCCCCGCCGTGGATGAGCTAAACGTACGGCAAATACTGAATCGAAACATACAAGATTATCTACCAATGTCCTACAAGAGCTTATCCGCAAGATTATTTCTAGGAAGCGCTATCATACTAGCTGGTCTCTGGTTGCTATCGATTCGTTACTACTCTGAATGTGCGTTTTCATCCCGTTCTGGTAATTTTACTCTTTCCGGCACTTTCTATTCAGCCACAGTCGGAGTTGTTTTTGAACCGCACGACTCACGTGAACATCAGTTTCGCGGAACCTCAATTCCGGTTACCTCTCTACACCACCAACTTCGTGACAGAACCTCCCCGTCTGGCATTCTAAGACTCGGTCGTAGGCCCACCGAAGGCTGTGGAGCTGCCCCAGGCCACTTTGATTACTTCTTAGATATGCCAATATGGCTCATTTACATAGCTGTTGTTGGGGTAGCATTCCTGCTTGGTAGATTCTCCATAACTCATTCCACGAGAGCCAAAGAGAAAGAATTAGCCTTACAAGCCAGCATATTCAACGGCGGCAACGCTCCTGTTTGATTACGGGCTTTACTCCCCGCAGTGGAAGGCCTACTCGTATAAAAAATGCCCTCTACTGAATCAAAATCAAAACAACATCCAGCTTGGATGAACAAGCTGTTCCCCATCGTATTTTCTATTGCTGGTATCGGATTGCTCGTTTTTGGGTGGCAGGAGCTTTTTAGTGGGTATTCAAGCAAAGACTGGAAGACGACGCAGGGAGTGGTGATTGAGTCGCGTGCTGTTGACAATGGTCGCTCTAAATCTGGTGGTAGGAACTATAAGCCTGTCATAGTTTATTCTTACGATGTAGAGCGTGACAGCTTCACATCGGATCGAATTCTTTTCGGGATGGCGTCTAAAGAGTGGTTAAGTATTTATCCAGAAGGGACTTCGGTGACCGTCGCCTATAATCCATCAGATCCAAGTCAGAGCACATTGACTGCTGGTGCCCATTATACGGCATGGATAGCGCCTTCAATGGGGGCAGCCTTCCTCGCAGCGGGTCTCTTCATGTTTCGTGCCTCTCGAAAAAAACACAAGAAATGAAGAACACAACAAGCCGTGAGTGGCGATCGGCGATAATCCTACTAGGTAAACTCGAGCTTCCCACCCCGCGTGGATGGCACCCCGCATGCCATATTTTCCTCATATCGCGTATTGACGCCCTAGCGATTCCCCCTACTATCCCTGCGCCCCATGGAGTGCCTTTTGCCCTCCCCAAGGTTTCAACCATTAAGTCACCACATTATGCCTAAATACGCCATCAACGGATTCGGACGCATCGGACGCAACGTTCTGCGCGCCATGAGCGACGAAGAACTTCGCAACGTCGTTGCCATCAACGACCTTACCGACAACCACACACTCGCCCATTTGCTCAAGTACGACTCCACCCAAGGCAAGTTCCAAGGTGAAGTTACTTACGACGAAAAATTCATCATCGTGCGCGGTCACAAAATCCACGCCCTCGCCGAACGCGATCCCTCGAAACTGCCATGGGCCGAACTCGGCGTGGACGTTGTCCTCGAATCGACTGGTTTCTTCACCGACCGCGACAAAGCCGCCGCTCACCTTACCGCTGGTGCAAAAAAAGTGCTCATCTCCGCACCCGCTACCAACCCTGACATTACGATCTGCATCGGCATCAACGACGATCTCTACGACGCCTCGAAACATCACATCGTATCGAATGCTTCCTGCACCACCAACTGCCTTGCGCCGTTGGTCAAAGTGCTCAACGACACCTGGGGCATTGAGCGCGGTTTCATGACCACGATTCACTCCTACACCAACGACCAAAACATTCTCGACCTTCCTCACAAGGACCTGCGTCGCGGTCGTGCGGCTGCCGTAAACATCGTGCCTTCCGCCACCGGTGCTGCCCGCGCCATCGGCGAAGTGATTCCATCGATGAAAGGCAAACTCAACGGTGGTGCTTTCCGCGTGCCAACGCCAACGGGTTCGTTCACCGACCTCGTCGTGGAACTCAAAGCCGGTGTCAGCGTGACTGTTGCTGAAATCAACGCCGCGTTCAAAGCCGCTGCGGAAGGCCCGATGAAAGGTGTTCTCGCCTATTGCGACGAGCCCATCGTCCTGCAAGACATCGTTTCCGATCCCCACAGCTCCATCTACGATTCCGAACTCACCCTCGTGATTGCTGGAAACATGGTCAAAGTTGGTGCTTGGTATGACAACGAATGGGGTTACTCCAACCGCGCTGCCGAAGCTCTCAATATGCTCGGCACCAAGGCATAATTTTTCTGACGAAACTTCTATCCAAAAACCGACCAGTTCACGCTGGTCGGTTTTTTTGTTGGCCATTCATGATTTGGGAAGATAGGCGTCCTCGCCTGTCTCGGCAAACGGGCTTCCAGCCTGTTCTACGCTTTCCATCCGTGATGACATGTCAAACAACAGAATCACAGTTTATGATGAAGGTAAGTCTATTCAAACATACTTAGATTTATGGACTGGCCAAAACCTCTTGGACGTCAAAGAATTCGAAGAAAAAACCTCATGCCAAATCAGTTCCTATACGCCTGAAAAAATAGTTGAAAAAATTGTTACACTCAATCCCTCTCGCGGAAATACTCCTTAGACATGCTGACTCAACATCAACAGGAGTGCTACCTGCGCCAATGGACTTCCGCCCAGCCTTCGGTGGCGAACTACGTGCGTGCCGTCGTAAGAGATCGCACGGCGGCGGAAGATGTGCTGCAAGAAACGGCACTGGTGCTGTTCCGCAAGTTTGCGGAGTATGACGAACAACGTCCGTTTCTAGGTTGGGCGCTGGGCATCGCCCGTTTTCAGGTAATGGGAATGCAACGGGATGCCGCACGTGGCAAGGTCGTGTTCGATGACGAAGTGTTGGCAAAATTCACCGAGTCCTGGAGTGAACAAGCATCTGAAGTATCGGAGCGCAGCGTGACGCTAGAATCCTGCATCGAACGACTGGCGGGGCATGCGCAACGGTTGGTGAAATTACGCTACTTTGAAGAGTTAAATGCGGAGCAGATCGCAGAGCAACTGGGCGGCACCGGGGCCTCCATCCGCATGACCTTGCAACGGATTCGCGAACAACTGCGCGCCTGCATCGAACGCCAAACTCAACTTGAAGGATAAAATTCATGAAAGACCCTGCTCAACTCATTTCCGATTATTTCGACAACGCGCTGACGGAAGCGGGGATCTCCGAGCTCAACGCGTGGCTAAACGCAGATGCCTCCCACATGCAACGCTTCACCGAAGCGGCCATTTTTGAGCAGCAAATCAGAGAGGCTGTCCTGAAGAAGGCACAAATACCGGTGAAACATGCCTCGCCCATCGCCCGCCATAGTGCTGAGATCAAAGTCCATTCTCATCGCACCCGTTGGCTCGCCCACGCTGCTGCTTGGGTGGGAGCATTTACCATTCTCGGAAACTCCGCCAAGGCAACGACCACAAGCACCTCCGCCACGACAGGAACCACCATTCAAACTCAATCTACCATTGCCATCCTTATGAAGAAGACCATCACATCCGTCACCGCCGCCATCCTCCTCCTCGGCGGCTCGGGCATATATATGATCCACCGCAGCAACGAATCCAGCCGACATCGGGTGGAAACCATGGAAAACGAAATCCAATCCCTGAGCAACCAACTCGGGATCAAATCGACCAGTGTCTCTAACAGACGCGTGGGAGCCACTAACGCGCCAAAAACCGTGAGCGTCGTCCAAATACTGGCCGTTTATGAGGGTGACAACATAATCACCAGGCAAGAAAAAGCCATTCTAGACGAGTTCAATAATCAACTCGACGCAATGGATGCGGAGGCGTTGAAAAACTTGCTCCTTGATGCTGAAAAACTCAGCAGCCCGATCAATGATCGTCTCGCGAGAGCGATCATGGAAGTATTGGTTCGGAAAGACCCTGCCGTGGCCACCCAGATCGCCAGTCAACTCATCGGGCGTAGTTCCGAATTCCTGTTCCAAATGTCTCACTCCGCAGCGCAGGCCTTCGATGCCTGGCTGACCAAAGACCCTGCGGCGGCGGATGCCTGGTATGTCGCGACCGCAGCCTCAGGCGGTTTGAATGGCAAAAGCATTCCCATGAACGGCCTCGAAGACCTTGCCATTGACCGGAGCTTCGCCCGCTCGCGGTTCACGACGCAGTTGCGGGTAAATCCAGCAGAAGCGGCCGCCATGTTAGCCACCATGCTGCCTGCCGATGTCACCGCCGCGCTGAAGTCCGTCACCGATCCCGATGCCTTGCGGCACATTCTCCCCAAACTCTCTCCAGAGCAGAAAGGCCCCGCCGCCGAAGGCGCCATCAAAGCCATGGCAGCGAACGATCCGAACGCCGCGTTCACCTGGGCGAAATCGCTGGGCATGGGCGACCAGGAGCGCGACAACCTGATGGCAACCGGCATCGAAGCTGCCGTATCCAGCGGCAAACTCAATCTAGCCGGAGTGGCAGAGTGGTCGAAAAATCTCGATTTGGCTGCCAAAACACGCTCAAAGATGCTAGTCTCCGCAGCCACCAGTGTTTCTTTAATACCACGCGAAAACGAAAACCGCATCGATGTCAATAATAGCGTGGTTTGGGATCGCGTCGCCGAACGTATTGACTGGCTGCGTAAGGAAGCTCCTGCCGATGCGGCTGAAAAGATGGTCGGAGATTATCTCGGAAACCTCTCTTACAGGAGCCACAATTTAGATAAGTCCCTCGAAGCATACCAGAACGAAGTGACCAAACTGGGAAGAATCGATCCCGACCTCACCATTGCCTTCGCCTTCCACCTTCAAATCCAACAAAATGATAGAGCGAAAGCCGCAGCCTTGAAGCTTCTTAACACGCTTCCCCCAAGCGAAAAA
This sequence comes from Akkermansia muciniphila, assembly GCA_945890645.1. GTDB lineage: Bacteria > Verrucomicrobiota > Verrucomicrobiia > Verrucomicrobiales > Akkermansiaceae > UBA956. The sequence continues at coordinate 6,815 of CAMDCV010000007.1, forward strand.
AGAGATCATGCGATTCGAACCACCGAGTTGAACCGTTGAAATCACCCTGATTTACCTACCGTTATCCACCATGAAAAAGCATCACATACTTCTCATTCTTCTCATTGTCGGCATCGCCGCGTATTTTCTAAACGAAAACCGCAACCTCAAGGGTAGCGAATCCATCGCCAACGAGGAATTGAACCTGCTGCGCGACGCCGTGAAAAGATCTCCCGGAGCCGCCCCTTCATTCGCTCTCGCGGGGAAAAGCAGCCGTCCACCTGCCATCGACACTACGAAGTTCACTGCCGAGCTGACTGACATTTTGAAAGCCGCTCCCAGCCCGGAAAACGGGAAAAAATTGCAAGAGCTTCTGACCGCATATGGTCCCCAGCTCGAGTCCGCCCCGCTATCGAAGCTCAAGGAGATCAGCGATTTTCTGGAGAAAAATTTCCCATTTGATCAGGCCGGCACCGAGGGTGCTCAACTCGTGTGGTTTGGCGTGGTGGGACTCGCCGCAAAATCCGATCCCGCATGGGCCTTTGCCAAGCTCGACCAAGCCGCTTCCACCACCAGAATCCCCGTCCACATGCAACTCGGCATGCTCAAGAATCCGCCCAGAAGAGAAGGAGAATCAATGGGCCTGGCCTATGCGGCAGCCTTGCAGAAATGGCTGGAAGCCGCGCAAGCAGCGGGCCGGATCGAAGGAACCGATCCTCTCGTCATGGAACTCCGCGCGGACATCGCCGCCGCTCGAGGCGATCAATTCGCCGCCGTGAAACAGATTTCCCAGCTACCCTATCAGAGTCAGCGGAAAGCCGCCATCGAGTATGTCAAAGACTTGCAAACACCGGATGCGCGGCGGCAAGCGATGGAAGAACTCAGCACTGTTCTAGACATCCAGAATTTTCCCCATTTTGTTAGGACACTTGCAGAACAACAAGGATTCGACGCCGCGCGGGAAATTCTACTTTCAGCATCGCTCGCGCCGGAGAAACACGACCTGGCCGCCGCCAGCATCGCCGCCGCAAACATCGGACCCGAAACTCCAGCCAAGGCCAGATGGTTGCTGGAGTCGATTCGCGGTGAGGGCGGTCGCGCCATCACCGGATTCGCGGATCGTTGGACCCACGCCGACTATCAAGGCGCGGCGCAATGGTTGAATTCGCTATCGGCAGGCAAGCAGCGCGATGCCGCCATCTCTGGCTTCGCCCCCATCGCCGCAAAGATCGACGGAGCCTCCGCCGTGGATTGGGCACTCACCGTCTCAGATCCCGCCCAGCGCGACTCCTGCCTCGGGGACGTAGTCCGCAACTGGAAGGAGATGGATGCGGCAGCGGCAACTGCGTATATGAAGGAAAAAGGTTTGATTTTGAAGTAGAATTACCGAACGGGTGAGCCCACAAAAAAATTTTGCGAAATGCGGTGATGCATGGGGGGAAACACAATTCCGCATCTGATCCCAACCCCTTCGTCACGGCCCGGCAAGCGGGCGCATCGCTTTGACGCGATAGAACTTGCGGGTGGCTGCGGGTCCGTTGAAGTTCACGCTGGTGAAATTTGCTTCTCCAGGGATGGTGCCTAGGCCGACGTCTTGCCATGAGCCGCCGCTGAGGGTGGCGCTGTCATGCACTTGATAGAAGCGGGTGGTTTTACTGGTGAATTCAAGGCTTACGAAACCGCCGTTATTGATTTGGCTGAAGTTGGTGATGCGGAACCGGTCGTTGCCGTCGAGCGGATCGGTGTCGGTGGCGAATTCGGCGAGATCGCTCTGGCCGTCGCCGTCGGCGTCACTGGGGTTACCGAGGGTGGCTAGATTTCCGCTGGCATTCTCATTTTCCCAGGCGTCGGAAATGCCGTCGGCGTCGGTATCGAGGATGGCGAGCTGGGTGGTGGTGGCGGTGCTGAGGTTGATCCAGCCGATGTTTTGGCCCCAAGCGTAGCCGGTAAGCTGGCCAGTGGTGAGATCGACGGCAGGGGCACCGGTGTTTTCAAAGTTCACCCAACCGATGTTTTGGCCCCAGGCGTAACCACGCAAGGTGCCGTCTGGCATGACATTCACGCCGTAGTCGCTGCCAGTGTTCGTGTAGCGGATGCCGTTGGTCGGCTCGCCGGTGCCGGCGTGGATCCAGCCGATGTTCGCCCCCCAGAGGAAGCCAGAGCAAACGTTGTCGCCGGTGCGGAAACCGTAACTGGTAGTGGGTTTGGCGTTGATCCAGCCAGCGTTGGCAGCCCACAGGAAATTGTTGGCATTTCCGAAGGTGGTGTCGCTGGCCATCAGGTTGAAATCGAGGTTCGTTCCGCTGCCGGTTTGATTCGAGCTATTGGTGGCGCTGGTGGTGTAGGTGATGGCTTGGCCGGGTATGACCCCTGCGTTGAAATCGAAGGACACCGTGACCGGCTCGGTTCCAGCAGGAACGGTCCTCGTTCCCACCGCAGTGCCACCGACGTAGAAAGTGACGGTCGTCTGCACCTGATTCGGGTCCACGGTGGCCTGTAGTTTTGCCTTGGTTGGCGTGACCATAGACGGCGCGAGTGTGGTGACGCTCGGCGGCCCGCCGGGAGTGGTGAAGGTTTCGCTGGTGAGGTTGTTGGTAGTTCCGGCGATATTCGACGCGCCGATGGAAAAAGTATGGGTGGAGCCCGGTACAAGGCTGTGGGGGTAATAGGAAACCTGAACCGGCTCACCGCCAGCGGGGACAAGCTGGTTTCCCACGATCATTCCATCCAAAACAAACCAGTAGAGCGTCTCCGCCCACTTCGGATTTACGGTGCCATTCAGCGTGGCATAGGTCGGGAAAACTGCGGTGGCTGGCGACACGGCGACCACGGGCAACTCCGGCGGCGGAAACACGTTGAGGACAAATTCTTCCCGGCTGTTGCTGGTGCCATCGCTCACGATGAGGGTGACGATGGTGGAGCCAACCTCGCCCGCTGCCGGCGTGATGGTCACCCCTCGATTCGACCCGCTGCCGAAAAAGCCGATGTTCACCTCGGGAACCAAGGTGGGATTGGACGATTCCGCAGTGACCGTCAGCAGTGCCGGAGCGGTGTCTGCATCCGTGAGGATGAATGCCATGGCGGCAGAAGTGTCCGGCAGGATCGTGGTATCCGCGATGCTCGAAATCGCTGGCGTCGGTGGAACGATCGGCAGCAAAGCACGAAAGGCTTCGGTTTGAGCATTCATGTTGATGCCGGTGCCCACGATGGTCAGGCCATCAGCGGAAATGCCGTTGGCCGCCTCCAGTGAGGACCAATTCGCTTGCGGATTCGCTCCCACACTCATCAGCGCGGTTCGCAGGGGCCGCTGGCCGTTGTTCGCATCCCAGACGAAAGCCGTGCTGCTGCCGAAAAATCCGCTGCCGATAGTGCCCACGATGCGACTGCCATCCGCAGAGACCGCCTTGGCCTCCGTGGGGCTGGTGGGGAACGATGAATCAAGTTCCTGCACGACGTAGAGATTCGTCAGTCCATCCCGCACCCAGCGCACGGCCTTGGGGATGCCGGGGTGCGCACCTGCATCGCTGTAGCCGACGATGACCCCGCCATCGGCGGAGACCGCATTGGCTCTGGCGTGAGTGCCACCGGTCAGAGGGTCCAGGGTCAGCAACTGGGATGGGGGGAAAAAGGCATCCGGCCAGTAACAGGCAGAGGTGCTGGCACCGAGGTAAAATCCCGGGTAGTAGTCACCATGATATCCCACGACCGTGCTGCCATCGCTGGAAATGCTCGTGGCGGAGACCTGCGTCGCCAAGCCTCCTTTATCGAGATTCTCGATTCCATTCGCCTGGGTCCAGCGCACGGGCTGATCCGCCACATTTACCGAGAAAGGCAGCGGATTTGACTGATTCAAGTGGCCGACTGCCACGGCGCCATCGCCAGAAAGCCCGTTGAGTTGGAAAGAGTCCGGCAAAGCGTAAAACGAGCCGTTATTGAAATTCCACAGGTAAGCCACCGGGTTTGCGGTCGCAAACATGTCGTCATACCCAGCGATCACATTGCCATCCGTCGAGATGCCGGTCGGGGTGATCTGGCTGGCTCCATTGGGGAATAGATTCAACAGTTCCATGCCGCCCGCAGTAGTCCAGCGGAAGGGATTTCCGCTCGATTTCCCCGCAACCACCGACCCGTCGGCGGAAATCTCCAGAGCGGCGGAATTCGTGTTCCCCGGATCCAGAAAGCCAAGACCGGAAATGGTAGCTGTCTGTGCGGAGAGGGCGCATGGGAGCACCAGCGTGAGTAAAATGACAAATCGTTTCATGGGATGAGAGGTGTTTGATTAGGTCGGGATGGAATGATCGTTCGTTTGGAAGTGAGCCCTCATGGCATGGGAAGGCGGGCAATGGATTCACCGCCCCGGTTCAGCCGACGGGTGGAAGCAGTGCCGGTGAGGGCGATGGCGATGGCGAGTAGGACGTGGTTCTTTTTCATAGAATTTGTCGCAGTGATGGTTTCCCGCTAAAGGGCTGTATCAGTAGTTTTGCACGGCGAGGCGGACGCGGTCTCCAGTTGCGTCGTAGAAGATGATCCATGCTTTTCCATTCGGTGCGAAGGCAAGACTGATATCGGAGGAGTCGCCAAGCGCGACAATGCTCCCTCGTTCGCCCGCTTTGGCAAAACGGACGCCGGAATCCGAGGGTGCACTCTGTCCGTTGGTATTGTAGCCGAAGTTGACATTCGCATGGAATGCGTAGCCGAGCTGACCGGTAGGCGAATAGGCAACGGAGGCCCATTTTGAGAGAGTGACCAGCCCATTGGCAGGAGCTATGGCGTCACTGATGGTGAATGTGGGTGCCGAGGTGAACTTCGGATTGCCTCCGGACCTACCGAAAATCAATGAGGCTGTGCCCGATGGGGCGATGGCTAGTCCAGGGTGACCAAAACTGGGGATATTGCTTAGCCCGGCCACAACGGAGGAATTCCAGACTTCTCCAGTTCGAGTGGCGAGAAATACTAGACCCTGAGTTCCGGTAGCAACATATGCAGTGCCGTCGCTATGATATGCCAGTCTCGGCCTTCCTTGATTCAGCGCAATTGATTCACTGCCGGGAGGATTGGGCACCGCCACGGGCGCCCCCCAAATCGCGCCGGACTTTTCCACCACATAAACCTGCGTCGTCGGGGAGGTTGGATCCTGGTAAGCGATGCCGACATTGCCCGCTGGCGAAAAAGCCACCGACCCGAGTTCGGGGAAGGTGCTGTTCAGAGGGACCGTGGATACGAGTTCTACCTGCCAGGCACCTGCTGTGCGTGCCGCATAGTAAATCCGGCCTGCTTTTACATACGCGACAACGGGTGAGCCGTCCGGGGCAAAGGTCAGCGAACCGCCTGTGCCCTCATCAATCGTAGTCCGTATCCAGCTACCCTGGACCATCTCCATAAAGACCACGCCATTGTCATTTCCCGAAGGGCTGGGGTAACGATGAGTGTAGCAAACCGCCGGTGCGCCGCTTGGACTGAACGCCAGGGAGCTTGCGGGCTGCGCTTCCGCCTGCCCGGCGATGTTGGAGATGATCCAATCCGGTGTCGTCCCACCCGCAGTGAGCGTGGTGATGAGCATGGTTTGTTGTTGGATCGTGGCTTGCTGCGCCGCCACCTGCGTCTCCAGCCCACCGATCTTGTCCCAGATCTGCTGGAAGGATTTCATTTCAGGGCCGGGGATGCCGGGCGGGGCGGTGAGCGGGCCTTGGGCGAGGGCGGTGCCGGTGAGGGCGGTGCCGGTGAGGGCGGTGCCGGTGAGGGCGAGGAGGATGGTGGATGAAGTTTTCATGGTGATTTCTCAGATGGATGATTCAGGGCGTGTTGGGATTTCTTGTGGCGAAACGGATGTTGCCCAAGCCGTCGATATAACTGACGGCCGGCCAGCCGGTGGGATCGATGGCCATTACAGATTGAAAGGGGGCGGCATCGTCCTCATCGTGGATGCGGGTCTGTGCGGCGGGCGTGCCAATCGAAGTTCTCCGTTCCACATCAAGCGGGGAAATGTCAGAAGAATTGCGGCCCAGCGCGAGGTGGAAGCGTCCCAGCGTGTCGAATGCACCATCCGCGGAGTTGGGATTGTCCCCGCCGACTATAGGAGCGAGGCTGGTCCAGTTCTGTACGCCATAAATCCAGTAATGAAAACCAGCGGAAGCCACGGAGGCCACCATTGCCAGCGGTCTGCCTGTCGGCGTGAAAGTGAGGCGAATGCTGCGAGGCTGCACATGCGAGATGTTATAGTCGCCTAAGTTGTTTTCATTCTGCCACGCGGCTCCGTTGCCACAGGAGGAAAAGCGGATGGAGGGAAAGCTCCCGTCGTGGTGAATCCAGACCATGGCACGGGTGTTGTTAGCGGAGCATTCCAGATCGATGGGAAGGGTCACGGATGCCACGGTCGGGTTGGTTTCGATTTCGGTGAAAACCCAGGAGCCGCTGATGCGTTCGGCAAACATCGTCTTGGCTTGGCCCACATCGAAAAAGGCGATCAATGGATTTCCATCCGGGCTGAATGCAAGATCACAGCCGCGCCCGACATCACCCGCGCTGGCGACGGTGGTGATGACCCAGCCGCCGCTGCCTTGCTCAGCGTATTTCAAGTCGCCATTCGAGACATTGTAATAGGCGATCCCAGGCAGCCCAGTGAGCGGATGATGCTGGATGGAGCAATTTCCTCCGCTCGTGCCGCCGATGGTGTTATCGATCACGGAAACCACCCACCCGCCATCGCTTTGGGTAATGAGTTTCAAGGCTCCATCCAAAGCAGCCACCTGCGCGAGTCCGGATGGGGAAATGGACAGCGAGTGAGAGTGGACGCTTCCGGCATAAATCTGCCGCGTCGACCAGGAAGGGTTCACCAAGCCGCTTTGCTCGGCCTGCGCGGCGGTGAGTGCCTTCTGGTTCTGAAGCGAGGCTTCTAGCTGACGGTTTTGCGATTGCAAGGCCGACACCTGCGTCTCCAACCCGCCGATCTTGTCCCAGATTTCCTGGAGGGATTTCATTTCCGGGCCGGGGGTGCCGACCGGCGGGGTCAGCGGTCCTTGGGCATGAAGAGCGCCGGTGAGGGCGAGGAGGATTGAGAGGATGTGGCGTGGTTTCATGATCTGATGGTTTGGATGGATCGGTTCAGAAGGCAAGCCGGCACGCGGCGAATGACTGAATGGTTCTTTTGATAGGGGCGGAAAGGTCATCGACTGACCGAGTCCGAACGCCAGGGAGGAGAAAAGCGCTCGGTCGAGACGACGTCTCTCTCTACTCCATAAGGATTTTTTCCGGCGGGGTGGCGCGGGAAGAAAAAAAAACTTCGGTTTTTTTCGAATCAGCTGATTCAGGGTTCCGGCAGGGTCATTTCGAGCCGATAAAATTCTTTGCTCTGCCCCGTCACTGGGCGGTAGCGCAGGAGCTGGGTGGCGGGATCGGCGGTGAGTGAGACCCCTGGGCTGAACGAGGTAGGCAACGCTGTCGCGCCGGTGAAGGTGTGGCGGGTGGTCCAGTCGCTTAGATTGGTGGAACTTCTAATGCGGTACGTCATCTCGCTGGCTGCGGGATTGCGGCGGAACTGGAAATCCCAGGCCGCGGGGGTCGTGGCGACCAACTTTGGCAATCCGGAATCGAATTGGGAGGGACTGCGAGGATTGAGGGCGAGGCCGAATTCCTGAAGATTGCCGAAGGTGTCTAGATCAGGATCGGCGGACGCTCCGGAGACCGCTGGGTCGTTAAGTTCTTGCGAGGAGAAATGCGTCTGCTGCCAGGCTCCGAAATTTCCCGGGGTGAAGCGGGCATACGAGCGGCCATTAGAAGCCACCCAGAATTGGCCGGGCCGGTGGGGATCAAGGGCTACGTAGGTGGTCGTGGGCAGCCGATGGCCGCTGTTGGTGCATTCGCGCCAGATTGCGCCATTGTCTTCGGAAAGGTAGATTTTCAGATAGGTGTCGCCGTAGCGTTTTCCGCAGATGAGAACACGACCGTTGTGGGCATCGAGGGCGCGGATTTCAGAGAAGCCGGTGTTGGAAAACGGTGTGTCGAGATAAGTCCAGTTGGTACCGTTGTTCGACGACCAAGCGAGGCCGAGGTGGCCGCTCGACCCGCCAAACCAAAGCCGACCGCTGGAGGAATCGCGGCAGAAAACGCCCCATGAATTCCAGTCGTAGAGTTTGTTGTTCGTCGGGCCGCCGCTGGAGTGCCCGGCGGGTATCCAGCTCTGGCCGCGATTGATGGAAATGAGGAAACCCACGCCATTGAGCCAGGCGAAGCGACGGGAAGCATCGGTGGAATCGGCTTCGAGAAAACTGAAGTGGCTGAATTCATCGCCCCAGTTTCCCCCGGCGGGAATGCCGGTGGATTTGATGAAGGAGACTCCACCATCGGTGCTGCGATAGATGCCGGAGTTTACGTTAGACGTGTCATGCACGGCGATGAGGATTTCATTGGCGTTGTCCGGAGCCACGCAGCCGCCGATGATTTCGCTTCCGGAGGGAAGACCGGTGCCGGCGACTCCGGCGACGTGGACTAAGGCCCATGTTTGACCATCGTCGCTGGTGGTGAGAATCGAGGCGCGGCCGGCATTCGGGCCAAAGAACGATCCGCCGACGAAATAGACTTTCGGCGAAGCATTTCCGACCACGGGCCCGACGAGGGCCTTGGTGGCGTAGGTCATGCCGACGTTGCCATTGATCACTGGTAGGCTGCGGCGGGGATTGCGCGGGGCGTTTCCGGTCGCGCCGCCATCGGTGACGACAAATCCGATGAGATCGGCGACGGGCAGATAGACTTTGTTCCGGTCATTCGGATGAAAGGCGGGTTTCCATGTCACCACCTCGCCGATGCCGCGGGTCATGTAATCCACGGTGTTTCCCGCATCGGTACTGCGGAAGGGGCCGAAACCGTTCGGAAGATACCAGCGATTGGGTTCGATCGGGTCCTGATGAATCGAACCGCGTGACCAACCCGGGCCACCGCCGGTGGTGAGCATCGCCGGTGGGCGGGTGGGAGAAACGGTTAGGTTGACCGTGCTCCAAGTGCTGCCACTGTTCGTACTCTTGCGAGTGGGACCGCCAATCCAGCCAAGAATGACCGTAGTGCCATCTCTCAGCACATGACACATGCCGACCGGGCCGTTAGCGGATAAGCCGCCGAGCACGGTGCCCGTGATGTTGGTCCAGGTGGTTCCGGTGGTGTTTGATTTGTAGAAGCGGTTGGAGCTTCCATCCTGCACGGCTGCGAAAATTTCTCCACTGGGCAGCCGTGCGAGACGAGAAACGGTAGTGGTGGCGGCGTTGATGGTGACGGCGGACCAGGTGATCGTTCCTCCGACACCGCGCACGCCTTTGAAAAGCGCGCTAGCTGCGGTGCCTTTTACCCCTCCTACGAAAATTTCGTTTGGAAACGATGGATGCATGTGGACCACATGACCCGTCATGCCGTCGAAGGCCGTGCCATTCTGTTTCGACCACGAACCACTGCCACCGCCCGTGGTACTTCGCATCAAGCCGCCCTGACGGGTAATGGCGAAGATTTCCTGATCGAGTGAACCGGGCGTGATCGCGAGACACTCCCCTTGCCAACGGAGGTCGTCGTTTCCGGAGAAATTCTTGCCCGTTAACACTTGCGTCCACGAGGTGCCACCATCCATGCTGCGCCAGATACCGCGCCCCGAATCGCTGCCGAGATAACTCACGCCCACCGCCTGAAAGACGATGTCGGCGCTGGTTTCGCCCACGGCGAGTCCTTGCACGGCATGAGCGGCGGAGGATGTCATGGAGCCCGATAGAAATCGCCAACTATCGCCCCGGTCATCACTGCGATAGACACCGCCAACGTCGGTACGGGCATATAAACGGCCGCCGGAATGCGAGGCGAAGCCTGTGAGCCAGCCACCCGCATCCAGGTCCGTTTGGCGAAATGCCCCAGGAATTGGCTGGCTGACCGAGGATGCCCGGAGGGTGGATACGAGCAAGCTGATCAGCAACGAAAGATGGAATAGTTTCATGGATTGTCGGTTGGTGGGATCGTGTTTCCTCCCTCCCGCGGGCAGGGAATCACCATGACTTGCCCGGCAGTAGGTGGTGAGGAGGGCGGGCAAGTGGTGACGGCGAGGCTTTGGCCGTCTGGCGAGAAGACGAGACTTTCGCAAACATCTGGCAGGGAGATGCGCATGACTTCGCGATGGGTATCGAGCCGCCAGAAGCGCAGGCCGATGCCGATTTCCGAGGAGACGAGCGTGCGGCCATCGGGAGAAATGGCGAGGCCGGAGACTTCGGAGAGATGGCCGCTAAGTTTCCAGACGAGGGTGAAATCCGGCACTCGCCAGAGCAGGATGTGGCCATCGATGCCACCGGTGGCCATCAGAGTGCCATCCGGGGAGAAGACGATGGTTTTCGCCCAATGCGGGTCGTTAGGAAGGCGGGTGGTTTTCCCCGTGGAGAAATCATGAATCATGAGTTCGATCCAAGTGGCCGCCGCGAGGAAACGCCCGCCGGGTGAGAGGGCGGAAGCGGTGGGGACTTCCCGGCAGAAATCCTGAATCACACGAACGTTTCCAGTGGCGAGTTCCACAGTGGCGGCATGGCCAGATTCTGAGAATTGATAGAGATAGTGGCAGGCGTTGGATGAGCCATGATTGCGCGTGCTCGGTGCGGCTGGCCATGTCTCACGAGGAACCGCAATCGGAACGGGACCCTGAGATTCTCGCTGGACGATTATCTGATGGGTCTGGTCGTCTCGCCAAGCTGCGTTGCCAGCGGGATCGATGCAGGACGGGTAGAAAATGAAGTCCGTTGCTATGGTTTTTTCCGACTCACTGAATTTCCAGGCGACGGTTTGCCACTCTGGTGAGGTCTCGTTAACATATAATAGTGAGGAGTCTGGCGAAAATACGGGCCGCGCATAGCGGAAATGCGAATGCCCGGGAAAGGTGGCGAGTGGCGCACTGGGGAGCGGTAGCGGATAGATCTTGAGAGTCCCGTCCTTGTCGCCGGTGGCGACCCGCATACCGGACGGATGGATCGCGGCGGCCCAGATTTCATTGTCGTGTGAGAGTGACAGCACCCGGGGTGAGCCACCTGTCATAGAAGAAAGGCACAGTGAGCGGTCCGATGAGGTGGTGAGAAGTGAGTGGGAATCCGCCGTGAAAGTCGCGGACCAAATGCGTGCGGTGTGTTGGTTGGGCAAAATTAGCTCGTTACCCGATGCGGTTTCAAACCCATGGATGCGGGAGTCTGCGGACTGAGTGGTGGCGACGAGCCGGGTGGAATCGGGCGAGAATGTGAGGCTGAGAATCGCGCCGGATGTCTCGAGGTGGCGAGGTGGCGCGTCGGGCGATGTCAGGTCGATCAAATCGAGATTGCGTTCCTCGTCATGGTGACCATGCAGGGGCCGTCCGATGGCAAGCCAGCGGCCATCTGGCGAGATCGCCACGGCGCGGGCGGGTTTTGGTAGAGTGCGGCGGAGCGCGGGTTTGCGGGAGATTTCCGACGGCATTTCCCACAACGTGACCTGCCCAGGCGGCTCGAAGAAAAATACGCCACCGGTGGATACTGCCAAGGCACGGCCATCGACTGTTAGTGAAAATTGTCTGCCTGGGATCTCCCACAGCGGATGGGATTCGCCCAGTTTCCGACAGCGGATCAATTCGTTCTCAGCGCATAGAAATGCACCGCTGTCTGGCAGCCATTGGATTTTATGGAGTCGTCCGTTTCCTGTTTTGAGAATTTCTTGGTCCAACTCCAAGCCGTGATCGCCCGCTGGTTTCCATGATTTCAAAGAGCCATCGTGACCGCCGCTGAGCAATATGTCGCCCGTTGGATTCCACGCCAATGCCGTGAGGATGTGTTCGTGCGCCTCCGTGGAAAACAATTCCTGACGCGCCAGCAAGCGGTCCAACAGAAACCACTCGCAGCCCCGGAGATCGGACTCCCCTGTTTCCGGGCGACACTGCTTGAGAAGCTGCCGCGCTTGGATGCGGTTTCCGGCGTCCATCGCGGCGGAGGCAGCAGCCATGTTCCCCGAATAGAGTTCGATGCGCCGCTTTTCCGCCATCTCGCGGAAGGCCGTGGCATTATTCTCAGCCCGCTGCCAGCCGAACAGGGAGATCGCAGTGGCGCAGGTGATGGTTAGAAGTAGCGCCGCGATGAGGCTCGCCAACACGGGCTTACGCCGGATCAATCGGAAAAGATGATTCAATGGTGAAAGTGGTCGGGCAAGAATGATCTCGCCACGGATAAATCGGTCTAACTCATCGGCTACATCCGCTGCGCTCGAATATCGAGCAGAGGGAGACTTTTCCAAACACTTCAAACAGATCGTTTCCAAATCCTGCGGAACCGACGGATTGAGGCGGCGAGGAGCCACGGGTTCTGATTCGGACACGGCGGAGAGTAAGGCGCTCAGCGAGTCCGCGACAAAAGGTGGACGACCCGTGAGACAATGATAGAGCACGGCGCCCAGTCCATAGACGTCTTCTGCCACGGGGTTCTGTCCATTTCCCGGCGATACCCTTTCGGGTGGCAAGTAGGGAGGAGAACCCATCATGTCCAACGTGATGCCTTCACGGGACTCCAGATCGAAAAAGCAAGCCAGTCCAAAATCCGTAAGAACAGGAATATTTTCAGGCGTGAGCAGAATGTTTGAGGGTTTCAGATCGCGATGCGCCACCCCCTGATGGTGAGCGTGATCCACCGCATGCGCCACTTCGCGGAGAATCTGCGCTGAGAACTCCGGTGTCATTTTGGATTCCGCTAGCCGCGAAGCCAACGATGGACCTTCGATGAAATCCATGGACAGAAAAGGCTGGCCTGCTGCCTCTCCGATTTCGTGCACCGCGACGATGCTCGGGTGTTTGAGACGGGCTGCGGTTTCTGCCTCGCGCTGGAATCTTGCGCGGAAAGTAGCCGAAGAGAAAGCCGCACCAGGGAGTACTTTTAGCGCAACGATTCGGTTTAGCCCGGCCTGTCTTGCGCGGTAAACCACTCCCATACCACCGCGCGCGATTTCGCCGAGCAACGTGTAGGTGCCCATTCGCAAGTCGCCGGAAGGCTCATCGGCGGCTACCAAATCATCAGTTTTCTCGGTAAGTGCACAAACCGGGCATAGCAGTACCCCCGTTCCCCTCGGCACGATGCTGCCGCATTGCGGGCACCGTTTCAGATCATTGAAATCTCGCATGCTACTGAGTCATAAGGAAATTTTCCATGGAAGTGGCGAACAAAATTAGGCCTGAAGTAATTCAATGAGATAGACCATCTCCTCAGCAGCCTCGTCTGGAGAACCCACAGTATCTGCGATTTCACGCTCCAGAGTCTCCCTAAAGCGCCGCCTCGCGCGTTTCACGAAGCTCTTCACCGCTTCCTCAGTGCTCCCCAGTTCCGCCGCGACTTCGGCGTAGGAGGCGCCGGCCTGCGAACCAACTGCCAACTCATACCATTGTTCCTTTCCTGCCGCTTGATACTCAGATCGTAGCGATGCCGTAGCCCTATCGATCAGATCGAACGCCCACTGCCGATCAAAGGCCTGCTCGGGAGTAAGCTCCATCGAAGGCGACAACGCGTTGATCTCCGCGAAATCGATGTCGAAGGATAAATGCACCGCTCCCGAGCCTCGTCGGGCAGCACTCGCGCGATCGCCTTGATCTGAAATAAAGTGCTTGAAGGATGTAAGAAGAAACCCTCGGAACCGACCACGTGCTGGATCGACCACCCGCAGCGTATCCCGTGCTAGCAAGTGCTCGAAAAATGCTTGGGTGAGATCCTCAGCATCTTCGACTTTACGGCCTTTATTCAAACAATACACGAACAGCGGCTTCCAATAAAGACGGCAGAGTTCATCCAAGGCGGCATGCTTGCGCGCCCCTTCTCCCCCCCCTGCCTGAAGAACCATCGACCACAGGGTGGTGTGGAAATGGCGATCATTCGTAATCTGTGACACTGGTAACATTCCTATCGAATGAAGCTACGCCCGTCAAGCTTCGTTTGGAACAACTCATCCAAGGCGATCAATCTAGGGATAAAACGAAACGTGATCAAATCTTACGCCTATCAAACGAGCTCACAAGAGCACTCATTGCTCGCCCGTTTTTTCAGCCGTGTGGGACAGAATTTCAGAATTTTTCAGAATGAACAGAATTCAAAAATCTGAGAAATCTGATTAATCGGTGGTTCTCTGGTTTCGTCGTTTGTTTTACTCAGTGGCTGCGGTGGTAAAAAACGGCCTGAATCGCAGTCGTCAATCTTTTCCCTAGCAATATAACCGTGCACCATGAGTTCGACACGAGTGCATCATTTCGTCTGTAAAAGGACAAAGCGTCGGTCAACCACGCGGGAGAGTCGAGTATGTCCTGTGATGATTCCGTAAGTGCCTTGTTCCGTGCCAATCTGTGTTATCCGTGGTTGGTTTGAAGCCGTAACAAGATGCTATGCCGAAGAATCAACAAACATCGGCCTGACCCCATTTCACCTGGCCGCAATCCAGCATCTAGCCGCCTAGCCCCTTCAGCATTAATCGTTTGAGAGTACGTTGGGGTTGGCACCACACCCATGCTGGTTCGTCCATTCGATCCTCAACTTTCTTGAAAATCCTACATGGGGGTACAAACGGGTGTTAGTGTTGCACATGGACAGCGATACACTAGTACAGGATTGGACCCTCACCTTGCTTGAAAATCCCACGTTGCGCTGGAGGGTAGAGCCAGTGCGGGGATCGAAATTCCGGTGTTCGTGGGCGGACTGGAAGTTGGTGTCCACGCGCGATGGTATTCCACCTGATCTGGCATAAAGGCCGGTTTCCTCGTCATACTGAATGCCACCAAACAAATACACATTCCCCACCGCGCTGCCAGAGATGGCACTGCCCGATCCATCGAAAAAGGCCGGTTCGCCGTAGTCGGCGTAGTCGTAGCGCTCGGCCACGGTGGCGTTGTCCAGCGTCAGGGCCATCGTGCTGCCATTGGCATCGGTCGCCGGCCAGTAGTTGGTGCCGTTGCGCTTCGTTGTGACGATGCGGCCGGTGTCCCAGGCAAGCTGTGTGTAGTGGCCACAGACTTTGCCCGTCGTAACCGTTGCCGTGACATTGCCGCCGCCATCCCGTTCTTCAATCACCTCGTCACCATCATAAACATATCGGGTGGTGTTGAGGGTGGCTCCGGATTGCGTGCCCTTCAGGATGCGTCTGCCCAGGGCGTCGTAGCCGTAAACGGCGATGGGGGCGCCGGTTGAGCCACTATTGATCGCCACGAGGCGGTTGGCATAATCGTAGCTGAAGGTTCGCAGTGTGGTGACTCCCGATGTTTCCGCAGTGCGGTTGCCGTTTTTATCATAACTGAAATTGCCGACGGGCGTAGTGGTGTATTGATTCACCTGGAAGTCCGCCGGCTCGGGCAGGGTGTTGCTCAGGGTGTAAGCGCCGGGATGATTGTCGCCGGTGACGTTCAGGCGGTTGCCCGCTTTGTCCAGGGTGTAGGTGATGTTAGCAGTCTGGGCTCCATTGGTGGTCACCACGGTGTTTGCCAGTCGATCTGCGGCATCGTATTGATAAACTTTTGCGGTCACCTTGCCGGGGAAACTGTTGGTTTTGCCCGTTTGGTTCTGCGCGGCATCGTAACGGTAAGTCGTGTCGTCGATCACCGCGCCGCTGGTGAAATTGACGGTTTGCACGCGACTGATCTGACCCCAGCCGGAATCTCCCAGCAGATTGGCAGTGCCCGCGACCCCGTTGTAGGAATAACTGGTGCGGCTGTTGTTGCGGTTGTCCACCCGCTCGAGCTGGCCGCCGACGTAACGGTTGGTGCTCAACACGCCGGGAGTTTCGCCGTCGCCGCTGGCTAACAGGGAAACGGTGGTGGGAAGATTCGCGGCATCGTAGGCATAACCGATGGTGCGACCGCCGGGATAGGCGACCGTCAAACGGTTGCCCGCTGCATCGTAGGTGCTGGTCACGGTCAGGCCGTTCTGGGTCTCGGTGAGGGGGCGCCCGAGGGAATCATAGGTGAAGGAAGTGGTGGAGGCATTGTTGTTTGCTTGAGTCATCCGGCCCAGGCCGTCGTATGCGAAGGTTTCCATGGTGGTGGTGGTCGCAACTCCGACTGCCGGGACAATGGTTTTTTGCAGCAGACGGTTGTTCAAATCATAGTTGTAGGTCGTCACCGTGCCGTTCGCATCGGTGGAGGAAACGACGTTGCCGTGAACATCATAGGTCGCCGAGTGGGCAGTCCCGTCGGCGGCGATGGTCTGGGTCAAGCGGTCGAGTGAATCGTAGGCATAGCTGGTGACGTTGCCGTTCGGGTCGGTCTGCGAGGTAAGTCGTGAATTGGCGTCCCAAGTTTGCGTGGTCACGATGTCCACCGGGTCCAGGGTCGAGCCATTGTTGTTCATGTCGCGTCCGAAACGGGTCAGCCGGCTCAGGCCATCGTATGCAAACTGCGAGACAATGCCGCGCGCATCGGTGGATCTGACGACGTTGCCGCGCGAATCGTAGGCTAAACTCTCCGTGTTGCCGACATTGTCCGTAGCGCTGGTGCAGCGGTTGAGTTTGTCGTAGCCAAAGCTCTTGGCAAAAACGAGATCGGGATTTCCCAGATCGGATTTCAAGGTGTTGGTCACGGTGGTCACGTTGCCATTGGCATCGTAGGCGTAGGCGGTGGAGTTGCCTTTGGGATCGCTCACGCTGCTCAATCGACCGATGGTATCGTAGGTGAAGGTGGTGTCGTGGTCCAGCGCGCTGGTGCTGGCAGTGATCTGGCCGTTGTCGGCCCGCAGGAAGCTGGCCTCATATTCTGCTGCGTCGTCCCCTATGCTGTCTGACTTGCTGCGGGTTTTGTCCCCTTGCGCATTGTATGTGAATTCAGTTCTAGCCAGCAAAACATTGCCCGCGCTGCCGGGAACGTCATTCAATTCGCCTCTGTGCTCCGCACGGGTGAGGTTGCCGCTGGCATCGTAGTGGAACTCCGTCACGTTGCCCATTGGGTCGGTGATGCGGGCGGGACGATCGCCCAGCATTGCAAACATTCGCACTGACCGTCCGTTGAAATTTCCGAATGGATGAACGGAAATGACCTCCCCGTCAGGATTTTCCCGCCACTGGGGTGGGGGCGCATAAGCCTCTTGAGGGTATCTGAGGTAGGAGCCTGCGAAGGTATAAAAGGGGCCGCTGGGCAAAACCGCGAAGTTGGAACCCCTTTCGTCTTCGTCATTATTAAGGACAAAGATTCTTATCGGTCCTCCTTTTGCAGAATCGGCAAAGTAGGGGCCGGTGCCGCCGCCCGTCATATCGGAAAGCATATTGCTCCCCTTCAACCTTTTGAACCTTTCCCCCCCCCGATTGCGACGACAGCAACACCGGGATCAGAAAACCCATCACTTTCCATCGTCACGGCGGGGTCGGTGCGGTCGTTTGATAGTCCACCAACATTAGATCGGCATGTTGACGAGCTGTGCGAGAACTTACATCGTCTGGCATAAGCTAGGCCATCATTCTCAACCGTCGTGGGGCCAGTGCCGCCGCCCGGATTTACGAGTTCAAGAACATAAATGCCTGAAAAATTCCTTTCGTTCGCTAGTATCGCTCTGAGGCTGGCGCGGCCAAAACCCGCAAACCCATCCGCCACCAACGTCGTAATCTGCGGCGTTCCCTCCAGCCCTTCGCTCACTCGGCTCAAGTTGCCGTTGGCGTCGTAATCGTATTGCGTGGTGCTTTGGTCGGGGCTGCCGGCGGCGGAAATTTCCTGGAGCGGCAGACCGCGTTCATCGTATTGGGTTTGCACGGTGTTGAAGGGGGCCGCACCACTCACTGCCAGCGGAGAAAGCGCCTTTGTCACCTGACCGTTGGCGTCATATTCAAACTGCGTCACCGTGGAGGCAACGGCGCTCACTTCGTCGGTCACGCTGGTTAACTGGCCAATGGAATCGCGCCCGTAGATGGTGGAGAGCTGCCCGTCGCCGATGGGATTGCCGTTCTCATCGAAGTTGGAAACGTCTTTGCGAATCAGGCTGAATCCGACGTAAATACTGACACCAATGCTATGCATTTTTCCAACGCAATCGTTACCCATAGCCGCAATTCCATCTCCACAAACACCCACGCAATAACGATCAACACCCGGGCAATCCGCATTGCAGACAGTGGAAGACGAATAACTGTAATCCACCTGCTGCCGCGCCCCACCACCCCCCGGCGCGGATTTTACTTGCATCAACTGATCCAGTTGATTGAAGACGAACTGCGTGTCATTGCCGCGTGGATCGGTGACGCTGGTGACGTTGCCGACGGCATCGTAGGCATAAGTGGTGGTGAGCGCGAGACCGCCTGCCCCTGCGTCCTCGACGGCAGTTTGCAATTGTCCCTTTTGCGTGCCGTTGGAATAATAGCTGAAGGTGTCGCGCTTGCGGCGGCCATTGGCATCGGCCGGATGAACGTGCGCGGTCAACTGCCCAGCGGCGTTGTATTCAAACGAGTCGCCGGTGGCGATGCCCGGTGCTTGAGAACTGGTTAGGTTGCCCTTGGCATCAAATTGGTTCGTCCAGACATTGCCACGCGGGTCGGTGTGCTTGGCTACACCAAAGATTTTCGCTTTGAACTTAAAGGCAGCCTCGTCATCCAGCGTCCCAAACCCCGGAGCATACTCAAACTTCTCCGTGATCTGCGCCTGATCGCTCGGCACGCCGGGCGCGGGCGTTTGCGTGGCTTGGCGTAGGTTGCCACGTTCCCGCACCGGTGTCGCGCGGCTGAGATCGTAGGCGTAGGTCATCGTCATGCTGTTGCCGCGCGGCTCGGTGATTTGGGTCACTTGGGAATCGACGTTGTAAGCCAGCGTCGTTTCAAAAAACGCCGGGTCGCTGGCCCGCAGTTTGTTGGTGGGTTGGTTGCCCACTGCCGTCACCGGAAAGCCGGGTGTGGCGCGTCCGGTCAGTTCCTTGATGCTCACCGGGCGGTTCTTCGAGTCATAAAGCGTTTCACTGACATTGCCCACCGGGTCGTTCATCGTGACCTTGGTCTTGGCATAACGATTGGCGGGCGAGGGCGTCAGTGGTTCGCAGGAAAACACGGTCGCTGGATTCGCCCCGAGCGCGATGGAAACAGAGCGGTCAAAATCGAAGTGGGTCGGGTTCAATTCCGTCGTGTAGGTGATGGTCTGGACCTGCACTCCGGTGTTGTCGATGACACCGGTGAGGTTGTGGTTGAGCCGCTCGTCGGCGAAGCCCTTGGTGTAGGTGTAGGTGATCGTTTTCCCGAGCGGGAAATCATTGCCATTCGGTGTGCCGGTGACGGCGGGGCTGGTCATGCTTTTCAAATCGCCCGCGGAACCGCCCGGCTCGCTGGCGCCGTAGTAGGCATAGGTGACGCTGCGACTGGCGAAATCCGTCACGCCGACCAGTTGGCCGGAGCCATTGTAGGAAAACTGACAGGTCCGCCCCAACGCGTCGGTGACTTGCTCAAGCCGCCCACTGACACCGTAACTGTAGGTCATCGCATTGCCATTGCGGTCGGTGATCGCGTCGATTTTACCCGGTGCCACGGCAGCATTGAGAGCGCGGAAGGTCCAGATGGTTTTGTCGGCCAAAGTCAGCGTGAAGATCTGACGGTTCAAACTTCCCTCGCGGAAAAACTCCGAACGCTGGAAGCTGCCGTTCGGCTGGCGGAAAAACTTATCGGAGCGACCGAATCCATCGTTCACCACCACATCAGCCCCGTCCATGGCCACGGAAATGTTGCAGGAAAAATCCCAGGCCGTGCCGAAGGGCGATCCGACCGCGTCATGGCGCGAGCGATGGGTGCGGGCGATGACAAAATCCGGCCCCACGGGGCAGTCGATCTGCAAATCCACCTGCGTGAGATTGATCTCTCCGGTGGCCGTGCGACCCTCCGCCATGCCCGGGGGGACTTCCAAGCTGGCGAGCGGAGTGCTTTCCACCGTCAAACCTTTCGACAACGTGAAACCGGCAGGACCAGACGCGCCATTGACCACCGCCACATCGTAGTGACCCGAGCCTAGGGCGGCGACGTTGACCAGCAACAAGGTGGAATCGACAAAAGTCACCGAACCTGCCGGCACGCCGTTGAGGCTCACCGTGCTGTTTGCATCGAAATTCACACCCCTCACGTAGAGCGTGCCGCCCGAGGTCGCCAGGAAGGCGGGTTCCACCCCAGAAATCGTCGAGACTTTTTTCAATCGAAAGAACGACTTGTCCAAGTTCCCCGCCACCGTATGCGGACTGGTGGCTTCGGGCAGATCGACCCAGTCGCCGTTCAAGGTCTGCGAGGTTTGCAACACCACATCGGGAACGCTCCAAGTCAGCACCAGATCATCGTTCGACCGAGTGATATGAAGGCTGAAATCATTACTAGTGGTGCCTTCCCCTCCGCTATGAAAAGCAGTCCATCCTAACAACACGATCATGGCAGCCATCACGCCACGCAGTTTCTTATGGTGGAACATAAATGAGAATGTATGCTTTTGATTTTTCATGAGTAATTAAGAGTTAATTTCATTTTTTCAAATATATCGGGAACTCGTCCAGAAAAAAGTTTACAAGTATTTGTCACAAATGCCGTTTGTGGCTGTTAGCCCGTATTTCTCCTAGAGGCTGTCTTAAAATTGGAGCGCGGATCTTTAGTCTGCCCGTCGGGGTCGGCTCGTGAGACCAGAATCCAAAGACAACAATCCACTCGCGAGCGTCTCCCTCCTGCAACCAGCCATTCCTTGACAAAATTCTGGTAACTGATTCCTTTTACCGCGCATGAATTCTGATTCTATTTTCCTCACCTATACGGGAGGCATCGCCGAGACCAACGGCTATTTCTTACCCACGGCGGAAGGCGGCATTTTGATTGATGCTCCCGAGGGAGTTGCCGATTGGCTTTCCGCAAAAGGTCTTCGCGCCAGTCATTTGCTTCTCACTCATCAACACTTCGATCACGTGATGGATGCGGCGGCGGTGCAGGAACTCGGAGCTCAGCTCTATGCCTTCGCCGACTACAATGCCCAACTGACCTTGGAAAACGTTACTCGCTCCTGGGGCATGCCGGATGTGGTGGCATTTACCGTTGATCAGTTGTTAGACCCCACCCAACCCTTGCAAATTGACGATCTCACCTTTTCTCTCGCTCATGTGCCCGGTCATTCGCCGGACTCGATCACATTTTACCTTGCGGAGAAAGCCACTCTGTTTTCCGGTGATACGCTGTTTCAGCAATCGATCGGACGCACCGACATCCCCGGACACGGAGATCACCGTCTATTGCTGCAAGGCATCCGCGATAAGCTTTTGACACTGCCCGCAGAGACCAGCGTCTATCCGGGACACGGCGGCTCAACCACCATCGGTCGTGAAATCCGTAGCAATCCCTATCTTGAGTAGAATGATCAGCGCTTCCCATTCGCAGCGGCGGTTTTCTGCAACTCCGCTGCGAGTTCCTCTGTGAGATTGCCCCGATAGGCCATCTTCATCGTGGCCGGTTGATAGATCGATTGATAAATCACGAGCGCCGCGAGATAAGAACCGGCAAAGGTCGGGTGCGAGTTGTCACCCGTATGCAGTTCTTTGCCAGGGTGTGCTTTATAATACATCGCCCACGCCTCCCCTACCCGTGCCACCATGCTTTTGGGGACACTTTTCGCCAGTGCGTCATACGATGCTCGATTGCGGGCCATCATCTCTTCCGGTAACTTCCCTACAGCCAGATCCGGGGTCTTCGCTTTCCAATAGTCCGGATGTCGCGCCCACGTTTGATACCACACGATGCGCGCTTGGGGGCTTTTGCGATGGATCATCTCGCAAAGAGCTTTCCCACCATCCATGAAACTTTTCCGCATGTTCTCATACTGCTGTGCCATCGCGGCTTCTTGGCTCTGTCCTTGAATGATTACTACGTCCCAGCCGCCCTCCTCGATGAGCGTTTGCGTGCTTTTTACCCCCAGATGTTGTTCCAACGTTTTCCCACCTGGGTTCGATGATTTGATGACGGGAGCGGCATGCCCACCACTGGCTACGACCTCTTTAAAAAGATTCGGCAGCTGATTATTGCCCGTGTAGCTATTGCCGATGAATAGAATTTTTGCGGGCGCTTTTTCCGCTGCACACAATGGCAGGATAAAAAAGACATTTGTTAATCCAATGCGTATCAAGTTTCGAAGCATGAATGAAAACCTACACTTCCCCTGTTCATTGTCATGATAAATATCAGTCTGAGCTCGCGTAACACAACCGTGAAAAAACTTCGCCTCATCCCCTCTATTCTCTGCCTGTTTGCCGCCATCGCTTTCACCGCGGATCCTTCTTTGCCTCAGCAACACCAACCGCGTCAAATCGAAGGCTGGACGGTGCGCGTCGATCAAAGGCTCATCGAAGGGGAGCATCAAGCCAAAGGCGAAAAAGCGCTGCGATTGCTGCAATCCAAGCTCGTCGCGATCACCACACTGGTTCCGGAAAAACCGCTCGCGGAGTTACAGAAAGTCACCATCCAGATCGATCTCGACTACGGCAAAATGCGCGCTATGCAATACCACCCGAGTGCCGAATGGCTCAAAGAAAACGGCTATAGCGAACAACTCGAGCGATGTGTCCACATCCCGAACATCGAGGGACTTCTTTCCCGTTCTTCCAATCGTCGCATGCCACTCGTCGTTCTCCACGAACTGGCTCACGCGTATCACGACCAGGTGCTTGGCTTTGAGGACAAGCGGGTCATGGAGGCTTGGAAAAAGTTCAGCGCTAGTGGCAAGTATCAGTCCACCCTCACCTACGGCGGCTCCATGGGAAAACATTACGGGCTCACAGATCAAAAAGAATTTTTCGCCGAAATGACCGAAGCCTACTTTGGTTCTAACGACTTCTACCCCTTCGTCGGCGGCGAACTCAAACAAGCCGAACCAGAAATCTACAAGCTGATGGAAGAAATCTGGGGCGCGCTTTAACTCGCTCGAAAATAAGGCAAGCCCTGCGAGCTCTGCGGTGAGCTTTTTCATTGACTCAATCTAACCTACGGCTAGGATGTTTCCCTAACAAAGAAGGAGGATTGCGTGGACAATGGATTGTTGCATACAGAGAAAATTTTAGCGGATCGCAAAACGTTTTATATGGATCTGAAGGAAAACGCGCGCGGCATGGTGGTAAAGATCACTGAGGACGTCGGCGGCAACCGCGATACCATCATGGTGCCTGCGGAAATTCTTGCTGACTTCATCCAAGCCTTACAAGAGATTAAGGAAACAGCGGATCAACACGCCCCTTAACTCACTGATTTCTTCTATCGATCACCCAACCCATGCATACACCCGCCTCTGTTACTGTCGCCCGACTCACGTATATACTCATCTGCGAATTGCTGGCGGTGGCGGTATCCCTCACTTTCTCCGATGCATTGCCCCTGTGGGTCGCGCTAGTCGGCGGATTGATGGTCGCCGCATTATTTATTCTCATCGAGAGCACGCTCAAGGGCTTCACGTTGCGAGGATTCTCTACTGCCACCTTCGGCTTAGGCGTCGGTTTGTTTTGTGCGTGGCTGATCACCCGCGTGGACATCGCGGAACTAGTCGCCAACATGGTGCGCGAAAACGCTCCCGTGGGTCAGGATGAAAGCAGCATGGAACAGCGGATGATTATGAACGAGCGCGCCGATGCGGTTCGCTTGGCGATCAATGTCTCTCTCTATGCCAGTCTGGGATTTTTGGGTGCGGCCATCGCCCTGCGGAGCAATCGCGACGATTTCGCCTTCATCATTCCCTTTGTTCGCTTTCGTCAGGAGGGAACCCAAGGTCGACCCGTTGTACTCGATGCCGATGCGGTCACCGACAGTCGGGTCATCAACATTGCGAAAGCGGGATTTCTCGGTGGCCGCCTCATCGTTCCCAGCTTCATTATCCAGGAACTCCAAACACTGGCCTCTTCCCACAACCTCGCCCAGCGCATGCGCGGGCAACGGGGTGTGGACATGCTAGAGCAAATGCGCAGCGATACATCCACGCAAATCGCCATTCATGAGTCCGGAAAATTGGGCGACGATGCCACACTACACACGCGCATGATTGAAATCGCTCGACTTCTCGATGCCCGCCTACTTACCAGCGAGGAAACTCTCGCCAAGGTGGCGCGACTCCAAGGGATATCCGTTTTAAACCTTCATGAACTCACCGATGCACTCAAGCCTTCGATCGTAGTGGGTGAAAAAATGCGTCTTGCTCTCGTTAGACCCGGAAAAGATGAACACCAAGGGGTTGGCTACCTAAGTGATGGGACCATGATCGTAGTGAACCATGCGGCCGCACTGATCGGCACAACCCAGACAGTCCATGTCATCAGCACTCTACAAACCAGCAATGGGTTGATGGTGTTTGCCGAGTTAGAAACTAACGGCGAATAAGGGGCTGAAATAATTGTCGCCGAGCGCCCCCCGGCACTCGGCGACTTTTTTCCCATGAAACCCAAGAGCGTTATTGCGAGCAACACTACTCTTGGAGGAATCTTTAGCTTGCGCTTGACTAAACATACACAAGTGCAAGAATTTCGCAAGAAGATTTCCATCGATCGCTGGAGTTTCTCAAAGCTTCGACGCGGGCATAGGGAAAATCAACGTTTCAGCGCTCCAATCGTTTCGCAAAAATCCTTTGGATCCGTAATTTGCGCGACAAAACCCTGCATTTTCTGGGAAATTATCCCAATTTTCGGTCCACTTTCGGTCATTGTATTAAAAAAGTTTATAGGGTTAAACCCTTATGCTCGGGTGTTTTTTGGTGAATGTGACAGGATGTATGAAAAAAAGTACTTGAGGAGGGAACGAAAGCTGCTTTGTTCGTCGCGGTCTTTAGACTCCGCAATTCCTGCTATTCCAACTCGTAGCTCCGATTGATTTTTCCTATGTTTGATTCTCCGACCCCACTCAACCGTCGCAAAGTTCTTGGCACTCTCGGTGCACTCAGTGCTTCTGCCATTGCTTGTAGCTCACCGGCTTCGGCTTTCTTTTTTCGCCGCCCTGCCAGCCCCGCTCTTCATGTTGATAACCTCCCTGCCGAGTGGGCCGATCTTCAAGGTCGCAATCTCACAAACTACGCCGATTACCTCGCAAATCTCAATTTGGAAAAAGTAGCCGTGCAGCAGGTCATTGAGGCGCATGCCAAACAACATGGCAATGTCTGGAATTCGTTGCCGCCCCAATCGCTTTGGAAAAATATCGGTATCACCCTCAAAGTCGTGGACCGCATCGCCCGCGAGATTGACACGCCAGTGAAGGAAGTGATTTCCGTTTATCGCTCACCTGCCTACAATGCGCGCTGCGCTGGCGCCAAAAGCTCGTCTTGGCATCAGGCCAACTTTGCGATGGATGTCTCCTTCCCTATTTCCTCGCGCGTGATCACCAACACCGTGCGCAATTACCGCAATCGCGGTCTGTTCCGTGGCGGCGTCGGTGGTTACTCGAACTTCACCCATGTCGACACCCGCGGCATGAATGTCGATTGGTGATCGATCGCCCTACTACCTGCGTGGAAATTTTTTCCGCAATCAAGGCTGAGCGCTCGACACAGCTTGTTTCCCCTGCATAGTATCGGATTCAGTAACAATGTTTCGCATTTCCGATCGCTATCTCTTTTGGCAAATTTTCAAAGCCACGCTTTACGCCGTTGTGGCACTGAGCCTTTTTCTAGTGATCGGCCAAATTTTCCAAGAAATCCGCCCACTGATTGTTGATAAACGCGTTCCTCTGATATTGGTGGGGAAATTTATCCTCAACGTGTTTCCGATGTCTCTGATGTTCACCATCCCGTGGGGCTTCATGGCGGCCGTGCTGCTGGTGTTTGGTCGCTTATCGTTAGAGCAGGAACTGAATGCCCTGCAGCTCGGCGGACAGAGTTTGCCTCGCATCGCCATGCCGGTGTTTGTGCTCGGCGGGCTTCTCTCGGCCCTGTGTCTCTGGGTCAATGTGGAGGTCGTCCCCCGTGCCAATGCACGCATGGACAACATCGTCTATGAGGCCGTAGAGCGTGATCCCAAGTCGCTAATCAAACCGGGAATGATCACCTCGCAGTTGGACAACCTGCGCATATTCGTGCAGAAAAAAGACGAAGAGAAACTACACAGCCTGCATTTGTATCGCCTTCCCGATCCGAAGAAACCCGGCAGTGTGGGCGAATATGTCTATGCCGAAGACGCCTCTTTGGGCGTCGACCCCGAAAAAAAGCAAATCAAGTTGACTCTAACCTCCGCCTACATCGAGAGCACCGACAAGTCCGGTCAACTCAATATCTACGTCGCTTCGGCCGCGCCATGGAAAGTCGATCTCACACGAAGGAAAAAATATCGTGCCAGCAGCATGACAGAGGGAGAAATCACCGAGCTATTGAAAAATCCACCTGAGTCGTTCGATACCAAACAAAGCACGAAATATCTGTCCAGCATCACGCAGCGCTATTCATTCGCCATGGCAAGCCTAGCCTTCGCATTCATCGCAGTCCCGCTCAGTCTCGCAAAACGCCGCAAGGATTCGACCTCCGGCATTTTGACCGCGCTATTGTTAGGTGCTGGCTATTTCATCTTTTCCCTGCTCGCCCAGAAATCCAACGACCCCACACTGGCAAGTGTCATGCTCTGGACGCCAAACGTCCTCTGCGTAATCTTCGGTCTCTATCTCTTCCATCGCGTTCGTTTTCTCTAACAATTCCTTATGACGTCTCGCCATCCAGTCCGACGCATCTATCAGGGGGTGAAAAACTTTTTTTACGGCGAGCATTTGTCTGCGCTACCATGGGTCGGCCCGCTCCAACGCTACGACGTGCCCAAATTAAAAGCGGACTTCCGCGCTTCGCTCAACGTGACCATGCTCGCGGTCTTGCAAGGGATTGCATTCGCCGCCATCGCTGATCTACCTATCGTCTTTGGCATCATCAGTTCTGTGGTTGCATCAATCGTCGCACCATTTTTCGCCGGCTCACGCCACACGATTCTCGGCCCCACGAATGCAACGGCATTCATGCTCTTTTCCTTTTTTGCCGCCTCACCTTTGTTGCGCGAACGCGAAGTAGAGCTGATCCCCCTTCTCGTGATGATGGTGGGCCTATTTTGCTTGTTGGGCGCAGTCCTGCGGGTGGCTGACTTACTGCAATACATTTCCCGATCCGTGCTCGTCGGCTATGTCGCGGGGGCCTCAATTTTGATTCTCGCCAACCAGTCGAAACATGTGCTGGGAGTTTCACTCGACGAAGAAAACACCCGAACATTTTTCGGTGGTCTCATCGAACTGGCGAAAAATCTCCCATACACGAAGTGGCAACCACTAGTGGCGGCAGCGACGACTTTAGTCGCCTACCTGATCCTCACGCGAAAACGTCCCCGCTGGCCGAATTTTGCCATCATGCTCATTCTTTCGTCGCTGCTGTGGGGCACCCTCTCATTTCATAATGTTGGACCATTTGGTGGTCTCGAACGTTTTCAAACTTTCTCGCTTGAAGACCTTTTGCCCAAGGGCCCAAACTTGAGCCGCAGCGGTGTTTTTGATGACATTAGCAGCCTGATGGGTCTTGCCTTCGCGCTCGCCTTTCTCGCTTCACTTGAAAATACTATCATGGCCAAAACACTCGCCGCGCGCACCGGCGAAGTGCCGAAAGTCAACCAAGATATGTTTGCTGTCGGCATGGCGAACTTCGCCTGTTCCCTCACCGGTGGCATGCCCGCTTCGGGATCTTTGACTCGTTCGGCACTCAATGAGTCGTCAGGCGCACGCACACGATTTTCGTCATTATTCGCGGGACTCATGACATTGGCCGTCTGCCTGCTCATCGCCCTCTCTCCGAATTGGGGCGTGCCCTTGATCGACTTCGTGCCAAAGGCCTGCCTGAGTGCCTTAATCGTGGGACAAGCCTTCACACTTTTTAATATTCCAAACATTCGTGTCTGCCTTCGTTCCACCCCCGATGATGCCGCTGTTTTGATCGCCACCTTTGCGGCTTCTCTGATTGCGCCGCTCGACACCGCCATCTTTCTGGGCGTCGCCGTCTCAATCGCTCTCTTCTTGCGTCGTGCCAGTCGCCCGTACTTGGTAGAATACAATGCTTCCGATAGCGGTGATCTGTGCGAAATCCACGGCCCAAAAAATCGCACCAATCCCTCGATCTCATTAGTCCACGTCGAAGGCGATCTGTTTTTCGGCGCAACGGAAATTTTCCGCTCACAGATCCAGCGCATCACCGATGATCCAACTTTGAAAGTGATCATCCTGCGCTTAAAAAACGCCCGCCATCTCGATGCCACCTCGGTCATGGCATTGCAGGAACTGGTCTATTTCGTACGATCACAGAAACGTCATCTGCTCTTGTCCGGATGCCCGCGCTCCATCTATCGGGTGCTTAAGAATTCCGGGCTCTTGAAAGTGTTACAGGCCGACTGCGATCCAGCACTGGGGGAAACCAATGTTTTTACAGAAATCCCCAGCAACCCCAATTTGTCCACACGGGGAGCGCTCAAACGTGCCCAACAACTGCTCGGAACCGACAAGGCCGAGGTGGTGATTTATGTGGATCAGAAAAAATCTTTGTGATTTCCCGCAACCTTTTGTGACTCGTGTTGTTCCACATCTCAGAAAGCATTCCACGCTCTCTGCACAACAACACAACACTATGAAAGCACTATTCAACACAATCATCGCTTCTGCATTGCTCAGCGCAGCGTATGCTCAGGCACCTGAAGGCAAAGAAAAAAAAGGCCCTCATGGCCCCCCTCCCAAAGAAATTCTTGAAAAATTCGATAAGGACGGCGACGGCAAACTCAACGACGAAGAGGCTGCCGCTGCTCGCACAGCCATGCAGGCCAAACGTGCCGAAATGGAAGCCAAATTCGACAAAGATGGCGACGGCAAACTCAGCGACGAAGAGAAAAAAGCCATGATGGAAGAACGCAAGGCGGAAATGCTCAAGCGTTTTGACAAAGACGGCGACGGAACTCTCAGCGATGAAGAGAAAAAAGCCATGCGCGAAGCAATTGGCGAACATCGCCCGAAAAAGCCTCGTCCCGGCGGCCCGAAAAAGGGTGAATAATTTCCCATGAAACTGGGCTCGTAATGCGGGCCCGAAATTACCCCTCAACCCGGTCACGGTAACGTGCCCGGGTTTTTCTTATCACTGCCCCTGCTGCAGCTTCTGCAATGCCGCAGCTTTAGCGGGCGTATCGACCTGCTCTTCAATCCATTGCTTAGCCGCTGCGTAATCTCGCAAGGCCCAGCGATAGATCGCCGCCGGCAGATAATCTTCCTGCTCGGCAGGGGTCGCTTTCTCCACCATATACTCTGCCGCATCGATGGGACTCTCTTCAGCCCAGGATGCGAGAACTTCATCCCGCATGTCCGCGCGCAAGGACGCCTGGCTAAGTGTTTGAATCCATTGCATCGCTTTTTCGCCATACATGTCATCCACCACATCATCAGCCCATGCTCGCTGTAATCGTATAGATTGCTTTGGCAACCATGCCTGTAGTTCTTCACGAGAAGGATCGCCCCCCTTGCCCGAGTGATTCGGGGTGTGATCCGGAATTTCATCCACCACAGCCAACACTTCAGAAACTCGTGCAAGCCACGCCTCTGCCGTTTCATCATCCACCATCCGCCGCTCTAAAATATCACTTAAGATTCGCATTCGACTTTCCTGCGATTGCACAACACGCAGGATGGTCGCGATTTCCGCAGCTGCTAGATTCCGCGTCTTTATATCCTCAATGATGTCATTGCACTTTTCACGCTCCAAATCTTCTGGGCTTTTTTGTTGCTTTTGCGTTTCAGTTTTTTCTGCCAATTGCGTGTCCTGCTTGAGCCTCATCCTTGCTTCTAGAGCTGAACGAAGTTTCTGATCTTTAAGTTCGGGCAATAATTGTTCCAAGATCTCATCTCTCATCGATCCTGTCTGAACTATCATGTTCTGCTTTTGCATATTCAGTTGGGAGAAACTTTTCAGCATTTCTGGTAATTTTTGGGGCCATTCTTGATACACCGAGTCTAACCACTGCTCGCAAAATTCACTTATCGATCGTGTTTCATCCTTATCAAGATAAGCAAGGCAAGCTGTCAAGTCGCAGGCAGCCCATGACTGAATGACCTTACTCGCCATCTCGCTATTCATGGCAACATTCGTCGGACGCCCAGCGTAGTAAGTGATCGCCTCCACCGGATACAGTTTTGCTAACTTTTCCGCTACCATCATCAAAGCATTTTCACCGAAATAACCTTCACCCACCAGCTTTTCCGCAAGTCCTAGAAGAGAACTCAGCGTATTCGCCTGGTCCAGAAGAAGTTGCAATTTTTCCTCGTCATCAAACATCACCGCTTCGTATTCAGAAAACGAATCATCCAAGCGACTGCTGGACTCAAGCGTTTGATTAGCAATTTTCACATCCGACACCTCTACTGCCGATGACTTCTTTCTCGATGCAAGCAACAAATAGCCTAACAAAAAGGCAGCAGCAAAAACCAGAACATTTCGTTTCATCGCGGCACCTCACTTTCCATTCGTTCCAGCCACAACGATTTTTCGTGCTCATCAAGAGAAGAATTCTCGATATTGCTCCGAATGCCTTCCATCATGAAAGTATCTCGTATGGCATCGTCATCGGCTAACCATGCTTCTAAAACAACACGCATCTTCTTCGAGCGATCAACTCTCGCTGAAATCTCCGTCGCCCAATACATCGAGCTTACGTAATCATTATCTCGAGTCATTGCCAACTCAGCAAGTGACTGGGCAGCAGCATTGCGCACATCACCCTCCGGCAAGGATTCCACCATATCTTGAATTTCTGCCCCATACATTTCATATCCTGCGGAAATCACACTCTGCCACTCACTCACGCTCGACTGGGTATCTTGGGCAATATGTTTGAGTACCTCAGCAGGTTGCTCTTTCATCCAATACTCATAAATCCCACTGTAATCCAAGCTGTCTCCACCCAACTCCTTAGCACTATCCCTAACAGAAACTACGGGCACATGATTTTCTAACAAAATAGCGATATAATTCTCTGCTACAGCATCCCGCAAGGGACCAGGTTTCAGTGATAGCGCATCTTGTCGTGCCTGATCAGAAGAGGAATAGTCGAAGTCTGCCACCAAAGAAGCAATCTGCTCGCGACTCATCTTTGCGGTATAAGGTTCGATCCATTGGACAGGTGGACCAAGAACTGCTTTCAGCTCGTTAAAATTTTCCTCTATTAAACTTGGATAGTACTGCGGATGAATTTGTTCCATCAGATCATTCACCTCCGTTTTACCGACGCCTGCCGCAGGACCAAGTTCAAGGTAGGATCGAATGACACTCGTTAAGCCGGAGTAATGCGATTCAAAAGGATCAACAGAGATCCCAATGGAACTCGGCAATGAGTTATTTGTAAAAATATCACTTTGTTTTTCAAACAACGGTAATGCCTGCCGAAGCGCGGGCAGAATAAACTCTATCGCTTTTCGAGGATCAGTTTCTGCAATCACGTTAGCAATCTCACTGCGCGCCACCAGACGATGCGTAGGGTTTGTAAGTAATTCATCGATTAATGTTTGTGCCAAAGCGTCGTCGCGTTGGGCTAGGGATAACAATCCCCTGTCAATCCAGTGCCATTGATTGCCCGGTTCACACAAATTCGCAAGATAGCGGACAGACGATGCCGTCACATCCGCTTGTTCGCAAATGGTAGACATCAGATGTTTTTGCTCATCCACTGGACGCGCTTGCATCCACTGCATGCAAGCAGAAGCATCATGACGTAACCACCCGACACAAACAGAATCAACTTTAGATGGAACATGCGCCAAGCACCACTCCATCGCAGCAACAGGAGAACTCTCTGCTAAACTCATCAACATCTTTTCCACTAAAGACAACGATTCCGGTGGTAAAAATGGATCAAAGGTCTCGAACGTATCGAATTGTAGACCCCATTCAGCAATGAGATTTAGTCCTATACCCGGATGGCTTTCCGCACACGCTTTGAGCATCACTCGTTTCTCATCATCTGTAATTTCCTCCCCCGCCGCTCTCACCGCCGATGTCGGATCGATCATGGCCCACTGACGCAGCGCCGCCTCACGCAACGGTAGCTCTTCATTATGATTCGCTAGCACAAACTCCCAAGCCGACTGCGGTGCTACTTTCATCCAGCGCTTGAACAACCCTTCCCAAGCACGCTCAGGCAAATACTCTTCACGTATTTCCCAAGTTGGGTCATCCGAAAATGGATCGTTCGGAAAATTCACTTTAACCCGCTTCGCCAACATCTCTTTGGCCAAAGCAGCGCATTTTTCTGCATCAGCAGCAGGCAATTGCCTCGCCAATGCCGCGCCAGCTTCCGTTTCTCCCGCCGTGGCAAAACTTGCCACATCCAATTCCGGCACTACCTCTGCCACTGTCGAACGATTGCTTCGCAAACCCTTCCTCCCATACCCTGCCGCACTACCCAGCACCAGACCGGACAGCATCACGAGTATCAATTTCCCCTGCCCACGAAACATATCATCATCCTATACCTCCCCAAAAATCTATCAAGACCATTCGATCTAGAACAAGGTCGCCCCATCAATCATCACTCGATTCACCCGTCCTGTAGCCGACGACAAAAAGAATCATGACCCCAAACAGCAAGCCGCCCATGAAGATGAACCAAAATCCCTTCGTCGCAAAGGCCGGCAGCTCGATGTTCATCCCCATCAAACCACCCAAGGCCACCAGCGGCAGGAAAAACCCCGCCAACAAGTTCAACCGAAAACCCAAGCGCGCTAATCGATCGCTCGACTTCGCTTGTTCTTCGGCCCGCTCGGCACGGATGAATTCCAACGTCACCTGCGCATCCGCGTAAAGCAAATCGGCAGCACGTTCATTTTCATGCGACCGATCTCTCGCCAAACGAAGATCACGGTCCTTCGGCAGCTTCGTCGCGGCATCTAGCACCGCGTGGTAGAGGTTGCGCGTTGATCGTGCCAAGGGAGCCGCGTGGCGAATCAGATCAAAAATTTCCTTCGCCGTGTCAGCATCGTCGATAATCGCTTCCTGCTCATCAATGGCCTTAGCGTAATCGTCCAGTAATCGAGCCAACCCCTGCAAGCCCGCACTTTCACTGCCATGCCAGACACCTTTTGTATCGTGCCAGAAAAACAAGGCCTTGCGCTCCGGCACACCTGGCTTCGGCACATCATGCAACACCAGCAACATCTGCCCCTGATCGCCAATCAAACATCGCTGACATCCCGTGCGACTGCTCAGCTGATCTAGTAAATCGGACTCAAGCAAAAACGAATCTGGCAAATACGGCAACTCGTGAACCATGCAACCACTCTGCCCAATCATCGCGAAATAACGAGCAGAAAATGTTTCTCGAACCCGACTCTACCCTTGCCAGCCACGTCAAAACAATCCAAGTTACCTTCATGAAAAACGCTTTCACGCGCCTTCTGATCGCTATGGTGCTTTTGTCTCTCCCTGTCTGGGGTGGTGGCAAAAAGGAGAATAACATGGCCGTTTCTTTTCACATGGAAACTGAGGGCACCAACAATCCCAAGATGATTTTCGAGCAGGATGTTGCCGGAAGGAAACGCTTTTTCCAACGTTCGCCCGATTTCTCCACCAAGGACATCGTCGCATTCAGTCCGTTTCTCGCTGACAATCAGGTCGATTTTGGCGTGGTTTTCCAACTCCGTCCTTCCGCTGCCACGCGCTTGGAAAACCTCACCGCTGCCAATCAAGGCCGCTTATTATTAGCTACTTGCAACGGTCGCGTGGTGGACGTGGTCGAAATTGACAAACCGATTAAGGATGGATTCCTGGTTATCTGGAACGGTATCCAAGATGCTGAAATCAAGGAGTGCGACAAAGTCGCGCCACGCATCGGCAAAGATAAGAAAAAATAACTACGATCCTTCTCATGCGTCTGTTCTTCGCTGCGTTCTTCTGTTGTCAAACGGCTTTCGCCCAACTCGATCTACAACTACCGACCGAAAATCATCACCTTTTTTCGGGTCAACCGGAAAAGTTTTACATGTATGTCGATCGCTACTTCGAAGGCACGCATACACAGCCTTGGGAGGCAGGTTCCTACGGATATGTCCGCACCAGCGTTCGCATCGGTGATCAGATCTTACAAACGAAATTTCACGAAGGCATCGATATCGCGCCGATCAAACGCGACAAAGCGGGCAACCCTCTCGATCTCGTCTCGGCGATCGCTACGGGAAAAGTGGTTTATGCCAGCGCAATTTCAGGACGAAGCAACTATGGCAAGTACGTGGTGATCGAGCACAATTGGGAAAATACGCCGGTGCTCAGCCTCTACGCTCACCTTGCTGAAATCACCTGCAAAGTGGGTGATCCCATTCCCAAGGGAGGAATCGTTGGACGTATGGGCTACACAGGTGAAGGCATTTCTCGCGTGCGCGCTCACCTCCACTTGGAAATTGCCCTGATGCTGAGCGGACGTTACCAAGACTGGGAACCAAAAATGCTCAATTATCATGGACTTTACAATGGAATGAACCTTGCCGGCCTCGACGTTGCCGCTTTTTTACTCGCGCACAAAGCCAAACCCGACCTCACTCTGTCACAATTTCTCACGAACTATCCTCCTTATTACAAAATTACGATTCCGAATCAAGGTCCCGTAGAATTAGCCACACGCTACCCTTGGTTACTAAAAACCCCCGCAAGTGCGAACACCGCTTCGTGGGAAATTTCTTTCTCGGAAACCGGCATGCCGCTCTCCATCCGCGCCAGCGAGCGCGCTGTCAGCCAAGCCATCGTCACCATGGTAAAGCCTTCTGAAGTTCCCCATCGCTACAAAACGCGCGGCCTGATCAGCGGCGAAGGTTCACAAGCCAGTCTTGCCCGCGATGGCACCAACCTTCTCAACCTACTCACGGGAAATTTCCCCGTTCCCCCACCCACAGCAGCTCCTGCTCCCCGCTAAAAAAATCTGAAATCAAAAATTCCAGCCTTCCTTTCGCCATTCACTCTTCACCATTCACTCTTCCCATGACCGCTACACAAAATCTCGCTCGACTCGGACTCACTCTCCCCACCGTGCCCACTCCTATCGCTGCCTACGTGAACTGCGTACGCACCGGCAACTTGCTTTTCCTCTCCGGCGGACTTCCCATCGATGGTGATAAAAAAGTCATCGGCCAAGTGCCGCGCGATGTCTCCATCGAGGAAGCCCAAGAAGCCTCACGCATGGCCATTCTCAACCGCCTCGCTGTCATCGAATCAGAAATCGGCAGCATCGATCGCGTCACTCGCATCGTAACTCTGAATGGCTTCGTCAGTTCCGCCGCCGACTTCTACGATCACCCGAAAGTCATCAATGGTGCTTCGGAGTTGTTGTTAGAAATTTTCGGGGAAAAAGGAAAACACTCACGCACCGCCTTGGGTGTCTCGTCCCTACCGCTCAACGTCGCCGTAGAAATCAATCTCATCGTCGAGGTGGAATAAATTTTTTCGGTATGGTGTTTCTTCGATCACGAGCATTGCCAGTGGCAGGCATGATTCTCATGCTTTGTGGATTTTTCTATGATGCAACTTATGTCAGCATTCCCTACCAAGATGCGACACCAGAAATGATTGCAGATTATCAGCATCACTCGAAAATTGCCACATTACAAATACGGGGAGGATTAACAATAGGAGTGTTAGGCACGGTCTTGCGTATGATTCTTATAAAACGAAGCCGCATGGCATGACCTGCATTGATGCCCACAATCACCTGCAAGACCCGCGCTTCGGTGCGGACCTACCGCAGGTCATCTGCGAAATGCAACAAGCGGGCATCCAACACGCCATCGTCAACGGTACTTCGGAGAACGATTGGCCGGCAGTGTTGGCATTGCACCACGATAATCCTTCTTTTCTCTCCCCTGCCTTCGGACTTCACCCCTGGCGTGTCAAAACCCGCAGTGCCGATTGGCACATTTTACTGCGGGAATTGTTAGAAGCCACGCCGGCCAGTTCCATCGGCGAATGCGGGCTCGATTTGTGGATGGAAAATGCCGACCTCGCTGAACAATTACTAATTCTCCGCGTCCATTTCGATCTCAGTCGCGAGTTCGGAAAACCGCTCACTCTCCACTGCCTCAAAGCTTGGCCCCCATTGCTACAAGCCCTGCAAAACACCAAAGCACTACCACCTTTCCTGCTTCACAGCTTCGGCGGACCACCGGTCATGATCCCCGCCCTTGTCAAACTCGGTGCCCATTTCTCGCTTTCCGGATATTTTCTCCACCCCCGCAAACTGAGGGCCCTGCAAGCCTTCGCTGACATCCCCGCGAATCGTATCCACGTCGAAAGCGACGCCCCCGATATGGCACCACCTCTCGAATACCAAGCCCCCTATCATCGCGAGCACTACCACCACCCCGCAGACATTTCCCGTTGCATCACCGCCCTCGCCAGCGTGCGCCAAATTTCCTCCCAAGAATGCGCTGCGCTCTGCCAACAAAATACCAGGCAGCTCTTTCAGTTATCCTAACCCGTGGCAAAGGCACGTGCCGCAAAACCTCAAATAAAAACGGCACCTCTCCCCGCTTTCCCGATGCCGCATTTTTCGCTTTCCATCCTCTGACGTTTCTGTTTCTTTCTTTTCAGCACATGGCTATCACACGCGATCTCACCATTCAGAACAAACTCGGCATTCATGCACGACCTGCCGCTCAGTTTGTGAAAATTGCCAATCGTTTCAATTGCGATGTTCGCGTTGAAAAAGACGGCGAGGAAGTCGAAGGCAAAAGCATCATGGGCTTGATGATGCTCGCCGCCGGACACGGCTCGGTGATCACCGTGACCACCGACGGTGCCGATGAAGAAGCGGCCATGACCGCGCTCAATGATCTGATCGACCGCAAGTTCGAGGAAGATTGATTTTTTCCACTCACGGCTGTGACAGCAGACTTTTTGATCATCGGCTCTGGCATCGCAGGGCTGTCTTTAGCCATCCGCGCCGCAAAACATGGCAAAGTCATTTGCTTGACCAAAGGCACCATGCTCGACTCAAACACCGCCTGGGCGCAGGGCGGCATCGCAGCAGTTCTTCCCGAAACATTGCGAGATCCGGGCGATACCTGTGAACTCCACATCGCTGATACGCTCGATGCCGGTGCAGGCCTTTGCGTAGAATCGGTCGTGAGAACGATCATCGAAGAAGGTGCGAATACCATCGATGACCTCATGAACTACGGTGTTGATTTCGATGCTCATGATGGCCACTATTCTCTCGGCAAAGAAGGCGGTCACTCGAAACGCCGCATCCTTCATGCCCGCGACACCACGGGACGCGAAATTGCAGAGGCTCTCGTCGCTTCCGCTCGCAACACGCCGAATCTCATTCTGTTAGAAAATCATTTTGCTATCGACCTGATTACCACGGGCAAGCTTGGCATGGTCACCGATGACCGCGTGCTCGGCGCCTATGTGCTCAATCGCGAAACCGGCGAAGTGGAAATATTCCGCTCGGACCGCGTCATCCTCGCCACCGGCGGATGCGGAAAAGTCTATCTCTACACCACCAATCCCGACTCCGCCACCGGCGACGGCGTGGCGATGGCTTGGCGCGCCGGGGCGACTATCGCGAACATGGAATTTATCCAGTTTCACCCGACATGCTTTTATAACCCAGCCGCCAGTGGTGCCGAGGCGCGATCCTTTTTAGTATCAGAAGCCTTGCGCGGCGAAGGTGCGATATTGATCAATCAAAAAGGCGAGGACTTTACCGTAAAGCACGACCCTCGTGGCTCTCTTGCACCCCGTGATATTGTTGCCCGCGCCATCGACCACGAAATCAAACGTACGGGCGCGCCCTGCGTCTATCTCGATGTGCGCCACAAGCCAAAAGGCTTCATGAAAGAACGTTTTCCCTTCATCTACGAAACGCTGCTGCGCTTCGGCCTCGATTGTGAAACGCAACCGATCCCTGTAGTTCCCGCTGCCCATTACCAATGTGGTGGCGTTGTCACCGACATCAATGGCAAGACCACACTTCGCGGGCTTTACGCCGTCGGTGAAGTCGCCTGCACTGGCCTGCATGGAGCCAATCGATTGGCATCAAATTCTCTTCTTGAAGGCAACGTCACCGCCCGCCGCGCCCTCGATGAAATGCTCGCTCATTTAAATCCGCAGCGGGAATCCGAGCTTTTCGAAATCCCCGTATGGGAACACGGCGACACCGCCGCCCCTGATGAATTAGTGGTAATCTATCACAACTGGGACGAGATCCGCCGCCTGATGTGGGACTACGTTTCCATCGTCCGCACCGATAACCGCCTGCGCCGCGCTGCGACTCGCCTGCGCAATTTAAAAAAAGAAGTGCGAGAATTTTACTGGGGTCATCGCGTTAATGCTGATATTCTCGAATTGCGTAATCTTGTTTCTGTCGCGTCGATGATTGTCGATTGCGCCGTGAAACGCAAGGAATCGCGCGGCCTGCACTACACGACCGATCATCCGAAAACAAAGGAAAGCCTCGCCCAGGATACCCGAATTCGTAAATTTTAAGCACTTACGTTCATGAAATCAAACATCCTCATCACCATCGGAATGCTGATTCTTCTGAGCGTAATCGTCACCGCTTTCAGCATCTGGTATTTGAGCAATACCTCGGAGTTTTCTCGCAAAGACCCATCGGCGCCGGTGACAACAAAACCTTAAGAACGTATTGAGTTCCATGGGACCGTTTTAAAACGCAT
Source organism: Akkermansia muciniphila (assembly GCA_945890645.1). Lineage (GTDB taxonomy): Bacteria > Verrucomicrobiota > Verrucomicrobiia > Verrucomicrobiales > Akkermansiaceae > UBA956. The sequence goes on from CAMDCV010000007.1 coordinate 45,431, forward strand.
TCATGGCTTCTTTTACTACCAGGAACACTCTTGCACACAAGTGATCCATTCCGCTATACTTCGGCACACAGTTTGCTTACTAGTTGCCACTCTCACATTTTTCATCCCGTGCCCAACGATCCTATCGCCCGCCAACGCCTTCGTCTGGAAGGTTTCGAACTCATCGATGAAACGCTCAGCTTTCTGATCGACTGCCTCGGCGATGCCCTGGAACAACTCGGTGAAAAAGAACTACTCCCCTACTTGCCGTGGTCGGGCCATCCTGCACCGACGGAAGCGCCGCCAGAAGGCATTCAGCAACTTTACTCCATCGGTTTCCAACTCCTGAATATGGTCGAGGAACGGGTAGCCGCCGCAATTCGTCGTGAGCGGGAAAAAGAACTCGGCGCCACCTCAATTCGCGGACTGTGGCCACAGGCATTGCGCGATATGCAATCGATCGGCCTCAAACCCGAAGAAATTTTGCAAGTGCTCGCCGATGTCGATGTACAACCCGTTCTCACCGCTCACCCGACCGAGGCAAAACGCGCATCGGTGAGAGAACGCCACCGTGCCCTCTACGATGAACTCGTGCGCTACGAGTTCCCTAAATTTACTAGTCGTGAAAAACGTCGCATCCGAGATCGCATCGTCACGGCTCTGCAAACCTTGTGGCGCACGGGAGAAATCCATCTCACCCGGCCAGACATTTTCCGCGAGTTGCGCGATGCCATTCACTACCTGCGCGATCTTTTCCCCGCCGCGCTCGACCGCCTCGACCTGCATTTCACTGAAGCGTGGCGCGACGCCGGCTATCCGCTCGATATGCTGCGAGCAGCGGGAAACATTCCGCATCTCAGCTTCGGCACCTGGATCGGTGGCGACCGCGATGGTCATCCATTAGTCACGCCGGAAGTGACAGAAAAAACTTTACAGATGCTGCGCCGTGCTGCGTTTCAACTTCTCCAACGAGAACTTGCCGAGCTTTCCAACAACCTCACTCTCTCCGAGCACCTCAATCAAATCCCGAACGCGGTTACTCAACGCATTAGCGAACTGCGCGCTGTCATACCGGAAGAATTTACCCCAGAAATTTTTGATCGATTTAGCGAAGAACCATGGCGCCAACTCGCGAGCTTAATGATGGTCGCCATACGGGAGTCAATCGAGCTGGATGGCTCTCTTACACTCTACCGACATCCGGAACAAGTCGATGCCGATTTGCAATTGCTTGCCACCACGATCAGAGAAGGTGGCTGCGATATGATCGTCGAACAACACATTCGCCCGCTGCGTCACAAGTTGCAGATTTTTGGCTTTCACCTAGCGACGCTCGATGTCCGCCAGAACTCGGAGTTTCATGATCAAGCCATCGCGCAACTTCTCCATGCCGCTGGCATTGCCGATGGCCAAAATTATGCGCAATGGGAGGAAAGCCGCCGCGTCGAATTTCTGACAAACGAGCTCAATTCTGCACGGCCGTTCTTGCACGACAGTGCCAACGTCGGCGAGCAGGCCGACCTCGTGCTGCGTGCCTTTCGCGTGGTGGCAACGCACCGTCGAGCCCACGGCTCAGCTGGCATCGGTGCTTTGATTGTCTCGATGACACGCCAAGTCAGCGACTTGTTAGGGGTTCACGTTCTCGCTCGTGAAGCGGGTCTCATGAATCTCAGCGATGAAGGTTTATGGTGTCCTTTAGAGATCGTACCATTATTTGAGACCATGGATGACCTCGACCGGGCACCGCAGATCATGGAGCAATACCTCGCGTTGCCCATTGCGATGCGTTCGATCTTACTACGCCACCGCAGTTGCAGTGGGCTCGCCTGCACTGCCGGACCTGCCTCACAGCAAATCATGCTCGGTTACTCGGATTCAAACAAGGACTGCGGCATCCTCGCCGCGCAATGGGCCTTGCATCGTGCCGAAACACGACTGACTGCAACTGCGAAGCAATACGACCTGCATTTCCGCTATTTCCATGGTCGCGGTGGTACAATTTCGCGCGGCGCTGGTCCCACGCATTGGTTCATGGCATCATTGCCCCACGGCTCGATGAGCGGCGGCTTCCGCATGACCGAGCAAGGCGAAACCATCGCGCAGAAATACGCCAATCTCGCGAACGCGACATACAACTTAGAATTACTACTCGCCGGTGCTGCCATCACCACGGCACGGCACAAGCACGCGGAAGCCCCCAATCAAGACGACGATCTCTTCGCGATCCTCAATCACCTCTCGAGCACCAGCACAGCAGCTTATCAAGAATTTTTGCGCAAGCCGGGCTTCATCGATTTTTACCGCCAAGTCACCCCTATCGATGCCCTGGAAAACGCTCGCATCGGTTCGCGTCCCGCTCGACGCACGGGCAAAAAAGGACACAGCATCGCCGACCTCCGCGCGATCCCATGGGTCTTCTCATGGACACAAGCGCGCTTCTACCTACCTGGCTGGTTCGGTGTCGGTTCCGCATTAGAGGCCTTGCAAAACGAGCAACCTGCGCAATTCGCGGCACTGAAAAAAGCCCTGCATCACACGCCCTTCGTTTCCTATCTTTTCACCAACGTCGAAACCAATCTGCATTCAGCAAATCGTACGATCATGGAATCATATGCCGCTCTGGTCACCGATGAAACCCTTCGTAAGACTTTCATGGATCTCATCATCGCCGAGTTTGAACGCACCCGCGAGCAACTGGCCGATATCTTTGATGGCGGCATGGAAACCCGACGCCCGCGCATGATCAAAACCCTCACGATCCGCGACGAACCACTTGCCGTACTGCACCAGCAACAAGTTGCTCTCCTGCGCGAGTGGCGTCAGCAAATCGCATTCGATGACAGTAACGGAGCCGAAAACATTCTGCCCAAATTATTGCTTTCGATCAACGCGATCGCCTCAGGACTCAGAACGACGGGCTAACAACGCGACTGGTATTCGTTAGATAATGTCTAACACCTGCCTGATCATGAAACTGCGTGATAATCCGGATTTTCCCTTGCGAGAAAACCTGATCTGTTGCAGGGTAACACTATGCAAACAGTGACCAATCAACTTCGTTCTTTTCTGCAGTATTACGCCGTGCAGTTGATTGAGCATCCAGAACAAGCGCAACTCCGTGTCGCCGAATTAGGTCCGAATCGATTGCGTTTTCGACTCATCCTCGCCTCTACCGATGTGGCGCTACTGATTGGTCGCAACGGCTTCACCGCTTCTGCAATCCGCAGTGTGATGAAAGCTGCTGCCGACCGAGAAAACGTACAATTCACGCTGCAAATCCATTCTCACGAGGAAGAAGCAGAACGCGCACTTCGCGAAGATGCGTAAAAATATCGCCCTCTAACAAAAAACACGACCCTCGTAAGGATCGTGCTTGTTCCGAAAGTAGCGGCTGTGGGACTCGAACCCACACACGTAAGTACTCGATTTTGAGTCGAGCGCGTCTACCAATTCCGCCAAACCGCCGTCCGGGAGGGCGAGAGAATACTATGCGCACTCACATTTCAATCGCAAAACGCAAAATCTCACGATTTTTTTTTCGAACGTCCCCATTTCTTCGCATCTTGCTCTTGCGTGAGCACGCTTTCGCCGCATACTCCTGCTGTGAAAATTTTATCTCCCATCTTCGTGCTGAGCTTGCTTTGCCTAGGATGCACAACCGTGGGCCCAAATCATGAAAGCCCGCAAATGGACTTGCCAGCGTCTTTCTCGAAAAATGGCGTGCAGTGGAAACGCACCAGCACTCCCAAGGTCTATGAAACCAGCCGCTGGTGGAAAGTGTTTGGTGACCCTACACTCAATGAATTGGCAAGCGCCACTGCCTCCCAAAATCTCAGCCTCCAAGCCGCCGCCGCACGACTGCGCGAGGCACGCGCGATCAGCCGCTCCAGCCGCACTGCCGTATTACCCGCGCTGGATTTTAATGGTGACCTCAGCCGCACAAATAATAGCGTTTTTGGCGGAGTTGGCACCGTCAAGCGCGACACAGTAACGCTTCCACTCGACCTCTCCTACGAAGTCGATTTATGGGGCAAGGTACGTCGTCAGGTCGAAGGAGCCGATGCCCGCGAGGCAAGCTCACAAGCAAGCTACGCCGCCACGCAACTCACTCTCACAGCTGACACCGCGCAGACCTATTGGGCATTGCGTGCACTGGATGCGGATCGCGCTTTGTTGGTCAATAGCATCGCATTGCGTAAGGAGACGCTTGGCTTGATCGAAGCACGTTTCCGCGCTGGTACCGTCAATGCGTTGGACGTATCGCGCGCCCAAACCGAAGTCGCAAATGTCGAAGCGGAACTGATTGGTGTCGATCGTGATCGGTCCGAATTAGTAAATGCATTGGCTGTCTTGACAGGTCGCAACGCCGGTAGCTTGTCGCTCTCCGCACAACCGAAATTGCAGAAACCACCCAGCATTCCAGCCGGTGTTCCCGCCGACTTGCTGCTTCGCCGTCCCGACCTCTATGCCGCTGAGCGCAATGTAGCCGCAGCTAACGCCGACATTGGCGTCGCCAAAGCGGCATATTACCCAAGCCTGCGCCTGCGCGCGCGTGGCGGTGCGGAAACCGGAGAATTTACCGAAGTCTTTGACACCGACACCTTGATTTGGTCTCTTGGCTCCTCACTCACCTACCCGATCATTGGGCAGAAAAAAATCCGCGCCGACTTCGATGCAGCCGTCGCACGTCATCAAGCGGTCTCACTGGATTACAAACAATCCGTTCTTGTCGCCCTGCGCGAAGCAGAGGATGGCCTCAGTGGTCTTGAATACCTACGCCGCCAAGAAGAAGCTCAGAAAAAAGCCGTCGATGCCGCACAAAACACACTCAACATTTCCCGCCAACGATTTTCCGCAGGCCTTGTCAGCTTTCTTGAAGTGGTCGATACCGAACGCACCCTGCTGACGAATCAACGCCTCGCCGCTTCCTTTCAGGCCCAGCGCCTGGCCGTCACAGTCAATTTGATTAAGGCGCTTGGCGGTTCCTGGTAAACTAACAATTCATGAGTGCACTGATTCAATTGCCCGCATTTGGCGCGACCCGCGACCGCGAACTCCTCAAAGACTCCACAACGTTTTGCTACAAAGAGACAAACAACGGGCCATTGCATGCTCACGTTTTTTTCCCGCCGTATCAACAACCCGAACTACCGACGACGCTACTCATCTTCTTTCACGGCGGATTCTGGGACGCAGCCGCGGCCACCCAATTTGCCACGCAATGCCTGCACTTCGCCGAACTCAATTGCGTTTGCATCGCGGCGGAAACTCGCGTTAGTTCCCGCCACCAGAGCAGCCCCGTTGATTCAATCGAAGACGCTCAAGACCTGATTATCGCAGCGAAAAAAAATCACGAAACCTTGGGCATCGACCCACAAAAAGTGGTGCTTGTCGGCGCTGCTGGCGGTGCGTTTCTCGCTCTACATGCCGCCATGGCGAAGTCACCACGCATTGATGATGGGAGCGATCCACGACCACAGGCATTAGTGCTCTTCAGTGCTCTCGTTGATACAACGCCAGGCACAGACCACGCGTCACGCTTTTCTAACAAATCGCAAGCAAAGGCCTTAAGCCCCACGAAAATGATGCGTCGCAAACTTCCGCCCATGCTGTTTCTGCATGGAAAAAACGACCGTATTACACCAGCAGAACCTGTGCACTCGTTCCGCCGTTGGATGCGTTGGAAAGGAAATAAAGTCGAGGTCATCGAATACGAAGCCGCGGACCACCGGTTTTTTAATTTCAATTTCAATCCCGTGCATCACGACCTCACCTTACAAGCCATGGAAGCTTTTTTGCATCGCTGGAAATTATTGCCGGAAGAAGCAAAAAAAGATCATCGAGTTAAGGATTAGCTCGTTACGATCCAGATCCTTTGTTTTTACGGTTGCGGGGGTATGTCTTCTAAAAGGCATACGATCAATTGAACGCCGCCTTTGTCTGTCAATCCTTTGAGGGTGATAGACCCGTTCCTCGATAAGCCCGTAAAAACGAAACGGTAATCCGTCTTATCGCTCGTCGGATCGGTCGACAGAATTTTGTAGCCATTTGCCGTAAGCCCCTCGGTAACCGCCGTACAGGCCGATTTCAGAACTTCTTTGCGACTGTCGTCTGCTTCGCTACGGATGAAAAAAATGCATCCAGAGGGAGCTGTGGGTGAGAGTTTGTGCGCAAATTCTTCTTGAATCTCAATGGGACTACCTGTGCTGGTTTGAAGACTACTGATGAAGCGATTCACATCGATAGGCCAGCCACTGTAATCGGATGCTACCTTCACGGAAGGTCCCTTGCAGGAAGACAAAATGCTGAAGAACAATAATAGGAGAAACTTCGACATCGTCAGAAATTTCATGAAATGATAAGTCATTTTAGCCCGCCACGATTCGCTGCGCCATTTCGCCAAGACCATCAATTCCAAGCTCCACGTAGTCACCGGGTTGCAGATATTTAGGGGGATTCATGCCCATCGCCACGCCCGCAGGTGTTCCAGTAGCCACCACATCTCCGGGTAGCAATGTCATAAAACGACTGATGTAACTCAGCACCATCTTGACCGGAAACATCATATCGCCGGTGTAGCCATTTTGACGAAATTCGCCGTTGACCTTCGTCCACAATCGCAAAGCTTGCGGGTCGGGCACTTGTGACGCAGGCACCAACCATGGCCCCATCGGCCCGAATCGATCATAGCTTTTCCCCTTCATCCACTGCCCGCCCATCTCTTTCTGGTAGGCACGCTCGGAGTAATCGCAAAACACTGAATAACCCGCGACACATGACAAGGCGTCTTCTTCACTGACGTGGCTCATGGTTTGACCAATCACGATGGCAAGCTCGACTTCGTAATCGAGCTTCTCCGCACCACGAGGGCGAATCACTTCGTCGAAGGGACCAGACCAGCACGAAGACGCTTTCATAAAGAGGACAGGCTCGGTCGGAATGCCTTCGCCAAATTCTTTTGCATGATCGAGATAGTTTTTCCCTACACAAACGATTTTCGAAGGCCGATCAATCGGCGCACCGATCCGCACAATCGAAGGAATTTCCCGTCCGCCGACGCAACCATCCTCGACCCATTGCGCCAAAGACTCCATGCCACCCATCGCGAAAAAACCCTCATCGTAATCATTGAATTCCTCACTCGCATCGATGCGTCTGCCGTCCGGCAATAATACGCCCGGTTCTTCACGTCCAATTTCTCCATGTCGGATCAATTTCATGGCGGTAGAGTATCGACTGCTATCCAATTTGACAAGAACCGAGTCCATACAGAACTCACACACATAAGCTCAGTTCGGATGTCCATTAATTTAGCAAGAATCAAGGTGACACCCACGGATGGATGGTTTACTCTGCTTCCACATGGCGGAAATTGGCAAATGGATCTCAGAACACTGGAGTAATGCCATCGAGATTTTAATTCTCGCACTGGGGGTCTATCAGATTTTCCGTGCGTTTAAATCGACCCGCGGTGCCCGGATATTGGTGGGTCTCGCGTCGATCCTGATTTTCCTCACGCTGATCTCGCAGTTGTTTTCTTTCGAAGTCATTGGCTGGATCATCACACGCGCCGCCGCCGCACTTGCACTCGCCTTGATTGTGATTTTCCAACCGGAACTCCGCAATGCGCTCGCCAAGCTCGGAAGTAGTCGTCTGTTTCTTTTTTCCACCAATCGCAAACTTGCATTCCTCGAAACATTCGCCGATGCTGTTGTCACTCTATCAAAAAAACGCTTCGGCGCGCTTTTCGCCATCGAGCGGGGTATCAGCCTGCGTCAGTTTCTTGATACAGGCGTGAAACTTGATGCGATCTTTTCTCCTGAACTTGCGCTGGCTGTTTTTTATCCGAAGGCGCCACTGCACGATGGCGCGATGATCATTGCACAAGATCGTGTGGCCGGTGCCGCCTGCGTTTTTCCCGTGAGTCAAAAAGAGCTCGGTGATCGCTCGATCGGTTTGCGCCATCGCGCAGCCATCGGTGTTTCGGAAGAAACGGACTGCGTTGTCATTGTCGTCTCTGAAGAAACAGGTAGCATTTCAATCTGTGTCGATGGGGAAATGACGCGCGCCACGAGTGCCGAAGATTTCCGCCAACGCCTTGAAGCTTTATTCCTATCCACCCCTGCCGCTGATGAAAAACTCTCTGATCAAGAACTGGCCCGCTAAAATCGCGTCACTGCTTGCCGCCTATGCGATCTGGCATGTGATCTATCGCCATATCAATGAGGGGATCGATTTTAAATTTATCAGCGAGCAAGCACTCAATCAACGGAAACAACAACAAATCCTGCAGGAGGAACTGCAACGAAAACAGTTAGAAGTTTCCATCCTTCAAGACCGAATCACGCAAAGCAAGATTGATGAAGCTCAAAAAGCTATTGTAGTCGAGGAGGCTGAGAAAAAGCCGGCGCAACCCGAAGAGACGCCTCCGCCGTAATCATACATCGCACTCTCATGAATTGCTTCATTGCCGGAACAGATACCGGCGTGGGAAAAACCCACGTCACAAAAATTTTGTTAGAGTCCTTGCGTGCCGATGGCATCGATGCGGTGGGATACAAACCCATTGTCTGCGGAGATCGCGATGATGCACGCATTCTCGCTGCAGCATCGGGTGGCCTACAACTTGACTTGGTAAATCCAGTTTGGCTGAAAACAGCCGCCGCTCCCTGGGTCGCTGCTCAACTCGAAAATGTCAGCATTGATCTAACAGCATTGATCGCGGGATATCAAATCCTTGCCGCGGAACACGAAATCGTATTGGTCGAAGGCATCGGCGGCTGGGAAGTTCCCATCACGGCCGACTACTCCACGGCCGATCTCGCTGTTGCACTCGGGCTGCCCGTTGCACTGGTGGTCGCCAACCGCCTCGGTGCCATTAACCACACGATCCTTTCTTGCCAATCCATTCGCATGCGGAAACTCGACTTGCGCGGTATCATTCTCAACCATCTTGTTGATGAACTGGATACTGCCACGATCGCCAACAAAAATTGCATTCCTCAGCTTGCGAAACTCCCCTTATTAACCGAGGTCATTCATTCACAGGATTGGATCGACACAGATTGGCTGACCGATCGCTGACTAGCTCAGCAAAATCGCTTTTGACAATGGTCAACAATCTGGTTCATTGTCTGCGCGATGCCTGATCTGCTACCGACTGTTCCTGATGCCACCGGTCACTTTGGTCCTTTTGGAGGCATGTTTGTGCCGGAGACATTGATGACGCCCTTGCAAGACCTCGCTGTGGCCTATGACGAGGCGCGCAAAGATCCAAACTTTCAGGCCGAACTCGACGACCTTCTGCACAACTATGTCGGACGACCCACACCTCTCTATTTCGCGGAACGTTGGACCGAAAATCTGGGTGGTGCCAAAATCTACCTAAAGCGGGAAGACCTGCTGCATACCGGTGCGCACAAGATTAACAACGCTCTCGGGCAAATCCTTTTAGCAAAACGCATTGGCAAGACTCGCATCATTGCCGAAACTGGAGCCGGTCAGCACGGAGTGGCCACCGCAACAGTGTGTGCCCGATTTGGCATGGAATGCGTCGTTTATATGGGTGCCGTGGACATGGAACGTCAGGCGCTCAACGTCGCCCGCATGCGTCTGATGGGTGCTAAGGTCGTGCCAGTTACTGCTGGACAAGCCACACTCAAGGAAGCTGTCAACGAAGCCATGCGCGACTGGGTAGCCAGCGTGGATGATACTCACTACATTCTAGGGTCGGCTTTAGGATCGCATCCGTTTCCGATGATGGTGCGCGATTTCCACCGCGTGATCGGTGTCGAAGCGAGACAACAAATTTTAGAAAAAGAAGGAAGACTCCCCGACCTGCTCGTCGCCTGTGTGGGCGGTGGTTCCAATGCTATGGGATTGTTTCACCCTTTTCTCAACGATAGCTCGGTGCGTATGATCGGTGTCGAAGCGGGTGGTGATGGGATTATCCCGGAACGTCACGCCGCCCGGTTCCAAGGGGGAAAACTCGGCGTGTTGCAAGGCACGAAAACTTGGTTACTCGCCAATGACGATGGCCAAATCGAACTCACTCACTCAGTCAGCGCCGGTCTTGACTACGCTGCCATTGGGCCAGAACATGCCTATTTGCAAAGCATTGGTCGTGTCGAATACACTTACGCGACAGACAACGAAGCACTCGCCGCATTTAAGGCACTTGCCACTACCGAGGGTATCTTGCCGGCGCTAGAAAGTGCACACGCGATGGCCTACATCGAAAAAATCGCACCGCTATTGCCGAAGTCTGACATCATCATCGCGAATCTCTCGGGACGCGGCGACAAGGACGTTGAACAGGCCAGCAAGTATCTGCTGTAATTTGGGCGTGCGCATGATCTAACAGCATTCGAGGGAAATCACAGTAGATTGCCCTTCCCATGCGACGTTTTTTTCGCATAATACAAACCACAAATTTGGTTTGTCCTTTTTATGCTCTACAACGTGACTCCACTCCAGAAACTTCTCGCTCACTACCGCAAGGAATCCCGCACCGAGCGGGAAAAAGGCACGTATTTCGAGGAACTCATCCGCACGTATTTCCGCCACGAGCCCCGCTTTGCCGATCTTTACTCGGATGTATGGTTGTTCGCCGATTGGGCGAAAGAGCACGGCTATTCCGCCAAAGATACCGGCATCGACCTCGTCGCGAAGACCCGCGGCACGGAGGAGTTCCACGCCATCCAGTGCAAGTGTTACGCCGAAGGCCACCGCGTGCGCAAGGCGGACATCGATAGCTTTTTCACTGCTTCCGGCCAAGCTCCCTTCACCCAGCGCATCATCGTCACGACCACCGACGACTGGTCGGAAAATGCCCTGCACGCCCTATTCGCGCAAACGCCCCCAGTGTATAAGATCGACCTCCACGATCTCGAAAACTCGCTGATCGATTGGGCCAAGTACCAGCCCACCACCGCACCCGTCCTCAAGAAGAAAAAAGAACTGCGCCCCCACCAGGCCAGCGCCGAGGGCAAGGTTGTCACCGGCCTTGAATCGGCCGATCGCGGCAAGCTGATCATGGCATGCGGCACGGGTAAAACCTTCACTAGCCTGAAGATCGCCGAAAAAATCGCCGGCCCCGGCAAGCGCGTGCTTTTCCTCGTCCCCAGCCTCAATCTGCTCTCGCAAAGCCTCACCGAATGGACGCAGGAAAGCGCCACCCCGCTGCACAGCTTTGCCGTTTGCTCCGATGCAGAAGTCGGCAAGAAGCGTAACAAAGACGAGGACATCGTCGAGACCTTCGCCCACGAACTGCGCTACCCCGCCACCACCGATGCCAAACGCCTCGCGATGGAGATGAGCAAACGCCACGATGCCCTGCACATGAGCGTCGTCTTTTCCACCTACCACTCGCTCGAAGTCATCAGCCGCGCCCAGCACCTGCACGGCCTGCCGCCCTTCGATCTGGTCATCTGCGATGAAGCGCACCGCACTACTGGCGCCAGCTTCGAGGGCGACGAGGAAAGCAGCTTCGTCAGAGTCCACGACAATGAATTCCTCCGCGCCGCGAAGCGCCTCTACATGACCGCTACCCCGCGCATCTATGCCGATGTCGCCAAGGCCACTGCCGCGAGGGACAATACCATCCTCTACGACATGAACGATGAGGCGCAGTTCGGCAAGCAACTCCACGTCATCACGTTCTCAGAAGCCGTGCAGTTAAAATTACTCACCGATTACAAAGTGATCGTCCTCACCATCAGCGAGGAACACGTCAGCTCGCGCATCCAGGACCTGCTCAAGGATGAAAACAATCAACTCAAAGTGGACGATGCCGCCCGCATCATCGGCTGCTGGAAGGCACTCTCGAAGCAAGGACTCGCCGAAGATCTCAGTGGCGATGCCGAGCCGATGCGCCGCGCCGTAGCCTTCTGTCAAATCATCGAACGCTCCACCGGACGCAGCCACAAGGTCAGCTCGAAACAAATCGCCGCGATGTTCTCCGCCGTGGTCAAGGCCTATCAAGAACAGGAAAATTCCGATAACGATCTACTCTGCGAAGCCGCCCACGTCGATGGCTCCATGAACGCTACCGAAAAGGAGCAAAAACTCGATTGGCTTAAGGCCGAGCCGCCGCTCCATACCTGCCGCATCCTCAGCAATGTCCGCTGCCTCTCCGAGGGCGTGGACGTCCCCGCACTCGATGCCGTCCTCTTCCTTACCCCGCGCAATTCACAGGTGGACGTGGTTCAGTCCGTCGGTCGCGTCATGCGCAATGCCCCCGGAAAAAAGCGCGGCTACGTCATCCTTCCGGTCGTCATCCCCGTCGGCATGGAGCCGCACGAAGCCCTCAATGACAACAAAATCTATAAAGTCGTCTGGCAAGTTCTCCAGGCACTCCGCTCCCACGATGACACCTTCGATGCGATGATCAATAAGATCGATCTCACCGGCCACGATACCCGCAAGATGGAAGTCATCGCCATCACCGATAAGGCCCAGAAAAAATCCACCCCCACGAAAAATTCCACCAGCAATGTCAGCGGGAAAAACCAAAGCACCATCGGCAGCCCCGAGACCCCGTATCGTGCCGAAGTCCAGACCGATCTCCAGTTTGAAGTCGGCGAGCTAGAGCGCGCCCTTTACGCCAAGGTCGTCAAGAAATGCGGCAATCCCAATCACTGGGAAGAATGGGCCAATGACATCGCCAAGATCGCGAACACCCACATTTCCCGCATCACCCAGATCGTCGGCAATTCAGAAAACACCAAGGAATGCCACGCCTTCTCCTCCTTCGCGAATGAACTGCGTGATGACCTAAATGACTCCATCACCGATGCAGAAGTCATCGAGATGCTTGCCCAGCACCTCATCACCAAGCCCGTGTTCGATGCCCTATTCGAGGACTACAGCTTCGCCAGCCACAATCCCGTCTCCCAGGCCATGCAGCAAGTCCTGGAAGTCCTCCAAGAGCACCACCTCGAAAAAGAAGCGGACACCTTGGAAAAATTCTACACCAGCGTGAAAATGCGCGCTGCCAAGATCGATGATGTCACCGCCAAACAAAAAATCGTCGTCGAGCTTTACGACAAATTCTTCCGCAATGCCTTCCCGAAAATGACCGAGCGCCTCGGCATCGTTTATACCCCTGTGGAAATCGTCGATTTCCTCATCCACAGCGTCAATGACCTACTGCTTCAGGAATTCGGCATCAGTCTCGGCAGCAAAGGAGTCCACATCATCGATCCCTTCACTGGCACCGGCACCTTCATCACCCGCCTGCTCCAAAGCGGCCTCATCAAGCCCGAGGAACTCGAGCACAAATACAAACACGAAATCCACGCCAACGAAATTGTTCTGTTAGCCTACTACATCGCCGCCATCAACATCGAGGCGGTTTACCACAGCCTCGTGAAAAAGAACGCCGCAGGCGACTACCCATCTTCAGCCCCAACGGGGCGCAAGACGATAGCCCAGGGCAACGCCCTGGGTCCTGAATCCCCAGAAAATCAGAGCCCTGTAGGGGCGACACAATCCGGCATCCCTTACACGCCCTTCGAAGGGATTTGTTTAACCGACACCTTCCAAATGTATGAAAAAGGGGACCTCATCAGCGACCTGATGGAAGACAACTCCGCCCGCCGCAAACGCCAAAAAGCCCTCGACATCCGCGTCATCATCGGAAATCCGCCATACTCCGCTGGTCAACAATCCGCCAATGACAACAATCAAAACGTCGCCTATCCCAATCTAGACGAACGTATTCGGGAAACTTATGTAGCTGGCACCTCGACTACTTCGATCAAAAACAATTACGACTCCTACATTCGCGCCATCCGCTGGGCTAGTGATCGTATAGGCGATACAGGCATCATTGGCTTTGTATCGGGTAGTGGATGGATTGAGCGTTCCTTCGCCACTGGCTTGCGCAAATGCCTCGTCGAGGAATTTTCCTCACTTTATGTCATCCACTTACGTGGCGACATTCGCAAGAACATGCTTTCCAAAGGAGCAGCCAAAGAAGGCGGAAATGTATTTGATTCAGGCAGCATGACGGGGATCGCCGTCTATTTTTTAATCAAAAACCCCAACTCAAAGGATGTCGGCAAAATTTACTTTCATGACATCGGTGATGACCTTACCGGAGCGGCTAAGAGAGAAAAGATGCGAGACTGGCAAAGTGCAGTGACGATTACGAAAAACCAACTTTGGAGAAATCTTATTCCCGATCTTCATCACGATTGGATTGGTCAACGCGATACCAACTTTGAAACCTACCCGATTCTGGGCGACAAGAAAAACAAAGATGCCCTGGCAATATTCCAGAATTATTCACTAGGCGCGAATACGAATCGTGATTCATGGATTTACAATGCATCAAAAACTCAAGTTACGCAAAACATGCAGCGCATGATTGAAACCTACAACACTGAATTGGAAAAGAATATTGACCAAAAAGACGCAACGAATGACCCCGCCCTCATCAAGTGGTCGAGTAGTTTGGTGGCGAACTTCGAGAGGAAAAAACCTGCGAAATTTCATTCAAAGTATTTATTATTGGCCACTTATCGTTTGTTTACAAAATTTTGGTTATATTTTGATCCAATGTTCATTCATCGCGTAGGGCAGAACAATAAAATTTTTCCTAATTCGAATTTAAAAAATATAGTAATATTAGTCAATGGAATCGGATCAAGAAATGGCGTCAGTGCTTATATAAGTAATGTTCTAGTTGATTTAAATGCATTGGAGGCAGGAGCCCAATGCTTCCCCCTCTATCTCTACGAAAAACAAGAAGAATCCGGTGACGACGAATTGTTTTCACAAGACACCAATGAAGAGGGTGGCTACACCCGCCGCGATGCCATCAATGACGCGGGCTTGCAGCATTTCCAAAATGCCTATCCCGCATCAGACGAGGGCATACTCATCACCAAAGAAGACCTCTTCTACTACATCTACGGCCTGCTGCATTCCCCCGACTACCGCAGCCGCTACGCCGACAACCTCAGCAAAGAACTCCCGCGCATCCCCGCCGTCAAAACCTACGCTGATTTCCGCGCCTTTGAGAAAGCGGGTCGTGAGCTCGCCCATTGGCACCTGAACTATGAAACCGTCGCCTGCCATCCCGGCGTCAGCGTCGAGACCAGCGCCACCGCGACCAGCCTGCCGCCCGAGAAACGCTACCGCGTCACCAAGATGAAATTTGCCAAAGCCAAAGACCACGGCACCGGCAAAAGCATCAACGACAAAACCACCGTCATCTACAACGAGCACATCACCCTAAGAAACATCCCCCTAGCAGCCTACGACTACGTAGTGAACGGCAAACCCGCCATCGAGTGGGTCATGGAGCGCCAAAGCGTCACCACCGACAAAGACAGCGGCATCACCAACGACGCCAACCTCTACGCCACCGAAACCATGAACGATCCCCAATACCCCCTAGAACTCCTCCAAAGAGTCATCACCGTAAGCCTGGAGACAAACAAACTCGTTGCGAACCTGCCGCCTCTCAACATATAATCACCGCACAACCTCATGCCAGAGACAACTTCATGGAAACCAAAACGCATCAGGCGCGTGGCGAATGCCATCCCGTCCGGCACATCGGTTGTGGAGGTAGTTACTGATGCGGGTGCTGGCTACGTGAAATTTCTTGGCAATCGCGAAGGTCCCCATGTTCTTGCGGCGGAATACGTCGGCACCCGGCTGGCCGCAGAGCTTGGTTTGCCCACGCTGGACTGGAGTTTACTAGAATACGATGGAATTCCAGAGATCACACTCAAGCCCTCCGGAAAAGCCTTGCCCGGAACTGCCTGGAGTACTCGCAAGGTGGAAGGCTCTATCTGGAGCGGCGAATGCAAAGATCTAGACGTCATTGAAAATCAAGAAGATCTGGCGAAGCTTGTGCTTTTGGATCAGTGGACTCTGAACTGTGACCGTTATCGTCCACTGCCGCCACCTCCTCGTATCAACTACGGCAATGTCTTTTTTTCCCGTGAATCCATCCAGTCGTCGAAGCTCCGTTTGCTAGCGATTGATCATTCGCATATTTTCACTTGCGGCAATCCCTTCCGCCCTGACATGGCGCGCATTGACAAAGTTCGTGAAAATACAGCCTTCGGAGTCTTTCCTCACTTCACGAGCAAAATGAAACGTCAGGATGCGCAAGCCGCTGTAGACGCCATGAACCGCGTACCTATGGACACCATTCGTGCAATCGTCACTGACATCCCCACTGATTGGGAGGTTTCTGATGACATTCGAAGGGCTATGATTGAATTTTTAAGTGATCGGCGTAATTGGTTGTCTGCCCATTTTACTACCTCGCTATTTCCGCAAAACGAACTATTTTAAGACATGAAGGACGCTTACACAGGTTACTACGCGATCATTCAATACTGCCCCGACCATTCTCGCTTGGAGAGTGCCAACGTGGGTGTCGTGTTGGTCTGCCCTGAAATCAACTATCTCAATTGCCGGATCAACATGAAGAACGAGCGCATTCGCAAGTTCTTCGGTGATCAAGTGGGTGATCTGTATCAAATCAAAAGCATGAAACAGGGCTTGATGAATCGTCTTTTGAATGATCCAGCGCTCACAGATTTGGAGAATTTCAGGAAATTTCAGTCACTTCTCGCGAATGAATTACAAATTTCCGAGTTACGACCCGTGCGGGTGCAGAACCCTCAAGTAGAGCTTATCCAACTTTACGCAGAACTCGTGGATGCAGGAACCAAACAAGAGAAAATCGTGGCCCCAGCCTTGTTTGAGCGCCTTGATCAAATGATGCATTCTGAGCGCCTCAAAACCTTGGTGCAGCGCAATGTGAAAGTGCGCTTGCCTATTATCGATCAACCGATTGAAGTTCCTTACGGCTATCAGAATGGTCGTCTTAACCTCATTCAAAAACAGAATTACACTCACGAGAGCGATACCCCTATTTTCAGGGCAGCGAGCCAAATCGCAGTCCAAGGCCATTTGTTGGCGAAACATGAGGTCGTAGGTAAAGGACGATGCCAAATGGTTGTCGTGGGCTCTTTTGGCGCCCATAATTCGGTGGTAAAATCAAAAGTCCAACAATTGCTTCATGAGCACGATGTCTTGCTGTATCACGAGGATACACTCGATGAACTGGAAAATATCATCCTTCGCACCGCTCATTAGTTGCGTTACTACTTCTCCACATTGGACGCCAGCAGCTTTATTACCCTATATTCCGCACCCTGACCACTTGCCTCCACTCATGAACCAGCCCCACTACAGTGCCAGTTACCTGCGCTACGTGCATGACCCCGTGACGGGGGAATTTGCCAACGTAGGGGTATTGGTGTGGGCACCACTGAGCCGGGAATTGTACTTTGTGGGAACGGCGCGGACGCAGCGGCTTGGACGATTTTTCCACGACTTTTGCGACGAGGATCACCAGAAGATCATCGGCTATGCTCAAAAGGAATTCGCGAAATTGGCGGAAAAACTGCGCAAGCAGGCGGAACTGCCCTTCGATCTCTCCGCTGCGTGCGCACGCGATCTGGGCCTGATCGTGATTCCCTTTGATGATGCGACTTACCAATGGAGCCCCTCTTTTGGTGGCTATACCGTCGATGCCAAGGCCATCGCGGAAGAAATTTTCCAAGAAGCCATCGGTGTGCACCAGAAAAAAGCGCCAGGCTCAGCTAGACGCAGTGAACAAGTCATCTACAAGGAGCATTACCAAGCGACATTTGAATCAGAGCGGGTCAAGCCATTCATCCTTCCACATCTTGTGGAAGCTCCGCGTGTGGCATACGAGTTTCAACGTGCCTACCAAAACGGCGTCTGGAATTGTTTTGAAATCGTGTCTCTGGATTACCACAACCCCGAAACGATCGAACAGCGCAGTCTCCAGTGGGATGCGCGGGTGAGACATTTGCAAGATGGGAGCGACAAAGCCAAAATCCACCTGTTGCTCGGCAAGCCATCAGAGGGCATGCTACGGGAATACGCCAAAGCCAAAGACCTCATGGGATCTTCAAACAATGCGGAAATCATCGAGGAGGATGGAGCCGCTGACTTCTGCAAGGAACTGGAGGAAAAAGTGTCAAAACTCACCATCGCGGAAGCATGATGGATGATTGCCCATGACGCCGCCATTTCCAGAACAAGCTAAAAACTTCCTTTTCATCCTTGAGGAGGATAGGGAGCATTATGTGGATAAATTTCTCGGATCATACAAAAACGTAAATGTCTGTGTTTTTAAATCGTTTGCCCACGATGTGTCCGACTACGAGGTTGCGGAAGATGCGCAGTCCTTGGAATATACCGATGTGATCGAAGGGCAGAAGACCGAGTGGGAGAACATTTTCTCGCGTCGGCTAAAGCATGTGTATCAGGTGATTAGGGAAGTCGCATTCGATCCCTATGTTGTGGATGAGGTTCCTCCACCCGAGGAGGAGTCGGGCGAAGTCATGCTGAATGATGAAGAACGCGAGCCGGGCAAAATTCCTGCCAGCATCAAACAAAAGCAGGCTCACTCTCGCTATCTGTTTCTGTATCACGAGAGCGTGGATTTCACGGTTGATCGTTCTTTCGGCTGCTACGAAAACCGGCATATCCCCTTCTTCCAAAATCTCCGTGCTGACATGGAAGACGAGGCAATCGTGGCATTGGCGCGGAGTCACGCATGGCACAACCATCATGGCCATGGCATGTCAGCCAGTTCCCACTATTCCTCGCGGATTCTAGCGAAAATCGTCCAAGTTGGGCGTGAACTGGAATGGTGCTAAGATCGTTTTTGATTAGCTCATCGAATCGGCGAATACTCTGGCAAAACAAACATGGGGAGAGCTATCGGCACCTGCTCGAAATGAACCTCACCCTCGTGGATGAAAACTCTTATGGATGCTTTTCAAACGCTTTTGATCGACATGCGTGTAAATCTGCGTCGTGGCAATATCCGCATGACCGAGCAATTCCTGAATCACCCGCAAGTCAGCGCCCCCTTCCAGCAAGTGCGTGGCAAAGGAATGTCGTAACAAATGCGGATACACATTCTGATCGAGCCCCGCCTGTCCCGCGCGCTCTTTGACAATCTCGCGCACGCGATCGGGCGACAGAGCGCCGCCGCGCACCGAGAGAAAGACATGCGAACTCGTGCGCCGCTTGACAAGCGTTGGTCGGTCCACAGCGAGGTAGCGCTCGATCGCCTGCCGAGCCATTTCCCCCAGCGGCACAATGCGAGTCTTGTTGCCCTTCCCTGTGACACGCAGGAATTTTTCCTCCATATCAAGGTGTTCCAAACGTGCCCCGCAGAGCTCAGAAAGACGCAAACCGGACGAGTAGAACAGTTCAAGAATCGCTCGATCACGTCCACCGAGAGGCTTGTTCACATCGATGCTTTCCAACAGCTTCTGACAATCGCTAGCATGCAACGTTTCTGGCAAGATTTTTTCAGGTTTCGGTGCATGCAAGGGTTCCGCGGGATCCATAGGCAAGCGTCCCTTCCCTGCGAGCCACCGGAAAAATATTTTCACGTGGACTGCGGTAATGCGGAGTGAGGAGGCCCCTAACGATTGCTCCTTTCTTGTCGTCAGAAATTGCGAGAGTTCATCGGTGCCGATGTCCGCCAATGTGAGCTTACGCGCATTGATCCAGTCACATAGGGCATCCAGCGATTGCCGGATCGAAAGCTGATACGCCGTTGATAGGCCGCGCTCAGTTGCCACGAAGAGCAGAAACTCATCGATCTCATGTCCCGGCCATGACAGCAAGGCACTCAAGGCGCGCGAGGTTTGCTGGCATTGCGACCATAGCGCGATTTGGCTTCGCCCTCGTGAATCAAAACAAAGCCTTGCTTTTCCGCTTGCCGGATCAATCCATTGGCACTGATTGCCGACTTCATCGAAATTGTTAGACCACAAGCTTCCAATGTTTGGCCTGTCCAGACATTACAAATACGAGGAAAGTAATACGAGTATTTGCAATCAAGCAGTAGGCCGTTCCCCCAACTAGACGAGCCGATTATACGCGGCTTGCCAGAGTCATCGAGTCTGTTGCTGTTATTAAGAAACGCCGCGAGTGAACGCCCCTTACTTCGGGAAATTTCGGCGCGGTAAATGCGCTGTTGATAGCATACTTCTTCGACTTTCCATGAAATGGGGATGATTTCCGTAACTGAGTCGGAGGGCATCAAAAGCGCATTGAATACTTCGGAAGGACGTAGCCAACGACGCTGCTCGTAGGCCACGCGGTCGCCCCAGCTCATCACCACATAGCGCATAGGTCCTTCCGGAAATCGTAGCCCTTTAGGCGCGCGATAACCGTTTTCAACTAGCCAGTTATAGGGCACCGCTAGCGATGTGTGTAGACTATCGGCCACCAAATAAACTGCCACTTTGTCCGCAGCCGTTTTAGTCGCCACAGGTGAGGGATTTGATTTTGGCTGCGGTGGTTCTGCAGGGCTAGGCATTCTCACAGAGCAAGAATCGCAAAGCATCAAGCTGCTGATAGCGAGCATCAATCGTAGGCAAATAATCATTCGGTTCATGGGCTGCGCGCAAGAGTTCATAACACGCAGGACCTTTCACGAACAGATATTTTGTGGTGACATTTTGCGAAGAATGACAATGACATCAGGATGATTCACTTCCCCATAGTGCATTGCCACACCTGGAAAGCCCCACCCGCTCCCCATGGGTCGCTCGCATAAATGTCGCCCAGGTGCTTGCTGTCCACAAAAGGCGCGAGAAATTCCGCCTGTGTCTGTAAGGATTGTGCTGCAGCAAAGGCATGACTCCAGTCCATCAAATCGGTAAAATTAACGTCGGCCGTGATATCCTGATGGCCTACATTTTTGTAGAGATCTGGTCCTGTCATTCGCTGCTGTGCCCGATACGACCGCAGACTGCCCATTGACTGTCGCTCGTAAAGTAAATCAGCGGTAGCACCGTAATCAATGGTCAACATGGCACCTCGTTGCCAATGACGCGCGAGTGCCTGCAACCATTTTTGCACAGTTTGATGAACCTCCACGCGTTGCGACTGGCGCCATGAACGTTGCCACAAACTCGAATGCGGCAATTGGTCGCACGCTACTAGACACTCTACCAAACCATCGGTCGAATGCCTCACGTAAATTTCGAGCCATTCATCTCCGCTGCGTTGGAATAAGCGAACAGGAAAAGCATCGAAAAATTCATTGGAATACAAGCAGGCCGCACCACCACTGGCCGACAGTGCCGACTCGACAGAATCATGCCATTGAGCACGTCGTAGTTCCGGACGTTTTTGTTGAATCTTGCGCAACGAAGTGGATGTCTCCACCAGATGCCACTGCGTTCGCCAGCGCACATGCCAAGGCAATTGAGCACGCACCGCAGCCGCCAGGGCACCACTGCCAGGCCCCAGCTCAATCACATGCACGCACTTTGTGGCTCGCAATTGATCCTGCAACCACGCAGCGATCGCTTTCGCAAGCGCAGGAGAAATTTCCGCCGTAGTGGTAAAGTCACCACCGCGACCTACGGTGGAAATACTACGTGCATAGTATCCATGTTTCGGATCATGCAGCGCATAGGACATGAAGGTCTCAAACGAAACCGTGTCCTGCTCACTGGGGAACAATCCTTTCATCGCCGTGCACTCAAGCCAGCATCGGATCGTTGAGCAAACCAGCGCGACGCAACAATGGCTCTAGATTTGGATCGCGACCCATGAAACGGCGGTATAGTTCATCGGCAGGAGCTGAATTGCCTTTGCTCAGAATATGCTCGCGGAAATCGTGACCTGTTTTTGCGTTGAGAATTCCCTCTTCTTCAAAACGTGTGAACGCATCCGCATCAAGCACTTCCGCCCATTTGTAGGAGTAGTAGCCGGCCGCGTATCCTGTCGGACTACTGAACAAGTGATTGAAGCGTCGAGCCATTCCCGGCACTTCGGTTTTCAATGCCGCACGATAATCGGCGAGAATTTCCCGCTCCACGGTGTCGAGCTCGCGACCCGCATATCGCGCAAGATTCATGTGCAATTCCAAATCGAGTTTGCCGAGTGCGAGTTGTCGCATGAAAATCGTGGCACTCATGTAATTTTTCGCATCGATCATTTTTTGAAACAGCTCTTCGGGAATGACATCGCCCGTTTTGTGATGGCGGGCAAAGAGATCAAGTGACTCGCGCGACCAGCAGAAATTTTCCATGATCTGCGAGGGGAGTTCTACGAAGTCCCATGGCACGTTCGTACCTGCCAGCGATTCGACCGCCACATCGCTCAACAATCCGTGCAACAAGTGGCCAAACTCGTGGAAAATTGTTTCTACCTCCTCATGGGTCAGGAGTGCGTCCTCGCCGTTCACGGGAGGCGTCATATTGCCAATGATCAATCCGAGGTGCGGGCGGCGAGCTTTGCCATTCATGGGCGGGCTACCTGACTTTAACTGATTCATCCAAGCACCACCGCGTTTCGATTCACGCGGATGCCAATCAGCATAGAACGATCCGAGGTGTTCGCCGCTGTGCGTGTCGCGCAGTTCATAAAATGTCACTTCGGGATGCCAGACCTCCACCGCTCCATCCGCCAACTCGGCAGGGCCATTTCCCCTGTCAAAATAAACCGCGTCTACCTGATTGATGTCGATACCGAACAAAGTGCTCGCCAGTTGGAACATGCCAGACATCACTTGGGAGACGGGGAAATAAGGACGCAGCGCCTCGCCATCGAGATCGAAGTGCTCCTTGCGACGCTTCTCCGCCCAATAGGAAACTTCCCATGGCTCAAGCGCCTCGCAGGCCACGCCGGTCTTCTCTGCTTTGTAGGTACACAATTCGCGGTAGTCCTGACGAAAACCACCAACGATGCGATCGTGTAAATCCTCCACGAACGACAACGCTGTAGCACCATTTTTCGACATGCGACGTTGCAATACCAAATCGGCGAAATGCTTTTGCCCGAGTACATTTGACTTCTCTTGCCGCAGCTCAAGGATGCGCCATACCAACGAACTATTATCAAACTCTCCTTCCGCACCCACGCGCATCGATGCCTGCCAAATGTCACGACGCAAGGCATCGTCATCGGCATACTGCATGACCGGAAACATGGATGGCTGATGCAAGGTGAAACGCCACGCTGGTGCTTCATCACTGCCAAGTCGCTTCGATTTTGCATTCGCAGCGGCAGACGCTTTTGCAGAATCAGGCAGGCCGGCGAGGCGCTGTTCATCCGTGATCACGATATCCCACGCATTGGTAGAATCGAGAACATGCTCGGCGTATTGTTTGGTGAGCTTGGAAAGTTCCGCATCGATCTCTGCGATGCGCGACTTCTGATCAGCGGGCAGATCGGCACCATCTTGCACGAAGTCGAGCATCGTTTCCTCAACATGACGACGATGGATGGGCGAGAGTTTCGATACGCCATCGGATTGACCAAAGCGCTTCAACACTTGCCACAAATCATCGCGCAAGGGAATCGACGAATAGAACTCGGAAACTTCAGGCAGCATTTTGTTGAGAGCCGCGCGTTGTGCAGGTTCATCTGCAACAGAATCAAGGTGCGTCAAACGCCCCCAAGCGCGATTGAGTGTCTCACTCGCTTTCCCCATCGCGTGAAATGTATTTTCATAGGTCAAGGCCTCTTCACTTAGTGCACAGATCGCATCAATCTTTGCCTTCGCTTCATCGAGCGCGAAACGCACATCGGCCTCAACGGCGGTGGGAACAAGAGTGGACCAGCGAACGGCAAAAGCGGGATCGGCAAAGGGATGCATGCGCAAAAACTAGTCACTCACGGCATAAAGGCAAACCGCGAATGAAAAAATTTCCTCGTTGATGGTTTGACGTTCACGCCCGTGCCCCCTAGCATGCCCCGCCCCCCGTCCTGCGCCTTCACGCATCTTTCACCAAAGTCGCATCATGCCTTCATTCGCGCATGCTTGCCTTACGGAAATTGTTTCCCCATGAAATCATTCCATTCGATTCCAAAACACATCGCCATCATTATGGACGGCAATGGTCGCTGGGCCAAAACTCACGGGTTACCTCGCGTCCAAGGCCACCGTGCCGGCGCGGAATCTGTGCGCGAAGCCATCGATGCCTGCAAAGAACTCGGTGTGCCCTACCTCACACTTTATGCCTTTTCCTCAGAAAACTGGAGTCGCCCGGAAGCGGAAGTCTCGGCGCTGATGAGTCTGCTGGAAAAATTTCTCAAGACTAAATTGGACGATCTCATGAAGCAAAATGTGCGACTACAGGCGATCGGTCAAATCGAACGACTCCCCGCATCGACCCGTAAGATTTTGGCAGATGTCATGGAGTTGACGGCGAACAATGACAGCATCACTCTCGTGCTTGCCCTGTCCTATGGGTCGCGCGAGGAAATCACCGCCGCCGCTCGCAAGATCGCAAAAGGCGTGCAGGACGGGACATGGCATCCCGATGAGATCACCACAGAACTTTTTGCATCCCAACTCGATACGGCCCACATCCCTGACCCCGATCTGTTGATCCGCACCTCGGGCGAAATGCGCGTTTCCAATTTCCTACTCTGGCAAATCAGCTATGCCGAAATGGTCATCGTCGACAAATGTTGGCCGGATTTTCGCCAAGGCGACTTATTCGCAGCAGTGGCAGAATACCAAAAGCGTCACCGTAGATTCGGCAGCGTTTGATGATAATGCGGGCTTATTGTCCTGCAACCTTATCACCCTCAGGGGTAAGTAGCACGGAAGCCTCATCAACAATAGATGCCTTCGGCTCCGAAATTTTTGCACTGAGTGGCAGCGAACCGCGGCCCAAACGAGGCTCCGGTTTTAATGTCGTCACAAATGATACGACCAACCAAGCCATGAGAAAAACCGAACAGAGAGAGACAAAAAGCGATGACTTCATCAAAAAGAAGGGATTGTCAAAAATGCTGTAAACCGCGCTCTGTTTGACAAATAACCCTAAAATGTCAAGAAAAATTGCCTAATTTTGACCCACTCACTCGTTAGAGTTGTTAGCCCAATCAATCATTCTTCTTGATCACTGAAAGTGACATCCTGGATCTTTGCGGCAACGAAGGCATTGAGCACATCCATCACACGTTGTTGATTCGCACCATTATCAACCTTCAACTGCACCAATGGTTGTCGGTTTCCGGCCCAAACCCCAGCCGCATACAGGCGCAAAGTCCCCATCAACAGTGGTACATCACGCGACGTAGCATCTGTATCCAACAACTCCATCGATGACGCCGCCCCGGCATGAATGGCTCCTTGGGCATCGATCGTTATTAGCAAAGGATCGACTTCTCGCGGATGCGTGCCCTCTAACTGATCACCCGGCAACGCGAGCGGCAGATCCATTTCCTTTTTCTGTATGGTGGTGGCGACAAGGAAGTATATGAGCAGCAGGAAACAAACATCGATTAACGATGAAATATCTAGAGTGGGATTTCCTTCTGCGGTGCTGCGGCTGTTTTTATTGCGATTCATAATGTGACATGGTGAAGCGTTAGTAAACCTGTTCTATGAGGCTAAACGCATCAGATTACATCCCCTTAGATCGTAATTGCAAATTCAAGCCATTAGCCTTGAAGCTTGAATCTTTGGTCATGGGGCTTTGCCGTTGACAGAGGAGAAAGCTTCGCTAGGCTAAACCCAGTTTTTATGAATCCTTTGTACTTTAAAATTCTACACCTCGCCGGCGCCTTGGGCGTATTTACTGCCATGGGTGCCATTCTCATGGGTGTTCAGGAATCGTGTCGCAAATGTGCTGCCATGCTCCATGGCATTTCGTTGCTCCTATTATTGCTCGCTGGTTTTGCCATCCTTCAAAAACCACCCATGGAACTCCATTATTGGAAAGTAAAATTGGTGCTCTGGTTATTCCTCGGCGTCGCACCCGTTCTGGCTCGACGCAAAGTCATGCCCATGCCAGCACTGCTTTTGACTCTCGCTGCAGGAGTATTCGCGGCTTACTTGGGAGTGACCAAATCGTTCTAAATCTCTAAGCCGTAACGAATTCATTTGCACAGTTGATTGTTTTCCGTTTCTATTCCGTTGCTCCCCTAGCGCCCACTGCCCCATTTTCCTTATCCATGGATCTCGACCTAATTGATGTTCACTTCGACCTGCGCGAAATCAAGCCTCGCGAGTTGGAGGAAATTCTCGAAGACCCTTTCGGTGTCCGATTTTTGCCCGATGTCGAACGCGAGGATGGCGAATCGCGCTACTATGCGCTCGGTCGCACGGTCAGCGGCAGGCATTTGTTTTTATGTTTCTGGACCGATGGCAAAACCACCCGCGTGATCGCGGCACGGGATATGACCGAAAATGAAGTTCGCTTCTACGAACGGCGCTACGCAGCGATGAAATAAACTATGAATACGATCACAAATTGGTCTCAAATCCCTGCATTCACTGACGAACAAGCGGAAGCTAAGTTCTGGGAAGGTCACGAACTCGATGCCCGCTTGATGCAAAGCTGCGTGCATGAACCGGACTCGCGCGAATCGACCACCATCACCCTGCGCTTTGATCCGCGTATGCTTTCCCGCATCAAACGCGTGGCTCGCTCACGCTACTTAAACTATCAATCCATGATGAAACAATGGCTGGCCGAGCGTCTCGAAGAGGAAATCCGCCGTCAAGATACGCCGAATCGCTAAGGGCGAATGGTCGACATGAAATCCCCCACTTTCCTTAAACGTGCCGATCTTTGGCTGATCTTGTTTTTCGTCTGGTTTGGTACGCTATGGCACTTATCCTCAAGTGCCGCAGAAGTACGAACGGGAATAGAAATCCCGCATCTCGATAAACTGGCGCATTTCGGTTATTTCTTCGGGGGTGGAGGCCTGCTTTCGGCTTGTCTCTATCGACTGAGCCATAGAAATCTCGACTGGGCGCGGCTTCTCGTCATCGTGCTTTTTGTGATGACCACAATCGGTTGCCTCGACGAATGGCATCAATCGTGGGTGCCTGGCCGCAGTGGTAATGACGCCCAAGACCTCTGCGCCGATGTAATGGGAAGCCTTGCCGGGTTCTTGATCTTCCGCCGTTTCCACCGCTGGCTAAGTTGATTTTTATAAGACTAACCCAACTGCTTCGCCAAGAAAACAGAAGTGCGTGATGCTTTAGACTTCGCCACGATTTCCGGCGGTCCTTGGGCGACGATAGTGCCACCATCCGCCCCGGCTTCGGGACCGATATCGATGACCCAATCCGCCTCTGCTGCGACAGCCATGTGATGCTCAATCACCACCACGGTGTGACCTTCATCCACCAAACGATGCAGCACATCGATCAAGCGACGAACATCTTCGAGATGCAACCCCACGGTTGGTTCTTCGATTAGATAAAGATTGCCCTTGGCTTGATTCAATTGCGCCATGCGTTTGCGCAGAGAGCGACCGCGAGCGATTTCACTTACCAACTTGATACGCTGCGCCTCGCCACCCGAGAGCGTCGGCGATGCCTGACCGAGCGTGAGATAACCTAAGCCGGTTTCGTTCAACAGACGCAATGGCTCTGACAAGCGCGTGTGCGTCTCGAAAAACTGCGCCGCTTGCTCGATGGACATGGCCAGCACATCGGAAATAGAGCAATCGCGATAAGCGACTTCGAGTGTTGCGCTATTGTAGCGTTTCCCCTGACAGACATCGCACGGCACCCACGCCGAGGGCAGGAAATCCATTTCTAATTTGATGCGACCATTGCCCTTGCATTCTTCACAACGTCCGCCCTCAGTGTTGAAGGAAAAACGCGTCGCCTCAAAGCCACGCGCGCGAGCTTCGGGCAATTGTGCAAAGACTTTGCGAATCTCATCAAAAATGCCGACATAAGTCGCCGGACACGAGCGCGAAGTTTTGCCAATCGGCGATTGATCGACTTCATACACCGACTCGATGCGCTCAAATCCTTTGGCTTTGATGTAGTTCGCATTAACGGAAGTTTTCTTACCCTGCGCACGCGCTGCCGGAGCGATACAACCATGCATCAGCGAAGACTTGCCCGAACCAGAAACACCCGTCAGCACGGTCAAACAAGCCACGGGAATTTTCACCTCAATGTTCTGCAAATTGTTCGCATGGCAACCTGTGAGATGAAGAAATTCTTGCTTCGCCGTGACTTTGCGACGGCTCCCGCGTAGAGGATGTTTCATCACGAATGACATCGCGCGCAGTGTCGGAGAAATTTCCTGCCCTGCATTTTTGCGCGCACGAGCACCGAGTTTCGGCGGCTTGCCTTCATACACGACCTGCCCCCCCAATCGCCCTGCTGCAGGTCCGAGGTCGATCAACCAATCCGCCGCAGCGATGGTGTCTTCATCGTGCTCGACCACCACCAAGGAATTTCCTCGGTCGCGCAAGGCTATCAAGGTTTCTAACAACGCCGCGTTGTCGCGGGGATGCAGTCCGATCGTAGGCTCATCGAGCACATACAAAACGCCGCGCAAATTCGATCCCAACTGCGCCGCAAGTCGAATGCGCTGACTTTCGCCGCCCGAAAGCGTGCGTGCGGAACGATCCAATTGCAAGTATCCCAGCCCGACTTTACTCAAGAATTCCAAGCGTTGATGGATTTCGGGAATGATGTCGCGAGCGATCAATTGCTGACGATTTTCTGTAAATTTCAGATGTTGGAAATAATCCGCTGCTCGTGTAATCGGCAATCGAGCCAGCGCTCCAATTTCCATCGATGATACTTGCACACGAGAAGAATCGCGATGCAAGCGCGCCCCCTCGCACACGGGACACGTTACGAGTTCATCAACATCCATGCGTTCCAGCGAGCGCTCTTCGTCAACTTCGGCAGCGAGCAAGGAATCAAAGCGCGAAACATCGAGATAGCGACGTTTTTTTGACACCATGCCATAACCTCTACATTCCAGACACCAGCCATGCGGCGAGTTGAAGGAAAAATGACGCGGGTCAAGTTCTTCATACGAAGTGCCACAAACTGCGCAAGCCTGCTGCGCCGACAATACTTGAAAGGTATTGTCAGCGGTGAGCAAGCGCACCGTCCCCTTCCCCACTCGCAATGCTTCTTCCAGCTTTGCCGCTAGCGGATCTTTGAGCGATGTGAAGTGCGCGATCATCACATCGATATCGTGTTCTTTGAATCGTTCCAACGGACGAAATTCCTGCGCCACAACCAACTGACGATCCACCAACAAAGTTTCATAGCCATGCTGCGTAGCCCAGGTGGCAACTTCGGTATGATACCCTTTGCGCCCGCGAATTAACGGCGCAAACAAACGGATCGGCCCTTTTTTCAAATGCTCGCGCAGCGTTTGCTCCATAGCACTCAGCGATTGTTTCTCCACAGGCTGACCACAACAATAGCGCGTGCCGAGTTTTGCATAGAGCAAACGGATGAAGTTCCACACCTCGGTGATCGTTGCCACGGTAGACTTGCCTCCTCCTTGCGAAATGCGTTGCTCGATGGCCACCGTCGGCGGCAACCCACTGAGGTGATCGAGGTCGGGCTTTTCCAATTGATCGGCAAACTGTCGCGCATAAGCCGACATCGAATCGAGGAATCGCCGCTGGCCTTCCGCAAATAAAATATCGAACGCTAATGTCGATTTCCCCGAGCCACTCAAGCCCGAGATCACGACAAATTGATCGCGCGGAATGGTCACAGAAATGTTTTTTAAATTGTGATGCCGCGCTCCGTGCAGAGCGATCTCTGCTTTCATCGGTGCGGCAGTACCTTGCAATTTTTTGTTAGGCTTCGCTTTTTTGCCGCCGAGCTTTTCGATCAAATAACGAGCGGTTTCACTATCACTCGCGGCAATCGCTTCGGGCGTTCCTGCACCGGTGATTTTTCCTCCCTCTGCTCCTGCGCCGGGGCCAAGATCAATCAGCCAATCCGCCGCCGCCATCACATCGAGATGATGTTCGATCACCAACACACTGTTGCCCGCATCGACGAGTTGTTGGAACACATGGAGCAGGGTCTCGACATCAGAAAAGTGCAGACCAGTGGTCGGCTCATCGAGAATCAACAAGCGCCCGCCCTGCGGGTTCGATCCGAGTAGTTGGCACAATTTCAATCGCTGCGATTCGCCACCGCTGAGAGTGTTGAGAGGTTGACCGAGTCGCAAGTAACCTAGTCCGACCCGTTCGAGCGGACGCAACAACTCAATCGCTTTATACGCAAGGCGGCTGATTTTTTTGCTATCGTCTTCTAACAGATGCGCCAAACGCAGCATAGCACCGGACACCGTGAGCTCAAGCCAGTCGGCGATGCTTTTATCGAGCAGGGTAAATTCCAATGCAGAAGGTCGATAGCGTCGACCACTGCAATCGGGACAGGTCACTTGAATATCGCTGAGAAATTGCATCTCCACATTTTCATAACCTGCACCCGCGCATCGGTCGCAACGACCTTGACCGGAGTTAAACGAAAAATAACCTGCCTGAAGTCCCGCCGCTTTGGCCTGATCAGTCTCGCACAGCAACTGACGAATCAAATCAAAGGCCCCGCAATGCACGGCTGGTGTCGAACGCGGCGTCCGCGCAAGAGATGATTGATCAACCAATAACACTTCCTTCACAAACTGCGAACCCGTGAGACTGTGGATAGCCGCCGCTTCCCGTTCTTCACCCGGATCCTGACCGAGCTTGCGAGCGAGATTCGCGAACAACACATCATGCGCGAGAGTGGATTTTCCTGAGCCCGATACACCGGAGAGGCAGACCAGCAAACCAAGTGGCAATTCAAAATCGAGCTTCTTGATGTTGTGCCGTGACGCTCCACGAATGATGATTTTTTTATCGCTCGGCTTGCGACGTTTTTTCGGTAGTGCGATGGATTTACGTCCATCCAGCCACGGGATCGTGCCGGTCTTTTGCTGGGCATTGCGCGCCGGACCTTGATAGACCATAGCCCCACCCTGCTCGCCTGC
This sequence comes from Akkermansia muciniphila, assembly GCA_945890645.1. Classification (GTDB taxonomy): domain Bacteria; phylum Verrucomicrobiota; class Verrucomicrobiia; order Verrucomicrobiales; family Akkermansiaceae; genus UBA956. Next base: position 76,237 of record CAMDCV010000007.1, read on the forward strand.
TGCGGGGCCGAGGTCGATGATTTCATCTGCTGCGACCATCACCGCTTCTTCGTGTTCCACCACGACCAATGTGTTGCCTTTGTCGCGCAGTCGATGCATCACGCCGACGAGTTGTTGAATGTCGCGCGCATGCAGACCGACCGTTGGCTCATCGAGCACAAACAAGGTATTCGTCAACGAAGCACCAAGGCAGGTCGTGAGATTGACGCGCTCCATTTCTCCGCCGGATAATGTGCGTGTCTGGCGATCCAAAGTCAGATAGCCGAGTCCAACATCGACAAGATATTGCAGACGCGAATGGATTTCGGTTCGCACCAATTCCAACGAGGCATCAGTGGTCGTCAATTTGTCAAACCATGAAACCAGATCACAAACCGGCATCTGCCAAATCTCTGGCAAAGTTTTGCCATGCACACGAAAACATAATGCCTCGGGACGCAGACGTTTGCCACGACAAGCGGGACATTCTGTGTAGGAGCGATAACGCGATAGGAAAACACGCACGTGCATTTTGTAAGCCTTCGTTTCGAGCCAATCGAAAAATCCCTTGATCCCATACCATTGGCCGTCGCGCCAATTTTCTTCAGGATCTCCGCCTTCGCCATAGTTCACCCATTCGCGTTCGTCATTGCTGAGATCTTCCCAGGGTGTATTGATGCTGACGCCACGCGTCTTGCAGCAACGCAGCAAATCACGCTGGCATTCCTCGCCACGCTCCCCTTGGAAGGGCTTGATCGCACCTTGCCGAATCGACAGACTCGGATCAGGAACAGACTTTGTGAGATCGATGCCAATGACCCGACCAAATCCCCGACATTTCGGGCAGGCCCCGCGCGGACTGTTGAAGGAAAACAATCCCGCCGACGGTTCGCACAATTGAAAGCCCGTTGCGGGATTGATCCAGTCGTTACTGAAATGCCGCATCGTGTCCGCAGCGGCATCGACCCCACTCACCGCAAAGCTCCCCCGGCCATGCAACGCCGCCGCTTCGAGAGCTTCGAGCAATCGACTGCGTTGGTTCTTTTTTACCGCCAATCGATCTTGCACGATCCACAACTGCGCGGGCAATGAGGCATGATGACAGGCTTCCGGTTCATCGGTGCGATAGACCGCGCCATACAACACCACCCGCAGGAAACCTTGCTGCACTAACAGCGGAAAAAAATCCGCAGGCGTGGCACCCTCGGGCACGCGCACGGAAAAGAGTAGCAATACATTTTGCTCCGAACGCTCCGCAAACAACCACGCCAACGCCGACTCCGGGCTATCCGGTTTGATCTCTTCGCCCGTCTGCGGATCATAGCCCTGACTCGCACGACCGAAATACACTTTTAAATAGTCGTTGATTTCGGTGAGAGTGCCGACCGTCGAACGCGTGGTGCGCACATGATTTTTTTGCTCGATCGCGATCGCCGGTAAAATGCCATCGATCACATCGACATCCGGCTTATCCATGCGATCAAAAAATTGCCGGATGTAAGGTGAAAACGTCTCTACATAACGTCGCTGTCCTTCTGCATAGAGCGTATGAAATGCCAGCGAAGATTTCCCCGAACCAGAGGGTCCCGTGACGACCGTAAGCTTGCCATGACCGATGCTGATATCGAGCGATTTGAGATTGTGCTGTCGTGCCCCCTCAACGCGGATCACCGCCTTCGCTTTGCCCTTTTTGCCCGTTTGTTTCGCCACGGCGTGAAGCTAGTGGCGAAACAAAATTTTTCCAGCAGAAATCCCATATCAGAAAGTGTAATCGACTTGAGTCTGACTCCTCGCCGTGACTATGATTTGCCATGCCCACCTTGTTTGAAAAAATTTGCCAAGGCGATATCCCCGCCACGATTGTGTATCAAGACGATCACTGCGTTTGCTTTCGCGACATTGCCCCTCAGGCTCCCACGCACCTGCTGCTGGTGCCTCGCAAGGCCATACCGCGCATCGCTGAAGCTACCCAAGATGACGAGAAGCTATTGGGACACATGCTCTTGCAAGTGCAACACATTGCCAGCGAACAAGGCTTACTTGAAAACGGATTTCGCCTTGTCATCAACAATGGTCGCGACGGCGGAGAGGCAGTGCCACACTTGCACATTCATATTCTCGGCGGCCGCCCGCTCACCTGGCCCCCCGGTTGATCGAGACTAGGGAGACCATCGCGCGATCAATGATTTTCATGTTTTTCGCAAAAACATAGACTTGCCAAGGATTCCACCGCTCGGCAAGCTGTGCGAGAAGTGAAAGAATATTTCATACGCAGGATTTTGCTGATTCCACCGACCTTACTGGGGATCACCTTGCTCGTCTTCATCATCATGCGCGCCGTGCCTGGAGGCCCTATGCATGAAGATCTCAAAAAACTCATGGGCCAGGGCGAAAATAAGGGTGTGCGTTCGCGAGAACAAAGTGGTTTCAATCTCAAGCCCGACATGCTTGTGAAATTGGCGGGCGATTACGACCGCGACAAATCAAACACCAGGCACTACCTCGAATGGCTTGGGGTTATGCCCCGCGATGTCAGTAAAAGTGCCGCACTTTTTGAAAACAACTCCTACGACGCAGAAGTCAACATTCCTGGCAGCACCGCCACAGTCAAGGTCACCCGCAAAGATGATGGAACTGCTTCCATTACAGGCTTAAATGGCACTAGCACCGATGGCTGGAAGGTTCGCATTCAGTCGCCGCAAGATCAATTGAAGATTTGGAAAAAATGGGTGCCAGGAGCCATCGGAATGCCCGCCGATACCACCTACCGTGCAGAAATTTACCAATCGCGATTCGCTGGGCTTCTGCAGGGCAAACTAGGCAAGTCGATGCGCTACCAAGATCCGGTGTCGTTGATGATTCGGGAACGCATGCCCATCTCTCTGTTTTATGGCATTGTCACACTCATTCTCGTTTATGGCGTTTGTCTGCCACTTGGTATCATCAAGACGATTAAGCATCGAACTTGGTTCGACAACGCAAGTTCCATCATCGTATTCGCAGGCTATGCGGTCCCTAGCTACGCACTGGGCTCGTTGTTGATCGTCTATGTCTGTGCCAAAGGTTTTTTCCCCATGGGTGGTTTTATTAGTGAGAACTTCGGCGACCTAAGCCTTTGGGGGCAAATCAAGGACCTTTTCAATCATGCTGCCATGCCGCTGATCTGCTATCTGGTAGGCTCCTTTGCCATGATGACAATGATGGTGAAAAACAGTCTCATGGAGCACCTCGCAGCCGACTACGTCCGCACCGCTGTGGCGAAGGGAGTTAGTTTTAAAAACGCTGTCTTCCGCCATGCCTTGCGCAATTCACTCATCCCGATTGCTACGACTGTTGGCGGCAATGTCAGCATCCTTGTGGCGGGTAGCATGCTCATCGAGAAAATTTTTGATATCAACGGTTTTGGCCTGCTGCAATTCAATGCGCTTCTCGAGCGCGATGAACCCATCATCATGGGCACTCTCACCATCGCCGCGCTACTGATGCTCATTGGCAATGTCATCTCTGACGTCGCCGTTGCCATCGTCGATCCGAAAATTTCTTTCAAATGATCCCTGCATGACTTTCCCGCGCAAAATCGCCCTGTTGCTTTTGATCATCGTCGCTCTTGCCGCGTTCGGCCATTACCAGGGCCTCGCCTTGCCGAGCCTACGATGGTTTTTTTCCTTTGAAATGACAGAGGGTTGGGCAGAGAAGCTTCCCCTGTTAAAAAACGTTTACACTGATATCATCGGATGGATTCTGCTCAGCATTTTGTTGGTTGCCGCCTTTCTTCTCTGGATCGCGGGCCACAATTTCGAGTGGAACCCGATGACGCTGCGGCGGTTGAAACGCTTCCGCTCGCTCTCACGCGGCTATCGTTCATTTCTGCTGCTAGTAGCATTGATCCTGATCACACTTCCCGATCAGGCACTCGTGGGCCGCAAGGCACTCGTCGTAAAATACGATGGACAATGGTTTTTTCCCGCTTTTATTGCAAAGAACTACAACGCCGACGTCTTTGGCGGTGAAGCGAACCAAAGCTCCGACTACCGCGAACTCAAAAAATCTTTTTCACTCAAAAATGACGGCAACTTTGTGGTTATGCCGTTGATCCCATGGGACACCACTTTCGACACGGATGAATTGCAGAAAGTTTCGTTAGTCAATCGCGAAGGCGTTTACTACGAAACTGATAGCCAAGTTCCGTACCAAGGGCTTGCCACTTCCTATTATCCCGCTGAGGAAAAGCTCAAACAACGCGAAGCCACATTCCGCAAAGGAAAACTCCAAGGACGCACCACCCTTTTCAACCGCAAGGGCGATCCCGTTGGCGTGGAACAATGGTTAGACGGCAAAAAAACCAGCGAGAAATTCAGTGAAGGCAGCGATGCCACCACAGCCACACCGGGATCCGACGATTATTTTGCCCTGAAATATCCGCCAACCGCGCCATCGTGGAGCCAGCGCCACATCCTCGGCACCGACTCGCGCGGTTGGGATTTGTTTGCGCAACTCTATGGTGGCTTGCAAGTGGTATCCAAAGCGTCATTCCTCTATGTCATTCTCACATTTGCGATCGGCATCAGCATGGGCCTGATCAGCGGTTATTTTGGCGGATTATTCGACTTAATCTTACAACGCTTGATTGAAATTCTCAGCAATATTCCGTTTTTGTTTGTCGTCATGATCATCGCCTCTCGTCTAGGACGCGACAGTGTTTCGATCATGTCGATCATCTTAGTAATGGGGATTTTTTCATGGATTGGAGTCAGCATTTACAAACGCACTGCTGCACTGAAGGAACGTGAGCGCGATTACGTCGCCGCCGCCCGCGTGCTTGGCGCCGGCACGCCACGCATCATCTTCCGCCACATTCTGCCCAATGTTTTGTCCACGACCATCACGCTCATCCCCTTTTCCGTGACAGCAGTAGCTACCTCATTAACCGCGCTCGACTTCATTGGTTTTGGTCTACCCGACCGCTATCCGAGTTGGGGCACATTGCTTGCGGATGGTCTCGCCAATTTGGAAGCTCCGTGGATTGTTAGTTCGGTCTTTGTGGTCCTTGTCACTCTCTTGCTCTTAATTACCTTTGTGGGCGAAGCCATTCGCGAAGCATTTGATCCGAAAAAATTCACGACGTATCACTGATGTCCGCTTTTTATAAAATCATCTCTTGTTCCCTACTGCTCGCATTACTCTGTCATTGCGAAAAAAAAGAAGTCTTCGCAGTCGTGGACAATTCCAAGGAACGGGCGGAATTTTACGAGCGTCACAACATTTCCGCAAAAGAAACCGCAAACAAAAAAATCGCTGCTCTTAAAGCGGAAATTACCACCGAGACCGATCCTACTAAGCTGGCTGAAAAGCAAAATCAGCTAGCGATGGCGGAAAAGAAAATCGCCGATGGACCGTTTTTTCAGCGTAAAGAAGTAAGCGAACTCCCCGCCAATCTCCAGTGGCAGACCAATCTCGAAGATCCGGAAATCGGCTCGCCAGAAGCAAAAAAAGGCGGCACCTATCACACCTACTTCGGCGGCTTGGCATTTCCCCCGACGATTCGTTCTCTTGGTCGCGGTGGCAACAACAGCTTCCGCTCCTACCACTGGGACTACATTGAAATGGGTCTCGTCGGTACCCATCCCAATACCGGAAACCTCATACCTTCAATCGCCGACCGTTGGGCGATCGCCGAGGACCAACAAACCGTTTATTATCACATCAACGACAAAGCCAAATGGTCGGACGGCGAAGAAGTCACCACGGAAGATTTTTTCATGGCCTTCTACGTCTATCTCTCTCCCTACCTCACCGAGCAATGGTATCGCACTTACTACGGCGATCAATTCAACGGCATCACCGCCTATGGCAAAGACTATCTCTGCGTCCGCCTCGCCAATGCCAAGCCTCGCGCCGCTTTTTTTGGCAACTTAGTGCCCTTTCAAACGAAGTTCTACCGCGAGTTCGGCCCCGACTTTGAAGAGCGCTACAATTGGCGGCCACGTCCGACCACAGGCGCCTATCAGATTCTTGAAGAGGACATCAAAAAAGGTCAGTCCATTACACTTTCCCGCGTTAAGGATTGGTGGGCGAAAGATGAAAAATACAATCGCTATCTCTACAATCCCGACCGCATCGAATACAAACTCATCCGCGAATCCGAAAAAGCCTTCGTCCATTTCAAGCGCGGCGAACTCGAACTTTACCCGCTCGGTCAGCCGAAATTCTGGTATGAAAAAACCGAAATCCCTCCAGTCTTCGATGGCTATATTGAGAAAGCGACGTTTTACAATGACTACCCACGAAGCCCCTACGGTCTCTATTTCAATCAAGCGCATCAACCACTAAAAAATCGTGATATCCGCATCGGTCTGCAACACGCGACTCACTGGCAGCGCGTGATTGACTTCGACCTGCGTGGTGATGCCGAACGCCTCCACATTCTCAATGACGGCTTCGGGAAATTTTCCGCTACAGAAATCACCACTCGCGAGTTCTCCCCCAGCAAGGCCGCAGAAGCCTTTGCCCGTGCGGGATACACCATCAAAGGCAACGATGGCATATGGACAAATTCAGCAGGCGAGAAACTTTCTTTCACCATCACCTACCCCCGCGCCGCATTTACCGATACCATCATGCAACGCCTCAAGGAGGAAGCCATCAAGGCCGGCGTGGAATACAAACTCGATGGCCTCGATAGCACGGAAAGCTTCCAGAAAACTTCCCAGAAGAAGCACGAAATCAGCTTCTCCTCATGGGGCATCACGCCACCCTTCCCTGATTACTTTGAATTCTTCCACTCCAGCGATGCCTATGAGCCCGGCACCACCACACCGCGTGCGATGACGAATAATATCTTCACCTACGCCAACAAAGATACTGACAAAATTCTTGAAGCAAACCGCAATGCTCGCTCTGAAGAAGAAGTCGTCACCACCAGTCGTCAGATGGAAGAAATCATTCATAATGAAGCATTATGGGCACCTGGTTTCAAACGCGACTTCTACCGCCACGCCCACTGGCGCTGGCTGCGTTGGCCCGAACAACTTAACGTGCGCATCAGTGACGAACCGGAAATGAGTTACGTTTTCTGGATCGATGAGGACATCAAAAAAGAAACTCTCGAAGCGCAGCGCACCGGCCAAACATTTCCCGAAGTCAACCGCATCTATGACGATTATCGCGTGAAAACAGGAGGTGCCGATGAGTGAGATATTGTTGGATGTGAGAAATTTGATTACCGCGTTCGATACGGACTCGGGCTTGCTTCGTGCTGTCGATCAAGTTTCGTTCAGTGTCAAAAAACGCCAAACACTCGGCATCGTCGGCGAGTCAGGCTGTGGCAAAAGCGTGACCGCTATGTCCATTGTGAAACTACTCCCACAGCCCAGTGGCCGCATTCTCGAAGGTGAAATTTTATTCAAGGATCGCAACCTTGTCTCTCTCGAGGCAGCAGAGATGCGAAAAGTGCGCGGCAATGAAATCGGCGTCATTTTCCAAGAACCGATGACCGCACTCAACCCCTCGCACCGCATCGGCAAGCAACTCAGCGAATGCTTTCTCTTGCACAAAGGCATGAACAAAAAGGAAGCATGGGATGCTTCGATCGAGATGCTGAAACTCGTCCGCATTCCCGCGCCGGAACAACGGATTGGCGATTATCCCCACCAGCTTTCCGGGGGTATGCGCCAACGCATCGTCATTGCATTAGCCCTTGCCTGCCAGCCCGACTTACTCATCGCCGATGAGCCGACCACGGCCCTCGATGTCACCGTGCAGGCGCAGATTCTAGATCTGATCAAGGAGCAACAAGAGCAACGTGGCACCGCCATGGTGCTCATCACCCATGATCTTGGCGTGATCGCAGAAACCTGCGATGAAGTCGTTGTGATGTATGGCGGTCGCGTAGTCGAACGCGCCCCGGTGAAGGAAATTTTCCATCAACCGCGACATGCTTACACGAAAGGGTTGCTCGCTTCTATGCCGCATCTTGACACCCCTCGCAAGTCGATGTTGCCCGTGATCCCTGGCATGGTTGCTTCGCTGCAAAACTTCGTCAACGGCTGTCGATTCTGCCAACGCATGAACCGCGAAGGCGCTGTTGTCCGCGAGCGCCCCCTTTACAAAGAAATATCTCCTCAGCACTGGGTGGAAGCTTGCCCGATCTGTGCCGAAAATCTCTAACGCCATGCAACAACCCCTTCTCAACGTACAAGGCCTAAAGATCCATTTCCCCGTTCACGGCGGCCTTCTGAAACGCCAGATCGGAGCCGTTCGCGCAGTCGATGACGTTTCGTTTTCGATCGCTCCCGGTGAGACACTTGGCCTCGTCGGTGAGTCGGGTTGCGGCAAGTCCACACTCGGCAAAGCAATCGTCCGACTCTATCGACCGAATGCAGGAAAAATCATTTTCCAAGGGCACGACATCACCTACGCCAGTCAGTCGCAGATCCGACCTCTCCGACGCAACATGCAGATGATTTTTCAAGATCCTTCTGAGTCGCTTAATGCCCGCCACAGCGTGCGAGCAATCCTCGAAGAGCCATTTGTGATTCACAACATCGGCACTCGCGAAGAGCGCAAACGATGGGTCAATGAACTACTCGATCGCGTCGGCCTACCCAGCACATCCGCCGATAAGTATTCTTTTGAATTTTCCGGTGGCCAACGCCAACGCATCGGAATTGCCCGCTCCATTGCACTAAAGCCCAAGCTCATCATTTGCGATGAACCTGTCAGTGCTCTCGATGTTTCCGTGCAATCCCAAGTCCTCAATCTCATGCTGGAGCTACAACAGGAAATGGGCCTCGCTTATCTTTTCATCGCCCACGACCTCGCCGTCGTAAAGCACATCAGCGACCGTGTAGCTGTCATGTATCTCGGGAAAATTGTCGAACTCGCCGATGCCGACGCCATTTACCAAAACCCACGTCACGCCTACACCAAAGCCCTCCTCTCCGCCGTCCCCGTAGCCGATCCCGATGCACGCAAAGAGCGAATTCTGTTAGAGGGTGATGTCCCCTCACCCATCAATCCTCCTGCCGGCAGCGCTTTTGGACATCGCATGAATCATCCTCTCTATGCACAGACCATCGATCAAGACCTGCCGCTCACAGAAATCAGCCCCGGCCACTTCGTAGCCGCCGATCCCTGCTGCCTCACGCCAGATGACTACGCCACCGTGGCTGCGCTTTCCAAGCGCCAAGCCCTTCAGGAAAACACCTAAAGTCAGGAGTCAATCCCCAACACCACCCCCAGCGCCTTACGATACGGTGCCGCCATCGGATGCGCATCCAACTCCTCAAAAGCCACCCAGCATTCCCCCTCCTGCAAGCTCACGCTCGCAACCCCATACACAAACAGCCTCACCCGATAACGCGTGATCGTGTAACTCATCTCATGCAACAAATTGGCATCCGATAACTCTCCCACTTCCCGCATCGGCAATCGCCACAAACCACCGCGACGTTTCCCCTTATCCTGATACAATAAAATCCGCTCGTTTGCATCGCGCACAAACACTACACGCTCTTCTAAGGAAGTAATCGCAGTCAATTTAGCCTTCACTGGCAAAAGCTGCGGCGCACGACTCCGACAAAACGCCGCCACCGGACAAGCCAAACAATCCGGCACCCCCACCTTGCAAATCCTTTGCCCCAACTCCATCAAGGCCGAGTTAAACAAACGCGGATGTTCGTGATCTAACAATTCCTCCGCCCGACGCCATTGCTCCTTGATCCCCGCAGTGGAATCGATCGGGGTAGGATCATCATACAAACGCGAAAACACCCGCATCACATTCCCATCCACCAAAGCCGATGGCAAATCAAACGCAAAACTCCGCAAAGCCCCCGCCGTGTAGCGACCAATCCCGGGCAAGGCCATCAGCTCATCGATCTCACAAGGAAATTTCCCTCCATGCCGCTCACAAACCGCCTGCGCCGTCGCTTGCAGCATGCGTGCCCGACGATAATAGCCCAGCCCCTCCCACACCCGCAATAACACCGCTTCCTCTGCCGCTGCAAGATCTTGCACACGAAGAAATTTCTCTATAAACCGCTGATAATACCCTTTCCCCAGCACCACCGACAAACGCGTCTGCTGCAACATCACCTCCGACACCAAAATTGCATAAGGATCACTCGTGCGCCGCCAAGGATAATCACGCCCCTCCCCCCGAAACCATGCCAATAAAGCAGCACGAAACGCCTCAACATCCTTATCAAGATTTCTGCTAGCAATCGGTTTCAACACAGCCCCATCATGAGACATACTCCCTGCTGCGCAATCACATTTCCTGAAACGATTTGCGCCTGTTTTGCAATTCACCAAAATACTTTATCACTTAACACACAGACCGAACAGGCCACCTCACTCTAAAAATTAGCATCTGATGCGAATTATTAATTTGTTAAAAAATCATTGGTTGTCCTCGAAACAAATTTTTTGTAGATATGAGGTAAGCAATTATTCTTTCTTCAAGTGTCTGCTTACTAATTTCCCTTTGCACCCTTGCGCAAATCTACTATCTATGCGCAGCGAATTATGGAAGAAACCCACTCTCCCGCTCTCGATGCGACACCACTGCGATGGTCTGGACTCTCGGATGTGGGGCGTTTTCGCAAAAACAACGAGGACGCATTTCTCGCTCTTACCTTCGATGCCCGAGAACTCCAGTATTTGGGGAAATTCGGCGAGGGCCGACTCGATATGGGTGATTTCGTGTTTGCGGTCAGCGATGGCATGGGTGGGGCTAAGTCAGGCGAGTTCGCGAGCAAGATTGCCGTCGAGCAGATCACGAAATTGCTGCCGAAAAGTTTTTCGCTCAGTGCGCAGCGCTTCGATGCCGGGCTTACCGATGTGGTAAGGGAACTTTTTGAACGCATTCATCAAACCATGTCACAGATGGGGCGGCACTATGAAGAATGCTCTGGCATGGGTGCGACCCTGAGTTTGTGCTGGATCATGCCGGAGTGGATCTATTTCGGCCATATTGGTGACAGTCGCATTTATTTTCTCCCAAGAAACGGTCCGATGACACAAGTCACGCACGATCATTCCTATGTGGGCTGGCTAAAACGTGAGGGCAAGATCAACGAGCGCGAGGCCCGCACGCATCCACAACGTCATGCACTCAACCAAGCACTCGGTGGAGGGCAGCTCGCTATCGATCCGCAAATCGGTCGCATCGGCTGGGAGGCAGGAGATAGGTTGCTGATCTGTTCCGATGGTCTCATCGATGGCTTATGGGATCGCAAAATCGAAGAAATGGCGCGCGCTAATACCAGCGACGGAGCCTTGAACACCGTCAATTTAGTCAAAGAAGCCGTTACCGATTCCGGGCGCGACAACACGACCGCTTTGATCATCGAGCTAGGTGATCCAGCTCAACTCAGCGGCACCTATCAGGCATAGCCGAGCTGTTTCATGTAGGGATCCATCTCTTTCAAATAAGGGGACAGATGAGATTCATATATCAACCATCGCTGCATCGAACGCTGGTGCACGGGCTTGGTCACATCGTGATATGTCGGCGCCACCACCTGTGTTTGTTGTTTCTTCTGATGGAAATCGATTTGTCCATCCTGCCACTCAAGGCCTAAAAATTCCGTCACGCGTTTCCCCTCAAGCGCGACATTGCTGACGGTATCTTCGTAGCGCGACTCGATCCACTCAAAGCCACCAAGATCACGCAAACGCAGCCATACATCCATCATGTCGCGGTAGTGTTTGCTGATGCGTTCGAAGCTTAGAAAATTCGCGCTCAGTGCATTCATCGAAGAATCCAGAAAAAAACAGCTTAGCATCACATCCATCGGATGCCGCAGCGCGATCACGACTTTTACACCAGGAAACACTCGCAACCAGGAGTGCAAGCAGGCGGTGAGCGAAGGATTTTTATCGAGCCATACACGACTCTCGCACTTGCCTCCCAGCTCACGCAGGAGGTGCTTACGATAATCGCCTGTGACTTTTGACACACCCGCATGATCAGGTCCGAAACGCCGCAAGAAGGGATCAACAGTTCGATAAAAGGCATCGGGTTCATCAAACGCGGTTAGCTGCGGGTGCGTATCGAGAACCCGCTCTAACAACGTAGTGCCACTGCGCGGATGTCCGCCAAGAAATGCCACCGATTTATCATCTGGATGATATGGCTCTGTTTGTTGCCACTTGCGAATCAGCTCCGGCGTAAAGGAGGCTAGCAACTCATTGCGCTGGGCAACCCCCAAATCATAGTGATCTAGGGTCGTTTTAAAATCTGGATTGCGCAGGACTAATTCTTTGACACGAAGCAATGGCGTTATGGCCTGCTCGGGACGCTGCGATTTATCGAGGATGTCTGCTAAAAGATAAAAACAGGAAAGATAAGCGCGCGACTGTTGAACTTCTCCACGAACAATCTCCTGCAAGATCACCTCCGCTTTTTCCCACTGCCTTTCCCGTTGGAGCAGCAATGCCTGCAAATAACGAGCGGTTAAGTCCTGCGGAAATTTCTGAAGATACGGATCTAATGTCTCACGGGCGAGATCAAGACGACCTTGTCTTTCATAGCTGCGCACCAGTTCATGGATAGCATCGATGGCATTAGCATCACAAACCAAAGCGCGACGAAAGCACTGCAGTCCATCGTCGATCAAACGCAAGTGCATGCTCAATCGTCCAATACTGCATAATAATTTCGCATCATCACCTGCGACTTTTGCCGCCTTTTGGAGGCATCGGGTGGCTAAATCAAGATCGTTTGCCACGTTGGCCGCGCGCCCTGCTTCATACAAAATATAGGGATGAGCGGGTGCCAATTTCAATAGCTTCTGAAACTCTAGCAAGGCATCCCCGCGCCGCCCTAGTTTCACACACTCTCGGGCTTTTTTCCATTGTTCAATTTGCGTGGCATTCAATTTCACTGCCCTGCTCATACAGGAATCATGTCTCAGTTAGCAAATGAATTTCCCTGTGTAGATTGATTTACCTTTACTATCACCATATCAATATTTCTCCTTTGCGAATGCGATTTCCAACAGTAGAATGCGCCATGAAATTTCTCTCCCTGATTGGTTCGCTATTGCTCATGAGCATGGCGCCACTGATGAGCCAACCGAGCAATCCACCGGCGAATCCTCCCGAAGCAACGCCGGCCTCTCCGGTGGCTGCGGCACCCGTAAACGTGCCCGACGATGGAGTCCGTGTCGCCATCCTTGGCTACCACGATTTCTCGCCCACCCTCAAAGAAACGGAAATGCGCATCAACACGAATAAATTTCGCGGGCAGATGCAGTTTCTTAAAGATCAGGGACTTACCGTCATTAGCATGGCAGACTTTTCGGCATGGAAACGTGGCGAAAAATCGATCCCTGCACGCTCAATCGTGATCACAATCGACGATGGTTGGAAATCGGTCTACACCGATGCATTTCCCATACTCAAAGAATTCGGTTATCCCTTCACGATTTTTCTCTACACCAAATACGTTGACGTGGATGGGCGATCGATGTCTTTGAGTATGATTAAGGAAATGCAAAAATATGGTGCGACCATTGGCAATCATAGTGCCTCGCATCCCTACCCTGCTACAATCAAAAGCCAAAAGCGCAGCGGTCCAAAAACCTACGAGGCATTTCTCATGCGCGAAATGGGCGACTCGCAGACATTTCTCGAAAAAAACTTTGGCCAAAAAGTTGAAACCTATTGTTACCCCGGTGGCTTTCACACGGAAGAAATGTTTGAAGTAGCGAAAAAACTTAACTACAAGCATATGTTCACCGTGCTGCCTGGGAAAATCAAGCGCAACACCGATGACCGCACATTACCGCGTTATGTGATTCTCGGCACCTACGATCGGATTTTCGATCTTGCCACCGAATTCCGCGATGCCTCTGCCATCGCACTGGGTGAGGCTCCTAAGCAAACAACGCCCTACCCCGTCATGCCGGAGGCTGGCAGTATTATCAATTCGCGCCTGCCTCTTATCACCATTGATCTCAACAAGGTCACTGATATCGAACCCACCACATTGGTCATGCGAGTGGCGGGATTCGGCGATGTTCCGGCGACATGGGATGCAGAGAAAAAACAACTCCATTGGCAGGTGAATCGCCGTTTGCGCGATGAAGTTTGTCAGGTTTCGGTCAGCTGGAAAGGCCTCGACAAAAAAACACCCGCGCCCGCTGTTCGCTGGAATTTCTCGATCGATAAAGAAGCCGCCTATCAACCGAATGGCGGGTAAAGCACGAGATTTTTTCTAACGAGACGACAAAGTTTGACAACACCGGTGCCTTCGTTAAAATCGGCTCATGTACGAAGCAAAGGGCAGTATGAAATGGATCGGCGACACTCAATCTTTCGCCAGTGGCTTTACCAAACGCGAATTTGTTGTCACCACTGCGCATGATAAATACCCGCAGGATATCAAATTTGAGGTTGTGAAGGACAAGTGCCCTATCCTCGATCAATATCCCGTCGGTGCCGATGTGACCGTGTTTTTCGACATTCGCGGCAATGAATACAACGGCAAATATTACGTCAATCTTGCTTGTTGGAAATTGCAAGGTGCCGGTGAATCGTCTGATTCCAAAACGGAAAGACGTGCAAGCCCTTCCTCATCAAATTCCCCCTCACGTCAATCCGAACCGACCGCTGCCGATCTGCGCAATGAATCGAACTTCGATGACGATGATGTGCCGTTTTGATCGTCGGACGCCGATTTCAAAAACACTCATGCAACGAGCGAACAACCCAGTCCGCCCCACGTTGCTGCAACGCATCAACAGTAAAAGATCCCGTTGCCACAGCAAGGCAACGCGCTCCCATCGCGTGAGCGCAGGCAATGTCCTTCGGTGTATCACCGATCACAAGCGTCGTCGATGGATTAAACGCTCTGCCATGATGCGCTGCCGCTCGCGATAAGGCCACCGGCCCTAACAGATTGCGATCGGCATGATCATCGCCATAAGCACCATAGGGAAAATGCTCATGCAATGCATAAAACCGCATTTTGATGGCTGCCCCGCGTTGGGTGTTTCCGGTCAGCAAGCCTGTAGCGATCAATCTCTCCGCACAAAGCGCAAGGCTTTCCGGCACCCCAGGCAAGACGCGACCATTGTATTGACCCGATTGCAAATTGTCTTCCAACAAGCGATGGTATCGATCAAAAAATACAGCAAGGTCTAGTGCTTCGGAAGATACTTCGTAGTGATCGAGAAGATTTTTCACGATGCCTAAATCCGTACTGCCCGCGAGATCGAGCACAGGCGCTGGTGCACCAAAATGCAATTCGGCTGCCTGCGATAGTGCTGCCATGCCGGCTCCGCCAGTATCCACCAGCGTGCCGTCAATGTCATAGAGAATCAGCTCAAACTGGCTCAGGTCCATTAGTCTTGCACTTTTTCCGAGGACTCTTCGACAGGCTCTTCAGCGGCGTCAGATTCCGGCTCATGACCGTCCTCTGATAGTTCTTCGTGATCATCTTCGAGATGCTCATCGAATTCGCCTTCTTCCTCTTCATCGTGCTCATCCTCTTCGAGAAGTTCACCATGGAACAGATGGAACTTGCGCTTGCGCTGACCTTGCGGCAACGGCGATAGAGTCATCGCGATGACACGACCGCCAAGGCGTGGTGCCTGATCGACGTTTGCCATCGTTTTCAAGTCATCGATAATGCGTTGCATCGCCACAAAGCCCAAGTCTTTGTGGGCGTTTTCACGGCCTTTGAATTGAATGATCACACGCACCTTGTGCCCGGCATCGAGGAAGCCCTCAATGCGACCCATCTTGATATTGTAATCGTGCTGACCCGTGCCAACGCGAAGCTTGATTTCCTTCATCCGCGTTGATGACTTCGACTTCTGCTTTTTCAGTTTGGCTTGCTCATACTTGAACTTGCCATAGTCGATGATCTTGCAGACTGGTGGATCCGCCTGTGCGGCGATTTCCACGAGGTCGAGTCCCTGCGCTTGTGCTTTGAGAAGCGCATCGCGCACGGTCATCACGCCGAGCTGTTGTCCGTCTGATCCGACAACGCGGATTTTCGGAGCACGGATGCGGTCGTTGACGCGGGTTTGATCGCGGTTGCCCATGCGACCGCCCTTTGATTGATTATTTTTGGTTTGCTTGCTTATGGCCTTAGTCCTCCAGTAGGTTCATGCTGCGCCAGGCGATCGATTTCCACGCAGGAATATAGCCGCACAGGCGAGAGTGGTTGTGATCATCTGTTCTATCCATGCTTTTCCTCATAAGGACAATGGCGCGGTAAAAGCCGCCCGACTCATCGTAGCGGAACTTTTTCGGGGGTTGGAACGAGTGAATAAAATCATCAAAAAATCATTTCAGCGCGGCACTTCAGAAAGTTTTCATTGCGCTGTTCAAGCAAGTGCATAGCGATTTCCCACGCTCGGGGCAAGGGCAAAATGCAATTTACGAAAAGAAAAAAACCTACCACTTCGATGATCATTTTTTTTGCAATGCCCAGCCTTCCTGCTACTCTGCCGCACCTTATTATACCATTATGAGCCAATCCATTGTTCCCACTATCAGCAGCGGCACCGCAGGTCCGCTGGGCATCCTCCATCTGCCACGCCTCTGGCAAAAAGCTTCACTCGCTGCTGCGGGTAAACTCCATTCTGATTACCCCGGCTGCGGCATGGGCTACGATCAAATGGTGCTCGACGGCCTCGGCATCGAGCGTGAAGCCTTTCTCGCCTTTATCGCCACCAAACCCACCTACGTTCAGACGGAAGTCTGGGTGCAAGCAAACGCCACCAAACTCAATGCCGAATCGGTTGCCGCACTCAATGCCGCAATCACTGGCTACATCCACAGCGATGAGACACGCACCGGAATTTGCAGCGCTGTAGGTCGCGCCGACGACGGCAGCATCCGCGATGCGATCAACCTCAACAACCTCGACGACTGGAATACCTTCCACGGTCAGGAACTTGCCTAATTGGTTTTCCCACACGCCCCAGGAGCTTCCACTCTTGGGGCGTTTTCCGATTCGTGGATCAGCCGGATCTACCCGATACCTATGCGACTACTCTTTTTTCTCGCGATTAGCCTTACCGCATGTCAATCGACATCACCCTCCACTCTTCGCATGGACTTGACGAAAACCCAGCTCGTGGATCTCAAAAGCATCGACCGCACCATGGTCATCGCGCTGCAATACAAGGAGTCACACAACATCGCCAAGCGACCACTGTACCACGCGAACTTTCCCGCCCTGCTTCACCGCAATACAGCGCTGCGTCTGAAAAACGCCAACCAGCAGTTGCGAAAAAACAATCTTCGTCTCGTCATCTGGGATGCTTTTCGTCCGCACGAAACACAGCTCGCACTCTGGGATGCCTGCGGTCACGACGATCGCTACGTCGCCAATCCTCACCGCAATCCTTCTCTTCACTCGCACGGTTGCGCGGTCGATGTCAGCCTTATGCATCTCGATGGCTCACCCGCCGCAGTGCCGACTGGTTTCGATGACTTCTCCGCCCGCGCCGCCTCAGACTTCGTCCACCCCGACCCCGCCGTGCAAAATAATATGCGATATTTGAAAGAGGCTATGTGGGCCGCGGGTTTCGGCACGCTGCCTCAGGAGTGGTGGCATTTTATGGACAAGGATTATAAAACTCTGCCCTTCATTGATTCTTCGAAACTGCCTCCAGCATTACAAACCATGATTCAATCCACACGCTGATGCGCGCGTTTTCACTCATGATCTTTTGTCTCGCAGCGTCATGCGGTTTCGCGGAAGTGACGCCACTAATCCCCACCTATCTTGGAGATTTTCAACGCAATTTTTACGGCAACAAAGCACCCCAACGACTTCGAACTCTATGGAAAACGCCGCTGGGCACGGGGAAAACGTTTTTTAAGGACCGCATCAATGAAATGTCCGGTGCGGGCTGGACCGGTCAATCACTGCTGTTTGAGGAAAATGGCGAACTCGTTCTCATCCAAGTTTCGTTAGATTACCACCTGCGCAAGATCGACGCAGCCACCGGCAAGATTTTGTGGGAATCAAAACTGGGCGACTCAATCAAAGGCACACCTACCTACTTTGATCGAGGCTACGGTGATGAAAGCACGCGGCGCTTACTCATCACCGGCTCACGGCATGGTTTTGGCATCGACCTACGCAAGGACCCCGCCTGGTCGTTGCGGGGGTTGTCTTTTGATGATGGTCGTGAATTTTGGCGCCACGATACGATTCTCACCGATTCCAATAGCCGCGACTGCGATGCCTCGGCAGTCGTTGTCGGTTCCAAAGCGGCGATTCCGTTAGAGAACGGCAAGTTTCTTCTCTTTTCGCCCGATCCTCTCCATGCGAAAAAAATGGGCGATTGGATGCAGCCACGCATCGATCATCAAAGTCTGCTCTATCACAAAAATGACCTGCCTACTTATGGCCACGAGCTTTCTTGTGAATCCTCACCCACTCTTATCGGCAAGACCGCTTACGTTGCCGCCGGATGTGGTCGCATTTATGCCAAATCCACCAAGACTGGCTACACCTACTGGACGCTCGATGTCGGCGGCGATCTGGAAAGCAGCATGCCGCTCACCAATGATGGTTGTCTTTTGTTAGGCATCGAAAAACAATTCATCGCCGGTCAAGGGGGGGTGATGAAAATCAATCCCCAGAAGAAAAGCACCGATGCCGTGGAGTGGTTTTTGCCTTGGCCGGATGCGGCATTTTACGAATGGCAAGGTGGTATCGTAGGCTCCCCGACCATCAATGCGCGTTATGGCTCCAGCGCCCCCGGGGGCGGGAATCTCGGCTGCGCGGTCAGTGTCGATGGCACACTGCGAGTATTCGATCACATACGCCTCAGCGAAGTTACGAATCGCGGACCCAAGCATGATCAAAATTATCCACAACCATTGGTGCTCGACGAAATCAAACTACCTAACGGCACGATCTCCACACCGATTTTTGTCAATGATACCATTCTCATCGGCTACGATAGCGGACTGGATCTCTATCAGGTATCAACCGCAGGCAAACTCAAACGCCTCGACCGCATCAGTGGTAAAATGTTTGATGCCACTCCCATAGTTTGGGATGGCAAGGCCTACATCGCGAGTCGCGATGGCTTCCTCTATTGCTTGCACTGAGGGTTTTTACAGCGAGCTCGCACGAAACGTATCGCCCTGACGTATGTCGCCCGTTTCATAGCCTTTTTTAAACCAGCGTGCCCGCTGTGCGGAGGTGCCGTGCGTGAAGGCTTCCGGCACCACACGACCCTGAGCCTTGCGCTGAAGTGTATCATCGCCAATCGCTAGCGCCGCTTGCAAGGCCTCCTCTAGGTCACCTTCTTCGAGAAACCCAAATTTCTCCTGTCCATGCTTCGCCCACAAACCAGCATAGAAGTCCGCTTGCAATTCGAGCCTCACGGACAAGCGATTGTAATCTTCCTGCGATAACCGACCACGGCTCTGATTTACCTGATCGGAGACCCCTAACAATTTCTGCACGTGATGGCCCACTTCATGCGCGATCACATAAGCATGAGCAAAATCTCCCGATGCGCCTAACTCATCGCGCATCTGTTCAAAAAACGACAAATCCATATAAATACTTTTATCGGCAGGGCAATAAAAGGGACCCATTGCGGCGCTTGCTTGTCCGCATCCCGAAACGACCTGACCACGAAATAAAATCAATTTCGGCTTTTCATATTGTCGGCCCATTTTCTGAAAAACATCGGTCCAGATTTCCTCAGTATCCCCCAAGACCACTCTCACAAATTGCACCGCCTGTTCTTCTTCTGACGTGCGCGGTTGGTTTGTTCCACCAGCCGACATCTGTGTGCCACCCTGTTGCGCCATGTCTTGCAGCAATGGCATCGGGTCGCCACCCAACATCCACACGACTACCACCAGCACTAACATGCCAAGTCCGCCACCTACGACACGTCCGCCTCCGCCGCTCTGACCACGACGATCTTCCACCTGCTCACTTTGTCTTCTGCCTTCCCAACGCATGCCAAACAAATAGCGCTATTCCCCCGAATTGAAAAGCGAAACTTAAAATCACCTGGTGTGACGATTCAGTAATCATCCAACTATTGTAGGATCATTCCCCATAACGAACCACATAAAATCACAAAATCCACTTGCGCCCTTTCATTTCTCCCCTAACTTAATCGACATGAATCAAGACTTATCACGACGTGCTCTTTTGAAATGGGGAATGGCATCCGCTGCCGTAGCCACTCTCGGCCAGACGCATGCCAAAAGCGCGAACTATGCACTACCTGCTTTGGATTACGCGCCAGCCGCACTTGAGCCACACATTGATGCTGAGACGATGACCATCCATCACACCAAGCATCACGCCGCTTACATTACGAAATTGAATGAAGCTCTGACCGCCAATCCCTCTCTGCAGGCACCGACTCTGGACGCCTTGATGGAAAAAATTGCAACCGTCACCGATCCTGCGGTGCAAAGCACTTTACGCAACAATGGCGGCGGGCACTGGAACCATGCATTCTTCTGGGCCATCATGGCTCCCGCCGCACAAACCGGCAAACCTAGCGACGCGCTACTAGCCGCCATCAACGAGTCTTTCGGGTCGATGGATAAAATGAAAACCGCCTTCGCCGAAGCCGCGCTGAAGCGCTTCGGTTCTGGCTGGGCTTGGCTGATCGTGCAAAACGGCAAATTGAAAATTACCTCGACTCCCAATCAAGACAACCCTCTCATGAAAGGTTTAGTCGCCGCACCCGATCTCGGAACACCGATCCTCGGCATCGACGTCTGGGAGCACGCCTACTACCTAAACTACCAAAACCGCCGCGCTGACTACATCACCGCCTGGTGGAACGTGGTCAACTGGAATGCCGTTAATAAACACTTTTCTGCCTGATCTCGTAACAAAATCGAGAATCAGACTTAAAATTAATGGTGACTAGCAATTATTTAGCGCAGTCCCCTCTTATTAACCTCCTAATTCTCACGCTCGAGT
This sequence comes from Akkermansia muciniphila, assembly GCA_945890645.1. Classification (GTDB taxonomy): domain Bacteria; phylum Verrucomicrobiota; class Verrucomicrobiia; order Verrucomicrobiales; family Akkermansiaceae; genus UBA956. The sequence continues at coordinate 97,163 of CAMDCV010000007.1, forward strand.
TCTTCTTTCGAGAAAAAGAACTCCTTGTGGTTAAGCTTGCGTGATTGGGGATTGAATTCGTTTTATACGATGTGTTGGTGTTAGTACTACGCGTTCGGGTTCTGAAAAATCAGAAATACCATATCCGCACTCCTCGCAGTTTGTAGGGGAACACCCCATGGCTAAGAGAGAGTCCTCAAGCCATTGTATATTCGTTCGCACAAGCCTTGGATTCCTCCCACAGTGGGATGACCAACGAATCGCAACGGTGCGCTAATTCACTAACACACATGAAAACAAATAACAATATCGCCTCCCCTAAGGGTACAAACCGTTGCTCCGCACTTGCGTTGCGACCCCTCCTTGCCTTTACTGGCGCCGCCGTCTGCTTATCCCTCGCCTCGTGCGTGGATGTTTACGATGATGGCGGAAACGGACGCTACAGAGGATCATCCGTGACCACGTACCAACCGGGTTACAGCCTCAACACCCTGCCATCTGGCTATCGTACGGAAACCATTGCCGGGCGGAATTACTATTACCACAATGGCGCATACTATCAGCGCAACTCCAGAGGCTACGTTGTGACCGAAGCTCCGCGTCAAAGCCGCTATTACGCAGAGTATACCCGCACTCGCCAGACCGCACATCCGGATGGCAGAACAACATATACCACTTATCAACCCGGTTACAGAACTACGAGCCTGCCCCAAGGCTATCGCAGCGAAAGCATCTCCGGACGCAATTACTATTACCATAATGGAGCGTATTACTTGAAGAACTCCGGTGGCTATGTCGTGACGGAGGCTCCCCGTGAGAGTCGCTATTACACGGAATACAGTCGTCATCGTTGATCGACAAAAAACAAAAAATAAATCGGAGCGGAGGGTGCAAACCTTCCGCTTTTTTTATGGATACCAGTGAGGTGAATCGGGGATGGATTGATCCCAGACTATTTCTCAACAAACTGTACGCTTTAACTTAGCGCGGCACTATGACCGGATCAATACTGGATTTGCCCGATGAAGAGTGTGATGAATGCGACAATTGGCACACTACCACTATACAAAAGAACGACTGCGAATCGTGAGACTCGCAGCCGTTGCATTATCTAGGTTTTTTGGGGGGAAGGCGCGAACTGCTTGTTAGCAATCACGCGCCAAATTTGTTACTTCTTGCGAACAACGAGGACGCGACGGTCCATCACCATCTGGTCTTCGGTTCCTTCGGGAAAGGAGGGAAACATTTCGCCATAGCCGTGTGCACTCAATGCAGAGGCAGGAACGTTGTAGCGTTGTGTCAATTCCTGATGCGTACGGCGTGCGCGATCAGCGGAGAGAGCGAGGTTGAACTCATTGGTGCCATCTGTGCTTGTATGACCTTCGATGTCGAACACCGCCATGGGTTGAGTTTTCAGAACTTCCAGGATCGCGGCCGCCGTTTCCTCAAGTGTCACGCGTGATTCCATGTCGAGCAACTTTGCAGTTTCCTTCTCAAACAAAACGGGTATCATGACGTATGGCATTTCTTTGCCTTCGACGATTACCACGTTGCGTTCCACGTTGTAGGTCCGACGCGGCTGCCCGGGAATTTCGACATAAGTCTTTTCAACGGTGCCGGGAGGATTAACCGGAACAATCGCATCTCGTGGAGCGACCAATAATTGACGTCGCGCAAAAGCACGATCAAGCACTGGAGGCGGGTTGACCGGGGTGATTGTTTCCGTGACAATATCTCCATCAGGAGTTTTTTCGATGACAGTTTCTCTGACGACCTCGCCTGCGGGTGGCGGAACGATAGTCTCTTCCACAACGACTTGAGCGATCGTTGGGTGGAGGCAGGCGGCTACAAGCAGCAATGCGTATTTGTTTTTCATAATGATTGATGTTTGTGTTGAGTAGTAAAATTAATCACAGCAACTGGTGGTATCACAATCCTTCAGGGCTTTTTCCACGGTTTCGCGAGATTCGCCGGTTCGTTTTTGAATTCTTCCGATCAATTCCTCTTGTTTGCCTTCGGCGTATTGGAGATCGTCGTCTGTGAGATTCGCCCACTTTTGCATTATTTTGCCTTTGAAGATATTCCAGTCACCTTTTAATTGTAGTTGATTCATGAGCTTAATTTTCGTTTGTGTTGATTCTTGATTGCATGAGACACGGTCAAATCGATGACTAAATTAGCCAGCTGCCATGTTACTATTCAAATTACCTCCATGTTGCCCCTGGTCTATGGGTGGTATCCCTACCATTGATAAAATGTAATAGGAGCAATGAGCTTCGACTTTGTACACCGCACAATAACATTGCAGAACGGTTGGTATTCGCTAGGATGCACGCACTTCGTTTATGCCGATTCAATTCCAAGCACCTGAATGGTTTCTGCTCGTTCCCGCGCTTTTGATCGCAGGCTGGTTTTGGAAAAATCTATCGCTTTTTCAGCCCCTTCGCTTGGTCATCATCCTGTTGGGGGCTTTACTCCTCGCCGACCCTTCGATTCGGAAGCAACAAGACGCGCTGGACTTATACGTATTGTTGGATCGCTCGGAATCCACCGAAGATTTGGTGGATCAAGGACTTCCTGAATGGCAACGGATCATAGAAAAAGCCAGACCCAGTCGCCACGATGAATTGCATTTAATGAACTATGCCGCCGAGATCGCACCACTTGGGTCTGATGGAGCTGTGTTCACTGGTTCACGAAAACTCACCCGCACCAATCTTGCCCTGCAAACGATTGCCGCCCAAGCCAAGGAAAATAAACCAGCACGGGTGCTTGTCTTCACTGATGGCTATTCCACCGAACCACTGCACGAGGCAACGGCACAATTGATGGCACGTGGCATTCCCCTGGACTTTCGTTTGATCCGAGAAAACACAGAAAACGATTTCCGCGTCGCACGTTTGGAATTTCCCGATCGCGTGCAAGCGGGTGAGCCGTTTTTGTTGTCGGTCACCGTGCGGGGATCGAAAGATTGTGATGTTCCCCTCACCCTACGACGCAATCAACAAGAGCTCACACAAACGAAGGTAACCCTGACAAATGGCGTTGGGAAAATTGAATTCACTGATCGCATACCTCGCGCCGGCTCCTTTGAATACTCCGCGGAAATCAGTCCTGAGCAAGATGAACACGTCGGCAATAACCGTCTCACGCGCTGGATTGAAATCACCGGCGGCCCACGCGTTTTGTTGGTGAGTCGTTTTCAGAATGACCCTGTCGCCGCCGTGCTCACATCGCTGAATTTCACTGTCGATACCATCAGCGAGCCTTCCCAGTTGATGGCTGGAAAATTGGCGGGCACTCGCGCGGTGATTATCAACAACGTCCCCGCTCACGAGATTCCGACAGCATTTCTCGAGGCACTGCCATTTTATGTGCACGATCAAGGCGGCGGCTTATTGATGGCGGGTGGTGATCGTTCGTTCGGATCTGGTGGCTACTTTGAGTCTGCCATTGATCCCCTTCTGCCGGTATCGATGGAGCTCAAATCCGAACACCGGAAACTCGCCGTGGCCTTAGCCATTGTGATGGACCGTTCGGGTTCGATGTCGGTATCGGTCGGCCCCGGAACTACCAAGATCGATCTCGCGAACCAAGGTGCGGTCAATGCCATCAATCTGTTAGGCAACATGGACCAAGTTGCTGTCATTGCGGTGGACTCGGCACCGGAAACTTTCGTGCCGATGACTCGCATCAATAGCCAACAAGCCGCACTCGCTGCCCGCGTGCGCAAGGTACAATCCTCTGGCGGTGGCATTTATGTGTATGAAGGCCTCAAAGCCGGATGGGACGCACTGAAAAAATCGAATGCGGGCACACGACATTTAATCTTGTTCACCGATACCGCCGACACCGAAGAACCTGGCGATTACAAAAAGCTGATCAAAGAAATGACCGATCAAGGCGCAACCATTTCCGTGATCGGCATGGGCACACCGGCGGATTCGGATGCAAAACTCTGCGAAGAAATTGCGAAGCTCGGCAAAGGGCGGATGTTTTATAGTGACAAGCCGATGGACATCCCGAAAATTTTCGCGCAAGAGACGGTCACCATTGCGCGTTCGGCATTCATTGAAGACACTACGAAAACGAAACAAACTGGACGATGGTCAGAAGTTTCACCACAGCCCTTGCAATGGTTGGGTGCCGTGGATGGATACAATCTTTCCTATGCCCGCGAGGACTCCACAGTTTCGTTGGTATCATCGGACGAATACCTCGCACCGTTGGTAGCGACCGCACGTCGCGGGCTTGGTCGTACGGCGGCGATTTCATTTCCCTTAAGCGGAGAAAAATCCGACGCCACTCGCAACTGGCCGGAGTATGCGAACTTCCTGCAAACCACCACACGCTGGTTGATGGGGCTCGATCTGCCGCCCGGCATCGGACTCAAGCACCGCGCCGAGGGCTCGCGCCTCACCCTAGATTTGCTCTATGATCCCGAGCTATGGTCCGAACGTTTTCAGGCGAATCCTCCCAAAATCCGCATGCTCGAAGCACAGGACAATTCCAGAGCCTACGATGTACCGTGGCGTCGCATTTCTCCCGGGCAATTCACTGTCAGCCGCGAGATGGAAGAAGGCGCGGTCGTGCGGGGGGCGATCCAAGTCGGCACCTATGCCATTCCTTTCGGACCGATCACGCTAGGTTCCTCGATCGAGTGGTCCTTTGAACCGGAGAGCATCACCAACTTACGCGCCGCCTCAAAACAAACCGGCGGACGCGAGCTTTTGGATATAAAAACAGCTTGGTTGCGACCTCCCTTCATTCAAGACACCTCACTGCGTCTGCCACTGATCCTCGCCTTGCTGACCTTCCTTTTGATAGAAGCGTTAATCACACGCACAGGCTGGAAATTGCCCGCCTTCGCTGGTAGAACTCTTCGTCCGAAAGTTGCTAAGGTCAAAATTAAAAAAGCGAAACCCGTGATCGCAGAACCGGAACCTTTGATCATTGCCAAAGAGGAGAAACCGATCGCACCTGTGGAGCCACCTGAAGAAACAGCACGTCGCTCACGTTTCCAAAAAGCGAAAGACCGCAAGTAATTCCGACATAAATGCGCGTGTTTTTCGTGTCATTATTGCTGGAAAAAAAAGCAACGATGCGTTTGTCATTTAGAAATTCTTTGTTACCATGCGCGTCGTGAGCGACCCTCTCAATCCCAACCAACGTCTTCTTTCCGCCTTGGATCTTGGCCCCTCGTGGGCACGTGATGCCGTACCACGCCCTGCCAGCCGCCCTAATAAAGCTGCAGAACCTGCGGCTCTTGATGTCAGAGCACCGCGTCGTGCCGATGACCGTCGCGATCGAGGTTTTGCTCCGCGTCGCGATGAACGCTCTTCGCGAGATGACCGTCGTGGTCCGCCGCGCGGTGCATCCCAGGATCGTCGCTTTGCACCTCCTACGCCGGAAGTCATCATCGCACCAGCCGCCGGCGTTAAAGTTCTAATCGAGCCCAATACGGACGCACTGCATCTCATTGCCAAAGAAGTCACCCACGTCGCTCGTGTTTACTCGCTGTTCGATATCGCGAAAACTTTGATGAGCCAACGCGAGCGTTTTCATGGGATTTTCACGGTCGATGAATCAAAGTCACCACTCTATTACGGACATCGCGATCACTCGCTGTGGCTGACCAAAGAAGAAGCCGTACAACATTTCTGGAAAGCAGAATGGCGCGGCGATTTGTATGAAGAAGAAGAGGTCGAGATCGATGGACCAGCCGGAAATTTCCAAGTCGTTGCCAAGTGTGGACTTTCAGGAAAAGTGTTAGGTCCACCGAACTACCACGCCTACCAATCGACGATACGCCAAGTCCATCGTGAATCTTTTTCCGATATGCCCTTTGATCGCTATGCAGCCCGCATCGTAACGGAGCGCAGCGAAGAGGCTGTGCAAGCATGGTTGCATACGATGAAAACCAAACTGCGGTGGAAACCCGTAGGCCAAGAGGAAACCGTTTGGTTAGAAGACCGCAGTGCGGTGGAGCAGCATTTCCTCAATAATCGTTTTCCGGAAATGTATGTGGCGACTCATAAGGTCGAAATACCCGCGAACACTCCGGTGAAGTATTTTTCTCCCAGCCTTCTGGTCAGCTTCAAAAATGCGGCTCGTCATGCCGGCAGCCACCCCGCGATCATCATTCCCACGGTTTGCACGCTATTGGAAAAGGAACACCTGCCCGTGTTCAAAAAACAAGGCAAGCTGTATGCAGGACCATCCCGTCCGCATCCGATTCCGGAAGAGACAACCTTCGCCGATCGCATGGAAAAAATTGTTTCGTGGATGCGCGAAAATCCCGAAACCAAATTGGCCAAACTTTGGAAAGCCGTTTTGCCCGAGGGCGAAAACGACCCATCTTCCGAGTGGCTTGCGGATCTTTATTGGCTGTTGTCACAGGGCCACTTGTTGCTATTTGCTGATGACACTCTCATCCTACCCTTGCGGCGCAAAGCAGAGGCACCCGCACCGGCAGCGGAGAAAACCCCCAAGACCAAAGAGGCCAAACCGCGCAAACGCAAGCCGAAGAAGCGTCGCAAGCCGCTGTTGTTGGTGATTGAAAAACGTGTGTCAGATCTTCCACCGGTGCTGCGCAAGCGACTACAAGGCTTTGACCGCACCATCAGCCACCGCCTGCGATTGAAAGCGCAGTTCCGCAAATTGGGTCATACTGCTGATGACTCCATTGACGCCGCGGAAAATGATGCTACCGATGAATAATCTCATGAGTTCACCAACTTCCTTCACAGCAGTCACCGTTGACACCAAAGCGAACGTTTATTTCGACGGCAAAGTCGTCTCTCACTCCGTTCACTTTTCCGATGGTTCCAAAAAAACGCTTGGTCTAATCTACCCCGGAGAATACCACTTCGGCACCGCGGCCGCCGAGCGCATGGAAATTGTAGCGGGGTCTTGCGAAGTCACACTCGATGATTGTGAGGACATTGTGCACTACGGCGAAGGCACGGCCTTCGATGTCCCTGCCAACAGCGGCTTTACGATCGCTGTCGGCGAGGGAATCTGCGAGTATGTCTGCTCGTTTTTGAGCTGATCACCAGTCTTGCCCGACACCGTAACGGGCGCCGATTTCCAGCAACTCCTCACGCATCGGCCACTCGTCTGCGCGTTCGCTGATGCTGTGTCGCTTGCTCGCGCCTTTCAGCATCATGCATCCTGTATTGTCACCGATGCGTCGCACTTCGTCCACTTCCTCCGCTGTGAGGCGAATGTCGGGGAGCGGAACGAACTCACGAATCTTGTCTTCGATCGGACGTTTGTCGTCGCCCGTTTCTTGCAAAAATGTCGGCACTACCGAATGAACGGCAGGTTGTGAGAGATTCCAAATCGCCGCGAACTGCAGCATCGTGAGTCCGTATTTCTCAGCGATAGGACGCATTTTCTCCATCTTCTCGATGCCGTGTTTAACCCAACCAGCGGGACGGTAGGTGCGGTGATCCCCAGGCTTAAACTCATGGTCCTCGCTGAATTCATCCGTGAAAACGCCCCCGTAATCGACTACCCGTGTCAGAACTTTGACGCCATTTTTTTGATAAGCATCCAAGGCCAATCCGACGGGCCACGGTTCCAGTGGGTTGAGAATGACCATGGTCCAATCGATCAGGCCTTTGTATTTTTCGATGTTGTGAATGGTATCAAGCGTAAATCCATTCGCCGGTCCGGGCGCGGTGCCAAGCATTTTCGATAGCCCTTCGTCCTTCAGCGCGCGCATGCCATTCCATACAGCATCATTGGTGTAGCCGATTTCGTCAGGATTGTGCAGCATCACCAAATCAAAATAGGAAGTGCGGCAACGTTCTAACGATTTTTCGCATGCCATGCGCAGATAACTTTCATATTGATCAGGACCACGCAGTGTGGGATCGGTGAAGCGCGGGTAACCCGTGTTCCCCTTGCGCTGACCTTCGTAAAAATCATGTCCGATCATGCCTACCAAGCAATAGGTGGAGCGATCGACACCCTCGAGTGCCTGTCCAAGAAGATCATCCGCACGGCCATTGCCATAAACATCCGCGGTCACAAAAGTGCGGAAACCCGAGTCATAGGCTAACCGCAGCGATTGCACGAATCGCTCTTCCGTGAGCATTTCACCATAATGCATGAATCGCCCGCCACTCCATGTTCCGTATGCTTCTTGAGTCAGTTCCATTGTGTTTGTTTCGAGGTTGAACAAGGACTTTCATAACCCAATTTCCCCAAACGTCAAAGCAAAGCAAAATCTGGTCACTAAACGCAAAAATCCGCCAACCTTGGGCAATTTCCATTTTTCGGCTTTCTGCCAAGGCTTACGGCGATTAGGCTGCACCCATGCAAAACACGTTTTACAACGAGTGGGATCGCGAACGAATGTCGGGCAAGACAGACGAAAACGATTACCGTTCCGCGTTTCAAATCGATCGCGACCGCGTATTGCACACCCCGACTTTCCGACGCTTGCAAAATAAAACGCAGGTCTTTTGGAGTGGTGAGTATGATTTCTACCGCACCCGCCTTACCCATTCGTTAGAGGTAGCACAGATCGGTCGAGCAATCTGTCACTGGCTGCAATCCCGTGAAGAGGGTCCTTTGCAACCCGACTACTTCATCGACCCCGATCTCGTTGAAGCAGCGTGTTTGTCACACGATCTCGGTCACCCGCCCTTCGGCCATGCCGGCGAACGAACACTCAATTTTCTCATGCGTGACCACGGTGGTTTCGAAGGCAACGCGCAAACATTGCGCATTCTCACCGAGAGGATTTTTTCGGCCAAACGCAGTGGCATGGACCCGAGTCGCGCTTTTCTCGACAGCATCCTAAAATACAAATCTCTCTGGACGGAACTCAAGGGCGCAAGCGGCGCAAATCCGAAAAATCATTTTCTCTACGACAACCAACATCCCCTTCTCGACTGGGCTATGGGCGGTCACGACTTTCCGTTAGAATTGCCAGCAGGTAAGGCACGCGATGGCTTTAAATCGATCGAATGCCAAATCATGGATTGGGCCGATGACACCGCCTATTCACTCAATGACATATCCGATAGCGTGCGCGCAGGATTTCTCACCACCGACAAAATCCACCAATGGGCGGAACGCAACAACATCGTTTGTGAAGTCGGAGGCAGCCTCGAAAAATTGATGCAGGCGATTCGCACTGGCAAGGTGGATCCTTTCATCGGCAAGCGCATCGGCCGCTACATCCAGTCCACGCATTTACGCGAGTGCCTCAATTTCCTCACACATCAGAGCAAACGGTACCGCTATGAGTTGGTGGTGGATGAAGAAGTGCGACAAGAATCCGAATTGTTCAAAAAGCTCGCATTCGAAGTGGTGTTTCTCTCGCCGCAACTGAAACAACTCGAGCATAAAGGCAATCACATGTTGCACGCGTTGTGGGATCTGTTAGAAAAACGCTACATCGCACCGGGTCACATCGACGGTCAAAATTTTCAAATTCTCAGTGCCGACACCGCTTCGGAGATCGATCAAGCGACCGACCCCGCCAGCAAGGCGCGCTTGATTTGCGACTTCCTTGCTGGCATGACAGATGGTTACGCCTCGCGCATGTATAAACGGCTGTTCCTGCCAGATTTCGGTTCGATCCACGACTTGATCGGCTGAAACATAGCAAAGTAAATTCAGCGGCGATCTCGCGAGCTTCTGCCTTGGTTTTCCTGATTCTGTTGTTGCTGGCGATTCGATTCTTCTTGTCGACGTGATTGTTCCTGGGCTTCACGGGCGGCTTCCTGCTGCTGGCGCATTTGCTCGCGACGCGATTGCTCTTGAGCTTCGCGCATCTGCTCTTGACGGGCTTGTTCCTGGGCTTCGCGCATTTGCTGTTGACGAGCTTGCTCTTGTGCGGCTCGCGCGGCTTCTTGTTGCTGTTGCATTTGCTCGCGACGCGATTGTTCTTGGGCTTCCCGCATCTGTGCTTGACGGGCCTGCTCTTGCGCGGCACGAGCCGCTTCTTGTTGTTGCTGCATTTGTTCGCGACGCGATTGCTCTTGAGCTTCGCGCATCTGCACTTGACGAGCTTGCTCCTGCGCGGCACGAGCGGCCTCTTGCTGTTGTTGCATTTGAGCGCGACGCGACTGTTCCTGTGCTTCACGCATTTGCTCCTGACGAGCCTGCTCTTGTTCTGCGCGAGCCGACTCTTGCTGTTGGCGCATCTGATCCTGTTTTTGTTTTTCCTGCGCTTCACGAGCTGCTTCCTGCTGTTGCATTTCCGCTTGCGTGCGCAGAGCTTTCTCCTGCTCCTGACGAATTTCCGCTTGTTCCTGCTGCTGTTTTTTCAACTGTCTCTGCTGTTCTTCCAGCATCCGCTGCTGGGATTCGCGGCCTTTTTCTTCAAGTTCTCCTTGCTGCTTGGCTGCTTTTTCCGCTTCTTGTGCCGCTTTTTGCTCGGCCTCGCGTCGGCTTTCCTGCTCCTGACGCTCACGTTGTTGCTCACGCATCGTATTTTGTTGCGACGCTTGTTGCTGCTGTTCTTGAGCGCGTGCTGCTTTTTCTTGCTCTTCGCGCACCGCACGTTGTTGCTTTTCTTGATCCTGACGTTGGCGAGCTTCTTCGAATTGACGAGTACGGTCGCTGCGATCCGTGGATTCCTCGCGATCGCGTTTGTCGGGCTGATTTTCGGCATCCCGTTTCGGCATTTCAGTCACGGGTGGTTGACGGTCAATGGCGGGTTTTTGCTCAGCACCTTGTCCCGACACAACGTCGGTCGGACGATCAGGACGCTGCGGGCGATCTTCCCCGCGGTTATCCGAAGGCTTCTGATCGGGGCGCGATTCTTTGGTAGGGTCGGTCATCACTCCGGGCTGTTCAGGGCGCTGCTCACGATCGCCGGGTTCACGGTTGGAATCCTGCGGGCGTTGGAAATCCCCTCTTTCCTTATCTTTGTCGCGAGCGTTTTCCCGATCATTGGGTTTGTCGCGGTCGTTCCCTTGATCCCGATCATTGTCTCTGCGATCCGGATTCACCGACTCCAGCGTCGTGGCTAACTCATCGCGTTGACGAGAAATTTTTTCTTCTAACGCAATGCGCTGGGTCATTTTTTGAGCCAGTCCTCCGCGCATGGATTCCTCCGCGTGCTCACGATCTCGATTGCGTTCACTGATGAAACGATCACGTAATCTTGGCTCGAATGATCTCTCGCGAATCACTTCATCTTGCAGAGGATTGTTATCGTAAGTACGAGGGCGCAGCGCACCATTCCATGGCACATTGAAGTTGGGCGCATGGATGCTAAGACGATCACCCTGTCTCGAAGCATATCGCAGTGGGTCGCGCGAACTAGGCGGACGGTTTTCAAAATCACAATGATAGCGAGTCAATTGACGACCCGCATGACGTGAGGCATAGTCGTAGGAAATCCCCTCACAATACACGCGGCGGTTGCTCCAGCGATAGCCACCGACATAATTGGTTTGTTGATAGATACGAATGCAATCGTTACTGGAAAACACGGCACTGATGATCGAGCTGCCAAAAGAGTTCACGCGCACAAAACTGAAGCAACGGGGGCTAATGCCTGATGAGTTACCATAATTGCTGCTCCAATCATTGCCTCTCCAATAGAGTGACTCCGGTGGTAATGGTGCCCAGCCGACATAATCGCCGCCGGATTTCCAACACACCCATGCCGGTGCCCATTCATTGCCGGGGACCCAGCACCAACCCGTATTGCGCAATAGCACCCAGCGTCCGTAGTGGTAAGTCGCCCATCCGAATGGTTCATTAGACACCCAGGTCCATCCGTAATCGGTGTGTGCCCAGCTACCGTTTGTGTAGGGGCGCCAGTCTCGATTGCTGACATAGACTGAAGGGCGCCAAACATAGCCGTAATCCGGCGATTGCAACCACGAGCCATGACCTGATAAACGATCATAAAAAACACTGTAGTCGTAATCCCCCAACGCTGACACGGGAGTTTGCGTAACGGTCACAGGTGCGGGACGATAGGGTTGTTGACCGACCGATTGCGCGGGCTGGGGCGGTGGTGGTGTGGCAGCGGCGCTGGCCTGTGCTTCGGCATCTGCCGCACGTTGTTCCGCAAGTGCCGTTCGCTCTTTTTGCAGAGCCAGTTCATCATCGCTTAGGCGTTTGCCTTGATCTGCTAGAGCATCACGCTGCATGCGCAATTCCTCGCGCTCCATGGCAAGACGCTCCAACTCGATCTCTCGACGCAATTTTTCTTCTTGCTTCTCCATGCTGCGTAATTCCGCGGCAAGTTCGTTAGCTTTTTGTGCTTCGGAAGTATCAGTAGAGGTCTCGACAGGTTTTTTAGAACATGAAGAAACGGCTAGCACCATAGCGAGGGAAACGTGGGTAATTTTCATATCAAAGGAGGTAGGTCCCTAGCGTGAGACGCTTTCATGCAAAGTTTATTCATGGTCATTTTAAAATGCAATATTGGTGAGAAAAGTGAGACATTCTGCATTTCCCAGATGCCTTCTTGACCCACGCTACAAGTTCGCTAGGATGCTTTCATGCATCGACGCACATTTCTCCGCCACAGTTCGGTCGCACTCGCGGCCTCAGCTCTTGCCGCCTGCTCGTCAAAGTCAAAGCCGCAACTCCACGTCTTTACATGGTCGGACTACCTCGACCCCGCCCTGCAACAAAAATTTGAAGCGCAACACAATTGCACGGTGGTGATCGATACTTACGATTCGAACGAATCCATGTTCGCCAAATTGAAAGGCGGCGCCACTGGCTATGACATCATCGTTCCCTCGTCCTATATGGTGAAGGCGCTTGTTCGAGAAAATCTGCTTGTCAAATTGGATCTCGGGAAAATCCCACAAAGCAAAAACATCGATGCCGATCATTTGAAAAAAGCGCTGGACCCCACCATGACGTACTCAGTGCCTTATATGACAGCGCCCACATGCATTGCCTACCTGCAATCCAAACTTGGCGACTGCGAGCCATCCTACAAGATTTTTGAAAATCCCGCAGCGAAAGGTCGCGTGACCATGTTGAATGACATGCGTGAGGTCATTGGTGCAGCGCTTTTATCACTCGGTTTTTCGCTCAATTCAATCAACCCCGTGGAAATCAAACTGGCCACAGAAGTCGCCATCGTGTGGAAAAAGAATATCACCAAGTACGAAAACGAACTCTATAAAAACGGCATTGCGTCAGGTGAGTTTTATCTGGTGCAAGGCTATGCGGGCGAATTGCTTACCGTAGCCGATGACAACGAAGACGTCCGCGTCATCGTGCCCAAAGAAGGAGCCGCCTTCAGTTGTGATGACTTGTGCATCCCTGCCACTGCGCCCCATCCTGACCTCGCCCACGCATGGATTGATTTTCTCTGCGAAGCAAGTTCGGCCGCTCAGAACATGGAATACATCGGCTACCGCGCTCCGAACACCGCCGCCTACTCCCGTCTGAGCGAAGATTTCCGTGGCAATCCTGTGCTTTTCCCCTCGGATGAACTGTATGCGAAATGCTCGCCGCTCGATGATCTCGGTGAGAACATCGCTCTTTGGACTGCGGCATGGGATCAGGTCAAATCCGCCTAACTACTTTTCTACTTCGCATGAGCGCCACCCTGCCCACCAAGGACGAATGTCACATTTGCCACCATCGGGCGATCGCAGCCTCATCTCGTATTCGTTTGCCCCTGCGTTCGCGCGTTTGGAAAGGCCAAGCAGGTGAATTCGCTGGTGCTGGCACGGGTTCTTCTTTGGACTTTCAGGACCACCGCCTCTATGTGCCAGGCGATGACCCGCGCCACATCAACTGGCAAGCGTATGCGCGCACGGGATCTTATTCGATGAAATTGTATCGAGAAGAAGTGCGTCCGGTCGTCGATCTCATTCTCGACGTCTCCGCCTCAATGTTTTTCGATCCACAAAAAGCGGAGCGCGTCTGTGATTTGTTTTACCTTTGTGTGGAATCGGCAAGGCGCAGTGGAGCGTCATTACACGTTCATCTGATTTGCGGCGATGTCACCCGCATGGTGCCTTATGAAGCCATCATTACTCACCAATGGCGCGACATCATTGCGCAATGCGCGCCCAGTGATCCAAGTATGCCACCGCAAGTGCATCGCATCAGTTTGCGCGCGAATGCCATCCGATTATTGATTTCCGATTTACTCTTCGCTGGAGAACCTGAACCAATACTTCGTCCTTTGCAGCAACGTCAGGGCAGCGGCATCCTGTTGGCTCCCTTTCTCCCCACCGAGATGGATCCGGACTGGAGTGGCAACTACGAGATGATCGATGCCGAAAAACAATCACATCACCCGCATCGGATCGAGCCCACCACTCTCAAGCGCTACAAGGAAGCATATGTGCATCACTTCGCGCTGTGGAAACAAGCATCGCAGCGCCAGCAAGTCATCATGGCACGTGTGCCGAGCGTGGTGGATTTGCAAAACGCCCTCCACAGCGAGGCGATTGTGTTAGGTGCGCTTGAAACGTATTGAGGTAGTTCTGTTAAACCAAAACTGTCTCTTCACTTTGATCGTACTGACAGTTCCAGCAACTATCGAAACTACTTGGCACTGTTTCTCGACATTGCGGGCAGATCCAATCGGAGCCAGGTTCTTTTGAGCGACCCGCTTCATAATACGGTTGCAACAATGCCATCGCCGCATCGTAGAATTCATCATCGACGCACAACACCGGATAGAAGGCCGGCCCTTGCAGTTCACTCAATGACGCAGCGTGTTCATTACGAATGAAACAAGGAATGGATGCTTCCTCTAAAATCGATTGGTAATGGCCGACCATGGAACCGTCGCGACTGCCGAAAATTTCTCTCATGGGGATTTCTTGTCTGAATTGATCTGCCAACTGACTCGCAAATCGAGTTGCTCTTGCTCCGGTGCGATGAATCCGATCATACGGTAACCTTCATTATCGTCTTCTTGCTCGGTCGGCGGTTTCAAGGAAAATTCCTGCCACGCCCCACCAGTCTCATCGTCACGCTTCAACACCAGAGTTTTTCCATTTTTCCGCAAGAGGACCTGTCGGTCTTTGATCTCCACTGTCGCATCTGTGACCACCGCCCAGCGCACGGAGCCAATCGGTTTGCGCAGGGAATCGCTCATTTCCACCCGACCACTACCTCGATCAAATGATACACTTCGCATGGCACTCACACACTGTTTCGCATAGGCAGTACTGAGGTCGATTTGACATGTCGATCGCGATCCCGATTCACTCCACGGCGTAATCGCGCAGCCTGGCATCGGTGCTTCTTGCAGAGCATCTCCGATCACCAACGTATTATGCGAGTGATTTTTCAATCGGAAATACTCCCATCGCCGATTCCCGAAATAGCCCGGCAGGTTGTAGTTTTCCTTCCCGAGATCGATGAACCATCGCACCCCCGCCGCATCATACACAAACGATCCGGCATCCAAATGTCCATGACTCGCGGCACCCGTGCCGCCTTTGATTCCCAACCATGCCGCATCACGATCCCAACTCGTGCGCGCGAGGGCAATTTCCTGCTCACCGCCAAAGCGCGCGGTCAAGGCAGGTGGCGAGACTTTTTCTGAAACCGATTTCGGCAGCCATAAAAGATGCAAAGGCTGAAGTCGATCACCCCCCTTGATTGATTCAGATGATGACGTGGCAAGGTATTCCTTCAATGCGTCACGATTCCGCGCAGGCAATGCACTCTGAGGAAATTGCGAGGCAATCCATGTCTGTGCAGCAGTTGGCACCGACTTACCCGTTCCTCCATCGGCGAAGTTAAAGCTTAACCCGGTCGGGCCTTCCATGTGAACCATAAACTCCGCCGAGCGTCGCCAGATATCCGCAATGGGCGTTTTCCCAAACAATGAGGCCTGCGCCGCCATGTGCAGCACTTGGTAGTTTGTGCCGTAATGCCAGTAACCAGGACCCTCGGGATAAGCACCATCGGGTAGATAAAAGTGAATGCATTTCTCTAACAACTTTTTACTCTGCTCCATGACTTGCTCGCAACGCTGGGGCTGCACTTCATCGATGGCGATGGCCGCAAACTCCATGCCCGTGCCACATACTTGCGCCCAGTTGTTGGTGGCATTGTTCCACCACGGATGAGGATGTTGAATCAATGCTTGCAAGCCCTTGCGGTCAATTTCATCCGCATATTTCGCACGCTGCTCGGGACTCAGATCGTGATACAACCAATCGAATCCAATCGCCATCGCCGCACTCATTTCCGCGGTATCGAGAAAATGATCGGGGTTCCAGTGGGGCATCGCGCAAGCCGCATCCATCTCTGCTATCACACGATTGAAATATTTTTTGTCCGCAGTCGTACGCCAGGCCCAGGCGCAATGAAGAATGTGATGAAGTGCCAAGCGCGACTCCGCCAGCAATCGCCTGCCGTCCTTTTTTTCGAAACGGCAGGTGCGCGATTGAATCACCTCATCGGCGCGTTTGAGTATGTTTTTTTGTAGAGCTGCTGCCAGTGGATCCGAGGCGATTTTATTCCGCACATCTGCTTCCGCAACTGCGGGAAACAACAATCGTGGGTGAGCCTGATCCGAAGGCCTTGCGGCATGTAAAGGCAACCCACAGAAAATTACGGACAGGAAGAATACGAAAATCCAACGACACATAGGCATGACTACGCCCGGCGCTTGGGAAAACTTGCAGGCGATTGCCCCATGCGCTCGATTACTCCATGAGAATCTTAAATCAATTTTTCAAGCCTCCCCCGCTGCTTCAAGAAGCTTGCGGAAGGTGCCCGGCTGCGCTTGCAGTTCTTCGAAGTTCCCCTGGGCCACCACGCGACCGCGCTCAAGAACGACAATGCGCTTCGCCATACGAATCGTGGAAAAACGATGCGCGATCAAGAATGTCGTGCGTCCCTCGCAGAGAATTTGCAAGGACTCTGCCACCGCCGCTTCACTCTCCGCATCAAGCGCGCTGGTGGCTTCATCGAGAATCAAAATCGGCGCATTTTTCAAAAATGCTCGCGCCATCGCCACGCGTTGCCGTTGGCCACCCGATAGACTCGATCCACGCTCTCCTACCACCGTCTGGTATCCTTGCGGAAGGCGTTCGATGAATTCATGCGCATGTGCTTTTTCCGCGGCGGCTTGCACCTCAGCATCGGTGGCGTCTTCACGACCGACGCGGATGTTGTCGATGATGCTCGCCTGAAACAACACCGGCATTTGCGGCACGACCGCGATATTGCGTCGCAGATCTTTCAAGGACCAGTTGCGCAAATCACAGCCATCAATTTTCACTTGGCCCTGCAAAGGATCGAACAAGCGCGGCAATAAATTCACCATAGTCGTTTTTCCGGATCCACTCGGGCCGACGAATGCCACCATTTCCCCTTTTTCCACATGCAGTGAAACACCACTGAGCACGGGTTCATCGCCGTAAGCGAAACTCACATCACACCACTCGACTCGGCCATCGATCACACCGCGTGCCTGAATTTGATCCGCACTCGGCTCGGTCACGGTTTCCTCCGCCTGCATGATCATTTCCAAGCGCTCGGCCGCCGCCGCTCCTTGACGCAATACGGCATTCACCGCACCGAGTTTTTTCACGGGCTCATAGGCCATGAACAAGGCCATACCCACAGCCATAAATTGCTCCAATGACATACCGCGTTGCACACCGAGATAAAGCGCAAAAGCAAAGCCGACCGATGCCACCACTTCGATCGCCGGAGATATCATCGCTTTGTATTTCACGACCTTGAGTAACAGACGCAAAATGTTGCGGACCTGTGCGCCATAAGTTTCCTGCTGACGCTTTTCCAATTGATAGACACGCACTTCTAACGGCGACTGAAGCGTTTCATTGATTGTTGAGGAGGTCTCACCCATCTGCCGCTGCACTTCCTTGCTGCGACGTGCGATCCGCTTACCCGCCCGTGCGATCGGCAACACACAAAGCGGAATGGAAAATAAGCCGATCAGCGCGATTGCCATGCTGTCTTGTCTCAAGGCTTCTGAGACTAAATACGTGCTCGCCGCAATCAAAGTCGCCGGCTGCTTGATCAGGTCATTGCTTCCTTGTGCGATTGCATTGCGAATCACTTCCGCGTCATAGGTCAGTCGCGATAAAAGATCGCCCGACTTATTGCCGTGGTAGTAGCTCATCGGAAGCCGTTGCAATTTTTCGAACGCCATCAAACGGATCTTTTCCAGCACCATGAAGCCGGTTTTGTTGATCAGATAGGTGTTCAAATAACCCGAGATTCCCCGCAGCAAAAACAGCGCAGGGATAAACGCACACACCAAGAGAGTCATGCTCGTCGCCGAGTTGTCGAGCCAATGTTCTTGGATTCGCATCAACCACGGTGGCACCTGCTGCATGCCCTTTTCATCGCGAAACAACAACGGAAACACATACTTCACAAGCGTTGGCAAACCAATCCCACTCGCCAGGCCGTAAACCACACCCGCAAGTACCCCGCCTCCGAAAATCCATCTCGCCTCCCACAACAGGGAGTAATACCGTCGCAAACCGCTCTGTCTCACTCGCCAAAGCTAGCACGCCCCTTCCCGCTCTGGCAATCCTGATTTCTTTTGCCCTAGCGCCAATTCCCCGACGCTCTCAAAACTCAAATTTGCATTTTTGTCCTTTTTGGGGAAGCCGACAAGAGCACTTCGGCACTTGATGGTTCAGTCGTTGTAGTCATTCGCGTCCTGGGTTACCACTGATCACGTTTGCGACTAGAGGAGCTTTATAGGACACTTACGCCTAAAACCGTTCGATCCGCATTACATCACGGCCTGCTCTCCAGCATGCAAAGCTTCGTTCAAAAAATCTGTTAGTCCAACAGAAAACCAAAATGTTACCGGGCGAGGACTGACCCCCGAGATTCACCTAGCGAGATATATTATGGCCTACCGGTTGTCGCACTTCAAACTTGAAACTATTAAAGATTTATTGTTCAATAGACTGGCTGAAAATGGGTGACATTTAGCCCTTCAAAATCAATACAGAAGGCATGACCACCATGTTCGAGTTCAATTTCTAGCGAAATACTCCATTCTTCAACAGTATTAGGAAGTATGGCGAGTTTGTTCTTAAGGTTCCGCATGTGGGGATCTAATCGCTTTTCTCCGTAAGCGTAATTTGAAGCCATCTCATCAAACTTCTCAAGAATCTTTGGCCATAAAACATCCCAGTTGTCTTGTATCCAATTCACATTCTGAATTTGTTGCGGCTCCCATTCATCGCCAAGTCCCATTCCATCATCCACAAATACCTTCGTAGCCCCGTATGGCGGACATTCTAAAATAAGAAAAGTCTTCTCTCCGTCTTTGTGCACGTTCTTGATCGTGCTCGGCTTGCAGCACGTAAGACCTACTACAGACAACATCGCAATGATCTTTTTGATGATTTTGTATTGCATTATGTTTTATTGCGAACAGTATTTATTAGTAGGCTCCCGTCGTGTGATATCAGGCGGGGTTGACTTTGAAATAAAACGCAAAAAACGTTGTGATAGCAAGGAATGATTTCGGAATCGTGTGTATATCAGATTTTTCAGACGGTCGATTTACGGACTGGCGTCGCTAGCTGATATACACACCCTTACTCCCTGGGGTCGGTCCTCGCGCGGCAACATTTTTCTGTAAGAATTTGGTTTGCATGATATAAAAAAGCAGAACTCATTACATGAAACGTAAGCGTCCAATGACTACGATGAGTGAACCATTCACACCGAGGTGCTGTCCACTGTTACCGGCGACCTACTCAAGATCGATGTGCTTGGGCGGGCAAAACTAGGTTGAGAGCAGTGCGAAGCCAGCGGTATGACGGGGCAGGCCTTTGCGCTTCAACACGGTAGCACATAAGAATCAATAGGGCATTCCCTCGGGAGCACAGGCGCCGGCACACAGACATACGTTTTTATTGATAAATCGTCGATCCCTGATAGGTATCTAAACGCATCCGCGCCTGACAGGCCTTTTCGCACATCGGACCAGTCACAGGCCTCGCCAACATGAAAAAATCTTCAAAAAGAACAAATCATCCTATGAAAACCATTACCAACACCGCCTTGGCATTGCTTGCCTGCTCATTCTCCTTTGCCGGGGAAAAACAACTTTTCAATGGCAAAGACCTCAGCGGCTGGGAGGGCAATACCGACCTCTGGTCCGTGGAAGATGGCGTCATCACAGGTCGCACGACCAAAGAAAAACCGACTGCGGGAAATACGTTTCTGGTATGGAAAGACGGCGAAGTCGCAGACTTTGAATTGACCTTCCAATACAAGTTCTCCAAAGCGGGCAACAGCGGCGTGCAGTATCGCAGCAAATTGGTCGACGCCACCAAATTCGTCGTCAGCGGCTATCAAGCCGACTGTGAATTCGGCACCAAATACAGCGGCATTCTTTACGAAGAAAAAGGACGCGGCATTCTCGCCCTGCGCGGACAGCAAGTGAAAATTTCCGCAGGAGCAAAACCGGAAAAACCCAAGATTGAAGTTCTGGGCGAAGTCGGCAAAAGCGAAGAAATCCAAGCATCGATCAAACAAGAAGATTGGAATGAATACCGCATCGTCGCCAAGGGTGGTCACTTGCAGCATTTCATCAATGGACACAAAACCGTGGATGTGATGGATGAAACGGCCGAAGGTGCCAAAAAAGGGATTCTTGCCTTGCAACTCCACGCTGGTCCGCCGATGCAGGTGCAGTTCAAAAACATCGTATTGAAAGAAGACTGAACCTAACGGTCTCACCGACAAAAAAGCCGCCACCAATCGTGGCGGCTTTTTTTGTCTCCTGATTACGCGTAGATCTTTTCGTAATACTCGCGTGCCATGCGATTGGCGTCGAAAAACGGTGCCACATCATTCATCGATTGCAACACCATACGCCACCAGTCGTTGCGGTGATGATAGTATTTCGGACAGATCTCTTCGTTGACAATGTTATAGAGATTCATCATGTCGGAATGATCCCGCATTTCGGGAGTCAAATCCGCAGCTGCAGGAGGCACGATAAAAGAGTTTTCCCCATCTTTGCCAAACTCGCAAAACCAGCCATCCCAGGTCGAAAAATTCAGCGAAGCATTCATCGCCGCGGTCATGCCCGAGGTGCCCGATGCCTCACGGGTCACCACCGGATTGTTGAGCCAAACGTCGCTACCGTTTTTAAGGTCGCGCGATAACTCCAGTTCATATCCAACGAGCACTGTGGCGTTCGGGAAAGGCTCGGTGATGTTGATCAGATGATTGAATGTCTCCATTGCGGAATAATCGAAAGGATATGGTTTGCCTGCCCAGATGATTTGCACCGGCATATCACTCCGACTCAGCAGTTCGCGGAAGAAATGCCGATCTCGCGTGATCAGGTCCGCGCGTTTATAACCCGCGAATCGACGCGCCCACACAATCGTTAGAACGTCAGGATCCATCAGCTTGCCGGATTGATCGGCGACGATGCGGAATAAGCGCTCCTTCAACTCGCGCTTGCGCTTGCGCAACGCATCGAGGTCACCGTGCAAACGAGCATTTTCCAAAATCGAATCCGCCCAGTATTTTTTGTTCTGCGCATTGGTGACATGATCGATCGGACAAATCCCCTCATAGCCTTGCCACATCTGCCGCGATACTTCACCGTGTAGTTTCGAGACACCATTCGCTTGATGCGAAAGGCGCAGAGCCGCGAGCGAGTGATTGAACGTGTTGTCTTCCAAACCGATCAAACCGCGAATTTCCGTTAGCGCGACATCACCAAAGAATCCCGCATGTTGCAGCATGTTGACATCGCTTTTCTCATTGCCGGCTTCTTCTGGTGTGTGTGTGGTGAAGACAAATTTTTGCCGCACCAATTCTTTGTCGCGCACTTGCTCGTAGTAACGAAACAATGCCGAGAGACCGTGAGCCTCATTCAAATGATACACATCGGGACTAACGCCCAATTCCTCTAACAGTTTTGCACCGCCACGACCCAGCACCATGTATTGCGCAATGCGCACATTGTGATCGTGATCGTAGAGGCGTTGTGTAATATTGCGACCGAAGCCGTTGTTTTCTTCAAGGTCAGTGGTCAGGAAAAACATCGGCACCGTGCCAAAGACATCGCCCGGCAAGTAAAGCGCACGTACGAGCACGTCCTGATCAAATATACGCAAAGAAAACTGGATCCCCGTCTCACGCAAAAAAGCCGGATGCTTGCGACGAAATTGCACCGCCATTTCTCGTCCATCGCCGCGCGTTTGATTGTAGTAGCCGCATGTCCAAAAAATGCCGATGCCGCAGAAATTCTGTCGTAGCGCCGCTGCCGAGCGCATGTGAGATCCCGCTAAAAAGCCCAGACCACCAGAGTAGATTTTGAATGATTGGTCGATGGCAAATTCCATCGAGAAATAGGCTACGCTTTTCGAAAATTGAGGGTCGATTTCGTACAGATGGGCAAATTTGGCAGGAAGAAAGGATTGATTCATAGTGGAAAATGTAAAATACAGACGCTTGATGATTATTCCGTCCAGTCGAGCACGATCTTGCCCGATTGGCCGGACATCATGGTTTGGAACGCTGTTTCATAGTCAGTGTAGTGAAAACGGTGCGTGATAACTGGGGAAATATCGAGGCCCGCGCGGATCATGCTGCTCATTTTGTACCAAGTTTCAAACATTTCGCGTCCGTAAATGCCTTTTAGTACTAAACCCTTGAAAATGACCTTGTCCCAGTCAATCGCCACGCGATCTGGAAAGATCCCTAACAACGAAACTTTTGCTCCGTTAGAGGTGTGCTCGAGAATGTCCTGCAAGCCCGATGGATGACCTGACATCTCCAAGGCCACATCAAAGCCCTCTTTCATGCCGAGTTCTGTTTTTACATCGGCCATGGTTTCTTCGGCAATATTCACCGTGCGTGTGGCACCGAGTTTTTTCGCCAACTCCAGGCGCCAGGGATTAACATCGGTCACCACCACGTGGCGAGCCCCTGCGAAACGACATACCGCCGCCGCCATGCAACCGATCGGACCGGCTCCTGTGATCAGGACATCCTCCGCAACCAAATTCCAGGACAGCGCAGTGTGCACGGCATTTCCGAGTGGATCGAAGGTGGAAATCACTTCCTCAGGAATGCTCGGATCGACCTTGTAAACATTGCGTGCGGGGATCGATAAAAGTTGAGCGAATGCACCTTGCCGATTGACTCCGACTCCAAGCGTATTCGGACACAGATGTTGTCGACCACCCAAACAGTTACGGCATCGTCCACAAACGATGTGACCTTCACCCGACACGAGATCACCGGGTTTTAAATCATCAACACCAGAGCCAACGGCCTCGACCACGCCACAAAACTCATGTCCCACTGCCATTGGCACGGGTATGGTTCGTTGCGCCCAAGAATCCCATTTATAAATGTGAACATCCGTGCCGCAGATCGACGTTTTTTTGATTCGAATCAGCGCATCCATGGGACCCATTTCTGGTTCTGGAATATCCTGCAACCACAGGCCCGGTTCTGCTTTGGCTTTAACGAGTGCTTTCATGAAAATCTTTTTCACCCGCGCTGGGCGGGCAAAGTCTCTCTATTTCAGTCGCCGAATCAAGCGGATAGTGCCCCTGAGCAGGAAAATCATACACTGCCCATTAGCCGACTTTGATCGCATGTGTGCGTTCTTCAATGTATCGTCGACAGGCCCATGCTAGCAAGCCCGTCACCAGGACATAACATGGGAGTCTCAACCAAATAGCAAGCGTCGGATCAATCCGTGGATCCCACAAAAACCAGAAGATCTTGCCGACGCAGAGTGGCGCGAGATTGTGAAACAAATAAATGCCATAGGACCACTGACCCAGCCGCACCATGACCGGATGTTCTAGCAAGGCGGAGGCAAGACCGCAACGTCCCTGTGCCGCGCGTGATATCAGAGCCATAAAAGCGATCGCGAGAAAAGTTTGCTGCGTGTGACACCAATGCGGAATCGCCCGACCCATCTCCCAGGAGATATACAAAAACAAATAAGCGCCTAACGAAACGAGACCCACCAAATCCATGAAACGATGGGGAAAAACGATGCCTCGGTGCATCCACACCGCAAGCAAAGAACCGAGGGCAAAGTTATCGAGCAATCCCCAAGGTATTAAGTCCATCGACAACCACCCGCCCGCTTCCGAAGTGAGGCGGGTCAATGGCGCTCCCAAACACAACAGTAGCAGAATCGGCACCATCCACGTACGCGGCACGAATAAAATAATAATGGGCCAGACGAGGTAATATTGTTGCTCCACGGCTAAGGTCCAAAAATGCGAGATGCCCGGGGGCCAATAACCGAGATCCAGGATGAGAAAGTTTTGGATATTGAGAATCCACCAATGAGGGGCTTGCCAGATTTCCTTGACGCCGAACAATGCCGCTAACGCCAATGCTGTGTAATAGGCTGGGTAGATGCGCAAGAGTCGCTTCAAATGAAATCGACGCAGGATTGTTTTAATCGGAAGAGTTTCTCTTTCGCGCAACAATCCCTGCGTCATCAAAAACCCGCTTAATACAAAAAACAAAAACAATCCCGCTTCCGTGGGAAAATGATAACGCCACGATGCGGGCAACCAGTGATGATACATCACCCCCGTCATCGCCACAGCTCGCAAGCCGTCCAGTTGGGGCATGTAATTCCTCGCTCCGCTCACCCGCGCAGTGTGCTGAAATTTTGTCATCTGACAAGCCGAGTGTCGCGACTTACGAAAAATCAATGCGAGAATTTTTGATTTTACCCAGCCGCCTTTCCTGTCACTGTAAACCCATGAATCACACGGGGACTAGCGTCCGCAATATCATACTCATCGGCTTTATGGGCTGTGGTAAGTCGACCATTGGTCGCGAACTCAAACGCATGATGGGATTTGTCTGGATCGATACCGATGCAGAGATTGAAGCACGAGCGCAATGCAGCATTACCGACATTTTCGCTCAAATCGGCGAAGAGGGATTTCGCGATATGGAAACGCAGGTCCTGCGCGACTTGATTGAGAATAAAATGCAATCGACCATCATCTCGACGGGTGGGGGAGCGGTTCTGCGAGAAGAAAACCGCAAGCTATTGCGCCAACTCGGCTACGTCGTATGGTTGCGAGCCGGTGTCGATACAATTTATCAACGCACGAAAAAAAACCGCACTCGCCCTATCCTACAAACCGACAATCCGCGCACGGTCATTGAGGATCTGCTCGCGCTGCGTGAACCAATCTATCGGGAATGCGCGCATTTGATCATCGATGTGGCTGGCCTCAATCGCACGGAAATTTCCGCAGGGATTGTCGAGAGCGCGCGCTACTTTTTTGCCCAACATAGTGAATGATTACCGTGGATTCTCAGTCTTTGGCCACCAACATTCGAGCGCAGGCCCTGGCCTGTGGCTTTGATGACTGTCGTTTTGC
>CAMDCV010000008.1 GCA_945890645.1 Akkermansia muciniphila
CTCTTATGCTGAGGCGATGACAAAGCATCTTGCCAATCACCGCTCGCTCTTCGTCTGTTAGTTGAGTGTATGTCTTCATTTCAGAGTAACATCTCGAATCTTCCTACTTGTAAAGATTCGGGTGTTGCGCTTACTTTATGAATCCAAGACGGATAATAAGTGAACAAAAAGTCCTCCACCGGATGCACAATTTGCCGTGAGCGACGATCCAGCGTTCGCAACGTCCACTCTTGCGCGCGCTCACGATGCTCAATGACCCGCGCTTGCCACACCGCCTGAGACAGATGTTTCTCAGTCGTATGGCTTGGCTCTGAGGCATCGCAATTCATACATAAAACAAAAAAGCTCCCGACAGGGAGCATGGATCGAAGATCAAGAGAAGTACGAGGACTGGGACTCGAACCCAGGACCAATTAGTTAAAAGCCAACTGCTCTACCAACTGAGCTATCCTCGCTTTTCTCTGATCCCCCGTGAGGGGGGCGCACTTGGTATGGGAATCCCAAGAGATTGGCAAGATCTTTTTTGAAAAAATTTTGATTTTTTTCACGTCTCAACTCTGAATACACACGATGCTTTATTTTGCAAGAAAATCGGCATTGCCAAGCACTGGCTTTTGGTTAGCCTCACGGCGAAAGATGATTTTCCATGTCCTTGTTGCTTGATAACATCCTCACGCCCGTTGTGCTGTGTTTCATCATGGGCATGATCGCCCGTTGGGTGAAAAGCGATCTAGCGCTGCCAGAGGCGATGTATCAGGGGATTTCGATTTACCTGCTACTCGCGATCGGACTAAAAGGTGGAGCCGCACTGTCGGCCACACCTGTGGAAGTGTTTCTCAAGCCCGCCATCGCCACACTTGTGATCGGGTTACTCAGTCCGGTAATCGCCTACGCAATGCTACGTAAGATTGGGCAACGAACCAGCATCGACGCCGCCGCTATTGCAGCCCATTATGGTTCCGTCTCAGTAGTTACCTTTCTTGCGGCTGTCGAGGCCGTGAAACGCGCGGGTATGAATCCGGAAGATTATCTTCCCGCACTAGTTGCGTTGTTAGAGGTGCCGGGCATCATCGTGGCACTTCTTTTTGTGCGCTCGGAAGGTTCCCAAGGTTGGTCGAAGGCACTTCACGAAGTGGTTACGGGCAAGAGCATCGTGTTACTGGTCGGCGGCTTGTGCATTGGCGCGCTGTGTGGCACGCAAAAGTTGGCCGACGTGCAACCGTTTTTCGGAGCCGCTTTCAAGGGTGCGCTGTGCCTGTTCATGCTCGAGTTGGGGTTGGTAGCCGGCAAGCGACTCAAGGACGCAGGACGCGCGGGACTACGACTGCTTTCCTTAGGCATCATTCTTCCACCCCTACTCGGCGCAATTGGTGTCGTGGCCGGATTGCTTTCGGGCATGAGCATTGGTGGTTCCGCGATCCTCGGCGCGATGGCTGGATCCGCCTCTTACATTGCCGCTCCGGCAGCCGTCCGGATTGCGTTACCGCAGGCAAATCCCGCGTATTATCTGACGCTTGCCCTGGGCATCACCTTCCCTTTCAATCTCGCACTTGGTATCCCTCTCTATATTTTTCTCGCAAATCGTTTTTCCACTTGGTTATGAAAATCCGCTTCAAAAAAATTACCATTGTCGCCGAACGCGTTCTTCACGATCAGTTGATCGACTTGCTAAAACGTCATCATGTCAGTGGCTGGACCGCACAAAATGTTACTGGCGAAGGATCACGCGGCATAAGAGCTTCGGAGTGGGAAGGCAGCAACGTGCAAATTTACACACTTGTCTCCGAAGCGATCGCTGATGCTATCATGGAAGACATCGCCAAACACTATTTCCAAAATTGGTCACTGGTGGTTTACTCGCAGGATGTCGAAGTTTTGCGTCCCGATAAATACCAAGGTTAGTAGAAATGCCGCGTGAGTATCGGTGTTTCCTGCCCTTAATAATTGCGCATAAAACTCTCTTCCCACGGTGCCTCCTTGGGTTCGCATGCAGCAGTATCCAGCACGACCTGCGTTGCCCCACGTTCGACGGGAAAAGTCACAATGCCCGATACTTTCACCCATGCGTTTTCTTCAATCGAAGGCACAGTCCCCTCCCCGAAGTCGAGAATGATGGGCACCGCCCTGGCATCCGCCGCACAGCAGGTGATGAATAGACGATACAGTCGGCGGCGCTTGCCATCCGCATTATTTTCTTTTTCCATGACCAGTCGTCCCTCGGTCTCGACCTTCATGCCGTTGATGAGCTTCTGCAATTCAGGGTCACCCACGGCGAAGTACAACTCCATGAGATTGAATTCATAAAAACCCGCTTCATTTTTGCGATGCGTTTTTTGGATTTCTTCTAAAGTCAGCGGCGGCAGATCAGCCGATAAAAATACCGAGTTACTCAACGGAGCATCAAACAAAGCCTTGCGTGAGAGTGCCTGCACCGAGAATCCGTCTTTGGTCGAAAAAGAGGCAAATAACAAAGGCACTAGCATGAAGCACACCGATGTCAGCGGATGCATTTCACTCGCCTCGTGATCATGGGGATCACCTTCGCTGTGGTCGTGCCCACACGATGCCGACTCATTCGCAGTCAATAAAACAAATAACCCCATCACCGCCAGACCAAGCCCACCATACAACGCTAAAGGACGAAAGTCCGGCGCAAGGTATTTTCCAATACGACCGCTGCTGTAAAAATACAACATCACCGCCGCCCATGTTAGCACGATCAAAGAAAACAAAATGCGTTGCAATTTCAGATTCATGGCAGGGTTTGTTGGTTTAGGAACCATTGGAAATACACGGCCGCCGCGCCGATCGTGACGAATAAGCCCAACGCCATCCAGAGAATAAATTTTCTGCGCAGCACCGTTTGATAAAGGAATAGCAATTTAAGATCGAGCATGGGACCGAAGACCAAGAATGCCAACTTTGCCCCATAGGTGAATTTATCGAGTGTCGCTGCAATGAAAGCATCCGAGGTGCTGCAAAGACTCAGAATAAAGGCCAGTGCCATAAGAGCTGCGGGAGCTATGACTTGCCGATTCGCAAGACTGTCCAACCAACTCGCTCCGGGAGCAATACCAGTGTTGAACAAGGCTGTGATCGCCACACCGATGGAAAAGTAAACACCGACATCGACAAAATCCTTAATCGCCGAGCGGAACGCCGCCACGAGTCTGGTTCCACCCACTGGTGCCCTATCATGAGAATGATCATGACCACAAGAGTCATGCGAGTGCGTATGATCGTGCCCACAACAGGCATGGTCGTCATGGGATTTCTGTGTGGCATTCGCGTTGTTCTGAATGTCATCCAGCAAACGTTTTCGCAGCACCCAAGCGATGGGAATCCGCGCCACTACCAGCCCGAGCAAAACCGCCACCGCGAGACCCAGCCCCATGCGCCCCGTAGTCATCACTACATTAGCGGCAATGGACTCACCGTTAATGAACATCACCGGACCGGAAAACGCTTTCCAGGTACTCAGAGCCGTGATCGGATTCACGATCGGTGCTGCAAGCATGTAGGTCAGTGCACAGGAAACCGGCAGTCCCTTGCGCACCAATCGACGAATCACCGGCACTACCGCGCACTCACAGACAGGAAACACAGCGCCCAATAACCCCGAGATGATCACCGCCAAAGTTTTGTTGCGCGGCAAAAACCGATCCATCATCCCAGGCGGCATGTAAATATCAATGAAGCCACTGATCAAAGTGCCTAACAAAATAAACGGCGCGCCTTCAAAAAGAATGCTCAAAAACGCAAATGCAAAGTCCTGCCGTGCCTCACCAGTCATCTGCCCGCAAGCTAGTGTCTCTTACGAAAATGCCAATGCAAAAAATCCACCGACGCAACGGAATCAACACCCCGGAGGATTTCTCTTTTCATCAATGCGAATCAGGTTACACTGTGCGTTGTGAAATCTAAGATTTTAGCACTGCCACTACTCGTGTTGCTGCTCGTCATCGTCGGCGTGTGCTGCTCACCAGTGCCTCCCGTGGGCGGTGGTCAAGACCGCCCTATCAACTGGGGCGCGGGATCCGCACCAGTATCCGGCGGGGCATCGATGGGCGACATCATGCGTCAAGTCAGCCTCAAGCAAGACTTAGTCCCCCGCGGCAGTCACGGACGCAAAGTCCATCGCTCGATGTCACCACGCTACATCACCATTCACAGCACACAAAATTGGTCGGCAGACGCATGGAAGCATTCTCAAGCTCTCAAAAATGGTGCACTGCGCGCCCCAAAACGCCGTGGCGGCAATCGCATCGGCTATCTCATCTGGCACTTCACTGTCGATGACCGCGTCGCCATCCAACACATGCCGACTAATGAACAAGGCGAGCATGCCGACTTTGATGGCCCTGGCAATCGTTACAGCATCGGTATTGAAATGTGCGAGCAGCGCGGCAGCAATATCAGCGCCACCTTAGATCGAACCGCTCGACTCGCGGCCTACCTCATGATCAAGCACAATATCCCCCTGCGCAATGTTGTGCCGCATTATCATTGGCCGCGTCGTGGAGCCAAACCTCCTAACAAAAACTGCCCGCATTTCCTCATGGAAAACGGACGTCCTGGTCGCAAATGGCGGGGATTCCTCGCCAAAATCGATTATTATCATCGCCAGATGAGCCGCTAATGTCCGTTCCTTCCCACGGCAGCCCGGGCAATCGCGAAACCATTCTCGAACCCGATACCTTCTACGTGTGCCAACGCTGCACCGCCTGCTGCAAATGGCCTGGTGATGTCCGTATCGAAGACGAAGAAATCCCGCGCATCGCCACCCATCTTTCTCTAACAGAAACAGAATTTCTGGACCGCTACACTCGTCTGCGCACGAATCGACAAGGTCTATCTCTCATCGAAAAAGAAAATCACGAGTGCATCATGTTAGACGGCAATATCTGTCGCATCCACGCCGTTAAGCCATCGCAATGCGCAGGTTTTCCAAACAAGTGGAATTTCCCCGGCTGGCGTCAGGTCTGCGAGGCCAAGGCGATGCCGATAGACGAAGCTCGACAACGCGGATTGACGTAAGAGCCGATTGCATGGAAACTAGGCGCAGATGATTCAGCAAATTCTTACTCACCCCGGCAGCGCGCATAAAGATGAATTCCTTGCCTGCTGTCTTTTGATCGCGGTGCACAAGGTGCCCGTGGTTCGACGCGAACCAAACGCCGATGACTTGAACGATCCCAACACCATCGTCGTCGATGTCGGTGGCGAACACGATCCCGCGCGGATGAACTTTGACCACCATCAATTCCCCGCCGATTCACCGCCGATTTGCGCGTTGAGTTTGGTGATGATGCACCTCGGCATATACGACGATGCGAGACTGTTTTGCGAATGGCTGGAACCAGCCGAATGGTTCGATACGAAAGGCCCCGTGAAAACGGCAGAGTGGCTGGGTGTCTCGCGCGAATCATTAAGCAAATTGCAATCGACCATCGACGTCACCATCCTCCGCCGTTTCGCGGCCAGCCAGCGCCTTGAGCCGGGACAACTGATCTGGGAACTCATGCAACTCATCGGTAGCGATTTGATCTACTACCTTCGCACCATGCGCGAACGCATCCAAGTCCTCGAAGATAATCTGCACTTTTGGGAAATGGAAAAAAACGGCGAGCGCTTTCACGCTGTATTTCTCCCACGTTCCGAAGCCACTATCGATGACCCATCAGGCGCGATGTCACGCTACCTGCGCAGTATTGGCAAAGACACCGAAGTTGTCGCGATGATCTATCCCGACCGACGCGGCAAAGGCTATGGACTCAGCCGCAACAACGATCATCCACGCCTCGACTTCACGGCGATCGAACATCACGACGACGTGCACTTCGCGCATCCGCGGGGCTTTGTCGCCAAAACATCAGCCACGGAATTAGAGCGACTGCGCGAGTTACTCTACGCCGCATGGACTTGAGCGTATGGAACAAAAGTTTTCGCAATCCGCTGCCGGCACAACGATCCTCAAGGGCGTCTCACGCTCGTTTTATCTGAGCCTGCGGCTGTTGCCACGAAGCATGCGCGACGCCGCGGGACTTGGCTATTTGTTAGCCCGCAGTAGCGATACAATTGCCGATACCGCTAACACACCCGTATCCGACCGACTGCAATGGCTCGATGATTTTTCGAACGCAATTCATCACGGCACACCCTACGTTCCTTCCGCTACCTTGCTCGATACCTGCACCGAGAATGAAAAAATTCTGTTAGATAACGCTCCAGAAAATCTCAGCTGGTTGCAATCGCTATCGACTGCCGAACAATCTCTCGTGCGCGAAGTGTTAGCAGAAATCATTTCCGGCCAACGTCTCGATCTCGAACGCTTTGGCAACGCCAGCGCAGATAGCCGCATGGTCATTGAAAATGATTCGGCACTTCTCGACTATTGCCAACGTGTCGCGGGCAGTGTCGGTGTGTTCTGGACGAAGCTCGGATTTCTCGGCGAGGGCGAACGTTTTTCGCGCAAGAGCGAAACTACAATGCTACGGTGGGGAAAAAATTTCGGCTGCGGATTGCAACTGGTAAACATTCTGCGTGATCGCCCCGAAGACTTACGTGCTGGACGCTACTACCTCCCCGGCACCGCTGACCTACCCCTTGGTGACGCATGTCTCCCTGCGCATGACCGATGGCTCATCACGGCAAAAAATTTCATCGATGACGGCCTGCGCTATGCCGATGCCTTACGCGGCAGAAGACTTCGCTGCGCCACGGTGCTGCCGGCACTTCTCGCGCTCGAAACCATCGAGAAACTGCAAGCCGCCACCTGGTCCCAAATGGAACAACGAGTCAAAATCACCCGCCCCGATGTCTTCCGCTGCCTCGCCGAAGCCATGTTATTTTGAGTAACCCGTGGCGGAGGCGTCTCGCCTCCAAGCCCTTTCACTGGCTAATACATTGAGCATTTACGAACCTCCTGGATCCATTCATACTAACGCCGATGTTTCGCGCCACCTCCGCTGAGTCCCTGCAACAATGCACCCAACCCCTGCACCTCGCTCTGGGAGTGTTCGATGGCGTGCACGTGGGACATCGTGCTGTCATCAAATCAGCCCAAGACTACGCCCGTCAGAATGGTGGCTCTTGCGGTGTTGTGACATTTGATCCGCATCCGATCCGTTTGCTCGCACCAGAACGTGCACCACGACAACTCCTAGCATCACTCGATCACAAGGCGCGCTTGTTGCAGCGGATGAACATGGATTTTTTGTTAGCCTTATCTTTCGATGCCGCACTCGCCTCTCTGAGCGCAGAAGAATTCATTGCTATGCTACAACGCGCAGGAACCATTGCCTCGATCGCTGTAGGCGAGGACTGGCGTTTTGGCAAAGGCCGCCAAGGGGATGTGGCATTGCTACGACGCATCGGAGAAATCCATGGCTTCGTGATCAATGCCGTGCCGCCTGTCATGCATGAAGGCGAACGCATCAGCAGCACACGCATCCGGCAATCGATCCGCGATGGTGCGCTTGCGAATGCCGCTGCGATGTTGGGTCGCCCCTACGGCATCGAAGGCGAAGTGGTAAAAGGTCAGCAGCTTGGTCGCACGATCGGGTTTCCTACGGCCAATCTCGCGCTCGGCGAAGAACAACTCCCTCCCGATGGCGTGTGGGCGGTACGTGTCGTACAGGATACTGTTACTTGGAACGGTGTAGCAAATCTCGGCTATCGTCCTACGGTCGATGGTACTAAGCAGGTGTTCGAAGTGCATCTCTTCGATGCCGCGCCTGAACTTTATGGAAAAACGTTAGAAGTCGAGTTCGTCCGCTACCTGCGCGAAGAGCGTAAATTTTCCGATCTCGATGCCTTGCGCGCGCAGATCAGCGCCGATGCCGCAGCGGCGCGGGCGTTTTTTGCTCCATGATAAAAGGTTTTTGATGGAAGAAACGCTGGTCAGTGCTACGTAAACAAGCTAGATCATCCCGCCTACCAGCCCATGGATCGCCACAATTTCACGCTTTCAGTTCCTTTTACCCATCGTGTTTGTTTTACACACGATGCCTTTGTCGTGGGTAATCCCATGCTTAGCGAAATTCTTGCGGAAGGCGGAGGTCGCCGCGCCCTCGTGTATTTGGAAGAATCAGTCGCTGCTGCGTGGCCAACATTGGTTAACGAAATCACCACATACATCGCAAATACAGACGTAAGTCTTTGCGCTATTCACGTCTTACTCGGCGGCGAAGCCTGCAAGGCCGGCGACCATCTGGTGCGACATGTCTGGGACCACATCGAAAAAGAAAAAATCGATCGTCACTCCTACATCATCTGCATCGGTGGTGGGGCCTTTCTGGATGCGATCGGCTTCGGCGCAGCGACCGCCCATCGCGGCGTGCGACTGGTGCGTTTTCCCACCACGACTCTCTCTCAGGACGATAGCGGCGTCGGCGTGAAAAATGGCATCAATGCCTTCGGCAAAAAAAATTGGATCGGTAGTTTTGCAGTGCCGTATGCAGTCATCAATGACTTTTCTTTTCTCCACAGCCAAGACCCTGAGATCAATCGACTCGGCTTGATCGAAGCGATCAAAGTCGCACTCGTCAAAGATACCGAATTTTTTTCGTGGATCGAAGCACATGCAAGCGAGCTCACATCACTGCAAAAAGGTCCGCTCGAAGAGTGCATCAAACGCTCCGCTCTCTGGCACGCACGACACATCAGCATGGGCGGCGATCCTTTTGAAATGGGTAGCAGCCGACCACTGGACTTCGGTCACTGGGCGGCGCACAAACTCGAACAACTCAGCGGCTTCGCCCTCAGCCACGCCGCAGCCGTAGCGATCGGCCTATGGCTCGATGTCTGTTACTCGGTGAAAGCTGGTTTACTGAGCGAGACCGATGCTCAGCGCATCGAAGCGGTGCTCGAAACCATGGCGATGCCACGATTCGACAACCATCTGCTGCAGATCGATTCGCATGGTCGTCACGCAGTGCTTGCAGGCTTGGAAGAATTCCGTGAGCACCTCGGCGGACGATTGACGGTTTTGTTGCTCAAAGCTCCCGGTGTCAGCATCGATGTGCACGAAATGAATGCGGAATGGATCAGCGAATGCATCACAGAAATGCAAGCGCGCATGGAATTGGCAGCGCATTAAAGTGCTACAAAATTCTCACTCTTCCATCGTATCCATCAACGCCTCACGCAATGTCGCACGGGCGCGAAACAACAAGCTTTTCACCGAGGAAACACTGGTGTCCAAGGAGCGGGCAATTTCCTCGTAATCGAGACCTTCAAAGGTCCGCAAAATCACCGCCATACGCTGCTGCTCGGGCAAGGCCGCGATGGCCTGATCAATGCTGCGATGCAACTCACGCTTTTCCATCCCCTCGCCCGGCTGCAGGGCATCGTCCGCACGACTGACCGCTGGATGATTTTCCTCGTGCGACTCTAACGAAATTTCCTTTTTGCGACCGCGACGACGGCTTTCATTGAAGACCAAGTTGCGCGTTATAGTGAACAGAAACGTCGTGAATTTTGCATCATGGGTCCACTTCGGTGCCGATTGCCAGATGCGCACAAATACCATCTGCGCGATATCTTCGGCCTCGGTCGCATCATTGAGCATCCGCGCCACGGTCCCGATCACCGCCCGCTGGTGGCGTTCGATCAATTGCCGAAAAGCCTTCTCGTTGCCCTTCGCCGTCTCACGCATCAACGCCACATCAATGGCGTCGTCGGCATCGACGCCGTCTGTTGCGGAACAGGGCTGATCAGGGATGAATCCAGGCATGGATAGGGCTGCCCTCATGGTCTTGTAGAATGAACCCGCTGAAAAGAGAGAAGTTGCGAAAAAAATGGCTTGGTGCGCTTCGCCTTCCCTTCTAACCTTGGCGCTGTCCCATGCCGCGCATTCACGTTTTACCCGACATTCTCGCCAGCCAAGTCGCGGCGGGCGAGGTCGTCGAACGCCCAGCTAGCGTGGTAAAAGAGCTAATGGAGAACTCACTCGATGCCGGGGCGCGCGAGGTTTTGGTGGAAATCGAACGCGGCGGCACGGCTTTGATCCGCATCACCGATGATGGCTGCGGCATGGATCGCGACGACGCCCTGCTCTCCCTTGAACGCCATGCGACCAGCAAGTTGCGGAACAGCAGCGACCTTCACAACATCAGCACACTCGGATTTCGCGGTGAGGCACTCCCCAGCATCGCGAGCGTTTCGCGCTTCCGACTCATCACCCGCGAACGCGACGCGCTCGATGGCACGGAAATCCAAGTCCACGGCGGAAAAATTATCGACGTCCGGGTGGCCGGTAGTGCCCCGGGCACAAGCATCGAGATCAAACAACTTTTCTACAACATCCCCGCACGACGGAAATTTCTCAAAGCAGAAAGCACCGAGGCCTCACACGTCGAGCACGAAGTACGTCTCCACGCACTCGCCGCCCCGACCGTGCGCTTCCGCTTTCGCCGCGATGGAAACGATGCCTTAGAGCTGCCCGCTGTCACGCGCAAGAGCGATCGCTTGCGCCATCTGTTAGGGGTGGAGAGTGCCGGTGACTTGATCGAGATGCCACTGCACCACGGCAATGGATTTTCCGTGGAAGGCTTTTTACTGCCTGCCACGCACGCGCGCAAAGGTCGCAAGCACCAGTGCGTTTTTTTGAATGGTCGACCAATTGAAGATGTCGCCGTCGCACGCGGTCTCAGTGAGGGATTCAAAGGCGGACTGATGGAAGGACTACATCCCGCCGCATGGTTGTGGATCGAGATGGAACCGCAGCTTGTCGATGTGAACGTTCACCCTGCCAAACGCGAGGTGCGATTTCACCGCAGCAACGAATTGCGCGAAGGCATCGCCGTCGCAGTAGCTCACGGTTTGCAGCAACAACAGCGTCGTGCAAACACGCCACCGCC
Source organism: Akkermansia muciniphila (assembly GCA_945890645.1). GTDB lineage: Bacteria > Verrucomicrobiota > Verrucomicrobiia > Verrucomicrobiales > Akkermansiaceae > UBA956. The sequence continues at coordinate 10,863 of CAMDCV010000008.1, forward strand.
CACGGATGTGCCCGCACGCACGGGACAAGTCCGTTCGTTTGTTCCATCGAACCTTACTCCCTCAGAGCAAACGGCAACCCCTACCCTGAAAATTCCCGCGTGGATTCCGCAGGCGACGCAACAGGAAATCTCACTGCCGCAAGAAACGTTAGCCGAGAAGCCTCAGCCCCAATCCGCTCGCGGAGCGGCAGCATTTCGGTGGATCGGATTGCTGCACCAGCGCTTTGGCATTCTCGAAAGTCACGATGGGCTGGTGCTGCTCGATCCCCGCGCTGCACGCGAACGCATCGTCTATGAGCGCATTCTTCAGGCGCAGCAGCAAGGCATCGTCAGTCAAGGTTTGCTCGTGCCGCTTCTAATTGAACTCGATCCCCGTGAAATGGATGTCGTGCTGCGCAATCAAGAAAGCTTTGCCACCGCGGGATTGGAACTCGGCGATTTTGGTGGCGGCACTCTGCAAGTGCGCAGCCTGCCCGCCTTTTTGTATCTTACGGATCCACTTGCTTTTGTACATGAAGTGGTCGATGACTTGATCGCCGGTGGTGCTGGCGGCGCGCGACTCGCCTATGACAAACTCGCCCGCTGTCTCGCCAAACGCGCCGGTTTGCAGGAAAAAATTTCCGCTAACACCGCAATGGTTTTGTTAGAGGAACTTTTCACCTGCGATCTGCCCTATTGCGCCGCGGATGGTCGTCCGACACTCAGTGAATTTTCACTACGAGAGCTAGATCGACGTTTTGGAAATCGCTAAAATCGACGAGATTTTTCGCTTAAAGATGATTTACATGCGAGGAATCACCAATGATCGGCCAATCGCCAATCGGGTGTCACGCATGCCATTCGCTTTCTGAATGGCGCTAACACTTGTCTTGTGGCGCGAAGCCAAACCAGAGAGAGTATCGCCTTTTTTCACGACCACGCGTGCCGTTGAGGCAGAACGGGACTTCGTTGCGACAGTTTTTGGCTTTGCCTTGGTGGTCGTCTTAGCGACGGAGACAGTGGACTTCGGCTTCGCACTGGTGTTTGTGGTAGTCGTGCGAGGTTTGATCGACGAAGTGCTCGAGCTCGATTTCAAAGTCGCCACTTCTACTGGTTTTGATGGGGTGGGTGCCGAGGTCGATACCGGAGTCATATTGCTCGGTGGAGCATCGTTTGCGGCAAGAAGTGTTGGTTCTGGTTCCATCTCGATGGGAGTTGGCGCACTGGAGCGGCGGTTCCACTTCGATGGATTATCGGCCCATGCTTCAACATAATTGCCGCGGCTGTCGAAGGGTCCGTAGCCCGTATCTGCAACACTGCCACCGCCACTGGAGCTGCAGGAGGTGAGAAAACCTGTGAAGAGTGAAAGTCCGAGGATGGATGCCACGGTGCCGACTGATAAAGTAGATAGAGTAGATTTCATACGAAAATGTGTAAGGGGTATAACGACCAGAAACGTCCCAACAAAAGAGATTTACGGACAAGTTTTGATCCTGTCGAGAGAAAAGTTATGAAAAGTTGGATATCAAGGCTTTCATGCCAATAAAATCCCAGCCCTAACGGCTCAAAATTTGAATTTAGAACCCAGTAGACTGGCTCCAATCGACATCAAATCACTGGTATCACCCGCGAGTAGTTTCTCCACTGCTTGCCGATCCACACCAGGCACCTTGGACTGCACGAACTCGCCCACTGTCTGAATCACCTTGGCGACCATCTCTTCCGAAAGTCCGAGGGCAATGAGCTTTTGTTTTAACTCGTCCATGATGATTTATATTTAAAAAGTACCGGGAACAGGACTCGAACCTGCACAGAAAAATCCACTTGAACCTAAACCAAGCGCGTCTACCAATTCCGCCATCCCGGCGCACAGCGACTTTGCGCCCATGATGGTGGACTGGCAAGCATGGAATACAAAAAAACGCAGCAAGTGGTCCCTTGCTGCGTTACAGATAAAACTGGAGTCTATCAGGCCAAAGCGAGAAGCTTTGCTTTCAGTTGCTCCTTGGTGACGTTAGCACCGACAATTTGATCCTTCACTTCACCGTTTTGGAAAAACAATAAGAAAGGAATCGAGCGAACGCCGTATTTGACCGCCAGATCACGAGCGTCGTCTACATTGACTTTGCCAATCTTTGCTTGACCGGAAAGATCGTCAGCAAGCTGATCAATAATTGGACCAATCGCTTTGCAAGGACCGCACCATTCGGCCCAGAAATCGACGAGAACAGGAACAGAGGATTCAATTACTTCCGTTTGGAAGTTGGATTCAGTAAATTGGAGTGCCATACGCGGAACATGGACGCTCTATCCGCATCCGTCAAGAGCAGCTCTAAAAAAACATCATACGTGTTCTGCCGTCATAGATGTCAGCATCTCATATTTTCTCAAAATCACCCACTCACCTCAGACGGGGCCGCCGCTCCACTCTTGATGCTATGAATATAGAAACTCGAACCAAGCATCACCAACACGCCCAGAATGATATACAAAATCCGCAAATTCGAGCGATCGATCGTACCCACGTAATGATCCACCACGGACGCGCAGCCTGCACCTACCGTATACAAAATTACGCAATACATCCATGCCTTGCGAATCCGTCGCGGATCTAGATATGACTCAGGATCAACCACAGGCGCGCTGAATCCACCAATCAAAAAAAAGATGATCAAAAACGCAGCGAGTAAAATGACTCGAGTAAGTGAGAAATTGAAGTCCATAGTAAAGTAATTCAGGAATGGTTGATTCTGTCATTACGATCGCTGTGCTCAGGCAATTTTACCGCCTTTTTGCGACGACTCGATAGCAACCCAAATACAAATCCTAAAGCCGCTGCAAAGAGCGCGACAGGAGCTCCGAGTAGTTGCCCGACTTTTCTCATGTTTTCACCTTGGAATAGCAAGGGAGCCAGCAATGCAAAAACGATGGCGGTGAGTATAAAACTGATAATGGCGTAAAGCAGGGCGCGTCCCATATGGTTAATCGTGATGGGCTGTAATTTGATTGTAAGTCAGATAGAGGTCGAGACATTTTTTATATTGTAGAGTCTGATGGTGGGTTTCACCCCATTGCATCAGGTCCTATGCGCTACTATAACTTGGAGCAAACTCAATCAAACTTTCATGACCGAATCTAAATCCTCCCATTCGTTGCGATTCGGAATTGCAGCCATCTTGTTCACTTTGCTGGGAGCTTGCTCAAACACTTCCTCCCACGCGCGGACGAAACAAGCTAGCCCTCATCTCACCACAGGTAAAAATCTAGCGATGGTTGGTTTGCGATCCACTGTTGTAGCCGCTGTAAAACAGCCCGTTACGTTTACGAGAAATGGAATCGTTGTCTTATGGCATCGACCACGCGAGATCATTAGTGCAAACGCTCCCAGAGAACTAACGCAAACATCCGTCATTGCGGAAGCACCGGGAAGTATCGAATTTGAAGCTTTACTGGATAAAAAGAGGTTTCCCCAAACGGAATTTGGCAAACTCACATGGCTCGTCGATGGTCCGACATTTTTTCCGGAGTTCGACCGACAAATCGCAGCGGCTCAGCAATCGATCCAAATTCAGGTATTTATTTTCGACAATGATGACATCGGCGTACGCTATGCAGATGTTTTAAAACGACGATCTTCAGAAATTCCTGTGCATGTGCTATTTGATGATCTTGGCAGCACAATGGCACACCATTCAGCGCCTGAGACTCTTGGACCGCCAGGATTCATGCCGCCCTCCAACATAGGTTCTTATCTGAGAAAAAATTCCGATATCATCGCCCGCCGCAGCCTTAATCCTTTCCTCGTGTGTGATCACACCAAGCTCATGATTTTCGATGAAAAAATCGCCTTTCTCGGCGGCATGAATCTTGGCCGCGAGTATTATTCCGAGTGGCACGACCTCATGGTTCGCGTTGAAGGGCCCATCGTTTCATCACTGTCAAAAGATTTCAAACGATCATGGAAAATCGCGGGCCCGTGGGGCGACTTTGCGCTGCTGCGCCGATCCCCTCAGTTGCCACCTCCGCCAAGTATCACCGGAGGAATCCCCCTGCGCCTATTGCGCACAGATGCTGCAAAAGGCCGCCATGAAATCCTCGATGTGACATTGCTTGCCATCAGAGGGTCGCGCCGCCGGATCTGGATCCATAATCCCTACTTCGCGCATGACGACATTGTTGCTGCAGTGGAAGCGGCCGCACGACGAGGAGTCGATGTACGCGTGATCATTCCCCACGCCAAAGAACCCACGCTCATGGACTCAGGAAATCTTTCCACCGCCCATGTTCTGATTAAAGCAGGAGCAAAAGTTTACATGCATCCCAAAATGTCCCATCTCAAAGCGCTGATTTGCGATGACTTGGCTAGTATTGGTTCGGCAAATTTTGACACTCTCAGCATGCGCATCAATCGCGAACTGAATCTCGTTTTCTCCGACCGCGCCACTGTCAAAGAACTCGAAAATGCGGTCTTCTTGCCTGATTTCAGCCGATCTAGAAGAATGCATCCCACGGAGACGAAAGGCGTTTCCAATGGCTTAGCAGAAACGGTTGCGGACCAACTGTAGTGATTTGATTTAGACAATTGACTCAAAGCAAGTCATCTCGCGTTCTAAAATCTTCGTTTGAGAAGTCTAGCTCGGCTCTCAAGGCTTTCAACGCTTCTTCGTCGGTTGCATTATGTTCCTCATCCTTGGCTTTCTCCGGCAACTCAAGTGTCATGTCGAGAATGCCATATGCAATGGCTTGCCCGATAGTGAAAGTAAAAAATCCGGCAATGGAACCATAAAGCAATCCTTCCTTGATCCAAAAATAAATCCCCGCACCCGTAGCGAGCAGAAACAGAACAATTTGTATCAACACTACGATCCACAAGACACGAACGCCCGCCGAAAGAATATCAGCAAGCAGTTGAGGAATTGCTCTACGTGAGTGTTTCATTTGATTACGTCACGTTTAACTGACTTTGACTTCCGCAATAACGGGAGCAAGCGGAAGAGATGGTAACAAAGCAGCACACAAACAATATCTAACGGAATCCAGAGAATCGGACTGACCCAGTACTCTCCCCAAATAAAATCGGACACGGGATACAGCCAATTGATGCCGCCAGAAATGGCATCACAAATCAGATGAAACAGATACGCGCCGGAAAGGGCCAATGATAATCGTAGAGAAAGCCTTCGCTGGGAGACTAGCGATGCAATCACAAGACAAGTAGTAAAAGCGACCCAGAACGGCAAGCCGTGTGACCAACTCGTCATGCGGGCCTCAAGCGATAAATGAGGCGATAGGAGATCGGGCAATGCTCCCGCCACCCCAATCGCAATGAGTCCCGATCGGCCAAAACGCGTCGAGCGCGACAGACACAAATGAGCGATGATCACGGGTGCAAGAGCATGAGTAACTGTGTCCATAATTTTATAAGTCTAATGATCGCACTCACGAATGGAAGGTAGAAAACGTTGCCAGTTACTCGACTCTGCCAATTGCTTCAGACAAAGACTGCGCTTCACCAAAAAATTCCGCATGTAACGAGTCAAAAACAATGTTTCCGCCATCCGACCGAGAATCCCCAATGGTGCACGGAAAAAGAACTCATCACTCATCAGCGTTCCGCCATTGGTTTCGGTGAAACGGTGCGTGTGATTCATCGAAGAAAAAGCACCCTTGATCATCTCATCGCCAAACAGATGAGGTCGATCAAACGCTACAATCTTTACCGTCAATTGCTGCTTAATGCCAAAATGCCTCGCCTCCCACGTCACCGACTCTCCCAACTCAATCAAACCAGTCGTGCGCCCCGCAATCGCCCGCTCCTCTGTGCCGTCCGTGCTCAGCATGTGAGCATCAATGCTCCTCGCCAGATCGAAGACGCGTTCGATCGGGGCAGAGATCCATGTATCTAATTTAATCAGTGGCATAATGCATTGTGAACTTTTCGTTAGATATATCGGCGGCATTTATTCATCGGGTTCAGGACAAATGCAAATCATATTCTGAACACCATCATGCTCCGTTCGCAATTCGTATCCCGCCTCTTTGAATGCCATAAAGAAACGATTCACTTCCTCTTCTGGAAGCCCATTCCATGGCGGTGCGCCACAAGTGCCATATAAGTCTATCACTTTTAGATCGGACTCCGAGCGTAACCCTGTGATCAAGGCATCCACAGAAGAAAACTGACGATGCCCCTTCACCTGTGTTGTCAAATCAAAGGCCGCCTGAGGGTGAGCCTCCGTTCCGCAATTGTGAAAAACAAGTGCCGCTTGAGTCTCCAGCACTCGATACCGATCACTGATCGCAAATACCACGATTTCTCCTTTGTCATCGCGGTCGCCAATCTGATACTCAACTACCGAAACCATAGGCGCTTGTGCAGCCGTTAGCTTCACGGGTTTAGCAGATTTTGTACTTGTTCGACAGCCCACGAAACATGATGACAACAATAACAAAAAACAGAATGATGTTAAGGAAGTATTCACGTTATTGCAAAGAAACTTTTCCCTTTGGTAATCAAATTGAGGCGTAATGAAATACTCACTTATTCCGTAATATTGTAAAAGATCACGTTGCTAACCACTCGGTAAGAACCATCGATGAATGCCGTCACATAAACTGTGTATTGTCCCGGACTGTTGTCAAAATATTGATACGAGGTTTCATTTTGAGCATTTCTGCCAAGAACTTGTTGGCCATCACGAACAATATGCCATGTCAGATTTTTGGCGAATTCTGCCTCAATCACGGTGCGAGTGATGCGATGATTCGAGTCAATTGTCAGCGAAACAAATGGTAATTTTCCAGTCGACGATTCAACTTTTATTTCAATTTGATCTAACAAAGATGCGACATTTTTTTGAGTTCGCATGGAGGCCTCTTCCGCAGCCGAGATTTTGCATTCCAAGTCGGTATAGGCCCAATAGGAAGAAAATCCTAGACCTAGCAACAAGATCGCAAAAATAGTAGGCAAGAGAATTCTCATTAACATGTTGTGTGCTTCGTTTAGAAATGAATTCTATCAATGACGCCCAAATGAACAACATTTGATTTCTCGATAATTCGGTATTTCAGCGTTATCGCGGATTTGACAGATTTTTAATCCCGATTACAGTCGGTCTTCACACGAATGACTGACGAGGAACTCTACGAATCGATGACCGTGTTTCACAGCACGGGACAAGACTCTTGGCCACAGGCAACACAGGATCAATGGAACGATCATCGTTGGCAGCTGAAGAACCGCGTTTCTTCGCTCGCTGCTCTTGAAGATAGAATGGAACTGAGCGCAGAGGAGCGCGCAGGTGTCTTGCTGGCCGGGCACAAGCTTGCGATGTCGATCACTCCCCATTTTTTTCAACTCATCGACCGCGACGATCCCGATTGTCCGATCCGCCGTCAGGTGATTCCTCGCATTGAAGAAGGCTGGACTGCGCCAGAGGAAATGGCCGACCCCTGCGGCGAAGATAGCCACATGCCCGTACCCGGATTGGTGCACCGCTACCCGGATCGGGTTTTATTTTTGGTGACCGACCGCTGTGCCTCCTATTGTCGCTACTGCACCCGTTCGCGCGTAGTTTCAGGCGTAGGTGATCAGCAACTGGAAATTCAGTGGGAAGCGGCATTCCGTTATTTGGAGCAACATCAGGAAGTCCGCGACGTGCTCCTTTCTGGAGGGGATCCGCTGCTACTGTCTGACGATAAGCTAGACCGCATTCTCACTCGCTTGCGGGCGATCCCCCATATCCAGTTTGTTCGCATCGGCTCGCGCATTCCGATCTTTCTTCCGCAGCGCATCACGCCAGAACTTTGTGCGATCTTGCAAAAGCATCACCCCCTGTTTGTTTCCATCCATACCAACCACCCGAAGGAGCTCACGACAGAAGTCCGGGCCGGATTGGAACGCCTGGCCAACGCTGGAATTCCGTTAGGCAATCAATCGGTGCTGCTGCGCGGCATCAACGACTCCCCGCTCATCCAGCGTGCCCTCGTTCACAAGCTGCTCATGTGCCGCGTACGTCCTTATTACCTGTATCAGTGCGATCTGATCAATGGATCATCTCATTTGCGAACTCCGGTAGCGACAGGACTCTCGATTATTGAGCAACTGCGCGGTCACACGACAGGCTATGGCATTCCGCAATACGTCATCGATGGCCCTGGCGGCGGCGGAAAAATCCCACTCAACCCCGAATACATTCTCAATCGACAACCGGGACGCGTGATTCTACGAAATTACGAAAACGAAGTCTTCGAATACCCGGACCCGCAACCCATCCCTGAGGAAGCATTGCGCGAACTTCATCATCTAACACAACAATCCAACGAACCTGACCATGTGGGACATCCAATTTCTGCAACTCTTTGAACGCGGCCAACAACTCCATGCTGATGGACGCCGCGACTTTGAAAATTTCTATGATTCTAATGATCGCGCGTTTCTCGCATCGATCGGCTATCAAGAGCGCGAATTCTATGATTTCATTGAGGACCTTAACAATGAGCAAGCACCTGCCGCGACTACCGCGTTGTTGATTGCTGCGGTGCGACGCGACTATTTTCTCACCGTACAACGTGGGCAGACGTCGACCGATATTCTCCAGCGCGATGATTTGCCGACCTTTGGTGATACCCTAGATGGGATCGCCTATTTGCCGCGCATCCTTGCCAAGGCGCGAGCCAAGCTGCGTGGTGAGCTCGATCCTGATCTGATGTATTGCTGCGGGGGCGACCGAAATTTTCTTCTGCAAAACGGCGACAAACATCCCGCAGATTTTCTCCGTCACGTCTGGGCTGCCGGTGATGACGACGCCAAAGTGGCAGCTTATGTGAAAAGTTAGGTGACACTAGCCCCCGTGCTGTCACTCATTTCCAGTTGGTATTTCCTCTTTCTCTGCTAGATTTGTCGCGATGACTGCCCCGGAATGCCCTGACTGCCCCCAAGTGACACCCGAGCATGGAGTGGACCAAAAAGCGATCGACGATCAACTGCGCTACGAGTTGGAATTGTCCGATCGTTCATTCTTATCCGGACCGCGTTCGCGGATTGCCGACCTCGCCACACTAGTAAAAGTATCGCTGGATTTCATCCGCGCCTTCCGCGTGTTGCATTTCGTCGGACCCTGCGTGACAATTTTTGGTTCAGCGCGTACTCCAGAGAGCACCACGTATTACGAGATGGCACGTGGTATGGGGGCCCGCTTGGCGAAGATGGGCTTCACTGTCATGACCGGTGGCGGCCCTGGCATTATGGAAGCGGGCAATCGCGGTGCCTTCGAGAGCGGTGGCCGCAGCGTCGGTGTGAATATTCAGTTACCCTTCGAGCAAAAGGGCAATCCCTATGTCGATCGCGAGGTCACCATGCGCTACTTTTTCACTCGCAAGGTCGTCCTCATCAAGTATTCCTATGCATTCATTGTGATGCCGGGGGGAGCAGGCACTCTCGATGAAATGTTTGAAACGATGACTCTCATCCAGACGGGCAAGCTGCGCAATTTCCCCATCGTACTGATGGGCAAGGAGTACTGGGCACCACTCATGGAAATGATCTATCGCATGGTCGATGAAGGCATGATCAGTCCCGAGGATCCGGATTTGATTTTCTTCACTGATGACATCGAAGACGCTGCCGCACACATCCAGCGCCATGCCGTGCGCCAGTTCGCCCTGCGACGCAAGCAGATCCCCAAAGGCATGACCGTCCTCGGCGAAAAAAGCTTGGTGCGCAAACCGATTTAAGACATGAAAGCTCTGATCGAAGTCTGTGTTGATCGACTCGATTCGGTGCAGGCCTGTGCCGATGCCGGCGTCGATCGCATCGAACTATGTGCGGCATTGAGCGAAGGGGGGCTCACTCCTTCGATCGGATTTCTGAACGAAGCGCGCAATCTTTTCAGCGGTACGATCATGATGATGATACGTCCGCGTGCTGGAGATTTCTTGTACTCGATGGCAGAGATCGAAGTGATGTTGCACGACATCGGACAAGGCCAACAATTTGGCGCTGATGGCTTTGTCTTCGGCTGTCTCCAAGCGAATGGTGAAATTGATGCTACCCTCACGGCTCGTTTGTGCACAGCAGCGGCATCACGAAGCGTGACATTTCATCGGGCCTTCGACGTCACCCCGGACTTGCCGCGCTCACTCGAAACATTGATCAATCTTGGCATCCCGCGCGTTCTCACAAGTGGCGGTGCCTGCGATGTCTGGCAGGGCAGTGAACGCTTGCGAGCACTCGTAGAACAAGCCGCAGGCCGCATCACCATCCTACCGGGAGGTGGAGTTACCGCGGACCGAGCGGTGGAATTGTTAGAAAAAATCCAGACCAATGAAGTTCATTTGTCGGCTCGACAAACAGTAGCAAGCAAGATGGAATTCCAACGCGACGATATTCCGATGGGAGCCACGGAAGTGATACCCGAAAACCATCATAGAATCGCCGATGCCAATCTGCTCCGCGCGCTGCGCTTACAACTCACCTAGTTCTGATGAAAATCTCCTTCACCGCACGACTTTTCATTTACTTTGGTGTGTTGCTTTACATCGCCGCAGACTTGTATTGGTTTTCCGGACCATTACGCACGGCAGTCAATCGTCGCAAAGTAGATAGCCCGGAAATGATTGAGGAAGCAAAACGAACGGGCATCGCGGCCCTAGTACTTGGTCGGCCGGTGACTACCTCACAGCTGGAACGCGCGGCACGCGAACGTTTATGGCTCGAAGGAAAATCATGGGATGAGGTGCCCCGTGATCAACGAGCGATCGTGCGCAAAGCTTGCTTGATGGACCTGATCGACCACCAATTGATTCGCTCAAAAATCGCCGCAAATGAAAAAGCCGAACGAGCCACTGAGGAAGAAATTAGCGATCGCATCAAGCAGTTACTGGCACGCTTCGTATCTCGCAGTGACATGGAGCAATCGATGCAAGCCCAAGGAATTGCCACCGAGGAAGAACTGCGCTTGCGCATCGCGGCGATGATCGAGCAAGAAAAATACATAGAGCGCCAATTGCACCCCTTGGTTCAAGTGAGTGAAGAGGAGTCGAAAGATTTTTATGAAAAACATCAAACCTCGTTGGCCATCCCCGAGATGATTTCCGTGCGGCATGTGTTTTGGGCCACACTAGGCCAAGATGCCGACGCTGTGGAAAAATCCGCTCAAACGGCACTGCAATCATTGCTAAAAAAAGAGAAGACTTTTGAGCAACTCGCCGAAGAGAGTGGCGACGAGCGGAGCAAAAAAATGGGGGGGCAGCTTGGATGGATCAGCAAGGAACGCTTGCCGGCAGATTTCACCAGCGCGGCCTTTGCCCTGCTGAAAAATCAACCATCACTCATTCGCACGAAGTTGGGATGGCATCTTATTGAGGTGATCGATCGACGCGAAGCAAAGCCACGCACGTTTGACGAATGTCGTAAGGAGATTGAACTGCGCATGTCGGAACAAAAACGACCGGAAGCCCTGCAGAACATTCGAGTCGCTATCCGCAAGTCGCATCAAGAGCACATCCATATTTACGATGCAGTGCTTGATGGTCTCCCGTAATCACGGTGCCGGTGGCGGTGTGTATGTCGTCGTGCGGTAATTATTATAGAGAACCGCATCACCACTACCGATCTGCGTTTGCACTACCACGGATTTTCCATTCGCAAACAACGAATTTGATAATCCGATGGTAAAACTTTTCACCGCACCCGGTGCCAAGGATGACACCGAAAGATTGGTCACCCCCGATGGCGTTGTGACAGTGACTGGCACGTTACTGAGTGTTGCCGTACCCTGATTTTGAATATTCACCTGCACTTCTGCCACCGACCCCGTTTGCGGCGGAGTGATATAGTTGGAAGCCACAGCAGCATCCATGATGTTGCTCGTTTCACTTTGCAAGATACGCCCAAGATTGACAGCACCTGATCCCACATACGGATCCACTCCAGCAGGGCCAGCCTCGTTAGTGTATTGATAAATCGTTGCCACTGCCTGCTGCGCGCTGTAGCCCTTCGCTGACATCACGGCGGCCACCGTACCGGCAAGGATCGGTGCCGAAGCACTTGTGCCAGAAAACGAGGTGACGCGATCACCGGGATAAGCCGCCGACACCCCCCAACCTGGAGCCGCTAATGCCGAGTTACTCGCTTGATTCGAAAAAAGAAGATGATTGTTTTGCGCATCGACCGCCACTGCTGCAATCACATTGGGATAACTCGCTGGATAGGCTGACTGCGTGTAGCCGTCGTTGCCACTTGACGCGATGACCACCACATTTTTGTTCTGCGCATAAAGCACTGCATCGCGCAACACGGTGCTATCACCATACGATCCCATCGAAAGAGAAATGATCTGGTTACCCGCATCAGCCGCCTGAATGATGGCTTGCGCAATTTTCCAACTATCGGACGCACCGGAGTCGTCCGCTACGCGCCACGATGTCAATTCAGCTCCCGGTGCAGCGCCTGGCACTGTCGCACTGTTGCCCAAGATCAATGAAGCCGCCGCCGTGCCGTGACCGTTCCAATCGATGTAATTTTCCAAACCCGGGACGATGAAAATATTTTTCACTTCTCCATAAGCAGGATGCGGCACAACTCCCGTATCGAGAATGGCAATCTTCACGCCTTGTCCCAGAGTTAAATCAGCTGATTCCAGTCCCAGCCACTTCAGCAAGTCATTTCCTAACGGAACGGCATCGCTCTGCACCATGCCGCCGCTCGGGTTGGGCGTAAAGGCAGGAAAAATAAAGCCCATTTCTTCGCTGCCATCGAGCAAATCTGTTAGGTCAGCGGGATCGAGAAATGCCACCCGCAAGGCATTCAGGGAGTCGATCCGATCCATCACCCGCACGCGATCACCCGCCCGTGCTAAGAACGCCGCCAAGTCTTCTGCGGAAGCAAATCGCAAAGTCCGCTGTCCCGGCAATGCCCCATGATTGAGTGCCTCGTCATCGGCTCGGAAACCTGGCTTGCGAGGAGTGGATGAGGTCAGGCGCCCCCATTCGCGATCGACCAATGGCTCAGGCTCAACCACGGCGGTCTTGGTCGCGGGCGCAGCGTCACCCGCTGTCGAGTGCCCAAGCAGCCAGCCGACAATAATCGCCAGTGCCAGTGCACCTAACAGAAGCATGTTTGTTTTGCCGCTTTGCATACCCATTGATTAAAACCACCGAACCGCGAAAATGTCGCACATCAAATGCCACTTGCGAATCCTAATTTCACGATCCATGCCACAAGTGATAAATTCATTGCATTTCCGACTTGCCAAAGGTGGAAAATTTTCTATCTTCTCTCCCCCCACCCATGCACGGGTAGCTCAGCGGTAGAGCAACCGGTTTACACCCGGTCGGTCGGCGGTTCGATCCCGTCCCCGTGTACCATCTTTTTTTCGGTTACGTTACGAAACGCCCCGCATTAAAGAAATTTCCGCCAGACTGATCAGTCGCGGCAACAACTCCTCTCGTGGAAGCGTTTTGAGCTCGGCAATCGTCACGGCTCGATCGAGGGTAAATTTGCCAGAACGCGTGCGACGTAAGGCACTCAAATGTGCCCCGCAACCAAGCTTCGCACCGATGTCGTGAGCGTAAGTCCGAACATAAAATCCTTTGGTGCACCGGACGGTGAAATCAACCTCCGGCAATTCGATGCGATGAATTTCATAACCACTGACCCGCACGGCTCGCAACTTTCGTTCTACCTCTTGTCCTTTACGCGCCAGTTTATACAGCGGCACACCATTAATCTTTATCGCCGAAACCATGGGCGGCATTTGTTCGAAATCGCCCGTGTAGGCATCGAATGCCTCACGAAGTTCTGCCTCGCTAAAGTCGCGCACCGGGTACTCCGCAATGACTTCTCCTTCTTTATCTTGTGAACTCGTGACTTTGCCTAAACTCATTGTGCCCTGATATTCTTTGTCCTCGCTCATCAACAGGTCTTGAATCTTGGTGGCACGGCCCACGACCAACATCAGCAAGCCAGTGGCCATCGGATCGAGTGTGCCACAGTGACCGATTTTTTTGGTATTGAGCGCGCGACGTCCGATCGCGACGACATCGTGTGAGGTAAAGTCCGAGGCTTTATCAATTAGCAATACGCCGCTCGGGCCTTCGGGAATATCAAAAGAATTCATGCTCGAGAAATGTTAAAGAACACGCTGAATCGCCTGAAGCACCAGTTCCTTGGCAGATGCCATCGGCCCCGCCATGCGAATGCCGGCGGCAAGAGCATGCCCCCCACCGCCAAACTCCGCGGCGATGTCGCATACATTAACACTGCGATCTTTTGAACGCATCGACACACGGATTTTCCCATCGGGCAGTTCTTCAAAAAACACTGCTACCTGCACACCGCGAATCGCACGAATCATATCGATCAGTCCCTCGCTATCCTCGGGCTTGAGATCCATATCGATGCGCCATTGATCGAGCATCTGCCAATGCGCTAATTTGCCCTCGCAGGTCAGCTCCAAGGTATTGAGAAGCGCCCGCATCAATTCGATACGGCGAAATGGATGGCTGTCATAGGTTTTCGCGTTGATCTCGCCCACTGCCAAACCACGATCCACCAAATCCGCTGCCATGCGATAGGTGCGGGCCGTGGTCGAATCATACTGAAACGATCCGGTGTCGGTCGAGACGGCAACGTAGATCGCATCGCGTGCGCCATCGGGCAAGGGCATCCCCAAGGCAGTGATAATGTCATAAACGATTTGCCCCGTAGCAGGGCTGGTCGCATCGACATAATTGACATCGCCATAACGAGGATTGGAGATGTGGTGATCGATATTCACCCACAAGCTCGCTTTCGCAGCAGCGGCTAGATTATTCTCGCCGAGACGAACTTTGGTGGCAGTATCGAGTGCGATGGCTACATCAATCACCGGTGCTTCCGCAGGCGGTTGGGCAATTTTTTCCGAGCAAGGCAAAAACTCCAAGTTCTCAGGTAGGCCATCTTCATTCCAATAAAATACCGTCTTGCCCATCGCCTCAAGCGCAAGTCCGAGACCGAGCTGCGAGCCGATCGCATCGCCGTCAGGGCGCATGTGACTCATCACCGCAAAGGTTTGATGCTGGCGAAAAATCTCGCCTAGGGCTTCGATGCTGACATTTTCATTGCTCATGCGGACGGCAGCATTGCCCCAGAATGCCTCTCCTGCACAAGCAAATTCAGCCTATACTCCCGAATCCCCCCTACCTTGATCCTTTCTTTGGCTAAGAGTAAAATCATGGCCAGTATCCAATCGATCATTGACGTTACTTCGATTTCCCTTTTCCTCTATCCCAAAGCCTCCTATCTTCCGCCCGTGCCACCGTTGATTCAAACCACAAACCTCACCCGCTCCTACCGACTCGGGAAAAAAAGTCTCACGGTCCTGGAAGGCGTCAATCTCTCGATCAATCGCGGCGAGAAAATTTTTCTCTGCGGACCCAGCGGTGCAGGCAAAACGACCCTACTCTACACCCTCGCGGGTCTCGAAACGCCCCAAGCCGGAAATGTCACGATCGATGGCGTCGATCTCTATGCCCTTTCGCGCGCCGCACAATCGCGCTTCCGCAACCAACGTATTGGTTATATTTTCCAGAATTACCACCTCTTGCCAGAACTCACCGCCTTGGAAAACGTCATGGTGCCGGGTGCCATCGGTGGTAAGCATCATCACGACCAAGCTCTCGCTGCACTCAGCCGCGTGGGCCTGGCAGAAAGGGCCGATCACTTGCCAGCCGAACTATCAGGCGGCGAGCAACAACGCGTTGCCATCGCTCGTGCGATTGTCAATGAGCCCGATATATTATTTGCCGATGAACCCACAGGCAATCTCGACTCCCACAACAGCGCTGCGATCCTCGATCTGTTGCTTCAATTGGTCAGTGAAAAAAACACTACCCTGATCGTCGTCACCCACGATCAAGCTCTCGCCCGACACGGCGACCGCGTGCTTACCATCAAAGATGGCATCATTGCCTAACACCTCTCGTTACGAGTCTGTATCCGCTGCTATTTGTGATGCGAAGACAGAATCGACTCTTTTGTTTAGCACTGGATTCGACCGTCACATCAGACAATTCCACAGCGCCACGGCGTTACTCTACTGACATGAAAACTAACCCAAAAAACTACTCGCGCATGATCGCGACGACCCTCGCTGTGATGGCATGGCCTAGCTTCGCACAGGAAATGCCTACACCCGGAACACCACCTAAAGAACCTTCAGGTGAAGCCCGAACCATGCGTCAGGCGGGAGAGCGCTTGCCCTCCAACAGCACGGCCGACGAACTAAAACCATGGCGCATTGGCTTGATGGTAGAACCGATTGATGCATCTCTGCGCGACCATCTCGACATCCCTGAAAAGAGTGGAGTTGTCGTAACGAAGATCCTTGAAAATGGCCCAGCCGCCAAAGCGGGTATCAAGAGTAAAGACATTATTCTCAGCGCGAATGGACGCGCAGTAGGCTCGTTCGACATATTGAAAGAAAGCGTCGAGGCATCAGCAAAAAATGGTAAAGAATTGCGACTCAGTGTCATGACCAAAGGTGTTCGCCGCGATCTGGTAATCAAGCCAGAGTTACCAAAACCAACCGTAAAAGAATCCAATGCCGATCGCACACCGGACCGCGCTCCAAGACCACGAATCATCCCACCATCAACTTCCTCTTCATCCGACGCAAAAATGCGCGAACATGAGCAAATGATCCGTCGTATGGCTGAGCAAAACAATCAAATGAAAAGCCAGCTTGAGAGACAACAGAACGAAATAATCCGCACGCGCGAAGTCATCGAACAACTTAGCAAAGCCGTTCGCGAGATGAAGCAAGAAATGAAAGAAGCGGACAAAAACTAACCTCACCATCCTAACGATAAGCCCGAACCGTTGCGGTTCGGGCTTTTTTGTGAAATGAAAAATGATCGATTTCCTAAGAAATGCTCACCTCGCGTGTCTACTCAATGAAAAGAAAATACCTATGAAAGAGATAACCGAAATAACCACCGCAATGTTGTCGATTTTAATTCCCGTGCGCGCGCTAGGATCAGGCATTCGCAGAAATCGTTTGTTTGCAGGAATAGCGACCCTACTCTTGATGGCAAGCGCTGCGTCAGCGCAAAAACCAATGGAAGCAATTGCAGTGAAGCCCCTCCACGACTTCTCCACACCCGCCAATTGGCAGAAGCCCATAATCATCAAGTCTCATGAAGAGGCTGCGAAACACTTCAGCAAAGAAGCACTGACCACAGTAGAGACTTCCATCGACTGGAAAAAACAGTTTGTTCTCGTCTTTGTTTGGAATGGCTCCGGTGGAGATGAACTTCAACACCAAATCTTGGAATCGTTCCCGGAGAAAATTTCATTTTCCATGAATCGTGGTATGACGAGAGACCTTAAACAGCACACACAAGTTTATGCTTTGCGATCTAACGTCACTTGGAGCGTGCAAAACAACTGATCACAGCTGACAGGCCACTTTTCTATAATTTTTTCAAATACGCCACCAGATGCTCAATGTCTTGGTCGGGAATCACGCCAGCAAAGGCAGGCATCGAAGCTTCGTAGCCCGGTGTGATAACGGCTGTGGGATTGAGGATAGAAGTTTTAAGAAAGGCATCGAGATTGTTGGTATGACGGGCGGCAATGCCATTCAATGGTGGACCTGTGAGTTTGGTGCCGTCAAGAGCATGACAGCCGATGCAGCCGTAATTTTTGAAGAGGACAGAGCCGCGTTCGGGATTTCCGGGGACCATTGTCACGACCGCGGTTTTCTCGCGTTTAGCAACATCTGCAAAATTGGCGGCGGTGGGTGTAGCAAGATGGGCGGGACGGTTGTACAGTTCGATCTCGTAAGGAGTGGTGCCCGAGACGGTGTCGGTGATCGGGAGTTTCAGGCGGAGGATGTCAGATCGGAAAATAGAGGGAACGGCGAAAGAGATGCTTTTGCGGTCGGCGGAGATGTCGAGCTCGCCGATGGTCACGGCGTGTTCCCCCGGTTTTCCGTCCCACCGAAAGTGACCGGAACCGTATTTTTTCGAACGCTGGATGTTCCAGAGGTCGAGCTGCGGGCGGGGGGTAATCAGGCTGAGTCCAGGAGGAAGCGGCTCACGGAAAGCTACAGTAATGAGGTCATGGCGGACATCGACTGACACGGGAGTAACAATGGGATTGTTCTCGGAAATTTCGGCGAGGCCAATCTCTTGGGACGTTGTCGGTTTATAACCGGATATCCCGATACCCGTGGCGAAAAATTTTCCGGTGGTCGGTTGGGTGGCGGCACCGAGAATGGGGAAATCAAAATCTGTGGGGAGCTTCCATGCGAAAGGTTGACCGACACTAGGCGTTTCCGTGATGAAAATCCGACCACTCCACGAAAGGTGCGCAAAACGATCGCCGAGCGACGGAAAAGATCGCGCAGGCAAAGTCGCGAACGCGGCACCAGAACGGTTGATCTGATAGGGAAACCAGAGCAGCGGGGCGATGGGTTGTTTCTTTTTTCGGAAGTTCGATGGCTCATAACCGAGGTAAGGCGTGCCGCCATCGATGAGATGAACGGGCGAGCTAGGAATAAAATTCCCCTGCTGGTCCGAAGAGAAAATCGCACCATCAGCGCGCAAACCGATGTATGGCACGCGCAGCCCGTCGGCTAGTGTCGTGACGGTGATTCCGTCGGGCGAGATTTTAAGAATAGAGCCACGATCGGTGGTGTTTTCATTGTAGAGATGCGGCTTGTCATCGAGAAGGCCAGCACGCCCGATGACGAAGGAGCCATCCGGAAGCAGTTCGAGGGAGGTGGCGTAATCGCGAGTATGAATCGTCTGACGGAAGGCATCGGAGGCGCAGAGATAATTGTCGAAAAATCCATCGCCGTTGGTGTCTTCGAGTTTTGTGATTTGATCGCGGCCGAGGACGAAGACTTCGTCTTTCGCGCTCACAGTGATGGACATAGGTTCGAAAATCCCAAATGCGGCACGAGACCAAGTGGCGTTTGGTTGATCGATGTTGGTGATGCGCCAGACATCGCCATCGAGAGTGGTGAGGAGTGCATCGCCGTTTGAGAGAAAGGCGATATCGGTGGGGCGGATGGCACGCTTCCATGGGTTAGCAAACGGGAGCTTGATGGGACGCGTTGCGATGGGAGAAGAAGTCTTTGCAGTCGGCGCGCTGGCGGATTCAATTTTTTGCGAGAAGATCGGTGTGGCGGAGGTGGCATCAGAGAGGGATCTGGCTGCAGGAGGATTTGTGATGGGGGCAGACGAGCGCAGGATTTGGAGAGAAACGATTTCTTCAGTAGCCGGGATACTGAGAAAAGTGCCTCGAGTGTCGTTTGGGATGACGCTGTATTTACCTTTTCCCCTCACGAGGAAGTTGTCTAATTCGCCCATTTTTCCGTTAGAGACATCAAAGTGTATGGCGATCGTTTCTTTTCCAGGACTAATCGAGATGACGCGCTCAATGAGATCGGGCCTCAGCGCTCGGTTGGTTTCTTTGATGGAACGAGTGCCGACGCGATAGTGGAGAACAACCTGATCATCGCGCAGTGATATCCCCTGCCATCGGAAATTTTCCACTGGCAACGGACCGACTTTAGTTTTGCCATCGGTCAACATTCCGTTCCGAAGATCGGTGGCAGCGAGTTCGGAGATGCCTACTCCCGGTAGTTCGAGAGTATTTGCGAGAATTGTACCACTGAGAAAAGGTGGTTTGTCCGCCTTCGCCTGTTTGTCCGGGTAAGAGACGGCAGCCATCGAGTCGAGCGTCAGAGGAGGCTGATTAGCCGGACTTTTCCAAATCGCTGCATAACGAAGGAGATCCGGATCAAAGCAGGTCCAAAGATCTTCCCCGAGGCGGATCAGAACTCCACGACGGACGATGTTCACTGGCTTCTCCGATATGACTAACGCACTGCGGAGGAAGGGCTGTTCCTTTTCCACGAAGTCGGCAGATTCATTAGCGTGTAGGAAAATGTTTCCTATAGTTGAGGCGACGAAGAAAAGAATGAAGCGGTGTTTCATGCGTGGTTGAATGGCGCTTGTTGGATCGAGCTCATAACGCTTTGCAAGATGCCTCATACCACGCATTTGAGCAATCTTAACGTTACTCATGCTGGCGTTCACGGCTTCACCAATGACTTGATCGCTCGGCGATCAATATCACGCATCATCTTGAGCATCATAGATTCCTCAGCAGCTTCTTTTCCTGTCAATCGCACCATGATGGCTTCTTCCATCGGCATGTTGATTTCGTAATTTTTAGCGTCGATTTTTTTGACTAAGACTTTCTCGCCGCCGGCTTGTTTGACTTCTTGCCCCTGCGCTTTGGCGATCTCTTCGTTTTCCACCATCCCGCGCACGAGTGGGATCAAGCTGGAGCCATAGTACACTTCGAGTAAAATCTGCTGCTGCCCTGTTTTGTTCTTATACAGTTTTTTCGCCACTTTGCCGCCACCCAAAAAGGGACTCACATCCTCCACCTTCATTTCATCGGCTTCCCAGCCCGTGGGTGGGTCCGGTAGGGCATTGCCAATTTGCTCGGATTTGACCTTTTCCAGAATTCCGCGCGCGCGATCCAATGCCGCCGTAGACTCAGAAATATTACCCGCACGATGCTGCTTCAACGCCTCTCGCAACGCTTCTTCAAACGGTTCTACTTTGTTCGTTTGCGCACTGGCCGGAATGCACCCAAATGCCGCGATCATTCCCAAAGCAACTATTTTCCCTCGGTTCATAGGAATACTACCTAACTGCCACGACAATTCTCGCAAGAAAATTTGGTAGCACAGAAAAATACGTCTAACTGACCCCATTCAAAATGTGGTTTAAAATTGTTCGTGTATCGTTACTCAAAGTATTGATTTATCTCCTTACTCACACGTGCGGATTTCTCACTTCGATAGAGCAGAATGTTGTCTTTAGAAACGATTACGATTGTATATCCTATACCAAGAATAATCACAATAAAGCCACCCTGTAATTCGCTATAAATATCGAGCGCACATTGAACGACCGCAGGCCGAAATAACTTGCTGTACAGATACAATCTTCGAGACTGATCGATGGAATGGCGATCCGTTACAAAATCTGCCTCACTACTAAAATCTCCATGGTCACAGAGACTTCCGATTTTTGCATATTTTTCTTCCAGCACATCATACGCCATATCAAATTCCGTCTCTGTTACTGGATTAAATCCCTCGACGCAGTAATGTGCATCGTCCAAATATTTCGAAACCTTGCTGTAATCGCTTCGATCAATCAGTGAATATTTCAAATGATTCATGATGCTGTATATATGTTAGTTACTATTTAGCTGAAAGACAAAGAGAGCCGACGCTAAGGTCGGCTCTCTTGAGAGAGGAAAGTGCCGACGGGACGTCGGCGCTCCCAGGGTGGTTACGCAGTAATCGCGGATTCGTCTTCTTCGATTAGGTCGTTTTCGGGAGCTACGAAGATCGGTTCTGGCTCTTCGACGGTGAACTCGACATCGACTTCGCGGTGGCGGTTGAAGCCGGTGCCCGCGGGGATCAGGTGACCCATGATGACGTATTCTTTGAAGCCGTTGAGGTAGTCCACTTTGCCCAAGGTCGAGGCCTCGGTGAGGACGCGAGTGGTGTCTTGGGCTTTGGGCTGTCTTCGATCGGGGAGCAGGGTCTGTTTCACCTCGGGGGGAGAGGCGGTCATGGATGACTCTGGTATGTCTTGTTGCTCAGGGTTGGGGTTTCTCGCCGCGGACGCGCATGAAGGCTTTATCGCCCTCTGCCGGAACTGTCCATTCAATGGGGTCACCGGCATCCTCGAACGGCACTATTCCCAGCTCTGGGGTCATTTCTAGCTGGAGGCTCAGTTTGAACTGGCCTGCCTCTGGCTCGATGAGGAACTGGCCGAGACTCACATCGATGAGTTGTTCTTGGGTGAACAAGTCGAACTCGCTGGCGTTATCGAGTATGGCATCGGATACGTTGCGGTCGCTGACGGCGGGACGGGTGCCGATGAGGGCCTCGATCTTGTCTGAAATACCATCGCCGTCGCTGTCGAGGGAGTAGGGATTGGAGCGGAGGTTGACGAATTCCTCGCGGTTGTCGATGCCGTCGCCGTCGGTGTCGAGGGCGGCATCGAAGTAATCGGGTATGCCGTTGGTGTTGGCATCGGTGGGTTGGTACCACTCGAAGTCGAACTCGAAGGCCTGGTCGGTTTCGGCGCGGAACTGGTTGTAAATGGGCGAGTAGCTTTTCACCTCCACGGTGCCATCGGGATTGACGACGAGCAGGCGCAGGAAGCCGTTGCCGCCGAAGGGTGAGAGGAACTGGTAGTTCGCGAGCATTTGGTGGACATTCTGGCCAGCGTTGTTGGCATCGGTGCGAAAGCCGGTGCCGTCACCGAGGACGTGGCCATTTACGGTGAGGACGAAGTTGTGTTTTTTGACGAGTTTTTGCCACAGTTCCTCGCCATCATTGACGCCGCCGGGGGTGCTGTAGGCGTGGGGATTGTAGGCCTGGGGATTGACGGCATCGAGGTGGTCGTAGCGCAGGTCGTTATTGTTCATGAAGGCGTGGGTGACAAGGATCGCTTTCTTGCCGGGGTGCTGAGCAAGGATGGAATCGGCCCAGGCGATGGTGCTATCGCGCGGGCCCCACTCGAGGCACATGACGATGAAGTCGTAGCCGCCGGCTTGGAAGAAGTGGTAGGTGTTGTCCATTTCGCCAGTGACCATCGCGCCGCCGAAGTTCGGGCGGGCGGAATAGTCGTTGAAGAGGAAATAGTCGTTCATGAAAGTCTGGCGGGTGGAGGCATTGCCGCTGGGGCCGTAATCGTGGTTGCCGGGGACGAAGGCGTAGGGGATGTGACCATCGAGCAGGGCCATGGATTCGCGGGCGGCTTTCCACTCGGGGATGGAGTTGACGTTGACGATGTCGCCGAGGTGGAGGGCCATGCGGATGTTGTAGCGGTCTGCATTGTCGCGCAGCCATGCGGTCTGTGCGGAGAAGACGCCGGGGCGGTTCTGCGAGTAAATCTGGGTATCGGGGAGGAGGGCGATGGTCCATGCGCCGGGGACGATCTCGGAGTCCCCGGGCTGCGGTGTGATGTTGATGGGCTGCGCCTCGCGGTCGCGCACTTTTTTCGTCTGAGTGTAGAGATTATCGAAGAATGCCTCGTTGAACTGCCCGTAAACGGCGTTGCTTTGCTCGGTGCCGGTGGAGGCGTTTATGATTTTGTCTGGAGCCATGGCGGCGAGGAGGAGCTGACCTTGACCGTAGGCACCTTCCATCAGTGCGGGGAAGCGGGCGCGCTCGTCGCCAGAGAGGATGACCTCGAAGCCGGCGAAGGACGAGAATGCTTCCCAAACGACATCATCGAGATGCGGCGCGATATGCGGCTGGGTGTAGAAGACCTTGCCGCCTGCATTGGTCGGAAAGCCCTGGATCATTGGGTGGGTGGGCGAGAGGATGAAGGCATCCGCATAATCGGTGTCCACGCGGGTGGCGTTCTGGGTGTCCGGCAGGAAGACGGGCTCGGCCTCGGTCTGATCGGCCTGGGCGAGCTGGACTAGGTAACCGGCGCGGTCGATGTAGTCATCGAGCATTTCCCCGTAGGCGGCCATGTAGGCTGCGTAGCGCGGATCCTGGCTGACGAAGGAGCCGAAAAGGATGAGGTCCACGTCGGTTTCAGGGTCATTGGCGGCGATGAAAGGAGGCTGATCGAGCGGCAGCGGAATGACGTGGAAACCGGCTCGGCGGAGGGATTCGCCGGCACCGACATGGCCGCTGAAGCCATCGGCGGTTTCCCAGACGTAGGCGGTGAGGCCTTCGGGGTTGGCGGCATTGGGGGTGGCAGGCGGGTTCGGCGTTTGGCCGGCATCCGACCACAGGAACTGCTGGGGGTCCGGAGTGACGGGATCCGCTGCATTGCGGCTGACGATTTCGAGCACGCCGATGGCGCCGAACTCGGTGGAGGTGGGGTGGGCGGCGATGGTGATTTCGATTTGCCCGGAGGCGTTCGGCACCATGCCGGAAACGGAGGCGACCTTATCGCGGTTGGCGACGGCCTCCAGCGAAGTGGTCTGGCTGCTTGCGCCGACGACGGTGTAGTTCGTGAGGAAAATCTGGGGCGCTACGCGGTTACTGGAGACGAAGAACTTGAAGTCATAAACCAGCGCGGTGTCCAGGCCGGTGATGAGAACCTTGGCGGTGGTGTTGGTCGTCTTGTTGACGTAGGAGAAGTCGCCGGTGGCATTCGGGACATAGATGGTTTCGCCGCCCAGCGAATTGGTGGAGACGGCGACGAAGGTGTCCGGCACGGAAATGCTGACTCCGGGGACGGTCGCGCCGCTGGTGTTGACGATGGTGTTGTCCGCCGCGGGCGCTATCTCTGCCATATTGTTCCAATGGCGGGCGAAGATGTCCGGGCTAGCGGTGGTTTCGACGCCGCGGCCAAAATCCACGAGGATCCGCTCTGCGGCGGAAAGCGTCGCCGTCTGTAGCGCGGCGATAAGTAGAATGGGAAGTGTTTTCATGGTGGTTAGAGAGTTACAGCCGGGATACAAGCTGATGGCTTCCGGCATCGCGTAACAGTTATTGCGAGCTTTCCATTCGCACAAACGCGCGATGTTGAAGATTCCGTCACAACCGTTTGAAAAACTATTAGTCTGCCATTTTTTCTGAATTAGACCAAAATTGCAGAATCGTCAGGCGATTATTCCAGCAAAAAAATGGATAGCCGGGCGGAGAAGTCCGTGAATCTTGTAGCTTGTATTCAACATAATTCATTTTTTTTAGCAACTTTTCGATGTTTTTATAGGTTCGCATAGCTATCAATTTGGGCATCTTCATCAAGAAAAATTTTGCTGAAAATAGACGCTCCAAAACAAAGAGAGCCGACGCTAAGGTCGGCTCTCTTGAGAGAGGAAAGTGCCGACGGGACGTCGGCGCTCCCAGGGTGGTTACGCGGTGATGGCGGATTCGTCTTCTTCGATTAGATCGCTTTCGGGAGCAACGAAGATCGGTTCTGGCTCTTCTACGGTGAACTCGACATCGACTTCGCGGTGGCGGTTGAAGCCGGTGCCCGCGGGGATCAGGTGACCCATGATGACGTTTTCTTTGAAGCCGTTGAGGTAGTCCACTTTGCCCAAGGTCGAGGCCTCGGTGAGCACGCGGGTGGTGTCCTGGAACGAAGCGGCCGAGATGAACGATTCGGTTTCCAAGGATGCCTTCGTGATGCCCAACAGAACCGGCTCGCCTTCGGCAGGTTTGCCGCCGTTTGCGATGATCTGGTCGTTGATGCGTTGAAAGGTGGTTTTCTCCACTTGGTCGCCCCAGAGGAAATCATCGGCATCGCCGGGATCGGTGATCTTCACTTTACGCAGCATCTGACGTACGATGACTTCGATGTGCTTGTCGTTGATTTCCACGCCTTGCACACGATAGACCGACTGCACTTCGTTCACCAAGTGTTCTTGGAGTTCGCGAGCGCCGCAGGCTTCGAGCAAGTCTTCCGGAGAAACGGAACCTTCGGTCAAATGGTCACCGCGCGATACGCGGTCGCCTTCGGTCACGATGATGTGTTTGCCCATCGGTACCAAGTGCTCCATTTCCTCGCCGGTTTGCGCATCGGTCACGATCACGCGCTTCTTGGCGCGGATGTTGTTGCCGAAGGAAATGATGCCGTCGATCTTGGCGATGACACAGGCGTCCTTCGGTTTGCGGGCTTCGAAAAGTTCCGCTACCCGTGGCAGACCACCGGTGATGTCCTTAGTACGAGCCACTTTACGCGGCGTCTTGGCCAGCATGGTGCCGCCCGCTACGCTTTCGCCTTCTTTTACCGACAGGCGAGCGCCAACGGGAATCGAGTAGCTGGCGATAATCTCGTCAGTCTTCGGATCGCGGATGACGACTTGTGGGTGAAGGTCTTCCTTGTGCTCGGTGACCAGCATCCCCTTCTTGCCCGTTTCCTTGTCGGTCTCGGTCTGAACGGTGATACCCTTGATCATGTCGCGGAATTCCACTTTACCAGATTTCTCGGTGAGAATCGGCACGTTATACGGATCCCATTTCGCCAGCACGTCGCCTTTTTTGACGTCTTCGCCGTCCTGCACTGGAATGAACGAACCGATAACGATCGGATGGCTCTCGAGTTCGAGACCGTCCTTGTCGCGCACGGATACGCTACCATTTTTGTTCAGGGCAACCCAACCATCAGGCGAGTGCACGACGCGCAGGTCTTTGTAAACCAAACGACCCGTGTTCTTGGCATTGATGATCGGCTGTTTGAAGGCCGACGATGCCACACCACCGACGTGGAACGTACGCATTGTCAACTGCGTGCCGGGCTCACCGATCGACTGAGCGGCGATGATGCCGACAGCTTCACCGATCTTGGCAGGCTTGCACGAGGCAAGGTTGAGGCCGTAGCATTTGATGCAGCAACCGCGCTTTGATTCACAAGTCAACACCGAGCGGATACGGAACTTGTCGAAGTTCAGATTTTCGATGGCTTTCGAAGCTTTCTCGGAAATGATTTCATCGATTTCGACAATGGTATCACCGGTTACCGGGTCGACGACTTTTTGCAGCGAAACACGGCCATAGATGCGCATCGCAAGTGTTGCCACTTCTTCGTCGCCATCATAAATCGGAGCTACGCTGATGCCGCTGACAGTGCCGCAATCCTCTTCGGTTACGATCACGTCTTGGGCTACGTCCACCAACTTACGAGTCATGTAACCCGAGTCAGCCGTTTTCAGAGCGGTGTCGGAGAGACCTTTACGGGCACCGTGAGTGGAGATGAAATACTCGAGCACAGAGAGACCTTCGCGGAAGTTCGCGGTGATCGGGCGTTCGATAATTTCGCCGGAAGGCTTGGCCATCAGACCGCGCATACCGCCAAGCTGTTTGATCTGGCTCTTGTTACCCCGCGCACCGGAATCGACCATCATGAACAATGGCGAAATGCCTGCTTTGCCTTCGTTGTGCTCGATCTTGCGATAGAGGTGGTTGGCGATTTGGTCAGTGGCTTGCGTCCAGATGTCGATGACTTTCTGATAACGCTCGCCATCGGTGATGATACCGTTGCGGTATTGCTTCGTGACTTTTTCAACTTCAACGTAAGCGTTGGCAATGATGGCCGGTTTTTCTTCAGGGATCACCATGTCCACGATACCGACGGAGCAACCCGAGCGCGACGCTTCGCGGAAACCGAGATTTTTCAGAGCGTCCAGTGTTTCCACTGTGCCGCGTTGACCAGCGACTTGGTAGCAACGCCAGATGACGTCGGACATCTGCTTCTTACCAACGGTGTAGTTGATGAAGCCCATGTCGTCTGGCCAAATTTCGTTGAAACGCACGCGGCCTGCGGTGGTCTCGATGATCTTCGCTTCCTTGTTGCCGAAATGGGTGTCTTTGCCCATGTCTTTATTGCTGATACGGATCCAGGTGTGGTAACCGATTTTTTTCGAAGCAATCGCGAACTCCACTTCGTCGGTGGTCGCGAACAAAGGAAGGTGAACATTTTTATCGCGTTCCCGATCTTTATCCGTGCGGATCGGAGCCCATGTCAGGTAGTACGAACCGAGAATGATGTCCTGCGAAGGCACCGTGATCGGACGACCGCTGGCGGGCGAGAAGATGTTGTTCGGCGCCAACATGAGCTGACGGCACTCCATCTGCGCTTCCACCGAGAGTGGCACGTGAACGGCCATTTGGTCGCCGTCGAAGTCCGCGTTGAAAGCGGTACAAACCAGCGGATGGACGCGGATCGCTTCACCCTCGATGAGCTTCGGTTCGAAGCCTTGGATCGAGAGACGGTGCAGCGTCGGTGCGCGGTTAAGGAGAATCGGGTGACCTTTGGTGACGTCGGCGAGGATGTCCCACACTTCTTTGGTCTTGCGATCGATCATCTTCTTGGCTGAGCGAACTGTGTGGCAATAGCCGAGTTCTTTCAGGCGACGAATGATGAAGGGCTCAAATAGCGCGAGTGCCATTTTCTTCGGCAGACCGCACTGATTGAGTTTGAGGTCGGGACCGATCACGATCACCGAACGACCGGAGTAGTCGACTCGTTTGCCGAGAAGGTTTTGACGGAAACGACCGCCTTTGCCCTTGAGCATGTCGGAGAGCGACTTGAGCGGACGGTTGCCCGCACCAGTAACAGCGCGACCGTGACGACCGTTGTCAAACAAAGCATCGACCGCTTCTTGCAGCATGCGTTTTTCGTTGCGGATAATCACGTCAGGCGTTTTCAGTTGCAACAAGTTCTTCAGACGGTTGTTGCGGTTGATGACGCGGCGATAGAGATCGTTCAAGTCGGAAGTTGCGAAACGTCCGCCTTCGAGAGGCACCAACGGACGAAGGTCCGGCGGGATCACAGGCAATACGTTAAGCACCATCCATTCAGGACGGGAACGCGAGCCATGGAAGCCCTGGGTGATTTTCAGACGCTTGGCCAACTTCTTGCGGTTTTGCTTCGAACGAGTCGCGGCGAGTTGCTGCGTCAGGTCAACGATCAACGAAGGAAGATCGATCTGGCTGAGCAGGTCTTGGATCGCCTCGGCACCCATGCGAGCGCGGAAGGCTGATTCGCCGTAGGCGTCTTCGGCTTCGCGAAGTTCGGTTTCGGTGAGCAACTGACCGAGAGTCAAGTTGGTGGTGCCGACATCCGTCACGACGAAGTCTTCATAATAAATGATGCGCTCCAACTGGCGAGCCGTGATGTCGAGCATCAGGCCGATGCGCGATGGCATGCATTTGTAGAACCAGATGTGCGAGACTGGCACGGCAAGTTCGATGTGGCCCATGCGTTCGCGACGGACGCGCGAGAGAGTCACCTCCACGCCGCAACGGTCGCAGACGACGCCCTTGTGCTTGATGCGCTTGTATTTGCCGCAAGCACATTCCCAGTCACGGGTGGGTCCAAAGATCCGCTCACAGAACAAACCGCCTTTTTCCGGTTTGAATGTGCGGTAGTTAATCGTTTCTGGGTTCTTCACCTCCCCTTTCGACCACGACCGGATGATGTCCGGTGCCGCCACAGTAATGGCGATTTGGTCGAATTGTTCAGGTTTTTCCTCAACTCCAAAAAGTTCACGTAAGTTCGTTTCAACGCTCATAGAAAATAGATTGTTAGTAGTTCAGTTCGGGTTAGGGATTACAGGGTAAGGTCATCGAGGGAGAAGTCATCCACGCCACCAGTGACGCCGGAACCTTGATTGCTGCCGCGTTTGCCGGGGCGAACATCGAGTCCGAGGGATTGCATCTCTTTGATGAGAACGTTGAAGGATTCCGGCGTGCCGGCTTCCAAATTGTTGTCGCCTTTTACGATTGCTTCGTAAATGCGGGTGCGGCCCATGACGTCGTCGGACTTCACGGTTAGCAACTCCTGCAGGGTGTAGGCAGCGCCGTAGGCCTCGAGGGCCCAGACTTCCATCTCACCGAAACGTTGGCCACCGTATTGCGCTTTACCACCCAGCGGCTGCTGCGTGACAAGGCTGTAAGGACCAACGGCGCGGGCGTGAATCTTATCGGCAACCAAGTGACCGAGTTTCAACATGTAAATGTAACCGACAACGACAGGGTTGTGGAAAGCATCGCCAGTGCGGCCATCATAAAGCGTCGATTTGCCGCCCATGGTGCCGTCCTTGCCGTCGCCGATCCAGGTAAAGCCGCGGCTTTCGGGTTCATTCGCGAGACGCTTGCGAACCTTGCCTTTGTCACCGATCAAATTCACACCATCGACGCGCTTGGCCTCGGACATGAATTCCCAAATGCGTTCTTCCTTGATGCCGTCGAAAATCGGAGTGGCAACAGTGAAACCAAGAGCTTTAGCAGCAACACCGAGGTGCGTTTCCAACACCTGACCGACGTTCATCCGCGAAGGCACGCCGAGCGGGTTGAGGACGATTTCTACGGGAGTGCCGTCATGCAAATAAGGCATGTCTTCTTCCGGAACGATCGTGGCGACAACACCTTTGTTACCGTGACGACCCGCCATCTTGTCACCGATCGAAAGCTTGCGCTTGGCGGCGATGAAGACTTTCACTTCCTTGATGAGACCGGACTCGACTTCGTCGCCGGCTTCCATCTGGTCGAGGCGACGCTCGCGCTCGCTGTCAACTTCGGCGAAACGTGGCTCGAACGAAGTGATGATCTCGATGATCTTGTTGCGGATCGGGCTTGGGTCGATTTCGATGTGGTCAAACACCGATGCCAACTTGCGCAGCAGGGTCTTGGTGATCTTGCGGTTCGAAGGAATGATGATTTCACCGGACTGTGCATTCACGACATCGAGCGGGATTTTCTCACCGAGCAAAATGTCGGAAAGTTTTTCCGTCAATTGATCATAAAGTTGGTCCTTTTTCTTCTTGTGCTCGTCGTTGACTTTCTTGAGCTGCTTCTTGATCTCGTTTGGATCGATCTTGCTGTCGCGGCGGGCGGCGCTGCCGTGGCTGGAAACGCGGACGTCTTGCACGATGCCGGTCACGCCCGAAGGAACGCGCAGCGAGGTATCTTTCACGTCGGCTGCTTTCTCACCGAAAATGGCGCGCAGAAGGCGCTCTTCAGGAGCAAGCTCAGTTTCCGATTTCGGAGTAATTTTACCCACCAAAATATCGCCAGGCTTGACCTCAGCACCGATGCGGATGATGCCATCGTGGTCGAGATTTTTCAGCGCTTCTTCACCGACGTTCGGGATGTCACGCGTGATCTCTTCTGGGCCGAGTTTGGTATCGCGGGCCGCAACATCGAATTCGGAAATGTGGATGGAAGTGTAAATGTCTTCCTTCGCCACTTTTTCCGAGATGACGATAGCATCCTCGAAGTTGTAGCCGTTCCAAGGCATGAAGGCCACGAGAACGTTGCGTCCGATAGCGAGCTCGCCATTGTCGGTGTTCGGACCATCGGCGAGCACGTCGCCTTTTTTGATCTTCTGACCACGGCGCACGATGGGCTTCTGGTTGATGCAGGTGCTGGCGTTCGAGCGCATGAATTTGCGCAGCGGATAGGCCATGATGCCTTTATCGACATTCGTTTTCACGCACTCCGCATCCGAGAGGAATTTCTCATCAGCCACGGGCAGCTTGCCGTCGAGGGTGGTGACAATGATTTCAGCGGTAGCAGCGGCGACGATGCCGTCCAGTTCTGCAACGATCACAGCACGCGAGTCGCGAGCGGCTTTCGCTTCGAGACCGGTACCGACGAGCGGTGCTTCGGAAACGAGCAATGGCACACCTTGGCGTTGCATGTTCGAGCCCATCAGAGCGCGGTTGGCGTCGTCGTGCTCGAGGAAAGGAATAAGACCCGCTGCCACCGAAACCAACTGCTTCGGTGAAACGTCCATGTATTCCACTTCCGTCGGGCCTACTTCGATGAACTCGCCGCCTTTTTCACGGGCTGTGATGCGTTCATTTTGGAACTTGCCGGATTTATCAATCGGGTTGTTCGCCTGAGCGATGTGGAATTTTTCTTCTTGGTCGGCGGAAAGGTATTCGATTTCGTTCGTGACCTTGCCATTCTTGACCTTGCGGTAAGGAGTTTCGATGAAACCGAACTCGTTGATGCGTGCGTAAGTACACATCGAGTTGATGAGACCAATGTTCGGACCTTCCGGGGTTTCGATCGGGCACATACGGCCGTAGTGGGACGGATGAACGTCACGCACTTCGAAGCCGGCGCGGTCGCGGTTAAGACCACCAGGTCCGAGGGCGGAAAGACGACGCTTGTGCGTCAACTCCGCGAGCGGGTTGGTTTGGTCCATGAACTGGGAAAGCTGGCTACGACCGAAGAAGTCACGCACAACAGCGCTGAGGGCCTTCGGGTTAATCAGCTTCGAGGGCATCATGCCTTCGATGTTCACGTCGAACAAAGTCATGCGCTCTTTGACCAAACGCTCCGTACGAGCGAGGCCGATGCGGCACTGGTTGGCGAGCAATTCACCGACAGCACGCACACGACGCGAGCCAAGGTGATCGATGTCGTCGATGACGCCGTCGCCTTTTTTCAGTTTGAGAATGTATTTCACAGCGCCGAGGAAATCCTCTGGTGCCATGATGCGGGTGTCGCTGGCGACGTTAAGGTCGAGCTTCTGATTGATTTTGTATCGACCGACGCGAGTGAGGTCATACTTTTTGGGATCGAAGAACAGGCGCTTGAGCAGAGCCTTCGAGTTCGAAGCGGTCGGTGGATCACCAGGGCGCAATTTGCGATAGATGTCCTTCAGAGCGCTGTCTTCGTCGTGGGCAGGGTCTTTGCGCAGCGACTTGATCAAAATTTCGTCTTCACGAGCGTCGATGACTTCCACCGACTTGTGGCCGAGAGCGATCAATTGACGGACGATGCCGATCGTGAGTGGCTCGTAGGCTTTAGCCACCACCAATTCGCCGTCCATGATGTCCTCGAAGGGCACCTTGTGACCGAGTTCGTGTTCGTCGAGCTTGTCATTCAATTTTAACGTTTCAGGCGTATAAAACTCCGTGATGATCTGGCGGTCCGACGAATAGCCGAGGGCGCGCAGGAATGTGGTCGCGAGGAATTTGCGACGACGACGACGACGGTCGAGGTAAACATAGAGCAGGTCGTTGGTATCGAACTGAACTTCCAACCAAGAACCGCGGTCTGGGATGATGCGGAACGAGTGAAGGGTTTTGCCATTCAAGTGCTGGGAAGTTTCAAAGCAAATGCCGGGTGAGCGATGCAGCTGGGATACGATGACACGCTCGGCACCGTTGATGATGAAAGTACCGCGGCGGGTCATCATCGGGAGTTCGCCCATGTAAACACGCTCTTTTTTGCTACCCGACTCGTCTTTGAGACGGAAGGTCACATACAGAGCAGCGCTGAAAGTTTCGCCATGGCGAAGAGAATCCAGCGAAGTCACTTTCGGGTCTTCGATATCGTAGGTAAGGAAATCGAGGGTGATCGATTCATCGTAGGATTTGATCGGAAATACTTCATTGAACACGGCTTGCAAACCGGTGTTGCTACGCTCCGAAGGCGAGATCTCCTTTTGCATAAACTCCTCGTAGGAGCGACTCTGCACCTCGATCAAGTTGGGTGGTTCGATGACTTCCTCAAATTTTCCAAAATAGAGACGTTCAGACATAATAATTTTCAGTTGGTAGTGCTAGCAAGTTGAGCCCGATCCGGTAAACGGTTCGGGCGAGGACAGGTTCAGGAGATTGTTTTTCGAATCGAGATCGGCGGGAATGGTCGCATGCGGGAGAGGGAAAATCGTGAGGGAGTGACAACTCGCGCCGGTTTCGTGGGGGAAATTCCCCGTGGCCGCCTGAGCGACCACGAGGAGAAATCCGATAGTTGGAATTATTTGAGTTCGACTTTTGCGCCAGCTTCTTCAAGCTTTTTCTTGGCAGCTTCACCAGCGTCTTTCGAAACGCCTTCAAGCACCTTAGCGGGAGCACTTTCGACCAATTTCTTGGCGTCAGCGAGACCGAGTCCGGGAGCCACTTCGCGCACTGCCTTAATGACAGCGATCTTGTTGGGTCCACCTTCGGTGATCACGACATCGAATTCAGTCTTTTCTTCAGCAGCTTCTGCCACTGGACCAGCCGCAGCAACTGCGGTCGGTGCGGCAGCGGAAACGCCCCATGCTTCTTCCAATTTTTTAACGAGGTCAGCAGCTTCCAGAACGGAAAGCTTGCCGAGTTCTTCTACGAGTTTGTCTAGGTCAGCCATTGTATTGTATTTGTGCGGTATCGTCGCACCCGAAAGCCTTCGGGCATTTCAGACTGGCAGCCACCAGCCCGACGAGGAACCATTTTCGTGTTCAAGGAGTTTTGCCGAAGCGCTACTCCCATCTGTTCAAAGGGATTCCGAGGAGGATTAATCTTCGGGGTTAAATTTTTTCTTGATGATACGAGCGATGCGTGAGCCGGGCTCGTTGATTGTGCCAAGCAATTGCGACAGCACGGATTCGCGGGAAATGATGCTGGAGATGGCCTTAAGCTTATCAGCATCGAGGATTTGTCCACCGAGCACACCGACTTTCATCGATGGCTTTTTGAACTCTTTCTCGAAGTTGCTGATGGCTTTGGCGGCAGCGAAGATTTCACTTTGTCCGCTAATGAAAGCGGTTTGTCCGACGAGGCTTTCGCTCACGTCTGGCAGACCAGCCTCGGCCATTGCCTGGCGGAGGTAGGTGTTTTTGGCAACGTGGCACTCGGCACCGGCAGCGGTCAGGCGGTTGCGCAGTTCTGAGAACTGAGGAACGGTCATGCCGGTGTAATCGATGACGATCACGTAAGGAGAGTTGTTTACCTGCTCCTGCAATGCGTCGATGATGATTTTCTTATCTGGATTCATAATATATTGCGGGGCTGAGGATTAAGCGGTGACTTTGGTGTAAACAGAGGATTCCAATTCCAGACCGGGCAGCATGGTCGCGGCGATGGTGACGCTGCGCATGTAGTTGCCTTTGGCGGTGGCGGGCTTGGCGCGGACGACGCTGTCGATGAACGCGGAGGCGTTTTCAGCAATGGCTTCGCTCGAGAACGAAAGTTTGCCAATCGATGCGGCGATGTTGCCGTTTTTGTCGAGTTTATAGTCGATACGACCGGCTTTGACCTCTTTGATGGCCTTCGCGGTGTCGTCGGTGACGGTGCCGGTTTTCGGGTTGGGCATCAAGCCACGAGGACCAAGAACACGAGCGATTTTACGCACTTCGGTCATAGCGTCGGGTGTAGCAATGGCGACATCGAAATCGGTGAAACCACCTTGCACTTTGGCGATGAGGTCTTCGTAACCGACATGGTCGGCACCAGCTTCGAGAGCGGCTTTTGCGGCATCGCCCTGGGCGAAAACGACAACCCGGACATTGCGACCGGTGCCGTTAGGAAGGGCTACCGAGCCACGGACCATTTGGTCGCTCTTGCGAGGATCCACACCGAGGTGGATCGAGACCGTCACGGCGGGGTCGAATTTAGGAGCGGGAAAACCTTTGATAGTTTCCACGGCGGCACTGAGGCCATAGGGCTTTGATTTATCGATCAAAGCCACAGCTTTTTGGTATCGTTTGCTACGTTGTTTGGACATGATTGCGTATGGTTGGCAGTGATGGCGGATCTGTGGAAACAGACCCTCCTGCGGTGTCGCGGCGCGGGCGCCACGACAAGAGTATTACATTCCTTCGACTTCGATGCCCATTTGGCGGGCGGTGCCGGCGAGAATACGAGCGGCTGCTTCGGGATTCTTGGTGTTGAGGTCGGGCATCTTGCGATTGACGACTTCCATCAATTTTTCCTTGGTCAGTTTCGCGACTTTGATTTTGTGTGGCTCCTTCGATCCAGAGGCGATGCCAGCAGCTTTTTTCAGCAAGTTGCCAGCGGGTGGCTGCTTGGTGACGAAAGTGAACGACTTGTCTTTGTAAACCGTGATCACCACGGGAAGAACATCGCCCGCTTGTGATTGGGTAGCAGCGTTGAACTCTTTGCAAAACGCCATAATGTTCACACCGCGTTGACCGAGAGCTGGACCGACGGGTGGGGATGGATTGGCGGAGCCTGCGGGGATTTGCAATTTGATGAATCCGGTAATTTCTTTAGCCATGACTAGGGATGTGTAATATTGTGAGTGAGTAGAACCGTTGATTTGCCGAAGCACCGGAACGGAACCGGCAGCGTTTCATCAGGCACGCTCGACCTGCCAGAATTCCAAATCCACGGGAGTGGAGCGGCCGAAAATCGTGACCGCCACGCGCAGCTTACCGCGCTCTGGGTCAATTTCTTCGACGATGCCGTTTTGGCTTTCAAAAGGACCATCGGCCACGCGCACGGTGTCGCCGACTTCAAAAACGATGGAGGGACGAACGCTGTCCTCGCGTTCGCGCATTTGTGCAAGCAATGCCTCGACTTCGCGAGCGCGCATGGGCACGGGACGATCCTTGGTGCCAGCAAAGCCGATCACGCCGTCCATTTCTTTAAGGAAATACCAGGTTTTCT
This sequence comes from Akkermansia muciniphila, assembly GCA_945890645.1. Classification (GTDB taxonomy): domain Bacteria; phylum Verrucomicrobiota; class Verrucomicrobiia; order Verrucomicrobiales; family Akkermansiaceae; genus UBA956. The sequence continues at coordinate 46,750 of CAMDCV010000008.1, forward strand.
CGATGAGTTGATTCGATTCATCGAACAAATTCATGTTGACGATAATGTAACCGGGAAAGAATTTGCGACGCGATTCGGTTTTCTTACCTTTGCGCACTTCCGAGACAGTCTCCATAGGCACGAGGGCATCGAAGACATAATCGCCGAGTTCCTGCTCCTTCGAATCACGCATGATGCGCTCACGGACTTTGCCTTCCTGGCCGGAGAGGACGTGAACGACATACCATTGGTTTTTATTTTCGGTAGCTGCGGACATTGGGATGGGAGAAAAATCGAGCGAAAAAGAGTCAACACCTCGAAGAGGCGGGGCGGAAATTGTTATGATGCGAACAGGTTAGTCAAGAAAGAAAGTGCTTTTGTCAAAAATAAATCCCAAAAGTTCACAAATCCTGCAAGCAACACCATGGCGATGAGCACGACAACGGTGGAATCAACCAACTCCTTGTATTTTTTGAGCCCTTTGATTTTCGGATCGGACTCCCAAGGCCAACTGGCTTTTTTGAGTTCTCCGGCGACTTCGCTGATGAATTTAGAAATGTTCACGGTGAATTAAGGAAACGGGATGAGAGGCTGAAAAGCTTTGCAGTGGCACGGCGGGAGGGACTTGAACCCCCAACACTCGGTTTTGGAGACCGATGCTCTACCAATTGAACTACCGCCGTAGATTACTGAAAGTGATTTAGCTGAATCGGAGGCACCCGGGATTTTCGCCCCAAGTGCCTCCTGACGGGCTTAGCCTAGACGAATGAAACGCCTAAGTAAAGCAAATCTTTTCAGCTTAGTCGATGATGTCGGCTACACGACCGGCACCCACGGTACGACCACCTTCGCGAATCGCGAAGCGCATGGTTTTCTCAAGGGCGATCGGCATGATCAGCTCGATGGTCAACTCGACGTTGTCGCCAGGCATCACCATTTCAACGCCATCGGGCAATTTGATACTGCCAGTAACGTCGGTGGTGCGGAAATAGAACTGTGGACGATAGTTCGAGAAGAACGGAGTGTGACGACCACCTTCTTCTTTGGAGAGAACGTAGATCTCACCTTTGAAGTTTTTGTGACCTTTCACGGTGCCGGGCTTGGCAATCACTTGGCCACGCTCAACGTCGTTTTTCTTAAGACCGCGAACCAACAGACCCACGTTGTCACCGGCACGACCTTCGTCGAGCAGTTTACGGAACATTTCGATGTCAGTAACGGTGGTCTTTTGGGTGTCGCGGATACCCACGATTTCCACTTCCTCCATTTTTTTAACGATACCACGCTCCACACGACCGGTGCAAACGGTTCCACGACCTTCAATCGAGAACACGTCTTCCACAGGCATGAGGAAAGTTTTGTCGATCGGACGCTCAGGAAGCGGGATGTAGCTGTCAACAGCGTCCATGAGCTTGTTGATGGCTTCTTTGTAGGTGGCGTCACCTTCAAGAGCGCGCAGAGCGGAACCGCGAACCACAGGGATTTCGTCGCCTGGGAATTCGTAGGTCGAGAGCAAGTCGCGAACTTCCATTTCGACGAGGTCGAGGAGTTCTTCGTCGTCCACCATGTCACACTTGTTCATGAACACGACAAGGGCAGGAACGCCCACCTGACGAGCAAGCAAGATGTGCTCACGAGTTTGTGGCATTGGGCCGTCTGCAGCGGAAACCACGAGAATCGCGCCGTCCATCTGAGCAGCACCCGTGATCATGTTTTTCACGTAGTCAGCGTGACCTGGGCAGTCAACGTGTGCGTAGTGACGATTTTCCGTCTCATACTCGACGTGAGCTGTGTTAATGGTGATACCGCGCTCACGTTCTTCGGGAGCGGCGTCGATATCAGCATAACCTTTAGCCTGAGCGAAACCTTTCTCTGCGAGAGTGTTGGTGATCGCGGCGGTTAGGGTGGTTTTGCCGTGGTCGACGTGCCCGATGGTACCGATGTTAACGTGGGGCTTATTGCGTTGGAATGCTTCTTTGGCCATAATAGTAGTTTGTTTCGCTTGAGGCTGTGGTTGATGTGGTTGATGTGGGCTGCTGAACTGCAAGACAGGGATGGAGCTCGTGGGGGGAATTGAACCCCCGACCTCATCCTTACCAAGGATGCGCTCTACCCCTGAGCTACACGAGCAGCTTTCGCTGCATGCCGTTCCCCAGAGGTGCCAGAAAACTGTCAGCCGCCCGGGAAAAGCGGGCGGGAAATTAACAGTTAATTACGTTCTGTCAAAAAAAATATCACTTGTTTCGGGTTTTTTTTCACAGTTGCTGCGTTTCTCTGACCCTTCAGTGCCATTTCATTTTCACACCCCTTGCGCATGACAAAAGTTTTCCGTGCAAAAACCATTACAATTCCGCTAACTGCGCCTGTGAAATTCGCCATTTGCAACGAAACTTTCGGTTCGATTCCTCTCGCTGAGGCCGCTCGGATTGCCCGCGATTGCGATTACACAGGATTGGAAATAGCTCCGTTTACACTGGCAGAGGAGCCATCGACGATTTCCCTATCAAAAGCGAAGCAATGGGGTGACGAAGTACGCGACGAGGGAGTGGAGGTAGTGGGCTTGCATTGGCTCTTGGTGAAACCTCTGGGATTGCACCTAACTACCCCCGATGACGCGATCCGCCAAAAGACGCTCGATTTCAGTCGTCACCTCGCCGATGTCTGCCACGCCTTGGGTGGCACGATTATGGTGTGGGGCTCGCCGAAACAGCGAAACATTGAAACCGATTGGGACCGCAACGATGCCGCAAAACGTGCGGCCGAGCTTTTCCGCGCCGTCGCGGAACATTGCGAACCGTTAGGGGTGACGCTAGCACTGGAACCACTCGGTGCGGTGGAAACAAATTTTCTCACGAGTGCAGCGGAAACGATAGAACTCATCAAGCAAGTCGATCATGCGCACTGCCGTCTTCATCTCGATGTGAAAGCGATGAGCTATGAAAGCATACCCATCGCCGAGGTAATCCGTCGCAGCCAAACGCACACCGTTCATTTCCATGCGAACGATCCGAACCTGCGCGGACCAGGAATGGGTGAGGTGTTATATGAGCCCATCGTCAAAGCCCTTCGCGAGACTGATTACAAGGGTTGGGTGAGTGTGGAAGTTTTTGACTACTCCCCTACCCCCGAAGCGATTGCACGGGAATCACGCGAAAACTTGCGGCGTTTCTTTGGTAGCTAATCAGTGAGCACCGCCACGGATCAAAAAGGCGCATCTTCATCGCTCCAGTGATTTCCCACTTGCCACTCCTCCACCATCGATGCCGGAAAATCATTCAGGAAACGTGAGGGCTGCTGCATGATGTCGCCGCTGTAGGACTTCGGGTTGATCATCGGATAGAGCATGTAAAGTTGGTCCTTGGCGCGCGTGATCGCGACATAGAACAAACGCCGTTCTTCTTCCAGCATAGCATTGTCATCGGACTCCAGCACACGACCATTGGGAAATTGTCCTTCCGCGAGCCAGATCAGAAACACCACCTTCCACTCGAGTCCTTTTGATTGATGGATCGAGGAAAGCGTGACCTTCGCCTGCTCTTCTTGCTCCTGCGGAGCATTGGGATCAACATCGGTATTGCTGAGCAGCGACATCTGCTCAAGAAACAATTGGATATCATCAAATCCATTGGCAAATTCCATCAGCTTTTCGATGTCACTGCGGCGCGATTCGTAGTTGTCGAATGTCGCTTGCAGATAGTCATCGTACATTCCCTCCAGCACGCTGTAAATCATGTCAGCAGGTCGAGCAAAGCCATCGCCCCTCAGCGTTTCATCGAGGATGTAGCCAACCTGTTGCCAATCGGCTTCGGCTTTTTTGGGTGGTTTGATTTCAGCAAAGAGTGCGGAGAATTTTTCGGGCGGGTGTTCTTTTTCCGCCCATCCGGTTTTCCACCAGGCATTCCACATTTTCACCGAGGAAGTGCCCCCGATGCCCGGCAGTAATTCAACCATACGCTTGAATGCCACCTCATCGCGACGGTTCGTCACGAAACGCAAGAACGCGCTAATGTCTTTGATATGTGCTTGCTCGAAAAACCGCAGTCCGCTGGTGATCGCAAAGGGGATGCCACGCAGAGTCAGCTCCATTTGTACTTCCAGACTTTGGAAATGCGCCCGATACAAAATGGCGATTTCTTCCAAGCCAATGCCCTCATCCTGCAATTCAAGAATTCGCTGTCCCACGAAAGCCGCCTGCATCGTCGGGTCTTCCACCACCACCATCGCGGGCTTCATCACGCCACCCGTACGCTCCGCGCGAAGGTTTTTATCGAAGCGCTCGGTGTTCGCTCGAATCGCTTGGTTCGATAGATCGAGAATCTCCGGCACACTACGGTAGTTTGTTTCGATAGCGTAAGTGCGACACGCACGCTCTTGTTGCGGAAACGCGAGGATGTTTTTCATATTCGCGCCGCGCCAGGAATAGATCGACTGCGCGTCATCGCCCACGACCATGAGACTGTTTTTATCACCTTCTAGCAACTCAATCAATGCGCACTGCACTTGGTTCGTATCTTGAAATTCATCGACAAGAATATGACGGAATTTTTTCCGATAGAGTGCTAGCAGATCCTCGCGGTTTCGCAATAATTCGACGGTCTTCACTAAAAGGTCATCGAAGTCCATGCAGTTCGTCTGCTGTTTTTTCGCGATGTAGGCCACACGCACAGCTTCGATTTCCTCGAACCACTCTTCAAAGTAGTCGTATCGCTCGGCGATGATGTCTTCCAATGACTGGCCGGTGTTTACCACTAAGCTAAACACTGATGCCAGCACGTCTGCTTTCGGAAAACGCTTTTTATCCTCCTTCGAATCGCGCTTGCCGATGATGGATTGGATCATGGATTTTTGATCATCGCGGTCGAGGATCGTGAGAGAACGCGTGTAACCAATCTCTTCGGCATGTCGGCGGAGAATACGACTACCGATCGAGTGGAAAGTGCCCGCCCACAGATCTGAAGTATCTTGAGTGACTAGATCGCGCACACGACCAATCATCTCGCGGGCGGCTTTGTTCGTGAATGTCAGTAACAAGATGTTGCGCGCCTCTACTCCTTGATCGAGCAACCAAGCAACACGATACGTGAGAGTGCGGGTTTTTCCCGAACCAGCGCCTGCAATCACAAGTGCCCGACCTTCAGGCGAACTCACCGCGGCGTATTGCTCGTCATTTAGCTCCTTGCGATAGTCGATGCCCGACGCATGAGTCGCGGCTTTGCGGTGGATTTGATACTCGCGTGCCATGTCGATTACGAGTGATGCTCACGATCCAAAGCATCGGCCTCTTCCACCGTCGCGCCGTCATCCACGCGCTTCGAGAACGAAATGAAACGCGCCAACTCCGAACGCACGATGGGGAGCAGCAAATAAACGCCAATCAAATTCGGAATGCTCATCGCAAACAACGAAGCATCAGAAAAATCCGTGGCATTGGCCATCGATGCCGAAGAACCCACGACGATAATGAGGCAGAAAATCACTTTATAAATCCATGCCGTGATCAGCTTTTTACCGAACAAATATTGCCAGGCCTGCAAGCCGTAGTAACTCCACGTGATCAAGGTCGAGAACGCAAATGCAAACACACAGAAGAACAAAACATACTTGAACGAACTATGGATCGTCTCAAAAGCAGCCGAGGTCATCGCGATGCCCTCCTTGAAGCCCGTTCCTGCCGCGCCTAAAACATAGGAATGACCATTGATGCTGTAGTTTGCTGTATTGCCTTCAAAATTCATCGTAACGCACAGCACGAGAGAAGTCATGGTGCAAATCACCACCGTATCAAGAAAGGGCTCCAGCAGTGCAACAACACCTTCCGAAGCAGGACGACGAGTTTTTGCTGCAGCGTGGGCGATGGGAGCGGAGCCGATACCCGCCTCGTTCGAGAAAGTAGCTCGACGCATCCCCCAGATGAAGGCAGCCACTAGACCACCCGTGATTGCCGCACGCGGTTGAAACGCCTCTGCCATGATCATCTGGATTGCTGGGATGATATGTGAGGCATTTACGATCAATACCAACAATGCACTCAACACATAGATGCCGCACATTAATGGCACAAGCTTGTCCGTGACCTTAGCAATGCCCTTAATGCCACCGATGATCACCAATGCCGTCATGAATGCCATGATCATACCAAAAACCCATTGGTTCTGGGAAAAGAACGAATCTGCACCACCCGTAATGTTAATCAACTGCGAGGTGACTTGATTCACTTGAAAAATGTTGCCACCACCAAACGAGGCAAACACACAGAACACCGCAAAGAAAAATGCAAGAATCATTCCTAACGGCTTCATCCCCCGCTCACTGAGACCACGACGCAAATAATACATGGGTCCACCATGCACCCGACCTTCCGTATCAAAGATGCGGTATTTCACCCCCAAGGTACATTCCGCAAACTTCGTAGACATACCTAAGAATCCACTCAAGAACAACCAGAACGCCACACCGGGACCACCGCTGTGAATGCCGATCGCCACACCCGCGATGTTGCCCAAACCAACCGTTCCAGAGACCGCTGCCGTTAAGGCCTGAAAGTGCGTCACTGAACCTGGGTCACTCTCCAAACTATATTTGCCCCGCACCGTGCGCATCGCCAAGCCAAAGGCGCGGATGTTGATGAACTTGAACACCAACGTTAGAATCACCCCCGCAGCGGCAAGCCAGAACACGACCAGCAACGCATCAAAATTTCCGATCTTAACGGAATGAAAAATCGTACTCACAAACGGACCCGTCGCCTTACCAAATAATTCGTCGATTTTCTGATCGAGCGTTTTCTCGACCACTGGCGCGGCCTCCTGAGCAAAGCTACTGCCGATGCTGAGGAAAAACATCATCACTCCCATCAACCAACCGGTCACGATACGATCCATTTTGCGTTCCATACTCACGCAAACTGACAAAGGATACGCGCTGACACAAGCACGAAAGAGGCATGTGCGACATTCATCGACTTTGATCGGACGACTCCCCTCTTTACGCAAAAATCGCGTTCACTGGTTTACCTTTGTTGCCGATGGTGAACGGACGCCCGCTCGGACTCACGACCGCTTTTTCGATCGGCAAGCCACAGGCCTGCGCAATCGTCGCATGCAGATCGCCGACCGACACTGGATCTTTGGCAACTTCGCCACCCGCGGCATCGCTGGCGCCGTGGACAAAGCCACGTTTCGCACCACCGCCGGCCAGCACACAGGAAAACACCAAGGGGTGGTGACCGCGACCACTACCATCGAAGCTGGGTTTACGCCCGAATTCCGTTGCTACGACTACCATAGTACTATCAAGCATGCCACGCGAATCGAGGTCGCTGATCAGTGCGGCAAATGCAGCATCAAATTCGGCCCCGCGATCTTCCATGCCGCCTTCAATGTCTTTGTGCATGTCCCAACCGCCACTTTCCACTTCGACATAGCGCACGCCACCTTCGACCAAACGCCGCGCGAGCAGGCAGCCTTGACCGAATTTATTACGACCATATTTTTCACGAAGATCTGCCGCTTCATTTTCGAGATCGAAACACTGCAAGTCCTTGCCCTTCATGAGGCGAAGAGTGCTTTCATAAAAATCGTTATAGGCGGCGATGCTTGGGTCATTGACGACCTCACTGAACTTGCCATCCATTTGGCTCAACAACGAGAGCCGCTTTTGCATCACGGTCGAATCCGCTTTGGCAATCGCATGTTGCAACCCTTCATCGGGATCGAGAATCGGCAATGGACTCATGGTGGCTGGAAAAAATCCGTTGCCATGATTGGCGGGACGATTCACACAAACACTGCTCGGCAAGGTGGCGTGACTCGCACCAAGATAATTTTGCGCCCACGCGCCGAAGGTCGGATGCACGATGGTGCCACGTTTTTCAAATCCGGTGCGCATCAAATAGCGCGCTTGTTCATGCACCCCGACTTTGGCCGTCATGCTGCGGATCACTGAAATTTTATCGGCGATTTTTGCCGTCTGCGGAAGAAACGAAGAGACCTGAAAGTCCGCCTTTGTGCTCACCGCCGAGCCCGGTCCTTTCGATGCTCCCGTCTTGGGATCAAAGCTATCAATCTGGCTCAGTCCCCCCGAGAGTTGCAGCATGATCACCGCTTTGGCTTTGCCAAATCCCGGCTTGCCTTGCGGAGCGGGAGCCGTTTCTGCCCCGAAACTTTGCGCGGAAAAGTACGGCAGCACCGTGAGGCCGAAGGCGGACTTCGCCATACGTTCGACAAACAGTCGGCGCGTCACTTCGTTCAATTTGTTGTGGTCGGATTTCATAATCGCTGTGGCAGTAAAATTTGTTAGGGAAGGAAAAGGAATTCGCGAGAATTGAGCAATACCCAAGCGATATCTTCGAGGCGCAGACCCTCTTTAAGGGCGGCTAGGGATTTTGTTGATTCATCAGAATTCGGCTTGCGGCTGAGGAAGCTGATGTAGAGGGAGTTGACTTGATCCATGGGAGTTTCCTGTTCTTTGGCAGAACGAATCGCGAGCGAGTACTGAGCGACCATGTCCTGCACGGGGCCATTCATGAGCTGCAGCATCTGCGGCACACTGCCATCGGTGGTGTTGCTGTCAGCTACCATGCGATCGCTTTGACCAAACAATCGCAGAAAGTGATTTTCCGGAGCGGGTTGTTGGATTTCACTGGCGCGGGCAAGTAATAAACCGGAACGAAACTCAGGCCTGCCGCCTTCATAAAATGAAGCAATACCGCGTGGATTGGCGTTTTGTTTTTTGCCGCCTCCACCTTTGATTTTCACACCATCTTTTTGTAACTCTGCGACTACAGCCTTCACTTTTTCGACAGTCATTTCATTTTCATCAATGGCGGAATTTCGCATGTCATCACCACGGCGCAGTAACAAATGATCGCCCGCGTCCCCTGTCACCAGACAGACAATCGAGTCCCAAGCCTGTTCGGCACTCATGCGACGAATCACGGGTCCTGGGAATCGATAGGTTTGAGTATCTTCGGGGATTTGACTCGCTTGACGCTGATACGCTGCGGTGTGAAACAGGATGCGCTGGAATTCGCGCAGATCAAATTTCGCTTGTTTCATGTAGGTCGTCAGCTGAGCTAACAACTCCGGATTGCTGGCGAGAGCTGGATCGTCGATATCCCACACTGGTTCTTGCACGGCGAGACCGAAGACTTTTTTCCACAAACGATTGGCGATCGCCGTGGCGAAACGCGGATTCTCCGGATGCACCATCCAATCGGCGAATTGATTGCGAAGCTGCGCGGCATTTTTTTGCTCTGCGACTTCGTAGGACAAATTGTCTTTTTTGGTATCGTCCCAACGGATCAGCGCGGGTACGGTCAATTCACCAGGTTTGGCGTCTTTGTATTTGTAATCTTCAGGAAACTTCAAGCGATTCTGCGGCAAATCCACCAAGTTGTAGGCATTGGCGGTGAGCACCTGTGCGGCTACAAGTTTGCCTACACCTGCGAGTTCCTCGGATTTAATCAGGCGACGGGCTTTCCGAAAGACATCTTCATGATAGCCATCGGTCGCCCCAAAAAACGCCGCCATGCTATAGAAATCATGCTGTGTCCAATTCGCAAAGGGATGATCATGGCATTGCGCGCAGGAGACATTCGCTCCGAGGAATGTCGTCAACAAATTCGAAACACCATCAAGTGGCATCTGTGCATCACGCAGGAGAAAACCCGCCGCGCCGTTTTGGTTGAGCTTGCCATCGGCGGTCAGCATGTCGCGCACCATCGCATTCCACGGTACGTTCATCGCGATTTGATCCTTGAGCCAGTCTTCGTAAAGAAAAGCGCGTGCGCCTTTGCCGTAGTCGTCTTTCACCCGCAGCATGTCGGCCAACCAATTATACATCTGCATGGTGTAGCCGGGAGAATTCAATAAGGCATTGATCAAGTTCGAGCGCTTCTGCGGCGACGTGTCCTTTAAAAACGCCTGCGCTTCTTGTTCAGTAGGAATGCGTCCAATCGTATCGAGATAAATGCGTCGCAGAAAAATGCTATCTGAGATGGTCGGATTCGCAGCGGTATTGCTGGTTTTGAGCGCCAAGTTAACGGATTCATCCAAGCGCGCGGCGGCCTGATTGATCACTTCTTGCGCCAAGGGAGGCCGCGGCTGAGCGAGTTTACAGGCTTGCGCAAAAGCTTGATCGGCAGCGCTCAGACGCGCGATGGGAAAGCGTGCCAGAACTTGGTCCTTTTTCTCTACGGTCACGATGCCATTTTCCAGAGCCCGGAATTTCGCCTCCAGTTTCTCGCCACCCGAGGCTGTCCACGTATGCCAAGAAAAATTAGCCGAAGGTGTGGGATCAGCGGGCAATGCGGCTGTCTCGGTTGGTGCATTGGCACGCCCTTTGCCCTTTTTCTTACCAATAGGAGCCGCCACTACTGCCATAGTGCTCAACGCGGAAAGTGTGACGAATAGGAAAAAAGTGCGTTTCATAATATGATTCAACAGCATGAAACTGCATCTAATCAGAATAGTTGCGGAAGGGAATCAGAATTTTCCGAATTCCTGTTGAAGACCTTGGCCTCTTCTTTCCCTATGATAGCTGGGGTGGCTCTCGATTGGCAGGCGCCAGACGCTTCCTTCTACCTAGACATAAGGGGGCTTCGATTTACTGAAATAACCTTATGACCAAGCGTGCTTCACTAGGGCGCTTTCGCGAGAACCTGATTCGCTCTAAAAATGCCCCCCCCTGAGACGTCGGGGCAACCCCACGAAAAAAAATATAAAAAAAATTGACAAGTTCATAGTACAGGTATAGCCGAACCGCGCCTATTCTTAAGTACAGACTTTGAATCATTTTGCTAAGTTCCTCATCACTTCCATTTTCATTGCGATTTCCGCAGTAGCTACTTCTGCTGGATCGATCACCGCAGCATATCTTCCACACGGACCCGCCAATCCGACGAATCCCGCATGGGGGCAAGCCAACTATCGCGACATTCCGTGGTGGTTTCATGACGACAATTCGGTTTGGAGCACGGGAACTCCTGGAGCTGCGGATGCCTACGACATCTCCGCAGTATGGGCAGCCCGCTTGAATAAAAACAATGTTGGCGGTTACGAAGCTGCGATCATCAACACTCCCAATTATTCGAATCTGGGAACCAACCCATACGGCGCTGCTGGTGGAGCATTCGGAACACCGAGGGATATCACATGGGGCAATGGCACCAAATGGAATTTCACCATGGAGTATAGATGGAGCAACGGGGAGCCGACCGCTACGTGGACTTTCCAAAATGGCTCGACTACAACCACCGCTTCTGCGGCGCTGGGCTCGCGAGTGATCGATTTCGTCGAAGGAAATGTTGCTCGTCCACTGACTTCAACAGGAGCCCCGAACCCCTACCAAGAGCCGCACGTTCTCAGTGACCTGTTGCTCCGCTTCGGGACGGTCGATTCGGGAACGGGTGCCACCATGAACAGTGTGACAGTGGGCGAAATTGCATTATCCGTCGACGGCGGAGCAGCCGAGAGCATTAACTATGTCGACGTCGAGGGCAATCTCCAGCACTCACTCACCACCCGATGGGATTATGTGGCGGGAGGAACCAGCGCGGACAATCCGCGGAAGATTGAGTTCTTGCTGTTGGACGACGTGCTGCCGGGACATACAAAAGACTTTAGCTTGACCGGGGAACTCACTTTCGCGTGGACGGGCGCGGCCTCTAGTATCGCGGGCAGCGGCTTGATTTTCGAGGCTAAAATGGGTGATCTCGATTTTTTCCCCGGAGCGCAGTCATTTGCCGTGATTCCGAATTCGTCTTCATTCGACTTGATTCCCGAGCCGTCTGGAACACTACTGCTAGGCATTGGCTTCCTGACCTGCCTGCGGCGGAAACGATAAGCCCGAGTCCGCGCCCTCCTGTGCCGGTACCAGCATTGTGAGCTGCCTGTTTACGAATTACATCCTTTTCTGTCACTCTCCACACGGGCCAAGATCCACATCATATCGGACAAGCGATTGAGAAAAAGCAGGACGTCCATGCTGACCTCCTCACCGCTCTCATGCAATTCCCAAGAGTTCCGCTCGGCACGTCGTGCGACGGCACGCGCCATGTCGAGTGCGGCAGAAGCAATCGCCCCCTCCGCGCCGGGACGCGCCCAACCGGTGAAACGCACACCACGGCTTTCCAACTCCTTGGCTGTCTCTTCCAGCCATATGACATCCTCCGCTGAAATGGCAGCGTAGGTATAGCGCTCGCGGTCTTCGGGTAATGTCGCGAGTTGTCCCATCGCGGCGACGAGCTTTTCCTGCACGCGGTCAATGATCGGCTCGATCTCGGCGCGCAGTCCGGCGGCTCTTGCCAAACCTAAAGCGGTATTCAATTCATCGACCGCCCCCAAGGCCTGCACGCGCAGGGATGTCTTGCGAATGCGACGCCCGAATAACAAATCGGTTTCGCCGTCATCGCCGCGTTTGGTGATGATGCTCATGGCTGTGAATCGTTTTTGCCTTGGGCATCAGGAGATAGTGGGACCGGCTTCACTTTCACATCGGTCAACAGATCCCACGCCACTTTTTTGTTGTCCAGCCGCAGCAACTCTGACGCATAGACGGCGTCTTCATTGCGTGCATCCATTTCCGCCGCTACCTCTACAAAACAACGCCCCAACAACACATCCTCTTCGGCAGTCTGTTTCATCAATAACTGCCCGCGCGTAAGTAGCAGACGGGCTAGCACTTCAGAGCTGTAATCGCCTTCTACCTTCTGCGGCAGTATGCCTTTTTCCAACTGGTAGTTCATCACCACTGCCTTGCGATTGCGGGGTGACAAATGCAGTGACAATGCGAGTAGTCGACGCGCTTGCGTCAGTGAGGCGGGAGAGCCTTTGCCTTCAACAATCTGATTGCCCGCGTAGTTGGCGAGATTGATCGCGTATTCTTCGCGCTCTTTGTCCATCATCGACAAGCGATCCGAAAACAACCCAGCACCGACCACCGGAGCCTTATACTCGAACTTTTTCTCCTCCGCCGCCTGTACTGACAGGCTGCAGAGCATCAGTCCAATCATTCCTTGCCACATACGCTTCACAAGACGTAGCATCCCGTGAACTCAAAAATTATCAAGTGCCAAATCCCGATCCCGTCAAAATCAAACACGCCCTGCGCCGGCAACTGCGGACGATTTCCGTAGCGGATCCGGTTGCTGCTTCGCGGGCGATTGTCGGATCGCTGGCCACTCTACTGCGCGCCCACCCGGAGTGGCATAGCATCGCGATCTTCGCGGCCCTCCCGCGTGAACCAAACCTTGCTGACTTACTCGCGCTGTTTCCCGATCGTGCGTTTTTTTATCCCCGTGTGCAGGAAAAAACGATGACGTTTCATCGAGTTGCCGATCCAGAAAATGAGCTGATCGCAGGTCCATGGGGGCTGAGTGAACCGATCGAATCCTTGCCCCTCGCCACCGCTGCAGAGATTGATGTGATGCTCTGCCCCGGAACGGCTTTCACGCGCGATGGCAAACGCCTTGGCAAGGGCGGTGGATACTATGACCTGTACCTCCACGCATGCGGAGCCACGCGACCTACGTGCATCGGTGTAACATTCGCTGCAATGATCGTGGATGACCTGCCGCATGAAGCGCATGACATTGTCATGGACCATGTCGTGAGTGAAATTTGTTAGACGATGATCGGAGAAACCTACAACGCCACTAGGCATTGACACCACAAGGTGATTGGTATTGGCTCGCGCTGTGCCAGCACAACACAACATTCGCCGCGCCGCCCACGCAGCCCTCCATGCCTGGGGAAAAGGCCACGACTACGCGGAAACTCTCGTCGAACGCCACGCGCAACGCTACCAACTCTCGACTTCAGATCGTGGACTTCTCAACGCCATCCTCTTTGGGGTGCTGCGCCATCGCCGTGTGCTCGATCATTTCATCACCGAGATGCGCCGTGGCAAACTCGATGCCGATGCCCGCGATCTGCTGCGCATTGGATTATTTCAGGTGCTGATTCTCAACATCGCCGACCATGCCGCCGTCAATGAAACAGTCGAAGCGGGAAAAGCCAACATTCGCGGACTACTCAATGCCGTGCTGCGTCGCGCCGTCGGTCAAAAAGCGAAATTATTAGAAAAATTATCCGATTTGCCACCTGCGGAATTCCACTCGCATCCGGATTGGTTATTCAAGCGCTGGCGCAAGCACTACGGTGCCGATCAAGCGATCGCTCTGATGGAATGGAATCAGGAACCGGCGGAAAATTACGCCCACTATAATCCGCTTTCCCAACAGCCCTGCCCGCTCGAAGACCCGCTTCCCGAAGTACCGGGATTTTTTCGCATCGAAGGACCAGTGCCGATGAAACTCATCCGTGAAGGCATCATATACATGCAGGATCCGGCGACGCGACACAGCGTGGAAATGCTAGCCCCGCAACCAGGCGAAACCGTTCTCGATGCCTGTGCCGCGCCCGGAGGCAAAGCCGCTCTGATCGCCGCAGCGATGGAAAATCGCGGCACTTTGATCGCGACCGATTCTAACGAAAAACGCATTCCTCGCCTCGAAGAAAATCTGCAACGACTTCACGTCACCTGTGCCACGATTTCTCAACACGACTGGCTGGAACCAGCTCCCGACAAGTGGCACAATACCTTCGATGCCATCCTGCTCGATGTCCCCTGCTCCAATACGGGCGTGTTCCGGCGTCGAGTCGATGCCCGCTGGCGCTTGCAGCCACGCGATTTATCCGACCTTCCCGTAATTCAAAAACGCATCATCGAAAACGCACTACCTTGCTTAAAAAAAGGGGGTCGCCTCGTCTATTCGACCTGCTCGATCGAACCAGAAGAAAATTCCAACTTGATTGCCGACTTCCTCAAGGATCACCCGCAGCTCACCTTGGTGGCGCAAAAGCAGGTGCTCCCTTGCGTTGATCACACCGACGGAGCCTACTGCGCCTTATTTAAACTCACTTGACGATTGCCGATGAAACACAGCCGCGCTCCTATGCTGATCACCGCAGCGGTGCTGGTGTTTTTCTATTTGCCCATCGCCTTGTTGGTGCTGCACTCCTTCAATGAATCGCGCTACAGCACCTCATGGCAGGGCTTTACGTGGAAATGGTATGAAGGTCTGTTCCGTCGCAATGATCTTTGGCGCGCATTGCAGAATTCGTTAGGCATCGCCAGTGTATCGAGTGTGATCGCGATGACACTAGGCACTGCGGCCGCCTTTGCGTTGCATCGATTCCGCAGCCGTTGGCAAAATGCCCATCGCTTGCTACTGACCTTGCCGCTCGTGCTGCCCGAGGTACTGATCGGCATGTCGCTGCTGTCATTTTTTGTCGCCATCAAAGTTCCGCTCAGCTTGATCACGGTGACGATTGCCCACGTCACTTTTTGCCTCGGCTATGTCGCGTTGGTCGTGCAAGCGCGTTTGCAGGACTTCGACTTCTCGGTCATCGATGCCGCACGCGACCTCGGCGCCACCCGCTGGCAAGCCACCACTCGAGTTCTTTTGCCATTGATTGCCCCGGGGATTCTCGCAGGTGGATTACTGGCATTCACCTTATCCATCGATGACTTTGTCGTCACCTTTTTCGTCACTGGTGCCGGCGCCGATACCTTGCCGCTGCGAATCAATAGCATGATCCGTCACAGCAAGGAATTGCCCTTGATCAATGCGCTCTCGACACTACTGCTGCTCGCTACTTTTCTCATCGTGGCTACGACCCAACGCCTATTGCGGCGCAACGTTTGATTCTTGACCCCGCAGACCCAAGCGATACATTTTTCCCTATGAAACAACTACTGCTTCTAGTTTCCATCTCTACATCTCTCCTATCCGCAGCTCCCCTGCCCTCGATTCCCCTTTACCCGAATGGCGCTGCGGATGCTCGCGGCACAACCGAAAAAGACATCCCCACTCTCACTGCCTATTTGCCGAAAGATCAAGCAGCTCCCACCACCGCCATTCTGGTCTGCCCTGGCGGCGGCTACGGCGGTTTAGCCCCGCACGAAGGCGAAGGCTACGCAACTTGGCTCGCAGAACAAGGGATCGCCGCCGTCGTATTAAAATACCGACTCGGTTCTTCCGGCTATCGCCATCCGAGCATGCTCAACGACGCCGCCCGTGGCATGCGCTTGCTACGCTCGAAAGCCACGGAATGGAATATCGACCCCAAACGCTGCGGCATCATGGGCTCCAGTGCGGGCGGTCATTTGGCCTCAACTTTACTCACCCACTTCGATGCTGGCAAAGCCGATGACAAAGACCCGATCGAACAACTCAGCAGCCGCCCCGACTTCGGCATTCTCTGTTACGCTGTCATCACCATGGGCGACTTCACCCACGGTGGATCGCGTAAAAACTTGTTAGGTGAAAATCCCAGCCCCGAACTCATTGAATTTCTATCTAACGAAAAACAAGTCACCAAAGAAACGCCCCCTTGTTTTATCTGGCACACCTGGGAAGACAGCGGCGTCAAAGTGGAGAATTCGCTAGAATTTGCCGCCGCCATGCGTCGTGCCGGCGTGCCCTTCGATCTGCACGTTTATCAAAAAGGCCCCCACGGCATCGGCCTCAGCATCGGCAAAAACGGCGCCGCCCCCGGTGAAGTACACCCTTGGGCGAAAGATCTACTCGTCTGGCTGCGTCAAAACCAGTGGGCGAAATAATCTAACGAATTACGCCGGCTGCTGCTGTGAAATGCAGTGCAAGGTGCCACCCTCTTCGACTAGGTCGAGGCAGTCGATGCCTACCACTTCGCGTTCGGGGAAAATTTCTTGAATGATCGCGAGCGCGCGTTGGTCGTTTTTTTTCTGACGGAATTGCGGCACGATCACGCCGTGATTCACTAACAGATAATTCACATACGAGGCCGGCAAGACCGGCAATCGCCAGCCCGGCACTTCGCAGGCTTCGGGCATGTGCATTTCGATCAAATCAAACGACCCGCCGGTGGTCTTGCGGAATCCTGCCAACGTAGAGAAATTTTCTGCTAGGATCTTTTGATTCGGCGATGCGCTATCTTTTTCCACACAGGCCAGCATTGCACTGTCGGACACAAAGCGCACCAAATCATCGATGTGGCCATCGGTATCATCGCCTTCGATACCACTTTTGAGCCACAAAATTTCATTTACTCCAAGTCCCTCGCACAACAATTCCTCAATGTCTCCGCGCGATAGATGGGGGTTTCGATTCGGATTGAGCAAGACGGCCTCAGTCGTCAGCAGCTGGCCGACGCTGTTGATTTCGATCGCACCGCCTTCTAGGATCATGCCGCCTTCAAAGCGTTTCATCTCTAACGATTCTGCCACCCGTTGGGGAATCGCATCGTCGAGATTCCACGGCGGAAATTTCCCTCCCCAGGCGTTGAAGCCCCAATCGACCACCGCCACCTCGCCGGTATCCCGATGCTTCACATAAATCGGCCCGTGATCGCGACACCACACATCGTTGTTCGGATGATCGTATAGTTCCAGGTGACGTAAATTGCATTTGGCTGCTTCACAAAGCGCGCGAATCGCTTGATGCCGAGTCTGCGGTGCATTGATTCGCACGGGCTCGAAGTGCGAAATCGCTGCGGTGATTTCCGCAAACTTCTGTCCGATGACATCCTGTTTTTTTCCCGCCCAATGACGTTCGTCTGCCACTGGCCACGATAGCCAGATCGCTTCCTGTATCGCCCATTCGGCGGGCATGGCAAAACCTTGTTGTGCTGCGGTCATGTTCGATGGTGTATCGCATTGCAATGCCTGTGGGAAAGCCAAATCACTTGCGAAACATGAAAAACACCGCCCCTGCGAGACACAATGCCGCCGCACCGTAGTTCCAGGTGATTTTTTCCTTCATGAAAAAAATCGCAAACGGCACAAACACACTTAGCGAGATGACCTCTTGCAGAATTTTCAACTGCGATACCGACATCACCTGATGACCGATGCGGTTGGCAGGCACTTGGAGCATGTATTCAAAAAAAGCAATCAACCAAGACAAAAAGGCCGCGATCATCCAGGGTTTGTCCTTCATATCGCGCAAATGCGCATACCAAGCAAAGGTCATGAACACATTCGACAAACCCAAGAGCAAAATTGTTTTCAACGTAACCATGCGCAATTCTTACCATGAGAGCACGTGCTCAACAATCTTGTAGAACTGCCACGAGTCGCATTTCTCTATCACTAGGAAAGAAATTTTCACTTCCCATTATCCGCTTGCTGCGCCATATTAACCCCTGATTTACACTTTCTCACCATGCAAACTGCCAACTATCTCAAGTCTCTCTTCGATCTCTCAGGAAAAGTCGCTGTCGTCATTGGCGGCACTGGCGAACTCTGCGGCACCATGGCCGTCGGCCTCGCTCGCGCCGGAGCAGAAGTCGTACTCGGCGGTCGCATCCCTGAAAAAGCGGAACGTCGTCTCGCCGAAATCACCTCACACGGTGGTAAAGGCTACTTCGTGCCTGTCGATGTCACCTCGCGCGAATCACTGCAAAATTTGTTAGACACAGTGCTGGAGCGCTCGGGCCAAGTGGACATTCTCATCAACGGCGCAGGCACCAATTCGCCCACGCCATTTCTCAATGTCAGCGAGGAAGAATACGCCCGCATCATGGACACCAACCTCGCCGCTGTATTCCGTGCCTGCCAAGTGTTCGGTGCCTACTTCATCAACAACGCACAACCAGCCTCGATCATTAACCTCGGTTCAATCTCAGGCCTCAGCCCGCTGTCGCGCGTATTCACCTACTCAGCCTCGAAAGCGGCTGTGCACAATCTTTCGAAAAACCTCGCCCGCGAATGGGCCGATAAAGACATCCGCGTCAACACACTCGTGCCAGGCTTTTTCCCCGCCGAACAAAATCGCAAGGTGCTCGATGAATCTCGCGTGCTCGACATTCTCCGTCAAACTCCCGCGTCACGCTTCGGCAATGCTGAGGAACTGATCGGAGCCACTCTGTTGCTCGCTTCACCAGCGGCAGGCTCGTTCATCACCGGTCACGAAATGATCGTCGATGGCGGCTTCCACGCGATGACGATTTAACGCTTTTGCGTTCACTGATCAAACTCCACATCAAAGCGCACGTCGCGCCAGAGAATCGTTTCACCTTCGAAGAGGAAGCGTCCGACAAAGGTGTGGCCTGCGATCATTTGTGGCAACCAGTAAATGTCATCCGCCCACATGCGTTCGTAGGGGATTTCTTCTAACGATGTCCATAGTGGGATCGCTTCATCCGTCTCGGTAGGCACGCCTTCGATGTCATCGGCGACAAAGACGTGGCAGTGGATGTCGGGGATATCGGACATGGCAAAGCACAGCTCGCCGCACTTGCGCACGTTGAGCGCTTTCACATGCAGTTCCTCCATCGTCTCGCGCACGGCGCATTCGAGAGGTGTTTCACCGGGATCGATTTTGCCACCAGGACCATTGACTTTGCCGGCACCGATCCCTCGTTTTTTTTCAATCAATAAAATCTTCCCATCGCGTATGACGAACAACAAGGTAGCGAGAATTTCTCCCTGCCACTGCTGCCAATCCACGGGCGATGTTTCAGAAAAACTCATGTGTAGGATTCCACGCTGTCGCAAGTGCAGACCAGATTTCTATCGCCGTGAACGTTGTCGATACGACCCACGCTCGGCCAGAATTTATGCACGCGCAGATACGGCAAGGGATAAGCCGCTTGCTCGCGGGTGTAAGCGTGCGACCAAGCATCGGCGATGACCGCAGTCGCTGGGTGCGGGGCGTTTTTCAAGACGTTGTCCTCGCGGTCAGCAGTGCCTTGCAGGACTTGTTGAATCTCGCCGTGAATGGCAATCATCGCCTCACAGAAACGATCCAGCTCGGTTTTCGATTCGGATTCGGTTGGTTCGATCATCAATGTCCCCGTCACCGGCCATGACATCGTTGGCGAATGGAAACCATAGTCCATCAAGCGCTTCGCCACGTCCTCGACCGTGATGCCGCTGGCATCGGAGAGCGGACGCAGATCGATGATGCACTCGTGTGCCACGAGACCTTTGTTGCCGGTGTAGAGAATCGGATAGAAATCCGCGAGACGTTTCGCGACGTAGTTGGCATTGAGAATGGCGACTTCCGTAGCGCTCTTCAATCCGTTTGGTCCCATCATCGCGATGTACATCCACGAAATCGTATTGATCGACGCACTGCCATAAGGTGCCGAGCAAACTGCGCCCGCGGCATCCGCCAAGCAGGCGTGGCCAGGTAGATAAGGAACGAGTTGCTTCGCTACACCGATAGGACCCACACCAGGGCCGCCTCCGCCGTGCGGGATGCAGAAGGTTTTGTGCAAGTTGAGGTGGCAGACATCGGCGCCGATAAAGCCCGGGCTGGTGAGACCGACCTGGGCATTCATGTTGGCACCGTCCATGTACACTTGACCGCCGGCATCGTGGATCCATTGGCAAATGTCTTTGATCGATTCCTCAAACACGCCGTGCGTGGAGGGATAGGTGATCATCAGCGCGGCGAGATTGTCTTTATGCTCCGCGATGCGCGCCTGAAGGTCAGCGCAGTCGATGTTCCCCTGTTCATCGCATTTGACCCCCACGACTTTGAAGCCACACATTACAGCGGAAGCAGGATTGGTGCCGTGGGCGGAAACTGGAATCAAGCAGATATGACGATGCGCTTCATTGTTCGCGCGGTGGTAACGACGAATCGCCAGCAGTCCGGCATACTCCCCTTGCGAACCCGCATTCGGCTGCAAGGACACCGCTGCGAAGCCGGTGATTTCCGCGAGCCATTGTTCCAGTTCTTGCAACATGGCCACATAGCCGCGCGATTGATCGGCGGGCACGAAGGGATGCAAGGAAGAAACTTGCGGCCAACTCAGTGGCATCATTTCCGCCGTTGCATTCAGCTTCATCGTGCAGGAACCGAGAGCGATCATCGACTCATTGAGTGCCAAATCTTTCGACTCCAGACGCTTCAAGTAGCGCAGCATTTCCGTTTCCGAATGATACTGATGGAAAACTGCTTGTGGCAAAATTTCCGACTGTCGGACATGCGCGGTATTGATCGCCCACTCATCACTTGCGGAAACAAGGGCCGCGTCAAACAACCCAGCAATCTCGGCTACATCGGCATCGGTGGTGGTTTCATCGAAGGAAATGCCGACACGATCCGCATCGATCAAACGCAGGTTATAACCGCATTTCACCGCAGCATCGGCAATCGATTGCGCCTTGCCGGGAGTCGTGACGACTACGGTATCGAAGTAATGCTCATTATCTAACGAAAAACCAGCATGCAGCAATGACAGTGCCAATGTGCGCGTTCGCTGATGCACTTGCTGCGCCATGTATTTCAAGCCCTGCGGACCATGATAGACGGCATACATCGATGCCATGACTGCCAATAAAACTTGCGCGGTGCAGATGTTCGAAGTCGCTTTATCACGACGGATGTGTTGCTCGCGTGTTTGCAGAGAGA
Organism: Akkermansia muciniphila; assembly: GCA_945890645.1. Lineage (GTDB taxonomy): Bacteria > Verrucomicrobiota > Verrucomicrobiia > Verrucomicrobiales > Akkermansiaceae > UBA956. The sequence continues at coordinate 68,138 of CAMDCV010000008.1, forward strand.
GGCGGAATCCGGGCTTGCCATAGGCATCGACCGAGACCCCGATCAATCGACCGGGCATCTTGCGCTTCAGGGCATCCTTGCACGACATGAAAGCAGCATGCGGCCCCCCAAAGCCCATCGGCACGCCGAAACGTTGAGAATTACCGACACAAATATCGGCACCGAATTCGCCGGGCGCTCGCAGCACCGTCAAAGCTAACAAATCTGCCGCAACGATGCTGACAGCACCCGCAGCACGGGCTTGATCGAAGAAAGCCGCGAAATCATCCACACGACCATATGTATCCGGATACTGCACTAGCACCGCGAACAGGCCCGACACCGATGACGGATCGAACGTCGTATGATCACCGATCTGCACCTCGATGCCAAGCGGTTCCGCGCGTGTCTCCACCACGGCAATCGTCTGCGGATGACAGCGCTCCGAGACAAACATCACCTTGCCATTCGGCTTGCCCGCCAACGCCAGACTCATCGCCTCGGCTGCTGCCGTGCCTTCATCGAGCAACGAAGCATTCGCCACATCCAGTCCGGTGAGATTGGTGATCATCGTCTGGAAGTTCAACAATGCCTCCAAGCGGCCTTGCGCAATCTCCGCCTGATAAGGCGTGTAGGCGGTATACCAGCCAGGATTTTCCAAAATATTGCGCTGAATCACCGTCGGCGTATGCGTGCCATAGTAGCCTTGACCAATGAAAGATTTTTTCAATTCATTTTCCCGAATGATGCCCGACAAACGCTCGAGAGCTTCCACCTCCGAGAGAGCTTCTGGCAAGTCCATCGCGCTCGCATTGCGAATCACCGCCGGCACCGCATCGGCGACTAGCGACTCCATTTTTGCATAACCGAGCAACTGCAACATCGCTCGTTGATCCGCGCCCAAAACCCCTAGATGACGACTGCTGAAATCCGTATGAATGTTCATCGATAAAATACAAATAGCGTGTGAAAAAACTTGCCCTGCCCCTGCATAGCGGATTTTCCCCTAACCGCAAACTCGGACTTGGAAAATTTACGGATTTTTCCTCTGCGCTGGTCCCATAGCATTGCCCAAGTTGGCCCAAGTCCCCACTGGTCCAGATGCGACAAAAACAGCCACCACTAACTGCGCCAACAGTTGCAGCGCTTTCCAAGGGTAATTGACCGTCGCATCCGCCTTACCAAAACAACCGCAAGTGATGTCCAGTCCTTGAGTCCAGGCCCATCCTATCCCCGCACAAAACACCAAAGTCATTCCTATCGCACAAACGCTCGCCCCTTCACGCCAAAAATTCAGCATGAGACAAATTCCTGCAGCCGCCTCCAGCCACGGCAGAAAATATGCGACCATGAGCACAAAGGAATCGGGCAACAATTTGTAATTCCCCACTTCCACCGCAAACTGCGCCACACCACTGACAAACAATTTTTGCCCTGCGGCATAGAGAAATAACGCACCCAGTAGCACCTGCAAAAAAAGTCGCATACTCCGAATGACCACCGATTTCTCCATGCCCAAAGTCTAGAGAAAAGGGAAGTTTCCGCAAGGTCGATTCGTCACGAAACAACCGATAAGTTCTCCAAATGAGCGATTGATGTTAGTAAACGTCCCTCATGTTGATTAGCGTTTCCCATACTTCGCCACAACCTCATTCCAGAATGTGGGAAATTGCTTCACTGCATCGCGGCGAGTGGTGTTAACGAGGTGACTACGGTTGGGGTCGCCAAACACATTGCTATCGAAGAGCGCCAATCGTGCAGTGCTGCCATCTTCTTGCTGCCCCATAGTGCCATAGATGTAACCAGTCCGTGCATCCATGCACAGCACGGTCAATTGGGTGTTTTGCTTTTTCAGCCCTAGATCCACGATCCCCAGCGTAACGCCTTGGATTAATGACATGTTGCGATCGGTGTCGGTCATTTGATCACACACGAGAATGACATCGAGACCGAGAAATTTCGCCTCGTGCAGTAACTTCGCCCGCTTAGCGAGCACATCACTCAGTTGATAATAGTTTCCGGAAGAAACGATGGAATTAATGGGTTGCATCGAGCGGATGTTCCCGCTTTTCATCAGGTCGGCCCCGCCGTGGCCAAAGTCCAACGCATCAGTGCGCCCTGTGGTAAATATGCCGATTGATGCCGGTGTGCGCAATGCGGGACGTCCACTGAGTGTCGGATATCCAGACATTTGCGACATCGCCTGCTGAGAGGTCGTCGGCGTAGTCCCGGAATAATCTCCACAGGAGGTGAGCAGCAAAAGAAAGATGCCGGGAATCTTGTTAGTAAAACGACGTGTTGATTGAGATGGAATGTTCATGACAGAACAGACTTTGCATTTTTTTGTTTGATTGATCCAATCGATTATTGTAATACGTTCATCAGAAAATTTGATGAATTCTTTTCCCTGGTATGCCACTGAATTATTTCTCAGCGTCTGCGAAGCAGGCGGACTATCGGCGGCTTCACGCTTCGGCAAGATCGGTATCTCACAGCCTGCATTGAGCGCGCAAATGGCTACACTGGAGGCTCATCTGGGAATGAAACTATTCCAGCGCAAACCATTTCTTCTCACCGCCGAAGGACGACATTTCCAAGAAGAGACACTGCGCCTGCGCGCTCGCATGGGGCTGCTGCGCGAGACGCTCGCCGCCGATACGCACAAACCGCTGCGCATCGCAGCAGCCGATATGATCATACGCGATCACCTGCCGCAGCTGCTCAAACAAATCGACGCTCCCTCACGTACGCGTCTCGTCTTGCGCGAGGCTCCGTCGCAAGACCTCCCCGCACTGGTGCGCGATGGCGAGGCGGATCTTGCCATCGGTGTTCTGTCGAAACATGTCCACAGCGGCACGTCACCTCTCGTCGAGGTCATTGCCCGCTTACCCTTAATGCTACAAGTGCCGCCGAGCCACGCGAAAACCGTTAGGCAATGGTCTGACCTCATTCGTTTGCTGCGCCAGAAAGAAAAACCCGGACTCGTCTCGCTCCCGCAAAATAATTTACTAGCACAACACATCCATGCCTCTCTGCGCAAGGCAGGCGTCGAATGGCATCCCACACTGGAAGTTTCGTCGCTCAGCCACGTGCCCGCCTACGTTCGCTTGGACTTTGGCTTCGGCTTTTGCATTGTCGAAAAAACGCCACGAGGAAAAACTGCGGGGTCACGCTTGATTGCACTTTCTGGGGATCACATGCCATCGCTCAACGTGGGCATATGGCACAGGGAACAGCTGGATCCTCTCGCACAAAAACTCATGAACCTGATTCGAATTTACGCACGAGAAAAACTCTAGCGTTCGTCAACTTTGACTTGGTGTCCCATACAAGGTGAAGCCCGTGGAACTATCGACTTTCACTTCAAGCATCTGACCCATCCACCGTTCCACATCACCTTCAAACACCACGATCCGGTTCTGGCTCGTGCGACCCGAGAGTCGCTGGTCGTTGTAGCGCGATAAACCTTCGCACAAAATCTGCGCTGTGCTGCCCACTAAGGCCGCGTGCTGACGGATGCAGATTTCATTCACCGCTTGTAACAAGATTTGGTTGCGCTCTTCCTTCACCGTCTCCTCGATCTGCTCGTCCATCTCCGCAGCGGGTGTGTTGCGGCGTTTTGAATAACGGAAGATAAACGCATTCGCAAATTCGACTTGTCGCACGGTATCGAGTGTCGCCTGAAAGTCTTCTTCGGTCTCGCTCGGAAAGCCAACGATGATATCGGTCGTGATCGCAAGATCCGGTCGCACGGCTTTCATCTTCTCACAAATCTCGACAAATTTTTCATGGCGATACGGACGTTTCATCAATCGCAAAATCCGATCCGAGCCGCTTTGCATCGGGAAATGAATGTGCGAGCAGAGCTTTGGCAATTCCGCAAACGCTTGGATCAAATCATCGCGAAAACCGATCGGATGCGGAGATACAAACCGAATCCGCTCCAGCCCTTCGACCTGATGCACTTTTTCTAACAACTGCACAAACGGCGACTTGCCACCGACAATCGGAAACTCCGTGCGTCCGTAAAGATTGACAATCTGCCCTAACAGATTCACTTCCTTCACCCCCTGATCGACAAGGCGTTTCACTTCATCAACAATGTCTTCCATCGGCCTGCCGCGCTCACGCCCACGCGTATCCGGGACGATGCAAAACGAACAACGCATGTTGCAACCCTGCATGATCGAGACAAAGGCGCTAACCTGACGCGCCTTGGTGATGTGATCGCGGATGGTATTTTGCGAACCGGCTTCTTCCTCCACATCGCAGACGTTTTCCCCGCGCAGCGAATGCTCTGGTTGGTCCATGCGCAGTTCCAGCCGACGCTTTAAAATCTCATCCACGTAGGAAAAAACTTTATGATACTTCTGCGTGCCGACCACCACATCGAGGTGCGGGATGCTCGCAAACAATTCACTGCCGCGCGATTGCGCCATGCAGCCCATGAAGCCATAGACCACATGCGGCTTGGTGCGACGGATCTTCCCCATCTTGTTCATTTTCCCCAGCGCCTTTTGCTCCGCCTGATCACGCACCGAGCAAGTATTCACTAGAATCGCATCGGCTTCCGTCTCATCGCCAGTCACCGTATAGCCGCCCTCGGTGAACATCCGCGCCACCTGCTCGGTATCGCGCTCGTTCATCTGGCAACCATAGGTTTTGATATAGACTTTCGGCATGGGAAAACGACTTCGTAAAGTCGCGCCCAACGAAGCGCAGTGGGCCAGATTTGACAAGCGCAATCAAAACTCGATCACGCAACGTCCCTCGCATTTTGATTGGCGTCCCGGGGATTTTTCCCTATGATGTCAGTCATGCAAAAAACCGATTATCGCGAAATGGTCTTTGATGAGATCAATTTGCTGCTGTCGGAAAAGCGCACGGCACTTTCAATTCTTCGCACCGGTATTGCGATTTTTTCGATTCCTCTCTCACTGGGTTCGGTGCTCATAGCCACTTCACAACTCTACAAACCAGAAAAAATTATGTTCTTGCTGGTGCCGGTGCTCGCTGGCTGCACGTTGCTTGTTCTCATCGCACTGTGGCTGTTTGTTACCGCTTTTGTGAAATTGCGACACAATGAGAAACGCATCGATACCATCATCGAAAAAAATCAATTCCTCCGCAACCTTGTGGATTCCTGAAATCTGATGAAACGACCCCTTATACTCATCACCCCCGGAGACCCCGCTGGCATTGGTCCGGAAATCATCGCCAAGGCCCTGGCTTCGCCCGACTTGCCAAGTGAATGTGATTACGAATTGTTAGAATATCCCAAAACCGCGATCGAAGGTAAACCTGACACCCACTCCGCTCGCATTGCTCTTGAGGCACTGGAAGAAGCCGCCCGTCGTCTTAAAGAGGGCAGCGCCGATGCTGTCGTCACGGGTCCAGTGGCGAAGGACTCCCTCCAAGCCATCGGCTTCCCCTACCCCGGCCAAACGGAATTTTTCACCGAACGACTCGGCGCTCGTGATACGACGATGTGCCTCACAGGCGATCATCTCACCGTCGCACTGGCGACCATTCACATTCCACTAGCGGAAGTTGCGACGCGATTGACCACCGACGCTATTGTCTCCTGCGGTCGTTTGCTAGCCGACTACATGCGCCAACGATTGCAGCGCTCGCCACGCATCGCCGTCTGCGGACTCAATCCCCACGCCGGCGAAAACGGTGCCTTCGGTCGGGAAGAAATCGAAATCATCACTCCTGCCATCCGAGAACTGCAAAGCATGCAACTCGCTGAATTTTCCGGCCCTCATGTGCCCGATGCCATTTTTCGGGAAGCCGCGCACGGCCGTTACGATGCATTAGTGTGCATGTATCACGATCAGGGCCTGATCCCGCTCAAATTACTCGATTTCGATAATGCCGTAAACATCACATTAGGCTTGCCTCGCCCGCGCCTCAGCCCCGATCACGGCACCGCTTTTTCCATAGCCGGAAAAAACCTCGCCGATCCCTCCTCGATGTTGCGAGCTATGCAACGTGCCGCCGAAATGGTAATCTCTGCTCCTCTGCCGTCATGACATTTTCCCAATTCAAAAACGCCGTGCTTAGTGTCATACTCGGCGCTGTCGTGGCGACCACTTCCTACGTGCTTAGCACCGCCTCCTACGTGGGCACTAGCACCAGCGTGATCCTCGCCCCGCAGACCTCCGATGCGGGCACTCGTTGGCTTGCAGAGACCGAAGATATTAGCATCGAGGTGCGCTACATCAGTTCCTTGACGGAAACGCCCGCCATCACCATTCGCAAAAAACAACAATGGACCAAACTCGCCATCTGCATGGCCAGCGGTATCCTGATCGCTTACATCAGCTACGTAATCCTCATGCGCAAAGAACGCCTCGCCACCAAACATTCACTCCCTGAACCCACTCCGAGTGAACCAGAAAAAATCACTCCCACCCCATCCACTTCCCCAGAACCCACCCGTCACGATTCTTTATGAAAACTCTCTCCTTCGCACTCATACTCGCCGTCACAGCCTGCGCACCTTTTTCTTCCTCATCCTCCGCCCAGGGCGCTGGCGAATTCCCCACCCTCTCGGAATCCCAGAAGCAAGCCATCGGCAAAAAAATCTGGCAAAACGAATGCGGCGGCACCGTTGATGGACTTACCACCTGGAATGTCGGCGAGGAATTTCCTTCGCTCGGCATCGGACACTTTATTTGGTATACCGCCTCGCACAAAGGACCTTTCACGGAGTCTTGGCCGCAATTCATGTCCTACTGCAAACAACGCGGCGTGACTCCGCCCGCGGTCGCGCTATCACCCCACGCTCCATGGAATTCCGCTACCGAATTCAAAAATGACTTCCGCAGCCCCCGCATGAACGAACTTCGCAAATGGCTCAGCTCCACCGTCACGCTCCAGACCGACTTCATCATCACCCGCTCTCGTGCCGCCTTGCCAAAAATCCTCGCGGGAGCCCCCGCAGGTGATCGCGATCGCATCGCGGCCAACTATCAAAAAGTTGCCACCACGGCACACGGCCAGTATGCTCTCATTGACTATGTCAATTTCAAAGGCGACGGCCTCAACCCCGGCGAACGCTACAACGGCAAAGGATGGGGCCTCCTACAAGTCCTCGGCGGCATGAAAGACGTGCCCAGCGGATCCGCAGCCGCCACCGAATTCGCCGCCTCTGCCACCCGCGCTCTCAACCGTCGCATCGAAAATTCCCCACCCGCCCGCGGCGAAGCCCGCTGGCGCGAAGGCTGGGCCAACCGCTGCCAAACTTACGCCCGCCCCCTTTGATCGAATTCATCACCCAAAATTGCCTTCATAAAAAAATCCGTTAAATCCGTATAATCCGTCGTAAAACCCATGATCCGCCCATCACTCACGATCGCCATCACCTCACTGCTATCTCTCACGACGCAGGCACTCCCACCTGCAAACGATTTCACTCCGCAGCACCAGGTCCCCTCATTATCGCCCGAGGAGTTTTTAAAAACCGTGCAACTTCCCGACGGCTACTCGCTCGAACTCGTGCTCAGCGAGCCGCAAATCAAAGAGCCCGTCACCATCGCCTTCGATCCCAATGGCGCTATGTATGTGGCGGAAATGCGCACCTACATGCAAAACATCGATGGTGCCGATGGTCTCACGTCACGCAGCATCGTAAGCAAGCATGTCAGCACCAAGGGCGATGGAACATTTGATCAGCACTCGATTTACCTCAAGGACATGCTCTTGCCGCGCATGATCTTGCCACTCGATGACCGCATTCTGTTAGGCATCACCAACACCTCCGATCTCACGATTTATAGCGATAAAAATCAAGACGGCGTCGCCGATGACAGTAAGCTCTGGTTCAAAGGCGGACCCCGCGGCGGCAATATGGAGCACCAGCCCAGCGGCCTCGTGTGGGGACTCGATAACTGGATGTATTCCACCTACAATAGCTATCGCCTGCGCTGGAATGGTGAAAATACCGCCCCACTTCAGGAATCCACTTTCCCTAACGGCGGACAATGGGGACTCGCTCAGGACAACTACGGCCAAATGTGGTGGAGCAATGCCGGTGGCGAAAAAGGTCTGCATACCTATCAAGTCCCGATCATTTACGGAGCCTTCAATATCTCAGCCCAAAAGGAAAAAGACTTCGATGTCACCTGGCCCCTCGTCGGCGCGCGCGACTACCAAGGCGGGCCGAAAAAATCACGCGACGATGGCACACTCAATCACTTCACGGGTTGCGGTGGCCAAACGGTCTTTCGCGGCGATCGACTGCCGCCCGAGCTCATCGGCAATGTATTTCTTCCCGAGCCCGTCGGTCGCCTCATCCGCCGCGCCATTGTCTCGCACAGCGAAGGCATCACGACCCTCAGCAACGCCAACCCACAATCGGAATTCATTCGCTCCACCGATCTCTGCTTTCGTCCTCTCAACATGACCACAGGCCCCGATGGCTGCCTCTACATTGTCGATATGTATCGCGGCATCATTCAAGAAGGCAACTGGGTCAGAGAAGGCTCTTACTTGCGCAATGTCGTCAAGCAACACGGCTTCCAAAATGTCATCGGCCATGGCCGCATCTGGCGTCTAACGCACAAAGATTTTACACCCGGACCACAACCGAAAATGTTAGCGGAAACTCCCACGCAATGGGTCGCCCACCTCGCGCATCCGAATGGTTGGTGGCGCGATACCGCCCAACGGCTTCTCATCGTCAAGGGCGACAAATCCGTAGTCCCCGCTCTCACAGAAATGCTGCGTCAGCCCAGCAAGCCCCTCGCCCGCCTGCATGCGCTCTGGACTTTGGAAGGTCTCGGCGCTTTGACACCAGAACTCGCCCGCGCCGCTCTCAAAGATGCCGACCCCGCCCTGCGCGTGCAGGCCATCCGCGCTTGCGAGACACTCCTCAAAGCAGGCGACACCTCTTTGATCGCCGACATCCAAAGCCTGGCCGCCGATGAAAATCCCCAAGTAAAACTGCAATCCGCCATGACAGCGAAGTTGCACAAGTTTCCGCAATGGGAGCAGCAAATGACACATCACATCGCCCAGTCGCCACTCACGGGTCTGCGCGAGCTCGGAGCGAATCTGTTAGATAAAGCACCGAAGGTCAGCAGCGAATTCACACAGCCGCAACGCAGGCAATTTGAAAGAGGCATGAAAATTTACCAGGAAGTCTGCTTCGCCTGCCACGGCGTCGATGGCATGGGCACGCCCATCCCTGGCGACGCGGGAAAAACGCTCGCACCACCCCTCGCCAACTCCCAAACCGTGCACGACGACAAAGCCATTCTACGCGTGCTCCTTCACGGATTGGAAGGCCCCATCAATGGCAAAACCTACGAGTCGATGATGATCCCCCAAAACACCAATAGCGACGAATGGCTCGCCGACATCAGCAGCTACCTCCGCAATGCCTTTGGCAACCGCGGTTCCTTCATCGAGGCCAAGTCCGTCACTCAACTGCGCAAGCAACACGCCGACCGCACCAAGCCCTGGACCATCGAAGAACTCCGCGCCCTCGCGCCCCGGCCCCTGACAAACCGACCGTCGTGGAAGCTCAGCAGCAGCCACAACCAAGAAACATTGGCACAGATGATCGACGGCAAACAAAACACCCGCTGGGATAGCAAAACACCCCAAGTGCCCGACATGTGGGTGCGCATTGATCTCCCCACCCCCACCGACCTCTGCGGTATCGAATTACAAAGCACCGCCTCCCCCAGCGATTCTCCTCAACTCTACGAAGTCCAAGCCAGCAGTGATGGGAAAACATGGACCACGATCAGCAAAGGACCCGGCACTGAGGAAATCACCAGCATCTCCTTCAAAAACACTACCGTAAAACACCTCCGCATCCAACAACAAGGCACCAAACCCGGCAAATTCTGGAGCATCCACGAACTCCAACTCCACGCCCCACCCAAATCTTAATGGAGCACGGAGTTTATTACGCAATAATTTTCAACAACATCAAATTAACATCATAACACCCACGTATTAAATCCCTCTAAAGGCCTGAACTCAGAGCGTTAAATGACAAGTCTATCAGCCACAACCGCCCCTTTGCCCCCCGAAACGAGCACTTACATCGTCTCAACGACCATTTAACTCCTCCAAACAGCCATTTAATGCTCCTAACCGACCATTTACTAATTCAAAACAGCAATTTAGTGCTTCAAAACTTCCGCATCCCACCCCGCACCCGAAAGCCACCCTTCCCGAGCCCATATTTCAGTAATAACGGTGCATCTCATGCCTGCGCAGCGCAACGCGATGGGGATCCACACAATGCAAAACCCCGAGCAAAGGGGGCGGGACGTCTAGGTGGCGTTTCAATCTCATCCATTATTACACCCTATACAAATAAATCCATTTTGGTACAATCTGGGCCTAGCTATTTTGCAAAATATCGATCATCAAATTCCGTTTTAATTCAGCTACTTTATTTCCTAATGTCAAGTCGACTCCTTTAACCATGAAAACATACACAACCAGCGGATGATCCACACACTAATACAAGGGCTCTATTGCCTTCCCATACTCATGTTGCCGCTGGCAGCGCAGCATACCAACCGCCTGACCTTGGAGCAATCCACCGATCTGCAAGCCTGGCAAACCGTGCCGATGACACCTGCGATGCTGGATGCCAACGGCAAAATCCTCGTTCACAGTGCCACACCAGAGCGATTCTACCGCATCCAGATAGAGCTGCTCACCCCGGCGGGCATTGCCACTCAGCCCGCAAGCACCAGCATCACCAGCGGGCAGACCACCACACTATCCGTCACCGCCAGCGGCACCGGGCCATTTACCTACCAATGGTATGAAGGCAGCCTCGGCACCACGGCTACGCCCGTAGGCACAAACTCCGCGAGCTTCACCACCCCAGCCCTTGCTGCCACCACCAGTTACTGGGTGTGGGTTAGCAATGATGCCGGCAATGTGAACTCCTCCGCCGCTACGGTGACAGTGACAGGCGGCAATGTTCCTTCGCCCGAAGAATTCGCCCTTATCTCGGCAGGAAATTTCCAAATGGGAGACAACTTCGATGAGGGTTCGACGGACGAACTCCCGGTGCATACGGTGAACTTGAGTGCGTTTTACATGGGGAAATAGGAGGTGACTAAGGCACTGTGGGACAGCGTGCGGATCTGGGGGGCGGCAAATGGCTTCACGGATCTGCCCACGGGTGTCGGCAAGGGGGCGACTCATCCGGTGCTTGCGATTAGCTGGTATTCCATGGTAAAATGGTGTAATGCCCGCAGCCAGCGGGATGGCCTTACACCGTGCTACACCGTGAGTGGAGCGGTTTACAAGACCGGCAGCAGCGATGCGGTGGTGTGCAACTGGGCTGCCAGCGGCTACCGACTGCCCACGGAGGCAGAGTGGGAGAAAGGGGCGCGTGGCGGCCTGACTGGCAAGCGTTTCTCGTGGGGCGATACCATCAGACATGCGCAGGCGAATTATTATGCGAGTGGGACGAACTTCGGGAATGTGAGCGGTAATGCGGGTTTCCACCCGAACTATACTGCGGGCGGTTCTCCTTATTCCTCGCCGGTAGGCAGCTTCGCGCCGAATGGATATGGGCTGTATGATATGGCGGGGAATATGTGGGAATGGGTATGGGATTGGTATGGAAGCGGCTATTACGCAAGTTCTCCGAGTGCTGACCCGCGTGGCCCGTCCTCAGGTTCTTACCGGATTTACCGGGGCGGCTACTGGGGCTTGCACGCGTTCAACTGCCGCGTGGCGTACCGCTTCAGCACATACCCGGACAACTCGAACAACAACTTCGGGTTCCGCTTGGCCCGCAGTTCACGCCCCTAGTAAATAGCAAGTATAAACGGAACGGGTATTTTTCCCCTTGTTTGAAAATCTAAGGAGAGTAGTATGGAGGTGTGAACACTAAAGAAATTTCTTTCACCCATCTTCTTGATTTGCCTGCCGAACTTTCCGTGAAAGCTAAGGAAGTGCCGGGCTTGCCTGAACGATTGTTACGATTCATCCGGATGGAGGTGGCGATGAATGAACAGCGACAACAGCGCTACAGCCCCGCCGCAGTAGAATTAGTGCAGCGAGCTCGCGCCTTGGCTGATAAACGGATAGAGGAAGGAAGGAGTCGAGAGGAAGGTATGCGAGCTTTCGAGCAGAACTTTAAAGAAATCACCGAGACACTTTAGTCACTTACGATGCTCCGCGCTGTATTAGATTCCAATGTGCTACTGGCGGCCAAGCTGTCGGAGAATCCTCAGAGTCCGAATGCCGAGATCATCGCGCGCTGGATGGGGGGAGAGCTTGATTGGTTGATCTCGGATGATTTGCTAACCGAATACGCAGAGAAATTATTGGAGAAGGGTGTTGATGCTATGAAGGTAGAAATCTTCTTGGCTGATCTCCTCGAATTTGGGGTGGAAGTATTCATCCGCTTTTTTCATTTCCAACACTACCCAGTGGATGCGGATGACGTTGCCTTTCTATTAGTAGCACTCAACGGGGCGGCCACGCATCTGGTCACATATGACGAGCATTTGAAGGATGTAGGCGTATTTTACCCTGAATTTATTACCTGCGAACCCGTGGAGTTCTTGTTTGAATTGCGAAAAACATCAACTCCCTAAGCGCAAGTTCCGCTTGTTATCATATCCAGCCTATGTTCCTCCTACGATTCCTCCTTGACGAGCATCAATTTGCGTTTACTGGTAGTTTCACTATGCGCCCATTGCTTACTTCTTTGTTGTTCGCCCCCATCTTGTTAGGCACTTCACACGCCGCCATTGGCGTCAAAAAAGTAGCCGATGGCTTTAACCGTCCGGTCTGGGTCGGCATGCCAAAAGTTTCCGCCAAGCAACTGTGGGTCATGGAACAACATGGCGTGATCACCATTGTCGATCCCGCCACTGGTAAAAAATCGGAGCTTTTTGATATCCATGAAAAGGTCAGTCGTAAGGGCAACGAGGAAGGAATGCTCGGTCTTGCCTTCGCGCCAGACTTCGCACAAACGGGACGTTTCTACATCAACTACACCGATAAAGAACATTTCACCTGCATCTCCCGTTTCGTTTATCAAAATGGGAGCGTCGATGCCTCGAAAGAAGAAATCATCCTGCGCTACAAACAAGATTTCCAAAACCACAACGGCGGCTGGATCGATTTCGGTCCCGATAAAATGCTCTACATCGGCAATGGCGATGGCGGTTCCGGTAATGACCCAAAACAACGCGGCCAAGACCTTTCCTCGCTGCTTGGAAAAATGCTCCGCATCGATGTTTCTGGTGATAAAGGCTACACAGTTCCTTCTGATAATCCCTTCGTAAACAAGAAAGACGCCAAGCCAGAAATCTGGGCCTACGGCGTGCGCAATCCATGGCGTTGTTCGTTTGATTCGAAAACCGGCGACTTCTGGATGGCCGATGTCGGTCAAAATCTATGGGAAGAAATCAACCATATCGAACACGCCAAAGCCTCTGGTGCGAACTTCGGCTGGCGCTTGCGCGAGGGCGATATAGCGACCCCTGCGAAAGACGTTGGTGGCGACAAACCAAAAGGTCACATTGATCCCGTGTATGTCTATAAACACGGCGGTGGCTCCACCGAAGGATTCTCCGTCACCGGTGGTTACGTGTATCGCGGCCCCATCAAAGAACTACAAGGTCGCTACATTTTCGCCGACTATCAAAATCCGCGCATCTGGTCTTTCGTCTCGAAAAATGGCAAAGCCGCTGACTTCAAAGACCTCACCGCTGATCTGCAACCCGAAGGCGGCAAGATCAAACAAATCCCCAGCTTCGGCGAAGCCCCAGACGGCACGGTGTATATCGTCGATCACTCCGGTCCGATCTATGAGATTGTGGAAAAGTAATCGCGGCGCCTCGTACGCGATCACATTTTCATCGAATCATGCCGCTGACTATGCTACGCTCGCTGCATGATTCCTGTCGCGCTTACGATTGCTGGCTCTGACTGTTCCGCTGGTGCTGGCTTACAAGCTGACCTCAAGACGTTTCAACACTTTCAAGTTTATGGTCTGACGGCAGTGACATGCGTGGTCTCGGAAACGCCTAACGTCGTGCGTCATGTTCATGCTCTGCCTACAGAACTGGTACTGGATCAAGTGGAACTTTTGTTAGAGTCCTATCCTGTCGGTGCAATTAAAATGGGTATGTTGCATTCGACGGCGAACATCGCAGGCCTAGCCCGCTTATTGCAGCGGCATCCCCAGATCCCCGTGGTGATTGATCCGGTCATGATCGCTTCGACGGGCGATCCACTGATTGAAACAGATGCCATTGCCGCCTATCAGGAACTTCTCTTACCCCTCGCTTGGCTCATCACTCCCAATATACCTGAGGCGGAATGTTTGTTAGGCACATCCATCAATGCGGAGAATTTTTCCGCAGCGGCACGCACTCTTGCTGATCGTTTCAACTGTGCAGTGCTGCTGAAAGGTGGTCATCTCAATGCTTCGACTTGTCTCGATCTGCTCCATGATCACGGTGAAGAATTTTTCTTTGAGCAAGAGAGAATCGACACCCAAGCCTCGCACGGCACTGGCTGCACGCTATCCGCCGCCATTGCAGCAGGGCTCGCACTGGGCCATACTCTCTCGGATTCCTGTGCCATGGCGAAAGATTTTATCAATCATGCACTGACACACAGTCTGCACTGGAACAACAGCCGCGATGAACGCATCGACGCTCTCAATCAAGGCACTACTCGGTAACAAAAAACTGCTAGATCATCATGCCCATTCTTGCCACTCACCCCATCGAAACATTTCCGATCGGCAATCGTCCGCTTGATCAACATGTCAGTCTGCCCGATTGGCGCAAACATCCGCACGCGTGGATCAGCGAAGTCGATTGGATCGCTGCGGAAGAATCCGGTAGCCTCACGATACTCAACGACCATGGCATACCGCTGGCATGGTTTGGCGATCAGCCCGACCTCACCCGCACGATGACGGCATTTCATTCCTTTCTCATCGTTCACTCGTGGGATCTACTCCTGGCGAATGAAGAATTTCTCTCTCATTTTTCCCAATCGAACATCGAGGGCGAAGTCCATCCGCAAGCAGTCATCGATGGCAATCTCGAACTGGGTCACGGCTCGCGCATCCTCCTGGGCGTGGTGATCGAGGGGAACGTCGTCATTGGCAAGTATTGCAAAATCGGACCAAATTGTTACATTCGCGGAGCGACGAGCATAGGCGATCACTGCATCATTGGCAACGCGGTGGAGATCAAAAACTCGCTCATTCTCTCTCACACGGCGATCAGTCACTTGTCATTTGTCGGTGACTCCATCGTTGGGAAAAAAGTCAATCTCGGTGCTGGCACCATCACCTCAAACTACCGCCACGATGGTGCGCATCATCGCACGATGGTCGAAGGTCAATTGATCGACACCGGACGCGTCAAATTTGGAACGATCATTGGCGATCACGTCCACACGGGTATTAATACATCGATCTATCCGGGCAGAAAAATCGCGGCACACTGCACAACACGACCCGGTCAAATCGTGCAGCACGATCTGAAATTGGAAAATTTAGCGGACTGAAGTCCGCGCTCAGTGGATCACTTACCCCAAAGCTTGAGCAAGGTCGTTGCCATATCGCTTGGCGTCTCTGCTACGGCGATACCACACTCCGCAAGGATGCGTTTTTTCGCTTCGGCAGTGTCGTCTTCGCCGCCGACGATCGCACCGGCATGACCCATGCGACGTCCCGGAGGCGCGGTCGCACCAGCGATGAATCCAGCAATCGGTTTTTTGCAATGCTCTTTCGCCCAACGCGCGGCTTCGACTTCAGCCGTGCCACCGATTTCACCAATCATGATGATCGCTTCGGTCTCGGGGTCTTCGTTGAACATTTGCAACACGTCCAAGTGGGAGGTGCCATTGATCGGGTCGCCACCGATGCCGACGCAGGTGCTTTGACCATAACCGAGTTGTGTCAATTGGAATACTGCCTCGTAAGTGAGAGTACCCGAGCGCGATACCACGCCGACATTGCCACGCTTGTGAATGTAACCAGGAGCGATGCCGATGCGGCAACCGCCGTGTGATTTTTCGCCGCGCCCCGGAGTGACGAGACCCGGGCAGTTTGGTCCAACCAAACGAACAGGTAAACCTTTGAGAGCTTCTTTGACGCGCATCATGTCCATCACCGGAATGCCTTCGGTGATGCAAACGATCAACTCAACACCTGCATCAGCAGCTTCGAGAATCGCATCGGCTGCGAACGGAGGCGGCACGAAGATCGCGGACGCGGTTGCACCCGTCTCTCTCACGGCATCGGCGACACCATTAAAAATCGGCACAGTGTTTTCAAAGAATTGACCACCCTTGCCCGGAGTGACGCCGGCAACAACTTTGGTGCCGTAGGCAAGAGACAAAGAGGCGTGCCGCGCGCCGAAGCTGCCGGTGATTCCCTGGATCAGGACTTTCGTGTTTTCGTTAATGAGAATGGACATGATGGGATAATGTAAAAAGTTTCAGTTCGATCAGCTTAGCCCACAAGAGCTACAATTTTTTGCGCAGCGTCCGCCATGGTGGTGGCGGCAGTGATGTTGATACCGCTGGCGGCCAAGGTGGCTTTACCGGCATCGACGTTGTTTCCTTCGAGACGCACGACCAAAGGAATTGGCAGGCCGGTTTCTTTGGCCGCGGCGACTACGCCCTCAGCAATGACGTTGCAGTCCATGATGCCACCGAAGATGTTGATCATGATGCCTTTCACGTTAGGATCGCCGAGGATGATTTTGAAGGCAGCTGTGACTTGCTCTTTCGAAGCGCCACCGCCTACGTCGAGGAAGTTGGCAGGCTCGCCACCGTAGTGTTGAATGATGTCCATCGTCGCCATCGCCAGACCGGCGCCGTTGACGAGACAGGCGATGTTGCCATCGAGGCCGATATAGTTGAGATCGTATTCGGAAGCCGCCACTTCGCGTGGGTCTTCTTCTTCTTTATCGCGCATCGCGACGATGTCAGGATGACGGTAGAGCGCGTTGTCGTCGAAGCCGAACTTAGCATCGAGCGCCAGCACGCGACCATCGGGCGTGGTGACAAGCGGGTTGATTTCGAGCATCGAGCAATCGCACTGGATGAAGAGCTTGTAGAGATTGCCGAGCAATTTCGCGAACTGCTTGGCGAAGTCACCGGTCAGACCGAGTGCTGCGGTGATTTTGCGCACTTCGTAGGCTTGCAGGCCGAGCAGTGGATGAATGAACTGACGAATGATTTTCTCGGGCGAGTTGTGGGCCACGTCCTCGATATTCATGCCGCCTTCGGTGGAGGCGACGATGACCGGACGGCAGGTCGCGCGATCCATCAAAATGGCGAGGTAATACTCATGCGTGATGTCCACGGCCTCGGCAATCATCACTTTGCGCACGAGACGACCCGCATCACCAGTTTGCACTGTCACGAGGGTCTCGTTGAGCATTTTGCCTGCAAAGTCCGCCGCTTGTTCAGGCGATTCGATCAAATGCACACCACCTTTGAAGCCATTCTTAAAAGTGCCCTTGCCACGACCACCGGCATGAACCTGCGCCTTGATTACGAGAGGAGAACCCGCGAATTCGCGCGCCGCAGCCTCCGCCTCAGCGGGAGTGGACGCCACCTTGCCCTTCGGGCTGGGGACTTGGAACCGGTCAAAGAGCTCTTTAGCTTGATATTCGTGGATGTTCATACGCTTGGTGAAAAATTTTCCGCGCGGAAACTAGGGGACGGATTCCCAACGGTCAAGAATTGTCGGATTTTTTTCACTCATCGAGATTCTTGCCCGTTTGACACGCGCACACTACTTTTCAGTGGTCGCGCGACAGGGGGATCTTACAACACCACGATGCTTATCACTGCGTT
The DNA here is from genome assembly GCA_945890645.1 of Akkermansia muciniphila. GTDB lineage: Bacteria > Verrucomicrobiota > Verrucomicrobiia > Verrucomicrobiales > Akkermansiaceae > UBA956. The sequence continues at coordinate 85,955 of CAMDCV010000008.1, forward strand.
AAACGCGGAATCGAAGCCCATTGGCGACGATTGAACAAAGCTTTTCTACATGCAAACACCGTGCGCCGACGAGGGAAACGCCCTGTCTGCTAGGGATTTTTGGGCTTCCCTAACGCATCCGCTTCCAACATTGGCCCGTAACCAATCGTGCTGAACGGACCGACCGGCTGACCATCTTTGTTGTAGAGGAGATTTCCCTTCGGATGCTGGGTGTAGGCGTAGCGCACGGCGACGGGCTGGGCGACATCTTTACTGGAAACGATGAGCTCTGCGCCATCGATCTTGCCTTCCGCCCAGTGCCAGGTGCCGTCCTTGGCTTGAATCGAAAGCCACTGGATTGCGGCCTCTGGTCTTGGCACAGGCGGCAGAAATCCTTCCTTGGTGGCAACCATCAGTCCGTTTTGCGCATTGTCGAACGAAACTCGGATAGTAGCTCCTTCGATGGTGTGTTTGATATAAAGCGGGCTCGTTGTTAGATCCTTGAATCCATAAACTTTTTGCAGAACCGAACGCGCAAGACGCTCTCCTGTATCGTATTTGTTCGGCGGATGTTCCCCCGTCGCTCCGACATCGATGGTCACCGCCATGCCGGTGTTTTTTAATGCCAATGCCTCTACTTACGCCTGGCGGATCTCGGCACGACCATCGCCGCCCGCAGGGTTGTCCAGAGAGGAAGAGGCGATTCCCGGCAACTGCACGAAATGGACGGGGAAGTCTCCTTGATTCCATGCTTTGCGCCAGCCCGTGATCAACGACTCGAGTTTGGGTTGGTAGCCGCGGCGATCCTTTTCATTGCTCTCCCCCTGATACCAAATGGCGCCGCGGATGCCGTAGCCGACGAGCGGCGCAACGAGCGTGGAATAGTTACCGCCTGTTGTGTATGGTGCCTGATTCAACCAGGAATCGATGTTTGAGCCACCCACTGCGGTCGCGATGAGGCCGATGGGCACAAGAGCATCCTGTTGCAAACGTCGGGCGAAAAAGAATGCCGTCCTCTTGAATACCGGTGCCGTCTCGGGAGTGCAGACAACCCATGCCGCGTCACCGGACTGGAACTGTCGCAAGGCCGGGTAATTCGCCTTCTCCAGCGTGTCCTCTGGGAAATGACCGCTTTTGTTGGTTCGGATCGCACCAGCCATATTGGATTGTCCCGCGCAGAACCAGACATCACCCAGTATCAAATTCTTGATGCTTTTGACCGTCTTGACCCCGTTTTTTTCGTAAGTCACCGTCATCGTTTCTCCCACTGGAGCTTCGTTAACGGTCTTGAGGCGCTGGGCCGGCATGGCATCCAGCACGACTCTCCAGCTTCCATCTTTTTGCGCGGTGACCGTTTTGCTTTGGGCTTTGAAAACAAGGGTGACCTTGGCCTCTGGCTCCGTCTTGCCCCAGATCGGCAAAGGAACCTGCTGTTGCAGCACCGCATTATCCAGAAAAGGAGCTCCCCATTCCGCCTGCACCAGTGAATCCACTGGCGCTTGAGAATAACAAAATAAAGGCATCAGTGCGATCCATGTCAAAAAAAATCCACCACACAAACCGCTTGTCATTTGCATGTCTCCGATACTGACCTAAAGCCCCATCCCTTTCATCCCGGCATCGACCTAGTGCTTCGGTTTTGTCTGATTGCCTTGGGTGCTCATCGACACGAAGCAGTTCTTGCCAACTTGGCACATTTCCTGTTGTTTCAAATGCATCCATGGCTACGCAACCACGCACTAAATTCATTTGCACACTCGGTCCGGCGACCGAATCGGAAGAAACCATCGGCGCGTTGATTGACACGGGCGCGGACGTTTTCCGCCTCAATATGTCGCACGCCAAGCACGATTGGGCCCGCGAAATGACGCGCCGCGTTCGCAAGCAAGCAAAAGACCGCAACGCCCATATCGCGGTGCTGTTCGACCTCACCGGTCCCTCGATCCGCACGGGTGATCTCGCTAAGCCCTACGAACTGAAAGAAGGCGACCTCGTAGAATTTCGCAAAGCGGAAACTCCAGCGAGCATTGATCTTTCGACCACTGTCAACTATGACGGCCTGATGGATGATGTCAGTGAGGGAAACACTCTTGTCGTCGATAACGGCGCGATGCTGATGCTGATCAAAAGCGTGCGACCCGATGCCATCACTTGCGAGGTGAAAACGCCGGGCAAGCTCGGTTCACGACGCCACATCAATTTGCCCGGCGTGCGCCTCAACCTCCCCGCCCTCACGGAAAAGGACCATGTCGATCTCGCGCTCGCCGTCGAATGCGATGCGGACTTCGTCGCGGGCTCGTTCGTGCGCGATGCCGCCCACGTTCGGGAACTCCGCACCGCGATGGAAAAGCTCGAAGGCAGCGCCCAAATCGTCGCAAAAATCGAGGACCAGGAGGCGATTCGCAACATTGATTCCATTATTCAGGCGACTGACGTGATCATGGTCGCACGCGGCGACCTCGGCGTGGAAGTGGAGTTTGAAGAACTGCCCATCCTTCAACGTCGCATTGTCAAGCGCTGCCACGAACTTGGACGTCGTGTGATCGTCGCCACGCAGTTGTTAGAGTCGATGATCACCAATCCAACGCCGACACGCGCGGAAGTGACGGATGTTTCCAACGCCACATTTGAAGAAGCCGATGCCCTCATGCTTTCCGGTGAAACATCGGTCGGTGCCTATCCCTTACGCTGTATGGAGGCCCTCGTGCGCATCTCTGCACGCATCGAACGCAGCGGCGGCCTCGGATACGCAGATCATGCGATCTTGCGCGATGAACGACAAAAAACCTGCCGCGCCGCGGTGATTCTTGCCGACTCCCTGCCCGGTGCTTGCCTGATCGTGTTGACTCGCCGTGGCATCGTCGCGAACCACACGGCGTTGCTACGACCCCGCACCCCGCTCTATGCTTTTTCGCCTAAAGAACGTGTCTGCCGTCAGTTGGCGCTCTCGCGTGGCGTGACCTCGTTTCAACTTTCCTTCTCGCCATCGATCGACGAAACGATCCAGCGCGCAGCAGAAATTTTGCGCCAAAGCAACCTCGCTCAACCGGGAACGCCGATCGTGATTGTCTCGGACATGCTGTCGGACCACTTCACCGCCAATTCAATCTTGCTCTACCATGCGTAATATTTTACTCATCATACTTCTTGGACTCTGCACTTCCCTGAACGCAGCGCCGAAAAAAGTGATGGTGTTCGTGGCATTATGCGATAATGCAACGCAAGGCATCGTGCCCGTGCCCGCGAAAATCGGTGATGGAAATGTGCCCGCGCAAAATTTGTATTGGGGCTGCAGCGATGGATTTTCCGGCTACTTCAAAGCGAGCAAATCCTGGAAACTGCAGCCATCGCCCGCAACCAACGATGCCACCATCCTCGAACGGCTGACCTTTAAAAACACCGCACTCGATTGCGAAATCACTGCGGAAGCATGGCGCGGTTCCGATATCAGCGCTTGCTTGCAAGCCTTTGAAAAAGCCCTCGTCGCGGGTGACCACCAGCTTGTCGTCTTCATCGGTCACAACGTCTTGATGGACAAGCAAATCGCACCGCCCGCCCAAGCCGCAGCCAAGTCTTGTGATGCGATGGTGCTCTGTTGCAAGAGCGATATTTATTTCCGCGATCGACTGACCACTCTCAAAGTACGCCCGGTATTACTCACGCAACAATTGATGTATCCCGGTTCGTTCCTACTTCACGACACACTCGTGCCGTGGGCGCAAGGCAAAGACCGCGCCACCATCCGCCAAGCAGCAGCCGCCGCCTATGCCAAGAACCAAAAAATTTCCCAACGCGCTGCGCTCGGCGTTTTTGCCAATCTGACCGATTGATCTCCTAGTTTTCCCGTTTGCCACAACGGTCATCATCGCGCATGCTGTCTCCGCGCTGACATGGCCGATCTCTTTCATCAACCGCAACCGCAGAACCCGCAGAACGAGCCTTTGGCATCGCGCATGCGGCCGCAGCACTTGGATGAGATCGCTGGACAACAACACATTCTCGCACCGGGCAAACTGCTGCGCCGTGCCATTGAGTCGGATCGTTTCACTTCACTGATTTTTTACGGACCACCGGGCACGGGAAAAACCTCGCTCGCCACAGTGATCGCGCGCATGACTGGCTCACGCTTCGAGTCGCTCAACGGCGTCGAATCAAACGTCGCAGAAATTCGCGCGAAGATCGACCAAGCCAAGCACTACCGCGACATGCGCGGGAAGACGACCATTCTATTCATCGATGAAATCCATCGCTTCAGCAAATCCCAACAAGACGTGTTGTTGCCGCACATCGAGCGCGGCGTGATTCGATTCATCGGCGCGACCACGCACAATCCCTTTTTTCACATCAACTCCCCGCTCACCTCTCGATCACAAATTTTCCAACTCGACCCCGTTTCGACCGCCGATCTCTTACCAGTAATGAGCCGCGCCATCGGCGATGCGGAGCGAGGCCTTGGTCATCTGCCCATCATGGTGGAAGAAAAAGCCCTGCACCACATCGCGGAAAAATCCGATGGCGATGTGCGTAAGGCTCTCACTGCACTGGAGTTAGCGATTCTCACCACCGCACCGTCCGATGATGGCATGATCCATCTTTCGTTAGAAGTGGCAGAGGAATCGATCCAGAAAAAATCCATCGCCTACGATGAAGACAATCACTACGACACCATTTCCGCTTTCATCAAATCCATCCGTGGATCAGACCCCGATGCCGCGTTGTATTGGCTAGCAAAAATGCTCCACGCTGGCGAAGACCCGCGTTTCATTTCTCGACGTCTCGTGATCCTCGCCAGTGAAGACGTCGGCCTCGCCGACCCCGCCGCGCTGCGCATTGCCATCGATGCCCATCACGCGCTGGAATTCATCGGCATGCCCGAGGGGCGCATTCCCCTCGCCCACGCCGCCGTCTATCTCGCCGCCGCCCAAAAATCCAACGCCGCTTACATGGGGCTCAATCTTGCGATGAAAGACGTGGCGGAAGGTCGCACGCTCGCAGTGCCACAACACCTGCGGACCAAGAGCCGCAAATCATTGGCATCGCGCTCGGGCACCAAGGACGATGAGCTTGAATACCTTTACAGCCACGACTACCCCGAAAACTACGTCCCCCAAGCCTATCTTCCCGAAGGAAAGAAATACTATACTCCTAGTAGCAACGGCCACGAGAAAAAGATCAAAGAACGACTCGATCACTTGCGCGCGCTGTTTGAAAACAATAACAATGCATAAGCAACGTGGCGGAGGCCTCTGGCCTCCTAGCCCTCAAATCCAAACAATCCCCCCTCTCAACCTTTCGTGTATTTAGTATATTTCGTGGTTAAAATTGCATCTTTCAAGATACCAACCGCACCGTAATCGCGCTTGACAGCAAAAGCCCTAACCCGACACACTGCCTCATTCAATGCCGTCACACGTTGCACCCGTCGAGACCATCATTCAGGGGATTCCAGTATCTCCCGGTATCGCCATCGCTCCGATCCATGTAACGGCGCGAGGCTTTTCCGCTCCGGAAGTCTATGAGATCGCCGAGGCAAACATCGCCACAGAACATCAGCGCTTCGACGACGCCGTCCAACGAGCCAAGGGAGAGTTGGCAGAAATCCAGCAACGTCTCGCGGAACTCTCTTCGGAGGAGGAGTCGCGCATTTTCGAAGCGCACATCATGGTGCTCGAAGACCAAGCACTGCTCAAACGCGTCCATCTCGCCATCGACGAGCGTCAGCAAAATGCCGAGTTCGCCTTTTATGCGGTGATGCAGAATTTCCTCGAAGCGATGCGCCGCATCCCCGATCCTTATTTGCGCGAACGCACAGCCGATATCGAAGACGTTTGCGAGCGCGTACTGCATTCCTTTGACTCCGCGCCTGCCCGAACGAAAATACGACCTGATGATAGACACATTCTGATCGCCTACGATCTAAATCCTTCCGATACCGCCACGATGGACCGCAGTCTCGTGCTCGGTTTCGCCACGGAAATGGGCAGCGTCAATTCGCATACCGCGATCATTGCCCGCTCGCTCGGCATTCCCGCCATCGTCGGACTCGAAGAGGCCGTCATTGATGTCACCGCACTCACCCACGCGATCCTAGATGGCTACACCGGCAAATTGATTCTCCATCCGACTGAGGCCACTCTCAATACCTATCGGAAGATCGTGCAGAAAAAATTGAGTGCCAAGGCTGCGCTCGAATCTCTGCGCGATGCCGAGTCGGTCACTCGCGACGGACGAGCCATCACCTTATCTGCCAACATCGGATTGTTAGAAGAATTACCCGCCGTCAAGCACTCCGGGGCGACGGGTATTGGGCTCTATCGCACGGAATTTCTCCTGCTCAATGAAGAGCAAGATGCCATTCCCAACGAAGCGCAACAAACGGCGGCCTACAGTCAGATCGCCAAGGCGGTATCACCGAACTTGGTAATCATCCGCACGCTCGACTCCGGGGGCGACAAGCTCCCCGCCGAGCCCCTCAGCGAGCCGGAACCCAATCCCTTCCTCGGCTGGCGCGGCATCCGCGTTTCGTTAGATCGACCCGAGATCTTCAAACCCCAACTGCGCGCCGCATTGCGGGCCTCCGCGTTTGGCAAAGTCGCGCTGATGTTCCCGCTAGTCTCCGGCCTTTCGGAAGTGATCCGCGCCAAAGAAATCCTGCGCGAATGCATGGACGAACTCGACCGCGAGAATATTGCTTTCGATGCGAATATCCAAACTGGCGCAATGATCGAAATCCCCTCCGCCGCCATCATCGCCGATGTATTGGCGAAAGAAGTGGACTTTTTCTCGATCGGCACCAACGACCTGATCCAATACACGCTAGCTGTCGACCGCGTTAACCCGTATGTGGCCGAACTTTACCGGCCCACGCATCCCGCCGTGATCCGACTGATTCATCGCACCATTCAAGCCGGCGCAAAAGAAGGCATCTGGACAGGCATCTGCGGCGAAATGGCCGGCGACATCCGCCTTACCCCGCTGCTCATCGGTCTTGGTGTGGAGGAATTGTCCGTCGGCCCGCAACAAGTGCCCAGCATTCGCAAAGCCATTCGCTCATTGTCCCATGCCCAGTGCTCAGCGATGGCAGACGATGCCCTCAAAAGTTCTCTCAGCGCCGATATTTTGAGCCTCACTCAGGACATGGCAAAAAAATACTACGCCGATCTTTTCGAGTAAATTCCTCCTTTACCCTTATGCTCATGAAATGGCTTATCCTCTGCCTTTTTCCCTGCTTTCTCGCCGCACAAGACCCGGCGAAAGTCCCAACTCCACCCGATTCCGACGAAGCCGCCTACCCCGCCATCGAACGTTTGATCCAAGTGATGGAAAGCATCCGTACCCGCCATCCGGATGTCGACAAACTCACCTATGACCGCCTCGTCAATCATGCGCTGGAAGGCATGCTATCCTCGCTCGACCCGCATTCTTCCTACATCCATCCGGAGATGGCAGCGGCCATGCAAGCGCATGTTCATGTGGACCCCTTCATCCCCTCCCTCGGCATGACCGTCGGCCTGCGCGAGGGCGGTCCCTACATTTCCGCCCTCACAGCAAATGGCTCCGCTGCGCAGGGCAATGCCGCGCTCAACGCGCAAATACTCCTCATCGATGAGAAGAATCCCGCCGATCTCACGCTACCAAAACTCGTGCAACTCTTGCGCAAAGCCCCGGGCGAAATTTCCACGCTGCAGATTAAATCCGCCACCGAACCCAAACCTTACGAGATCAAATTGACCCATCTTCGCGTTGAGGAAAAAGCCCTCACCCATGCAGAGCTACTCAAGGGCAATCCGCAGATCGCCTACCTGCGCTTGGCGCAATTTACGAGCAACTGCCATAAGGAAATCGAAACCGCACTCGATGATCTCGAAGACAATGGCGCCAAGTCCCTGATTCTCGATCTGCGTGGCAATGGCGGTGGCGACTTGCAGGCGACCGTGCAATTGTTAGGCCTGTTTGTGCCGCCGAAAACTGATGTCGTTACTGTGCGTACACGCGATCCCAAAGGCTGGGAAACGCTGACCACACCTGAACAAAAACGCCGTGAGAGAAATTATCCGATCGTCGTATTGATCGATCGCATGTCGGCCTCAGCGTCAGAATTGACTGCGGGCTGCTTGCAGGATCTCAAGCGCGCTACCATCATCGGCGAGACATCGTATGGCAAGGGATCGGTGCAAAACATCATCCCCATGAACAACGGCACCGCCCTGCGACTCACAATCGCTACCTATCACACGCCCTCGGGGAAAACGCCCCACGGCGTTGGCATCACACCCGACTTGGAAGTTTACTTGAGTGAGAATGACCGCACAAATTTTCCCCTCAGCTTGGTGAGTAAAACCTTGCCGCCAGCGAAACAGAAAGAACTCGAATCGTGGCAAGACCCCTGCGTGCGCGCCGCAATTAAAGCACTTTCTCCTTAACATCTCGGGCGGCTCCCCTCTCTCCACGCACTGAATTTTTCCCGCTTGCCATGCCGAAACGATAAGGCATGTTGTTCAACAATTACTCCACATGAAACGCCCTGCCCTTTTTCTTTTTATCCTCATTCTCGCTGGCATGGTGGTGGGCCTTACCCTGCATCTATCCGAAAGAAAGATCGACATGGCTGACATCCAAATGAAATCGCCACAAGGTGCGAACCGCCCTCTCGCCATGCCTGCCAACGGCGCGCCGGACTTCCGCTTCCACCAGTTTTCCGTGTGGCAAAGCCTCGCGCAGCCCTTGGTTGATCGGATCGACGAACCGATGGGATCAGAAAACGGTGCGCTTGTTTATAATGCCCAACCGTTCTGGGCAATGAATGAAGCGCGCGGGGGCCATCACACCGGTGATGACTTGAATGGCATCGGCGGCATGAATACCGATCTCGGCGATCCCGTTTTTGCAGCTGCGGAAGGCTTGGTTGTTTACTCCGGGGTCCCATCGCCCGGTTGGGGTTCGGTGCTGATCCTTGCCCACAGGCTCGCCGATGGACGAAGTTTTCAAACGATGTATGCCCACCTCCACCAAATCGATGTCGCACTGGGTAGCTTGGTCGGACGCGGACAAAAAATCGCCAGCGTCGGCACTGCGGGTGGAAACTATCCCGCTCACCTGCATTATGAAATTCGCACCGGCTATGGCATCGATGTCGGCGCGGGCTATGCAGCCTACCCGCTCAACCGCGTCGATCCACAAGCCTTCCGCGCTCCGCTTTCTGCTGCCCCTGATGATCTTCGTCCGGCTGTCAGCACTTTGCTGCAAAAGGATCTTAGTCAGCGCGACGCAGAAGCCTTGTTCAATCAACTCAATAATGCCGGGAACCGCGAAAAATTGTTAGAGATTCTCGAACAAATGAAATAACTCGCGACGTGTCCGCAACGCCAGAAATGCATCTCAGCACAGGCAAAGGCTTGCATCTCAGCGATCCCGACCTTTGGCTGGATCCACGACGCCCCCAAGCATTTGCCTTTATCTCCCATGCCCACGCGGACCATGTCGCTCGTCACGAAGCCATATTGTGCAGCCCCGTAACGGCTCACTTACTTCAAGTGCGCTATCGCATTTCGCGCGATCGCATGATTATACAGGAATTTCATGAACCAAGGCGTTGGGAAAATTTTTGCTGTACCCTGCTTCCCGCCGGTCACATCGCAGGATCGGCGATGCTGCACATCGTTGATGAAAATACCGGTGCAAGTCTGCTTTACACGGGCGACTATAAATTGAGACCGTCTCGCAGTGTGGAGACTGCCACATGGATGAAGGCACAGACACTTATCATGGAAAGCACCTTCGGTCTGCCGCTCTATGTGTTGCCCCCAGCGCCTGTGATTGAGGCGCAGCTCTGCGACTTTGTTCGTGAGACCATCGCTGATGGCTCCACGCCCGTACTTCTCGGATATTCGTTAGGCAAAGCGCAAGAAATTGCTGCCATTCTCGATGCTCATCAACTCCCCTATCTCAATGCACCGAGTGTTGCCAAAATGACAGAGGCATGCCGCGCTGCGGGTCTCGCCCTCTCCGCTGCTGAAACATGGCAAACCGACATACCACCCGGCTACGCCTTAATCGCTGCGCCGCAAATTTTACGACACAGCGATTACGCCCGCATTCCTCGTGCCCGCAGTGCGATGATGACAGGCTGGGCTTTGCATTCGAGTTCGCGCTATCGTTATGGTTGCGATGCCGTTATTCCTCTCTCCGATCATGCCGATTACCCCGATTTATTGCGCACAGCCGAAATCGTGGACCCGCAAAAAATCCTCACTGTCCACGGCTCAACTCGCGAGCTAGCCGCCAGCCTGCGGGCGAAAAATTTCAACGCGTGGAGCCATTACGGCGATGATCAGCTCGAATTTCCCCTGTAAAATCAAAGTTCAGAACGCGTATGATGAATGTGCAAATTTTGCTGCAACACGATAAAATCTGCCTACAAAGAATCATTGCGCAGCCACCTCATCCGTGCTACGTTTCGCTCGTCTCCTGAACGGAGATCTGTTTTCAACACTACTACAACCTATGTCAAAATTCCGTATCCCTTTTGAGAGGGTGAACTGGATTACCAGTTCGTTCCTTATTGGCACCTTCCTTCTCGCGATCACTGTCGTACCTTGGTATATTATTCAATTCGAACAAACTTGGTTCCAGTGGGCTATGTTTGTTTTCATGGTTCCCGCGACCGCCATGAGCATAACGCTCGGCTATCATCGCCTCTTCTCTCACTTGTCGTTCAAAGCGAAATGGCCTGTGAAATTGTTCACACTCGTCTTCGGTGCCTGTGCCTTCGAAAATTCCTGCCTCGACTGGAGTGCCGACCACCGCACCCACCACAAACACGTCGACCACGATGAAGATCCTTATGATATTTCCAAAGGTTTCTTCTGGGCCCACATCGGCTGGCTGATGTTCAAACTCCGCCCCGAGCATCCCGCGACGAACGTCAATGACCTTCGCAAAGAAAAATTGGTGATGTGGCAGCACAGACATGTGCAAACAATCGCCTTTTTAGTTGGCATCGTCGGCCCGACCATTCTTGGTGGTATCTACAACTATTTTGTCGGGCTCCCCGTTTGGCAAGGTGCCCTTGGTGGTTTCCTGATCGCCGGCGTACTTCGCGTCGTTGTTGTGCAGCACTCCACGTTCTTCATCAACTCGCTTTGCCACACCATTGGCAAACGCCCTTACTCGACGAAGCATTCCGCTCGTGACAGCATCGTCATGGCATTCGCCACCTTCGGCGAAGGCTATCACAACTACCACCACGAGTTCCAGCACGACTACCGCAACGGCGTTAAGCCATGGCAGTGGGACCCCACCAAATGGACGATCTGGACCCTTTCGAAATTCGGTCTCGCTTCGAACCTTCGCCGTGTGCCTGATTCGCGCATTCTATTAGCCGAAATGGGCGAAGCCCGTCTGCGCGCCGAGGAAAAACTTGCCGCACTCAATGCAGTACATCCTACTGCTACCGAACGCGCTCATGTGATGCTCAACGAGCTCTGCCAAAATCTAGCGAACAACTACGCCGAATTGGAAAAAGCTGTCTCGGATCGCGTCGAAGTTTCCAAGCAAACTCTGCTCACCTGGCAGGCAGAAACCCGCGCTCTGGTTCGCTACGCGAGCTCGATCCGCTTGCTTTCGCACGCCTGATCAGCCAATCATTTTTCTCGATGGGCCATTCGCGAGAATGGCCCATTTTTTTTCTTATTCCCACCAATCATGGCAGACGAACAAACAGTGATGGAACAAATCGGCAAGGATGGCATCGCCGCCATGGTCGCGGCATTTTACCGTCGCGTACGCCACGACGATGTGATCGGACCGATGTATCCCGACGATGACTGGGAAGGCAGCGAGGAGCGTTTGTGCGATTTTCTCTGGTTCCGCATCGGGCAAGATCCCACCTACATTCTCAAGCGTGGGCACCCCCGTTTGAGAATGCGCCATATGCCGTTTCGCATTGATGTTCTCGCCCGCGATCGCTGGATCGCGCTGATGGCGGCGGCGATGGATGAAACTGCCGTTCATGGCCCCGCGCGCGAGTGGCTGGATGGCTTTTTCTTTCAAATCGCCGACTTTATGCGCAATCAGCCGGAAACTGCGGCAGAAATTGAACAAAATTGATTTCAGAATCGCTTCACTTGTTGATTCTGAGATTGCCATGAAACGCATTTTGCCACAGAATTCAAACGCACGACGGGATCGTTTCCTGCCACCATCTTCATGATCCGATATTTTCTATCTCTACTCTTGTTGACTCCCGCCATTGCGCAGGATTTACCACGTCGCCAAGATGATACCGTGCCTGCCCAAGTGGAGCAAATGTATGAGCGCGGATTACGCTACCTTGCAACCAAACAAAACAAAGAAGGTTCTTGGGATGACTCGCAAGGTGACGAACCGGGGGTTGTTGGCCTGGCCGTTGTCGCATTTCTTGCCCACGGCGAAGACCCCAATCACGGGCCATATGCCAAAAATATTGAGCGCGGCATCAACTACATTCTTTCGCAACAAAATGCGACCAATGGCTACATCGGCAGCAGCATGTATAGCCATGGTTTCGCGACCCTCGCGCTCGCAGAAGCCTACGGCATGACCAACCACCCGAAACTTGCACCCGCATTGAAAAAAGCGGTGGACTTGATTCTGTCTGCACAAAAACGCAATCGCTTCAAAGCCTGGCGCTACACACCTGACGCCTCGGATGCCGACTCCACTGTCGCAGGCTGCCAGATCGTAGCGCTTCTCGCCGCTCGCAATGCTGGTATTTCTATTCCGGATGAATCGATCAAAAACGCACTCACTTATATGGAAACTTGCCGTGGTACCGATGGCGGCTATGGCTACACCTCTGCGGGTGGCGGCAAGCCGACTCTCACGGCGATTGGTGTGCTTTGCCAAGCTCTCGCAAAGAAAACTGACGGCAAAGGCTTTGCGGCCAGCACGGCTTATCTAAAAAACCATATCAACTATCGCGAGGCCTACTATCCTTTCTACTTCGAATATTACATGTCGCAGGCACTTTTCCATGCCGATCAGAAATTGTGGCAAGAATGGAATGCCAAAAACATCAAGCTGATGGCAACCTTACAATCTCCCGATGGCTCATGGCCAGGTCGCATGGGCTACGCGTTCAATACTTCCGGAGCGTTGCTCTCCATGGCTCTGAACTATCGCTTCCTGCCGATTTACGAAAAATAAAATCATCGTCCCCATGAACCGCACACTTCTCTCTCTCATCGCACTGTCAACTTCCGCGCTCGGCGCTGCGGAGGATGTTCTGCGCTTTACCAACGGCGACCAATTGCATGGCGAATACAAAGGCATCGGTGAAGACCAGACGGTTCTATGGACGCGAGCTGATTTAGCGGCGCAGCTGTCGCTCAAGTCAAAAAACATTCGTCACATCGTTTTGCAAGGAGCCGCCCCACAAAAAGATCCCAATTTATTCTCCTACATTACTCTCATCAATGGGGACCAAATCCCTGGTCGCGTGATCAATTTCGATGACAAAACTCTCGAATTAGAAAGCCATGCAGTTGGGAAAATCAGCCTTCCCACGACAGCAGTAGCTGGCATCAATCCAAATCCCTTTGGTGGTAAATTAATGTATGTAGGCCCTTTTTCGCCCGACGGTTGGGAAGTTCTCAATCCACAAGAAATCAAGGTCATAGAAGAGGTGGATCCTTTTGCTGGTGGCGAGGAGAAAAAAGAAGAACCCAAGGTTGAGAAAAAGGAAGAAAAGAAAAAAGAAGAACCATCGTGGAAGCACGCGGGCAGCTCTTGGTATCACGTTAAAGGTACGCAACCACTGATTCGCAAGGACTGCATGGGCGAATCTTCACGACTTCGATTCCGCATTTCATGGCGCAACCGCCTCAATGTCAATGTGGCCCTCCATGCAGATTTCATGCAACCACCCGAAAAGAAAAAAGAAGAGGGCGATAACAATAAAAAGGCCGGCATCGTTCGGGCCCAAGTTTTCGGGTTCAACGGCATGTCGAATCAAGCGAACTCTTTCGGCAACTCGCTGGTGCTGAATATCTATCAAACCTATTTTTCCCTTAGCCGCCACGGCTATGATGCCAATGGTCAACCGATGTCGCAACGACTGGTTCACACGCAATCCGGTGTGCAACTCCCGAATTCCGGCGATGCCACCATTGAAATCCGCAGCGACCGCAACAAGGGGTTGCTGATGATTTTCATCAATGATCAATACGCCGCACAATGGGAGGACCTTCCCCGCTTAAAAAATGATGAGGAAGAAAAAGATAAGGAATCGACCGACCTCCCCCTCGGCAACGGATTTGGCATCCAGTGCACTGGCACTAGCGATCCTCTGCGCCTTTCGGACGTGGTGATCAGCGAGTGGAATGGCATCAAGGACAGTGCCTATAGCATGAGTCATGAGAAGCGCGACATTGTCCTGCTCGGCAATGGCACCGATCGCTATTCAGGCGAGGTCACGGGGATCAAAAACAATACCGTGACATTCAAAAACGCCTACAGCGAATTGCAAATTCCCCTCTCGGAAGTCTCGGAGATCGTTTTCGCAAAAAGCGCAAAACCCGAAACCAAGGAACCCGCTGAAGGCACAATCACCGCGCGTTTTTATCCCACAGGGAAGATCAGCGGAGTACCGCTTACTTCACAAAGAAATACCCTGCAACTCAATCACCCTGCCGCGGCACAACTCAATGTCGATCTCAGCACTGCAATCTCGTTAGAATTTAACGATGACAATCCTTTTCTCGAAACTCTTGACGAAGAACCCAATCAACCCCTGGTGCCGGAAGAATAATCCGCGAACTGCCCTACTCTCATGCGACTTTTTTCTCTCATTTCTTGCGGTCTCATACCGGCATTTTTTCTTCACGCCGATGAAGTATCGCTCGGTGCTATGGGGAAAATGACGGGCAAGATCAAGTCCGTCAGTGCACAAAAAGAAATTCTATTACAATCACCGCTCTCGGAAAATCTTTTGCTACTCCAAGGCGAAAGCCTTGAGTCGATAGCGTTCGACGCCACAGAAAAAACCTCTTCACCCACCAATAATTTACTCTATCTCAAAAATGGCGATGTCCTTGCGGCAAACGTCGAGTCGCTTGATGCAACACAACTATCCTTCAAAACACCCTGGGCTGAAAAGTTGCAAGTGGCACGCACAGCCATTGATAGCCTGCATTTTGGCACCGGAGAAAATCAAGTGCTGTATCGCGGACCTAATAAAGATGATTGGGAACTGTCTCGTTCCTGGCGCTTTGATAATGGATTGGTATCACAGGGATGGACACCCGCGCATCGAAAGTTCGAATCACTCCCGGAACGTTACATCCTCACGTTTACTGTCGAATGGCAGGGCAATGTCGGATTTAAATGCCTCTTCAATTCCAGCAGCATTGATGGCAACAACGACAACAACTGCTATATCATGCAGTTCAACTCCGCAGGCTTCGAATTGAAACGCCAGTCCACTGGCTCAAAAAAATATACCACTCTGGTATCCTACAATGATTTCGACGGGGAAGATTTCGACGATAATAAAGCCAATATTGAAATCCGAGTGGATCGCGGTAACCGAGTCATGCAGTTGCTAATCAATGATAAATTGAAGCGCAATAACATCATCGACCCCATGGAAACTGGGCCTATGCCCACTGGCAACATTGTTAGCTTCACCGCCACTGCTGGCAATGAAGACACGCAAACGATCACAGACATCCAACTTTCCTCGTGGGGATCTTCCAGCGCTGAAGCGCGCATGGAAAAACGCACCGAGTCCAAACGCGATGTCATGTTTGATATCGAATCGAATCGCTCATCCGGAGCATTGAAATCAATCACCCCTGGCAAGGAGTTGCAGGTGTTGTTTGAAAACCCGCACGATCCATCCCCCAAGCCACTTGCTGCCTCTAAGATTGCCGTGATTTATTTTTCCGGAGAGAAGCCCAAAAAGCCCGAAGGTTTGTATCTCATCAAGTTGCAAAATTACGGCTCACTGCATGTCAATTCCTTCACGCTTGAGGACGACATACTTCAGGCGAATCATGCGGACCTTGGCGAGCTTCGCATCAAAGTCCCCATGATCGAGCAAATCACCCGCCTGCCCCAAGGCTAACTACTTTTTCCAGTCATGAAATTTTCCTTAACTTGCGCGCTGATCACTATGCCCTGTGTGGTATCAGCGCAGGATATGCCTTTATTGGAATTCACCAACGGAGACCGTTTGCAAGGCTCGTTGACCCGCGTGGAAGACGCTCACATCATTTGGAAAACTTCTCTGCTTAAGGAGGACACTCCCTTCTTTCTGAATCAGGTTCAGGACATTACTTTTCCCCTGCGGCCTGCACCTGTGGCCAAGCAAGATCACATCGCACACATTCGCTTTAATCCGGATCTTCGTCAGCAAAATGAAAAACTTCCCGGAGATGTCATTGAGGGCGAACTAGTTGCCGTCAATGAGGACAACATCATTTTGAATACATGGTATGCCGGACAGCTGAAGCTCAACCGCAACATGGTCAAAGATCTAGAGATCACTGACGTCGCGCCTTCGATCTATGCCGGACCATTGGAAAAAGACGAGTGGAGTGTGTCGCCGACAGACTCATGGACTTACGAAAAAAATTCTTACACCGGCAGTGGCAACGGTTCACTGGCAAAAGATTTCAAAAAAATGCCGGAACGTTATTGCTTTCGTTTTACCGCGGCATGGAAAAGTCGTTTCAGCCTGCAAATTCTCTTCGGTGCCGATAGCAAGGATGAAGAATCCCCCGATAACCATTACATGATCGTTCTTGATAACGGCACCTCCTATCTCCAAAAGCGCGCCACCAATGAAAACCCGGGCGGCGGCATGATGCGCAATGGCGGCATGATCGGCGAATACAAGCGCGACCAAGCCTTTCGCAGCAAAGAAAAATCGGAACTGAAACTGTATGTCGACACCACCACCGGATTGATGGCGCTGTATTCCGATGACACACTCGTGCAACAATGGCAAGACACCGAACAACCTTATCTCAACGGCACCTGCATCCACCTTCGCCAAAGCTCCGGTAGAAGCTATAACGTCAATGTATCGCGCATGTTTCTTACCACATGGGACGGTACTCTACCGAACGACGATCAAACGAAATCGAGCAACTCCATCGACAATCCCGAACCCCAAAAAGACGAACAACGCATCATTCTGCGCAATGGAGATATTATGTTAGGCAAAGTCGAGAAAATTGAGAACCGTGAAATCACTCTCAAGACACGCTACAATGAAATCAAGCTACCCGTATCTCGCATCAAAAAACTGGCACTGGCACCGTCAGAATACGACGAGCGACTGCTGCAAAACGGCGATGTTCGCGCTTGGTTTAGTGATGGTAATTTCATTACTTTCCGCCTAGAGAGCATTGACGAGAAAGGAAAAATTACTGGCACGAGCCAACACTTTGGCACCGCGCAATTCGACCCTGCCGCCTTCACGCGCATCGAATTCAACATTTACCCGTCTCCAGCTAAAAAGTAATTCGGGGTATCAAACTTGTCTGAATCTGATGACTTCTCTGTTGAAGTAGATCAAGCGGGACGCGAGGAAAACAACAACTCCAAATCCGGCAAGTCCGCCGCACTGCGCGCTGGCTGCGAAGCAATGATTTGGTTACGATGAAACAAAAACACTCCCGGCATTTGTAACCCATCACCGGCGAGATGGCCGACCCCGCAACCGCGAAACAAGGCTAACATCCCGCGCAGCCAAACACGGGGTCCAAACAATTCCCAAAAGCCGGCTTTGCCCAACCCAAAGCTGCGATACAACTCACAATACGGATCGGCGATTCGTGCCACTCCACTGCGATCACCGAGATACGCCGTTTCCTTACCTGATTGCAACATATGAACCAGCACCAATCGCGCATTTCGATCTTTCGCCTGCTGCTCAATCATTTCCAAACTCCGCAGTAACTGACGGGTGAAAGTGCAACCGAAATGCCGCAAAAATACTAACACGACTTCCTGTGACTCCGCCGCAGCGGAGAGAGTTTCTCCCGAAGAAAGCACATACTGTGAAGCAGCTTTTTCTAACGAAAGTGGCTCTTGGTAAAGAGGTGGTCGACCGAGATTTGCTTGCAATGCCGTCCATAAAATCATCAAAAACGGCACAAGCCAGAGCACATCATCGATCAATAACAACACAATGAGTGGATCGGGCAATATGGAATGCCACCAAGTATAGAGAGCCGCCAACACCACTGCGGCAATTTTGATCGTGCATAATAATACAATGCGCCAGTGTCGAATCGGGTCGCGCGATGCGAGAAAAAAACTGCACCCAAATACCAAGTAAAACAAACCGATAATTTGCACCAAAACATCATGCCCCGTCGCATTGCAACCGGTTAACGCATAGGCTTTTGCAGGCCAACCGATCGTCCAAACCGCAAAGACGGTACAATACAAACCTGCCGCACATAACACTAGCGGCATCCATGCCGGAACTCTGCATTTTCCTCGATCGCAACGCGTCATCGGCGCAAGCTAGCGCGGTTTCTTTATCGCGCAAGCGGCAGATTCAGGGAATCGAGCTGCGCAAAATAGTCGCATTTCCCTCAGCGATTATCCCTGCCTCGCCACGCGGCAGCAACAAACTCGTGCCAGCCGGCCACGAGACCCCATCGCTGTCTAGCACGGCACCTTCTACGACGTGCAAGAGACTGAAACGATCCGGCATCACCAATCCGAGAGAATCCCCCGCTGCTAATGTAAATCGCTCGACCACAAAATGCTCGCAAGATGCAATCACCGCACCTTGGGCCGTATCCAATTCCGGCTCGACATCAAAAAAGTCAATACTCGCCAGCGACTCAGCAATGTGCAATTCGCGTGCCTTGCCATCCAGTCCCACACGATTCCAGTCAAACACCCGGTACGTCGTGTCCGAATTTTGTTGAATCTCAAATATCAACAAACCGGCTCCGATCGCGTGCAACCTTCCCGATGGAATGAAGATCGAGTCTCCTTTACTAACGGGAATTTCATGCACGAGGTCGGCGACACTGCCATTTTCAATCGCCGCTGCAAAACTTTCACGCGTCGCATCTTTGCGTAACCCCACCACCAATCGCGCGTGCTTTTGAGCGGCGGCAATATACCACATTTCTGTTTTCGGTTCCCCCTTGAGTTGCGCGGCCAATGCGGCTGGTGGATGCACTTGGATCGACAAATCTTCACGTGCATCAAGAATCTTTACTAGCAGTGGAAAGCGCTCACTCAATGGCAATCCCACACCGAAAATCTCTTCGCGCTTTTCGGTCCATAACTCATGCAAGGTCATGCCAGAGAAAGGCCCGGATACCACTACGGATTGCGCCTCGGCCCGGTCCACCACTTCCCACGACTCCCCGTAAGGCGCTTCTGCGTCAGGCAGAGACCGATGAAAGTGCGTTTCTAACAATCGACCTCCCCACACACGCTCCATCGCGATCGGAGCAAATACCAAAACTGCCATGCGTGAGAGAATGTCTGATTAACAAAAAATTGCCACCCAAAATATCGACTTGCCTCGAGAATTTCCGACTCAGGGACAGCTTCGTTATTTTTCCACCAAGTCGTTCATCCACGCACCGCGGGCGGTGACCCACTTGCCTTTGCGGATAACGGTCGGAAAACCAAAACCTTGTTCAGCGGCGGCCGTAAACACATCCCATGCTTGGCTTGCGAGAATTCCGGAAATCACGATCTCTCCCCCAGGCTTCAACAACTTCGCCATGACAGGAAAGGCTTGGATTAGAATCGTGCTGAATAAATTCGCGACCACCACATCGTATTTTTTGCGAGGCTTCCACTTCAATACATCTTTCTGTTCAAGGGTCACATCCGCCACACCATTGCGCAATAAATTGTCTGCCGTAGCTTTGACAGAAAAGGGATCGAAGTCGCAGGCATACGCTTCCCCTGCTCCGACTTTTTTAGCTGCAATCACTAACAATCCCGTACCGGTACCGAGGTCAGCTACCGACCAACCGGCTTTGCGACTGCGACCGATATCGACCAACAATCGCAGACATGTCGAAGTGGTGGCATGGTCGCCAGTACCAAACGCCATCTCTGCGGGAATTGATAAAATTTCACGTCCTTCATGTTCCGCACGCAGCTTTTTCAATTTCTTGGGATCCGCTTCGGACGTAACACCGAAGACATCGCGAATTTTCAACAAGGGCTGCACGGCGTTCACCGGATTAATCCACTCAGCATTTTTCATCTTGCGTACGGAACCACCAAATTGCTCGACGATCGAATTCGCTTCTTTTTCCGTGGCACAAAAAACCCTAATGCGAGCGGATTTTCCACCCTTGAGGATTTCTATGACGAAATTCGGATTGCCATGAAAACGATCTTCCCACGCATCCATCCACTTCACTCCTGATAACTTCGACCACTCGTACATAATATTCTCGCGCGTCTCTACATCGCACCAGCCGTGCTGGCAATGCGATTATGCAACAACCGCCGGTTTCAATCTCGCATCGTCATACAATTTGACAGTGAAAATAATTCCTGCCAACTTTGGCGCGCATATGAAATTTGGAATTATTGGAGCTGGAATGATCGGACATTTTCATGCCAAGGCGATTGGTGCCATGGCTGATGGAGAACTTCACTCGGTCTTCGACTTGCGAGCCGAGAGCGCACAGAAACTTGCCGATGAATACGGCTGCACCGCATACTCAAGCTTTGAAGAATTTCTCGCCGATCCCGAACTGGACGTCGTCACCATCGGCACTCCCTCAGGTGCGCACCGCGATCCCGCCATCGCGGCACTGCAAGCAGGCAAGCATGTGATTTGTGAAAAACCGTTAGAGATCACCACCGAGCGCATCGATGAAATGGTCGCTGCTGCCGCTGCTGCCGGAAAAACACTTTCCGCCGTTCTCAATCGTCGCTTTCAACCCGCCATCGAAGCGTTTAAGAAAGCCAGCGAAGAGGAGCGTTTCGGCAAAATCACTTCGGCCTCGGCCTATGTGAAATGGTGGCGCACCCAGGAATACTACGACTCCGGCGCTTGGCGCGGCACCTGGGCCCTCGACGGCGGCGGCGCGCTGATGAATCAAGGCGTGCACACGGTCGATCAATTGATCCACATCGCTGGCCCGGTGGTAGCTGTCACAGCATCTACCGCGTTACTCGCTCACGAAAGAATCGAAGTGGAAGATGCCTGCGTGGCGATTT
Source organism: Akkermansia muciniphila (assembly GCA_945890645.1). Classification (GTDB taxonomy): domain Bacteria; phylum Verrucomicrobiota; class Verrucomicrobiia; order Verrucomicrobiales; family Akkermansiaceae; genus UBA956. The sequence continues at coordinate 107,144 of CAMDCV010000008.1, forward strand.
TAGAATTTGCCAATGGCGCGCGTGGCGTGCTGGAGGCTTCGACCTGTTGCTGGTCATCGACGGGACACCCGGCAGAAGTGCAAGTTTGCGGCACCAAGGGCTCGGTGTTTCTCGCTGATGAAGCCTTCCGCGTGTGGGACTTTGCGGAGCCAAAAGAAGAAGACGCAAGCATCCGCGAAACACTCATGCAGGGCGCGGCAAAAGGCCTCGGCGCCAATGATCCTTCGGCGATTAATTACGAAGGGCATCGTCGTAACTTCCAAGAAGTGGTCGAAGCGATCCGCCAAAATCGTCCCTGCGCTGTTGATGCCAGCGAGGCTCGCAAGGCTGTCGCCGTCATCAATGCCGTCTATCAATCCGCCCGTCAAGGTGGCATCCGCATCACTCTCTAACATTTTTTTCGAATCATGAAACTCACTGGATTTTCCGATGAAGCAGGTCGCCCCCTTGCGCGACAAATCGAAGCCACCAAAGCCCTCGGCTGGAAGCACCTTTCCGCGCGCGGTGTTGATGGCATGAACTTTCACGAAGTGCCGCAGGAGACCTTTGCAGCGCTCGCCGATGAACTCGACGCCGCTGGCATCGCCGTGCCGGAGTTCGGTTCGCTGATCGGCAACTGGGGGAAAAAAATCAGCAGCGACTTCACGATCACACTCGCCGAAATCGACCGCGCGATCCCTCGCATGCAAAGACTCGGCACCAAGCTGATTCGCATCATGTCGTATGCGCAAGAGCCTTGGGGCGAGGACCAGCAGGAAGAAGAACGCTTTCGCCGCCTGCGCGTGATCGTCGATCGCTTTGCCGATGCGGGGATCGTTGCAGCGCATGAAAACTGTATGAACTGGGGCGGCTTTTCCGCACAGCACACGCTGCGTTTGATCGAAGAAGTCCCCGGCCTGAAGCTGGTGTTTGATACCGGAAATCCGGTGTTTCAGATCGACCGCTCCGCCAATCAAGAGGGTCAATGGCAAGACGCGTTTGCCTTTTGGCAAGCGGTTCGCGATCACGTCGTGCACATTCACATCAAGGATTGCCAATACCCCGTCACCGAGGGCGTGGAGCCTATTTACAATTGGCCCGGCGAAGGTGAGGCACAGGTGAAAAAAATTCTGTCAGATGCCAAGTCATCGGGTTACGACGGTTTCATCGCCATCGAACCTCACGTCGCCACGGTGTTTCACGTGAAGGATCAGTCGCAAGTCGATTGGCAGCAATGCTACGACTCCTACGTCACCTACGGCCAGAAATTGGAAGCGATGCTGCGCGAGATCGATTGGCTGCCGGAATGAGCGCGCCCTATCTGATCATGGGGGTCAGTGGTTGTGGCAAAACAAGCGTCGGTCAGGCGCTCGCTTCCGCACTACATTGCCCGTTTTTCGATGCCGATGACTTCCACCCTGCCGCCAATCGCGATAAAATGAGCCGCGGCATTCCGCTCACCGAAGAAGACCGCGCACCATGGTTGCAAGCCATCGCTGAAAAACTCATCGATCAAAAAGATCAGCCCTTCGTCCTAGCCTGCTCAGCTCTACGCGAAAGCTACCGCCAACTACTCCGCACCGCCTGCCCTGCGTTGCGCATCATCCACCTCCACGGCACACGCGAACTATTGTTAGACAGATTGCAGCAACGGGAAAATCATTTCATGCCCGCCTCGCTACTCGATAGTCAACTCGCCACCTTGGAGACTCCCGTCGATGCTTTGACCATTGACATTTCTCTACCCATGGCGAGCATCGTGCAGCACATTGTCTCAACATTTTCCTCAACATCCCATGTCTGAATTCCTCGTTATCCCTCGCCAACAACACGATGACCTCGTCATCGCCGCTTATGTCTCTCGTGGTTTCGCTGCCGATGAAGCCGCCGAAGGCGCACGCCTCGCCGCCGAAGCCGCACGTCATGGCATCCGCACGCACCACGCGTTGAAAGCGTTGCATCTCGACCACTTGTTCGGCTCTGCCACGGGCGGATGTGTGCCAGGCGCTGAAATCGAAGTGCTGCCTTCGCGATTCCCGGCATCAGAGGCGTGGAATGCGAATAAAAAACTCGGGCAAAGCGTCGCCTACCGCGCGATCGAACGCGGCATCGAACTCGCTGATCAATACGGCATCGCCCAAATCTCCATCGACAATGCCTTCCACTATCTCTGGGGCGGTGGCTATGTCATGGACGCTGCCGAGCGCGGCTACATCGCCTACACCAATTGCACTTCCACTCTTGCAGAAGTTGTGCCCTTTGGGGGGAAATTTCCGACTCTCGGCACCAATCCGCACTCCTGGGGCATCCCCACCATGGCGGCTTCCGGATTTCCGTTAGTGATCGATTGGGCCACCTCCACCGTTGCCATGGGCCGCGTGCAGGCATTGAAACGCGAGGGCAAACAACTGCCTCCCGGTGCCGCCGTGGACAAGGATGGCAACCCTACCACTGACCCGCATCAAGTCTCCTCGCTGCTCCCTTTCGGCGCACACAAGGGCTACGGCCTCTCGCTCATCAACGAACTCATGGGCGCCCTCATCGGCGGCTCACTGCCCACTCATCGCGGGCGTGCGATCCCCACCGTCGGCGAAAAATCGACCTCAGCGTTCTACTTCCAAATCATCCATCCCGACGCCCTTAGTGGTCGTGATTTCGCCCAAGGCCGCACGCAGTTGGAAAACCTCAGCGCCGTCATCCACGACATCCTTGGCCACGGCAATGAAAACGCCATGCTCCCCGGCCAACTCGAAGCGAAGGCCCGCCAGCAGTCCGATGCCAATGGCGGCATCCTCTTCACCGCCGCCGAAGTCGCCGAGTTCAATGAAATCAACCACGAACTAGGCCGCCCCGAGTGGGATCTCGCCACCCTCGCCGTGGCAAAGTAGCACGGTTCTGGGGGCAGGAGTCAGGTTGGGGGAAAATCAAAAATCAAACGTCAACAATCATAAATCGTCAATCAATCTGCCTTTCCTTTCCCTTTTTCGTGGAAAAAACCAGGTGTCCAGACCTTCGCCATTGAAACCTTCCCGACTACACATCATGAATCGCCTCATCCTACTCTCCCTCCTCCTCACTGGCCACGTCTTTGCCCAAAAGCCCATCCGCGTATTGGTATGGGACGAGCAACAACCGGAACAAAAACAAGCCTACGGTGATAAATTCCTCGGCGAAACCATTGCCGCGCATCTCGCGACCAAGGATGGTCTCACAGTCAAATCTTCAGCATTGTCTTCTCCCGAGCAAGGACTTTCCACGACCCAACTCGATGAGACCGATGTGTTGATTTTTTGGTCGCACCAAAAAAACGCGGAATTCACCAATGAAAGAGCCGAAGACATCGCAAAACGCGTTCAAGATGGAAAACTTTCGCTGATCGTTTTGCATTCGGCACATTGGTCAAAGCCGTTTGTGAAACTCATGCAGGCTCGCGCCATCGCCGATGCACGGAAGCATCTCGGTGCAAATGTCACACTTCGCTACTTGAATGAAAATCCCATTGGCAAGGGTCCCAAGGTCGACGATGAAATCACTCCGTTTTTCAGTCAAGAAGAGGAGCAATGGGTTCTTACTTTGCCCAATTGTGCGTTCCCCTCATGGCGCGCGGATGGAGCGGCTTCCCATGTCATGACCCTCATGCCGACGCACCCGATCGCTCGCGGTTTGCCAGCGCGTTGGGATATCCCGCAAACTGAAATGTATAGCGAACCCTTTCATGTGCCTAAACCTGACGCCGTCATTTTCATGGAAAAATGGGACAAGGGCGAAACGTTTCGCAGCGGCTGCGTGTGGAATATCGGCAAGGGAGCGGTTTTTTATTTCCGACCCGGCCACGAAACCTACCCCGTTTACCAACAAAAAGAGCCTCTCCAAGTTCTGGAAAATGCCATCCGTTGGCTCCATCCCGCATCATGAGGCATCAAATTGCGGAAAAATGCAGGTATTTGATGATTTCTGCTTGACCGCTGACACTTTTCCCGCTTTTCTTCGCGCCCCCCATAACAGCAACTTTACTTTAGCCATGTCACGCATTTGCAGTATCCGAGGTTCCCATGTCCGCAGTGGTGGACGTATTCATCGTTCCGGTCTCGCCAAGAAAAAAGGCGGTATCGGTCGCCACGTCACCAAGGTTGTGAAACGCAAAGTTTCTCCTAACCTTCAGGACAAACGCATCTGGGTGCCCGAATTTGGTCACTACATAAAAATGCGCCTCTCCTGCAAAGCGATCAAGACCATCACCAAAAATGGCGCCTTGAATACGCTGATCAAAGCAGGCTTGATCTAAGTATTCTGCGTTGAAAATACGCGAACGAAAAACCCTAGGAATTCCCTAGGGTTTTTGTATTGAGGGAAATCAGAGTATACATCGAAGAACTTGATGCGAACATTCCACGTGTCAATTTTTTTGTACGATCCATGGGCGAATGTTGAGAGCTTCTTTCCCAGTTATTTCTTGCGGCCATTCCGGGTTCGATTCGCCTGTTTTCACTCCTTTGAGTGCCTCAAGCGCTACGCGGGCTTTGAATTCGGGGTCGTGTCTTCTGCGTTATACTTTCATATTCGGGCGTGTGCTTTGGGTTTATATTCCGCTCCCACACAGCCCAATCATAACTTAGCCTCTGACCCGATTTTCGGAGGCTAGATCAGAAAAACCTGTTGATTGGATCACCGTATCGCCCCCGCAGAAATGAGTGCTTTTTGCTGCGCTTGTTTTGTTTTAGTGCACCGCCTCCCCAAAGACAGCAGGGAGACGGCGACTGTTGCTAACCCAATAATGGGAGAGTTGGAGGACTGCACAGGGGGGGGCAGCGGGCTACGGTCGAAGGAAAGACTACGATTTTCATAGTCAGAGGAAGTAATGGCTAAGGAAGGGAAATTTCGACGCAGATAAAGTTGGCGGATAGTAGGCAAAGTGCCAGCGATATACTCTATGCAGTTGCTGGTGCCATCGCCATCCGCAATCGGATCAAATAAGCCGGAGTGGTTCGTCACCGCGCCTGCTTGCAGAGTGCCCAAAGCAACAGGGCTACCCAGGCAACCGTGGTTG